>CAJUFO010000019.1 GCA_910585615.1 uncultured Acetatifactor sp.
AACCCGTGTTACCGCCGTGAAAGGGCGATGTCTTAACCGCTTGACCATGGAGCCGCTTCAGCCATACCTTTCCGGCCGCCTTGATAGCTTCCAGATGAATATGCTTCTTCCTTGCCATCGTCTGCATGATGGCCCGGAATCTATAATACCATAACCGCCCGAATTTGACAAGAGGAATTTTTCTGTTTTTGAATTTTCTTATGTTGAAACTTATGTTGAAATCCGAAATGCATTTCTATACCTCTACTACAAGCAGCCCTTCCCGCCCCATGGGCAGTTGCGCCTGCACTCCACCGTTTCGGAAGAAAAATGCTCCGCCGTAGGCATCGCCCTCCGCCATGCAGTTGACCATCAGCACCTTTCCACAGCACTTTGCCGCCTGCCCTGCGTATTCCTGCCGGATGCCGCCCTCCCATTCCTCCGGGGAATAGCTTATGTAGACCGGCCACAGCAGCACGTCCTCCCCCGCCCGGAACCGTTCCGGGTAATCCCACAGATCCCCGCACAGCCCAATCAGGAATCTCCGGCCGCCATAGGCAAAGGGCAGCGTGCCCATCCCCTCCCGGTAATGGCCATCCGTCCGCCTGTATTCCTTCCATCCTTTCGAAATCCTTCGGTAAAGCTGCCGTATCCTGCCCTCCCCCACCAGAGCCGCCGAGGAATATATGGCATCTCCGTCCAGCTCCGCGAAGCCGAAGAGGATGTCTGTCTGCAATTCGACGGACAGGGCGCAGATGTCCTGAAAAGCTTCCGAATCCGTGCTGACCGCCATGTGCCTGTCCGCTTCAAAGTCCCAGTCGAAGCAGTTGAATCCCTGCAGGAACGTCTCGCCGAAGCAGACCAGCCCGGCACCCGCTGCTTTCGCTTCCCTTGCGTAGCGCTCTATCTGTTTCCTGTTATAAGGCATATCCCTGTCAATCAGCCTCGCTGATGCCAGTGCTATCTTCATTCTTTTCCCCCTTTTTCCGCGCTCAGCTCAGTTCAAACAGCTTCGCCCCATGGGCAGGCACCTGGGCTGTGAGCATGCCCTGCGCCACGCTTCTCCTCTCGCCGCTCCACAGCTCCAGCGCCTCCTGCACCTGAGTCCTTCCGGCCCTGGCGAACTGCTCCACCCGGGCGCAGCAGCAGGAAATCACCGCCTCCCCCTCCCCCAGGTTGAAGAACGCCAGATACCGCTCCCCGGTCTCCTCATTCATGCAGCTCCATATGGCGTGACTTTCGTCCCGCTCCATCTGCTTTCCTGCATAGGCATTGCCCGTGAGCTTCAGGATATCCTTCCTGGTCAGGAGCCACTTCGTCCACTCGTCCAGCTTCGTCAGCTCCGCGCCCACCATCAGGGGAGAGCCGAAGACGCACCAGAGGGTCAGCATGGTCTTCTGCTCCTCCTTGGTGAAATTGGTATTCCACTCCCCTCTGCCGAAGCCTCCGCCAAGCTTGCCTAAGGGCAGCATGTCGCAGTCAGGGTAGCAGCCCTCCGCCACATGGTCCTGCCAGAGCTCGCAGCGGTAGAACATGTTCGCCAGAAGCTCCCACTTGTCCCAGAAATCGTCCGTGATGCGCCACATATTGGCATATCTTCCGTACTGCCAGGCCCTGTCGATATGGGCTGGTCCCGGGGAGAGGCTGAGCACGATGTCCCGGCCGGATTTCTCGATGGCCTCATGGAGCATTTTGGTCTCGTGCCAGCCGCTGAAGCTGTCGTTTCTGTACATCCAGCTATCGCAGATATCATCGCATTTGATGAAGTCCACGCCCCAGGACGCGTACATCCCAATCAGGCCGTCATAATAAGCCCGTCCCGCTGCATTGTCCCGCACCCCGTACATGTCCGGGTTCCAGCCGCAGACAGAGGCCGGGTCTGCGGCATCCGCCGCCGTGTACGGGCAGCCCGCTATGGGCAGGTGCTGATGGGCCGCAAGCCTGGGAATGCCCCGCATGATGTGGATGCCGAACTTCAGGCCCAGGCTGTGGACATAATCCGCCAATGGGCCGAACCCCCTGCCCTCTGCCGCCGAGGGGAAACGGTTCACCGCAGGCTGATATCTGCCGTATCCGTCCATCTCCATGTCCCCGAAGGGGATGTACTGGAATTCGCTCCTTCGGCTCCCGGCATCCTTCGCGTACCACTGGATGTCCACCACTACGTACTCCCAACCGCAGTCCTTTAAGTTCGCCGCCATATAGTCGGCATTGGCTTTCACCTGCTCCTCGGTGACAGTGGTGTCATAATAATCGTAGCTGTTCCACCCCATGGGGGCCTTTTTCATTGTCATTTTCATTGTGCTCGTCCTGCTTTCTTTTTTATATGTTTTATATGGATATCTCTTCCCAGTACGCAAAAATTTCTGCTTCCCCTGGCAGCCTCTTCCTCATTCACACTGCCCGCACCGTGAACCGGGCCGAGAGGTCTCCGGCCTTTCCCGTGCCGGGCACCTCCCACTGAATCAGCCACACATCCCTATGATGTCCGCCGTGGTCGCTGAAATCCTGGCGGATACAGTCTACCTTTACCTCAGGGCCTTCTATGGTCACCACGCAGCCGCTGTGCGGCCCCTGTATCCGCAGGGTATTGCCCTGAATCTCCGGCTTCCAGCAGGTTACCAGGTTCTCCCGGATGGACTGCAATCGCTCTGTCACTTGGAAGCGGTCCTCTACCCGCAGGGTTCCCTCGGCCTCATCCCAGTCCAGCCTGCGGGTCAGGGATTTCAGTTCCGGATTGGCATACGCCCCGGCGAAGCTGATGAGGGTGCTGTCAGGACCCTGGGCGTCGAAACGCCCACAGCCGTATTCTTCTCCCGCCAGCTGCTCCCTGCCGTCAATGAGGGGGACATTGTGGCCCAGCGACCTGCAGCAGAGATGCTCGTACCGTTTCTCCGAAAAATATTCTCTGGTATATTCTCCGCAGCCCAGATCCGTCAGCAGGAAATCCTCTCCGTTTATATAGAAGAAACTGCCCACATCATTGTGGTTGTGGGGCTCTCCGTTGTGCCCGCCCTTTGCCGCCATGCCGGCTCCGTTCGCGCTCCGGCAGATGATCCACTGGGCATCCGGCAGCACCATCCGGCCTGCGGCGACTTCCCTTCCTGCCGCTTTCTTCCCGACATCCCCTGTTCCGCCTGTTTCCCCTCCGGCATTTCCCTTTCCAGCATCCGCCTCTTCCTCAGCCCGGACTCCCTGGCCTCTCAGGAAATCGATATACTCCTTTGTCCAGGTCAGGTTGCGGTACAGCCCCATCCAGCGGTAGCAGTTGTCTCCATCAAGGCCGGCGGCCCGTTCCATGGGCGGGATTTGGGCCTCGGGATATTTCATGGCCAGATAGCAGGTGAGGCCCACGCGGAATCTCTCATCGGCAGACCCGTCCGCGAAGCTTACCGTCCTGCCGCTGGGGAAATAACACTTTGCCTGGAACGCCGCTATCCTGGCCAGCTTCTCACTGCGGAACAGATCCCGTCTTCCTTTCGTAAATTCATACAGCTGTCCGGCGAATCCGGCAAAATAGGTCATACCATAGGTAAAGTAGCCCAGGCCCTCCAGGCAGGCGCCGTCCTCCGCAAAGCTTTTCAGATAGTATGTTTCCAGGGCGTGGCAGATTCTCTCCAGAATGGCTGTCAGCTCTTCCGGCCTGTCCTTGAGCATGTACATGGCGGCGCTTCCCACGCTGCCGCCGCAGACGGCGCACCAGTTGCTGGCACCGTATTCCCAATGGGAGTAGGGCGGCCTTGAGGCGGAGAAGGGCGCCAGCACC
This sequence comes from uncultured Acetatifactor sp., assembly GCA_910585615.1. Classification (GTDB taxonomy): domain Bacteria; phylum Bacillota; class Clostridia; order Lachnospirales; family Lachnospiraceae; genus Acetatifactor. The sequence continues at coordinate 3,746 of CAJUFO010000019.1, forward strand.
CGGCGCATGACCTCCTGCTTCACGGTCCTCACTGTCTCCTGGGAAAGGCGGCCGCCCAGCAGGGAGGCGATCTCCGCCAGGGTCTGGGCCGTTTCCGCCGCGAACAAGTCTACGTATGTACGCCAGTTTTCATCCGTCATACGGTTTACATGGGCCGGAAGCGCCCAGCATTCTTCCGCGCAGATTCCCTCCAGGATATCCTCCAGCTTCTGGATATCCCTCTCCTCCCCGTCCAGGATTGCCTTCAGGCCAAAGACGGCCAGGAATTTCCTTCTCTCAAAATATACGTCCTCATAAATCAGGCGGTTTCCTGTATTCTCATAAATCGCGAATAGATCCTCCGTAGGCTCGGGCATCTCCTCTGCCCGCAGCTTCTCCGCCTCCTGGCGGATGCTCTCGCAATAGTCCTCATAGTAACGCTCTAGTTCCCGCAGCATGTCAGCCTCCTTTGGTGTATGGGTTCGGTTGTCTACCGCTTTCATTATACAACGCTTTTGGGGGAAAATGGAGATTTTTTGTTTTCTTTTTGATATATTTTAGGGTGGCAACAAAAAAAGGCATGCATCCTGCAAAATATGCTCAGCAGTTACATGCCTGTGTCATATGTGGGAAGTTTGTGGTATCGTCGGTAGCCCCTGGCCTGTATCGAGAAGCGGAATTCCACTAGGCCTACGCCATCGCCGCCGTCATGATGCAATAGGCCAGGATGCACCAGGGCTTTCCCAGCAGGATGATTGCAACGAATTTCCGCGCGCTCATCTTCGTCAGTCCGGTAAAGTAGCAGAAATAATCGTCAGGGAACAAGGGCAATACCATCCCAAGAAACAGCACCACGGTATAGAACCTGCTCCCGGCGGCCCATGTGGCCCATTTCTCGTACTTCTCCCCGGGGAACATCCGGCTCACCAGACCGCTGCCGTACTTCCTGGCCAGCCAGAAGGCGATGATGGAGCCTGCGGAAATGCCGATGTAATTGCACCAAAAGCCCCCGGCGGCACCGAACATCATAGTTCCCACCACACAGCCGAAGAGCCCGGGCAGCACCGGCAGTATCACCTGGGCTGCCTGCACCGCCACCAGGAAGAGCGGCGCGGCCAGGCCGAATCCCGCCACGTACTTCTGGAAGGTCTCCACAGAGTCGAACCGGCCGTCCAGCCAGGCTTTCGCCAGGATTACCACAAAGGCACCGCACAGCGCAGCCAGGCCTATGGTCATGAGCTTTTTGTTCTTTTCTATCTGTCTGTCGATTGTCTGTTGTCTGTATACTGTTTCCATACATCCTCCCCATTATTTCGGTTTTTTCTTTCTGCCGTCTCCCTGCCATCAGGAGCCTGGCCATCTCATTTGTTCTTTGTTTAGTATAGCTTCCGTTTCTTAAATACATGCCCCTATAATTCTAAACAAATCTGAAAGAAATCCGAAATATTTGTTTTGGTGGAGAATGTCTGTCTGTTCAGCCTGTCAGCCGTTTTCCACGCCAGTCCTGCATCCCCGGATACTCACTTCCCGATCCGCAGCACCGCGAATGAAAGCGGCGGCAGCACAATGCCCTCTCCCGGCTGGAAGGTCTTCCTATAGGGGACAACCCTCTCCGGGCTCTCCAATGTATTATAGGCATCCCGCTCCGGGCCGATGAGGATTTCGGCCTGAATCCGGGGACTCTCCCTCCAGCCCTCGGGCAGGGTGAGCGTCAGATTCCGCTCCGTTTCCCCGGCATTGACCACCTTCAGGATGATATCGCCGCTTCCCTCACAGAGGCTGGCGGTATGATACAGGCCATCCGCGTCGGCTGTCTTCTCCCCGCCCCGGGTATCCAGCACCGCATCCCCCATGTTACAGGCGTACATTTTCTGCACATAGTAGCTGGGGGTACCGTAGCAGGTGGCTCCATCGAACCAGATCATGTCCGGCGACCACTGGGTGTAGCCCATCCTGGCGAAGAGGGGCGCGTAAGAAGCCAGCACCACCACGTCCGCGTTGCGCTCCACGCCTGTCAGGAACGCCGCCTCCGCCAGGGCGCCGTCCAGGGTATTGGCCTGGGGCATGTTGAACCCGTTCCTGGGATGGGCCGCGTACTCTCCGGAGAACACCTTCACCTTTCTGTCATAATCATCGTAAAAGTCCACATGCTCGTACAGCCATTTGGGCTTCACATAATAATGCTCGTCCACGGCGTACACGAAATCAGCCTGCTCCTCATGGGCGTGGTAGAACGCCCAGGCTTTCGTATACCGGTCTGATGTCACGTCCGGCCCGGCGGAGCCGATGAGCTTGATTTCTGGCGCATTCTCGTGAATGGCTTTCTCGAAGATTTCGTAGCGTTCAAAGAAATCCGCTTCTTCCGTCTGCCACTGCTCGTTGCCGATGCCCAGCATGCTCAGTCCGAAAGGCTCTCTGTGCCCCATTTCTGCCCGGACGGCGCCCCAGGGCGTATCCGTGTCCCCATTGGCAAATTCAATCAGGTCCAGCGCGTCCTGCACAAATTCCTGAAAGGCCGCCGTATCCCGCCCCACCATTTCTTTGGACTGATATTGGCACGCGAAGCCCACGTTCATTACCGGCAGCGGCTTCGCCCCAATCAGCTCACAGAGCAGGAAATATTCGTAATATCCCAGCCCCAGAGTCTGGTTGTAATGGCTGTAAGCGCCCTCGTAGTCGTTTTCTTTCTTGGTCTCATGGACGGCCCAGCGGTTCCAGTTGTTCCGCCTGGCCCACACAGGCTTCAAGCTGTCCTTGTAGCGATAGCGGTTGGCCAGGGTATTGCCCTCCACTATGCAGCCGCCGGGGAAGCGCAGGAAGCCCGGGTGGAGATTTTTAAGCATGTCGAACAGATCCCTCCGGAAGATTCCCGCCACGGCGTCACAGGGCATCAGGGACACGAAATCCAGCTCCACGATGCCGGCTTCCGACAGGCACAGCACGAAATCCCCCCGCTCCACGTCCGCCTCTGCCCGAAGCGAAAGCTCATATTTCCGGAAGCGGTTGTAGGTCTCCTCTCGGCCTGCCCCGGCGGATATCTTTCCCTGGGCGCAGCGCACCCCGTCCTTTTCCACGAAGAGCTCAAATGCCCCCTGGAACTTTACGCACCTGGCCCAGAATACAGCTTTGTAGTCCATTCCTTTTTTCAGATAAATGCCGTCATAGGCTTTATTTCGGACACCCGCCCCGGCTTGGGCGGCCTCCAGCCTCATATAGTGGGGGTTCTCCTCACTGTGAGGGCTGCCTGTGACGAAGCGGCACTTCACCCTGTTTTCAGCGTCCGCCGGATAGGGGCTCCAGGCATAGCCGCCGTTGTACTCCACATGATAGTCGCAGGCGTCCCCTGTTGCCTTCACGAACTCAAAGGAACGGTTCTCCAGCATCTCCGCATACAGCCCGCCGTCCGCGGCGTAATTGATGTCCTCGAAGAACAGCCCTATCATGCCCTCCTGTATCCTTGCCTTTTTCTCTGATCCGATTGTTATCTCCATGCTTGCTGACTTTCCTTTCCTGTGTTTTTTTGGCTGCACACAGGCTGCGCGCTCCGCAGATGGCAGAGGGCCAGCCTGTAGGCAAAACCGGATTTCCTTACTGGGCATATATTTCTAAAAATGATGTAATCTTCCCATATGTCTTACTCCTCATCTAATAGACTCCGTCATCCCGGGAATGGAGTCCAGAAATAATGTCTCCTGTATTGCATTCCAGTCTTCCTCTGACAGAAGAACCGCGTTCCCCTTTTTCCCAACTATCAGCATCGGCTCATTGTACTGATTTACGTTTTCTATCAGATGGTAAAAATCCTTTCTTGCATCTGGCTCCTTAAGCATCAGTTTGCCCACAAAATTAAATCCCATGGACATTTAGCAGTAGAATGACGAGATTTTACATGTCTAATTCATTATGGCGTACGCAAACACGTACGTCAAGCCCCAATACAACACATTCCACTAAAATTCCTTCCTCCAGCCCGTCTTCTCCATATCATTCACCCTCATACCTTCAGATACCCAAGCCCCCGGAAGTATTTGATATAGCCCTGGATATATTCCAAATCTATCTCATTCCACTCAAAGCCCACCTTCTTCAGGAACCATACCGTAAAGTCGTTTTCGATATGGATGTTGCTGTCGTAAACCAGCTGCCCCCGCTCGTCCATGTCATTCCGGAAAGCCTCAAACATATATTCCGTCCCCTTCTCCCGCAAGGTCCCCCGCAGCGCCTGGTAAAAGGCTGTTCCCTCCACCACTTCCATGGAAATCCCCAGCTCATGCACCACCTTCACGAAACGGTCGAAATAGATGGGGCGGTTGCTGTTCAGGTGGAAGACGGTCTGCTTTCCTGCATATTGCGCAATCCTCACGATTCCCTCCGCCGTCAGGTCTATGGGGGAGAATTCCGAGTACAAATGCATCAGGTAGTCCGGGAACAGCCCAAACTCCAGGATGGCCTTGAACCTGGTGAGGAACGCGTTCTGGCTGTAATTAGGTTGGAACCTGTAATCCGACGCCCGGCTGGTCAGGTTGCCCACCCGTATCACCTTGGCGTCGAGCCCCGTGAGCATGGCATCGAATACCGCCCTCTCCGCCTCGAACTTGCTGTGGACATAGACATTGTCCAGGGGCTGGCCTATGTAAAGGCAGGACTCACCGAAGAATTTCTCCTCCGACCACCGATAGACCGCAAATTCCTCTGCCAGACTGTTCCCGCTGACGCTCAGAGTGGAGATATGCAGCAGCCTGGCCCCCACAGACTTGGCATAGTTTATCACATGCTCTGTGCCCTCCGCGTTGACACGATGGAAATAGGCATAGGAGCCATAATGCTTGACGCTGGCCGCCGTATGGATGACGGTCTGCACGTCCCGGGGCATGTCCCGCGCCAGTGAATCCGATTCGATATCTCCCACGATGGGGATAATCCTTCGCGACTGCTTCGGCCCGGACTCCACGCCTGCCGCTTTTTCTGCTACTGGCCCTGTATCCGATCCCTTTGTACACTCTAAATCCAGTTCCTCCATATGGTTCGCACCTGATTTCTCGATAGCTTCCTCATCCAATCCATCGGCAAATTCCGCCTCGTACCGGTCTCCGAAATAGTACCGCAGAATATCCCGAAGCCGTGCTTTGCCATCCGCGGTCTCCCCGCCGCGCACCAGGCAGTACACTTTCCCTGTCTCCTCCTGGAGCAGTCTGTCCAGCACGTGGGCCCCCAGAAATCCGGTGGCTCCGGTCAGCAGCACATTGCCAAGAGATTTCTTCTCCGGCACAAAGCTCTCGTCAATCACGTTCTCCTCAAGCAGACTCCGGTATTTGTCAAAATCCGCCGCCTCATAGCGAATCTTTTCCTCGTCTCCGGCTTCCATATGGCCGCACAGCTGCCTTACGGTGGGATAGTCGAAAATATTCTGCAGGGCAAAGGAAATCCCGCTGTCATGGGCCTTTGCCAGGAACTCGATGGCAGTCAGGCTGTCCCCGCCCATCTCGAAGAAGTCATCCGTCACGCCCATCCGCTCCACATGCAGCAGCTCCTCCAGGAGGCGGCACAACTTCTCTTCGGTTTCCGTGGCAGGGGCGATGTACTCCCTGGTCTGGCATGAGAAGTCCGGCGCGGGCAGGCTCTTCCTGTCCGTCTTGCCGCTGGCGGTCATGGGCATGGCCGACAGATGGACAAAATAGTTGGGCACCATATACTTGGGCAGCCTGGCGGACAGATGGGTGCGCAGAGCTTTCTCGTCCAGTCCTGGGCCTGTGTCCATAGTACAGGCCATGGTGTAATATTCCACCAGATACTGCCTCCCTGTTTCGTCCCGCCTGTCCGCCGCGGCGCACAGGGCGATGCCCGGGAAGCTGGCCATGACGCTTTCAATCTCTCCCAGTTCGATGCGCAGTCCCCGGATCTTCACCTGGGTGTCCATGCGCCCCAGGTATTCGATTTCCCCGTTGCTGCGGAATCGGGCAAGGTCTCCCGTGCGGTACATGGTCTTTCCATGGCAGTTCTCCTCTGCGGCGAAAGGATTCGGCACGAAGCGCTCTGCGGTCAGCTCCGGGCGGTTCAGGTAGCCCTTGCCTACGCCTTCCCCGGCTATGCATAGCTCGCCGGGGACGCCCATGGGAACCGGGCGCAGGTCGCCGTCCAGGATATAAATCTGGGTGTTGGCGATGGGGGTGCCAAGAGTAATATCTGATTGCTGAGGCATCCTCTTTAGTGAAGACATCTCACCTCCCACTATATATATCGTACACTCACTCGGTCCCATAGGGACGCTACTCCTGTTCAGCACCGGGACGCCAATCGTGACCGCAGAGATATCGGGATTGATACGCGTCAGATAAATCACCAACGCCGTCTCAAACAAAACGGCCTCTGTCACCTGGTATTTCCCGCCGTATGCGGCAATCCCCCTGTTCCAGGCAAAGCGGCAGGTTTCTGGCAATCCTCTTTGCCTCCACCTCATCCATAGAAGCGGAGCGTATTTTCACAGGGCACTCCTCAGGACGGGCAGGATATTTCTCATGCCAGTATTCCTTATCTTTTTCATGGCGCGCAGACGCAAGATATTGTTCCTCGGATTGTATGAAATCCGCATAATTTCCACAAAACAGCGCCTCATCGGTCTCTCCCGCCAATCCGCGATATGCCACATCTATCTGGTTCGCCATCAGCCCGAAAGTCCAGGCATCCGATATCAGATGGCTCAGCACCACCAATACGCCGCTTCTGCTCTCCCTATCCAAATGGAATACCACAAAACGATACATCTGTCTTTCCAGAAGCCCCACAGGCTCTCTCGCAAAGATTTCCGCATACTGATCAAACTCCTGTCGGGAGTCAAATGTCATGATTGGGATATCCTCGTCTACCTCTTCCGAGACATATTGCATGGGTTCCTTTCCTTCACAGAAGCGCAGGCGGATACCGTTCTGGCTCCATATGAATTGGCAGACTGCCTTGCGCAGCAGATTGCCGTCCCTTCTCTCAGGAAAGAATGCGGCGCCGCAGAGATTGGCGATTGCTGTGTCGCCATAGTATTTTTGCAGGTTCCAGATATTCTGTTGTGGTGTTGTTAAGTGAAAGTATTCTATGTTGCCCTCCAAATATTGTTATTCATATTTCAATCTGCTTTAAATCTGTTCCCTATTCTTTACCATTTTCAATTTAGCCCATTTTGTTCTAAATGTCAATAGAACGTTTTGGGCTAGAATATTATAAGAGACAGCATATGAATCGCAAAGGAGACCGTCATGATTTTCCAAAGAATCAAAGACTTAAGGGAAGATGCTGATTTGACCCAGACGGAACTTAGCAAATATTTGTACATTTCACAACGTTCCTATTCGCATTATGAAAATGGCACCAGAGATATTCCAATAAATGTCCTCATCGCCATCGCTGATTTTTACAATGTCAGCATAGATTACCTGTTAGGCCGTTCTAATCACAAGGAATTTACCCCATAACTAGTCCTTTGTTCCCTTTTCAGCAAGGCTATCTCCTATTGTTAATTTTTGTCTTCTGTCTGGCTAACTGCTTTACACAGCAACACACCGTCCTATTTCTCAGGAATGAATTTGGCACCAGATACAATTCCGCAAACGATATCCCAGCCCAACTTTGCCACTTCACTCCCCCTCAATCATTGAAGTGTGCCATATAATCGATGAATCTGAGAACCAACACAATAAGATAGACAAACCCATAAAAAAATCCAATGCCCGCCACACAGGCCCCTTTTAACACCTTATACCCCACCCCCTTTTGCTCCAGAAAAGGAAAACGGCCTTTGACAAATTTCCATCCCGGCAAACGGCTTGCTGCTTTCTGGCGCGTCTCGTCCGCTTATCTTACCTCCTTCCCCAGTTTCTGGTAGTTCAGCCCATAACTGCGCTGGCTTCCCCTGGAATCGGACATGTTGAACGTGTCTATGGTCTCCTTCCCGAGCATGGCGGAAATCTCCTTTAAAGTACTCTGCTCCTTGCCTCCCAGAAAGAGGACGCTGGAACAGTTTCCTATGATAGTTTCCGCATGGTCCTTATACACCGCCTTTAGCTGGCTCTGGGTCTGGACGATCACATGGGCGGAAATTTCCCGGCTCCGGATAACGGAAATCAGGTGCTCAAAGTTCGGAATCTTCTGATTGGCAAACTCGTCAAAAAGGCAGGTAACGTGGGTTTTCAGCGCACCGCCGTTTTCCAGGGCTTTGTCACAGAGAACATTGAACATCTGGGTATACACCATGGATGCGATGAAATTGAAGGTGGTATCCGTGTCGGAAACGATGCAGAACAGCGCCGTTTTGCGGTCTCCCAGCTTCTCCAGCTCCAGTTCATCATCCGACATCATGTCCCGGACCTCCTTAATGTCAAAAGGCGCCAGCCTTGCGCCACAGGAAATCAGGATGGATTTTGCGGTCTTGCCAGAGACAAATCGTCAAGGACTTTTTAATCAATTTCACAAAAAATTCACAATTAGGGCAAAAAAATAGAGCCAGAAACCTTTATTTAAGATTCCTGGCTCTATGACAGTGCTTTATGCGTTTCGTTCTGCTTTCAGTTGATTAACTTCTTCAAGGGAAAGCCCTGAAATATTCGCAATTTCCTCAAGCAAGTATTTCCCCGCCTCCAACATTCGGAATACTGTCATCTTTTTTTCTTCCTGTATTCCTTCTTTCAGGGATTCATTTCTCATATCCTCCATGATGCGGCACATCTCACTCACTCCCTTCGGATTTTCTTTCAGATACCGTGTCCGGTCTGCCATCAGTTCAAAATTCATATCGGATGCTTGTGTACAATTAAAATCATGCATGAGCTTTCCAAAATCGGATTCGCCCCGGTATTCCCCATTCACATATAAAATATGTTCTCCATCTTCAAAGGATTTATCCGTAGCAAGATTGATTCTCTCAATCGGATAGACCGGTTCACCTTTTCCGTAAAAATCTTTCTCGATAATGAAGATTGTATAGGTGTCCGGCAGTTCTTTAAATTCCTGCCCGGAATGGAGGTTCTCTACATCCATCACGCTGGAATGGTATCTTGCCCTGTGCGGGTCTGCCCCCTTTTCCTGTCTTTGGATTTCAAGATCGTATTTTTTCCCATCCGGATCCGTCCCGTATGCGTCCAGGCAGATAGAGCGTGCCCCGGCCAGCCTTTTCATGTCCTTTTGTGTTTCGCAGTCAGTGATAATCAAATCCTGCTTACCCGTGATAATGCGTAACACAAATTCTGCTAATGGAATGTTATCTTTAAACAGGCAGCGCATAAAATCATCGTCGATAGGGCGTAAGTCACGCAGGCGCTGTAAATCCTCCTGGTGCTGTTGTTCCGTCGCTGTCAATATCCCCACCTGCCTTTCCTTTCGTTTTTGTAGTTCCATACTACCATAAACCTCCTGATTTTACAAGCCGGGAACCAGTGTAGTATTTCTGATTCCCCGGCGTCCCTCTGTTATCGTTTTATCCCATCTGCTGTATCTCATTTTTCAGCATACACTTAATCTTGTCGCTCATGGTCTCCGTGCTGGTCTCACTGAAATGAATCCGCACGATATAGGTGGTGCGGCCTATCTTCTTCACCAGTGCGGGCGGGTTCTCTGCCCCAGCTGTGGTGCCTGCTACATTCTGGATATTTTTCTCACTGCTCATGGTATGATGCTCCTTTCCCGGACAGTCCCACGGTATGTATAGGAATTGTCCCTTGCTGCTGTTTTCAGGTTTCATTTCGGGGAGACAATCCCCCTCGCCGCCTCTTTGGTAGCCGCCGCCTTTTCCTCCCGGAAGTTCCTGCCGGAGAAAAGGACAGGGGCGCACCGCTCCATGATACGGTCATAGATTCTGGCGTGGGCCAGGTCGGGCGGGTTTTTGATCTCTTCCAGTTTCAGGTTGGTCGTGACGATCAGCGGCTTCCTGCTCCTGTACCGGCTGTCAATGACAAGGAACATCTGCTCCAGCGCATATTCGGTATTGCGTTCCACGCCCAGGTCGTCCAGAATCAAAAGGCTGTAATCGTCAAGGGCGGAGATAAACGCCGCCCGGTCCTCGGCAAACATCCCGGTCAGCCGGTTCAGGATAGAGGGGATATTTGTCATAAGCACTGGTATGTCCCGGTCAATCAGGGCATTGGCGATACATCCGGCAAAGAAGGATTTCCCCGTCCCCACGTCACCGAAAAGCAGAAGGCCGGTATTTTCCCGGTATGCCTCCTTCCAGTTCCCCACATAGGCACGTGCTTTCTCCATGAGCGGGTTCTGCCCGTTGTCATTGGCAAAGGTGAATTCATGGAGATAGCGGTCCTGCAGGCCCTGCGCCCTCCTGCGCCGGATGCTCTCCATGAGCGCCCTCCGTTCCCCGGCGGCCTTCCTCTGCCTCTCGGCCTCCTGCTGGCAGGGGCAGACACAGCGGGGCATAAGGTAGCTGTGCCGGAGCGGGTCGGGGAGGATGGTCTGCCGCCTCCCTCCGCATTTCTTACAATGGATAAGGCCATCAGAATGGTCTATGTATTCGTCCTCCGATAATTCTGTATCTCCGGCGGCTTTTTCAATAAATGCCCGGATAGCCTCGTTGATCTCAATCATAGGAAACGGGTACCCATTTCCGTAAATCTACCCGTCCGCGCTACGGCTTGCTGGACAGATTTTGCTTGTTGGGAAGAATCCCAAACCCTCTGATAATTCCTCTCACTACCTACAACACCACACAGGGCAGTTTTGACGGAGTTTTGAGAGAAATTCTTCAAAAAGTTTTCCTTGTTTCTTAATACGGGGAAGTTTGGGAAATGCCAATGCCACAGAATAAATCAGCAAAAATTTTTTTGTGCCATTGACAAATTCTCAGATTTGCAGTATCATATAACAGCGATATATAACGCCGTTATATACAGGAGGTGAGAAAATGAGCGAAGCAGAGCAGACAACACTACATTTAATCCATTCAGCCGCCATGCAGGAATTTCTTGAAAAAGGCTATAAGTCTGCTTCCCTGCGGAATATTGTCAAAACGGCAGGGGTAACGACAGGCGCGTTTTATGGCTACTATAACAGCAAGGAGGATTTATTTGAAGCACTGGTAGGCGAACACTACAATTTCTTATTGGAACTCTTTTGCAAGGCACAGAAAGAATTTGCAGAAATACCGCCAGAGGAACAGCCCGACAATCTTACCTCTACTTCCGGCGTGTATATGTATGAAATGCTCTTGTACGCCTATGAACACTTGAATGAATTTAAGCTCATACTTTGCTGTTCGGAGGGAACACGTTTTTCAAAGCTGATTGATGAAATGGTGGAAATAGAAACAAAAGGAACACATGATTATTTAGCAGTTCTTGAAAAGTTAGGCAGACCCGCGCCGCCCATTGATGAACGGTTAGAGCATATTTTGATTACGGGAATGTTCAACACATTTTTTGAGCTGATTATACATGAAATGCCGCTTGAAGAAGCAAAGCACTATTTGAAAGAAATGAGAGCTTTCTATACCGCCGGGTGGATGAAAATTATGGGGCAATAATAAATCGAGCAGGCTCGATTACAAATAAATGTCCAATAAGATTTGATAATGGAAAGTTTACACTTTCCATTATATTTGACGCATGGGTTAGTTTTAGCTAACTTTATAAAGACACCACTAATCAAATAAGGATATTCGAGGGCAGTTATTTAGTCCTCATATCATAAAAAATTTTCAAGGAGGTTTTTTTCAATGAAAAAACGGTCTAATCTATCAAGACTGATGGGCTATGCCGGAGGGCATAAGATTTTAACCTATCTATCTTGGGTACTGTCCGTAATGAGTGCGCTGTTAGCTCTTGTACCTTTTTGGTATATATGGCGTATCATTCACGACATACTGGAAGCTTCCCCGGACTTCGTGGAAGCGGGGAATGTCACAGGCTACGGCTGGTCTGCGGTATTGTTTGCGGTTATCTCTATTGTTGTCTACATAGCCGCCTTGATGTGTTCGCATATGAGCGCGTTCCGGGTTGCCGCAAATATCCGAAAAGAGCTTATGCGCCATATTACAGCCTTGCCGCTTGGGGTAACGGAAAAGTATGGAAGCGGAAAGCTGCGGAGAATAGTAAATACTTCCAGTACCGCTACAGAAACATATCTTGCACACAGGCTTCCCGACAAAGCGGGGGCGATTGCCACACCCATAGGGCTGCTTTTCCTGTTGCTTGCCTTTGACTGGCGGTTAGGGCTTTTAAGCCTTGTTCCAGTTGTGCTTGGTTTTCTGATTATGATGAAAATGACAGGAAAAGACATGGAAAAGCGAATGGAACAATATCAAAATGCGCTTGCTGATATGTCAAACGAAGCTGTTGAATATGTGCGGGGCGTACCCGTAGTAAAGACTTTCGGGCAGACAATTTTTTCTTTCAAACGCTTCAAAAACGCGATAGACAATTACGAAACATGGGTAATTGCATATACAAAGGGGCTGCGTCTGCCTATGATGTTCTATACAACAGCAATTAACGGCGTATTCGCGTTTCTGATTGCCGGGGGTATTCTCTTTACAAGGGGTGGCGTAACAAATGAACTTCTGTTAAACCTTATCTTCTATATTGTGATTACTCCCGTCATTGGTACGACGCTTACAAAAATTATGTTTATGAGCGAGGACGCAATGATTGTAGGCGACGCAATCAACAGGATTGATGAAGTGCTGAACGAAAAGCCATTGTCTGAAAGCAAAGTGAATAATATCCCTAAAAATAATGGAATTACATTGGAACACGTTAGTTACAGCTATGACGGAGAAAAAAACGCGCTCAATGATGTATCTCTTTCCATAAAGCCGGGGCAGACAGTCGCATTGGTAGGAGCGTCCGGCGGCGGCAAGACGACACTTGCAAATATTGTCACAAGATTTTTTGACCCGCAAAAAGGACGCATACTGATAGGGAATATCGACATACGCGACATTCCGAAAGAAATATTGATGAATAAGGTATCTTTTGTATTTCAGAACAGCCGCCTTATTAAAGCGTCCATATTGGAAAATGTGCGTATGGCAAAACCTAACGCCACACGCGAAGAAATCGCCCATGCTCTGGAAGCTGCACAGTGCTTGGATATTATTGAAAAATTACCGAATGGCATTGATGCGGTTGTCGGCACAAAAGGCGTGTATCTGTCCGGCGGCGAACAGCAAAGAATAGCAATTGCCCGCGCAATTTTGAAAAATGCGCCTATCCTAATTCTTGATGAAGCAACCGCGTTTGCCGACCCCGACAATGAGGTGCGCGTACAGCAGGCTTTATCTGCTCTTTCAAAAGGAGAATCAGCGGATTCTCCCAGAAAGACCGTCATTATGATTGCACACAGGCTGTCGTCAATCACAGACGCGGATTGCATTTATGTACTGCAAGACGGTGAAATTGCCGAAAGCGGCACACATAGCGGACTGATAGAGCGAAACGGCATATTTACAAAAATGTGGAAGAATTATTCCGAAGCGGCAGAATGGAAGATTTTGAATGAAAATAAGGGATTGGAGGTAAACGCATGATTAAGACATTGCAAAGACGTTTTGCATTATCAAGACAGGGGGCTGTCGATTTGATAAAGGGCTGTATTGCTTGTGTCGCACAGGATATATCCTTTATGCTTCCCGTCGGACTGCTCTATTACTTTGTCATTGATACCATGAACGGGGGCATAAATGGAAGCCGCGCCCTCTTCTACGCGGTTGGTGCTCTGGTTTGCTTATGCTTTATTTTTATTGTGACATGGTTTCAGTATAACGCCACTTACTTAGCGACTTATGTGGAAAGCGGTGTAAGGCGTATATCCTTAGCAGAACAGCTCCGTAAAATCCCATTGTCCTTTTTTGGCAAGAAAGACCTTGCTGATTTGACAAATTCGATTATGGGCGATTGTGCTACTCTTGAACAGGCATTTTCCCATTATGTACCCGCACTGGCAGGCTCCCTTATTTCCACAACATTGATTGCAGTTTGCCTTTTTGCCTACGACTGGCGAATGGCTCTTGCGGCGGTTTGGGTTTTGCCGATTGCATTTACAATCACATTCTTTTCAGCCCGCATACAGGAATATTTTAACCGCAAATCCGTAGCGGCAAATGTCGCGCTTGAAAGCGGCGTACAGGAGTGTATCGAAAGTTTGCAGGACTTAAAGGCGAACAATGCGGAAGAAAACTATTTAAGAGGGCTTGACAAAAAAATTGACTATGTGGAAAAGCGGCACATTATAACAGAACTTGGAACAGCACTTTTTGTTGTTTCTTCAACGTTGGTATTAAAGTTTGGGATTGCTACGGTTGCGCTTGTAGGTTCTGCGCTGCTTATTCGTGGGGAAATTGATATTCCGCTGTTCTTTATGTTTTTGCTTGTGGCTTCAAGGCTATATGCCCCGCTTGAGGGTGCATTGCAAAATCTTGCTGCGGTAATCTCCACCAAAACGAACATAAACCGCATGAATGAAATTCTTGACCAGCCTATTCAGACAGGAACAGACAGAGTAACAAATAAAGGTTACGATATTGTGTTCGACCATGTGGGATTTGCTTATAATAGCGGGGAAACCGTATTGAAAGACGTGTCCTTTACGGCAAAACAGGGAGAAGTTACCGCCTTAGTCGGACCGTCCGGCGGCGGTAAAACTACGGTATCACGTCTTGCCGCGCGGTTCTGGGATATAAGCAAGGGGAAAATCACTGTCGGCGGTATGGATATATCGAAAATAGAGCCGGAAACCTTGCTGTCGCTGTACTCTATCGTATTTCAAGATGTGACGCTGTTTAACAACACAATTATGGAGAATATCAGAATAGGCAGAAAGGACGCGACCGACGAAGAAGTGATTGCAGCGGCAAGACTGGCAAATTGTGAAGAATTTGCGACAAAGCTCCCGGACGGGTATCACAGTATGATTGGTGAAAATGGCTGCGAACTGTCCGGCGGGGAAAGGCAGAGAATTTCAATCGCCCGCGCTTTCCTCAAAAATTCCCCTATCATCTTACTTGATGAAGCAACGGCAAGCCTTGATGTGGAAAACGAAACATTGATACAGGCTGCTTTGTCAAGGCTGATAAAGGATAAGACCGTACTTGTTATCGCCCACCGTATGCGTACCGTAAGCGGCGCGGATAAAGTGGTTGTGCTTTCAGACGGTTCTGTTGCGGAACAGGGAACGCCGGAAAAACTGATGAACACAGGCAGGATTTACCCGCATATGGTAAAACTGCAAATGATTAGCAGGGATTGGGGTATTTAACATGAATACCGAATGGATAATATGCCCCATATGCCAAAGCAAAACAAGGTTAAAAATGCGGAGTGATACCGAACTGAAAAACTTTCCCCTATATTGCCCGAAATGCAAGCACGAAACCATTATTAACGTACAACAAATGAATATATCAGTTATCAAAGAGCCAGACGCACAGACGCAGAGCCGATAACACGCAGATTAAAAATGCGGTTATCGGCTCTTTCTTTTTGGTAACACTCATAAGCCGCCGTTTCTTCAAAACGGACAGCGGAGGACTTTTAGAAACTATGACTAATAATGCGGCGGTATCAGGAGGTACCGTCGTGTTATTTTTATATCCGCAAAATCAGACAAACTATTTTCTGTCAAAAAAACGCAGTGTTCGTTTAGGGGATATACTACCCATGAATATGAACTGTCAAATCATTTAGTATGTCTTGATAACTCGTATTACTCAAATGCTTATGCCGCTTTATGCTGCATGGACGTTTGTTGTAATAGCCCCCTACTGGGAAGAAAGGGGGTGAGAGAGAATGAGATATTCTGAACAGTTCATGGAACATATCGAATATACTTTCCATGCGTTCTGCAAGGTTGTCCTGCGCCATGAAGCAATTAACGCATGGCGGGATTTGAAGCGGAAAGAAGCAAGAGAAATATCCCAAATTGAAACCTATTTCAATTTACTATCTGATGTCAGAACGATATTTTGAATCGTCTGCTATGGACAGCTACTTTGAAAAACAGGATAAGCCGACTGTATTTATTGTATTGGGAAAGGAAGTTATCGTTGATGATGAACGGTTGGCAACGGCATTATCAAAATTGCCGGAGTTAAGGCGGGAAGTTTTGTTGCTTTATTACTTCGTTGGCTATCGTGATGAAGCCATCGGCAGACAGTACGGGCGTTGCAGAAGTACGATAAACCACAGAAGAAATGTTGCGCTGAAACAGTTGCGGAAAGAATGGGAGAGATTGGAACATGAGGAACAAAAAGCTGATACCTTTTGAAGTAATCGAAAAAGCCGTTGCCGGAGAGCCGGAAGCGGTAGACGCAGTATTGCAGCACTACACCGCACACATCAAATACCTGCCTATGTATAAGGGGCATATCAATGACGACACACAGGACAGATTAAAGGCAAAACTGGTTGAAGCCATATTGAAATTCCGCTTCGACCGATAGGAAGTAGCAAAGACAGGAAAAGCTGTCAAGGGTAAACTTCGCGCTACGCGCCCTTGACAGCTTTTCCCGCCTTTGCTTGTGGGTAGTCAAGAGGGCGAAATCAGCAGACTGCTTTCGCCCTCAATCTATTATGGGGATTGTTACGCAGTAGGGGTTATTTTGTCCTTGATTTATGTGGCTTTGCGGGTATTGAAGTGGCGGGGTAAGGGTTTTATATGTCTGCTCTCAAAAACGGTGTTCTATTGCGTAACAGAAAAGCAGAGAACCGACCACTAATGAAAGTGATATATTCTCTGCTTTTGCTTGCACCCTGTTTGTCAGCGTTGATGATAAGTTGTTGTAAATACTTCCTTATCAACGTAAAATCAACATTTTTATGGGTTTTTTCGTCCCTGCTGTCAATTTTCCAGGACTTTTATAATTTAGTTCTTGCTAAATTAAATTAGTATGTTATAATACGTGATTATAGAAAAATAAGATCGGAGGGGATCGACCATGGATGACAAAATCCTGAAAGCCCTGGGCGAGCCCAGGCGGTTCCGGCTCCTGCAGCTCATGTCCAGCCGGGGCTACTGCGTCCGTGCCCTGGCCATGCGCAGCGGCCTGTCGGAATCCGCGGTGTCCCAGCACCTGAAGGTCCTGCGGGAGGCGGGGCTGGTGCTGGGGGTCAAGAGGGGCTATTACACCCACTACCGCCTCGACAAGGAGGCCCTGGGCGCAGTCATCGCTGGGCTGGAGCAGCTACGGGACACGGAGCGCAGGCCCTGTGGCGGCACGTTTATCGGCTGCCCGGAATCGGAATACCTGAAATGCAAGTCCTACGTACCACCGGAAAAAAGAGGAAAGGAAACCTGAAAGACATGCTGAAACGTTTTATCTACTATTATAAGCCGCACAAAAAGATGCTGGCCCTGGACATGCTGGCCTCCCTGCTGATCTCCGTAATCGGCATGGTGTACCCCATTGTCACCAACAAGATGCTCAACATCTATATCCCGGAGAAAATGTATACCACCATCGTCGCCGCGGGCCTGATCGTGCTGGCCCTGTACATCATCCGCATGGCGCTGCTGTATTTCGTGCAGTATTACGGACATGTCATCGGCGTGAAGATGCAGTCCCAGATGCGCCAGGACCTGTTCGCCCATCTGGAGAAGCAGCCCTTCCGGTTCTATGACAACCACGAGACCGGCCGCATCATGACCCGGATCACCAGCGACCTGTTCGAGGTGAGCGAACTGGCCCACCACGGCCCGGAAAACCTGCTGATCAGCTCCGTGATGATCATCCTGTCCTTCGTCTACCTGGTAATGATCGACCCTATACTGACCTTGATCATCTTCGCCTGCGTACCGATTCTGGTGGTGGTGACCCTGCACTTCCGCAAGGCAATGAGCCGCGCCTTTGACGACCGCCGCAAGAGCAATGCCACCATCAACGCCGCGGTGGAGAGCAGCGTCACCGGCATCCGCGTGACAAAGGCCTACACCAACAGCAAGCGGGAGATCGAGAAGTTCCGGGAGGGCGACAGACAGTTCGTGGACGCTTCCCGCAGGGCCTACCGGGCCATGGCCATGTTCCACTCCTCCACCGCTTTCGTGACGGATATCTTCAATGTGTTCATCCTGATTGCGGGTGGCCTGTTCCTGTACGCGGGCCGGATTTCCTTCGGCGATTACTCTACCTTCATCGTGTCCGTGAACCTGTTCATCAATCCCGTGAACACTTTGATCGGCTTCATGGAGCAGTTCCAGAACGGCGTCAGCGGCTTCAAGCGTTTTCTGGAAATCATGGATGCGGAGCCGGAAAAGGATGCGCCGGACGCGGAGGATCTGACAGATGTCCAGGGCGTCATCGAATTCAGGAACGTGACCTACGCCTACGACGATTCCAAGGAAGTCCTGCACGACATCAATCTGCGGCTGGAGAAAGGCAGGAAGCTGGCCTTGGTGGGCCCCTCCGGCGGCGGCAAGACCACCCTCTGCCACCTGCTGCCCAATTTCTATAAGCTGGAGGAGCAGGACGGCTCCATCCTGATCGATGGGCGCGACATCCGCCATCTGACCATGGAGTCCCTGCGCAGGAACATCGGCATCGTCCAGCAGGACGTGTTCCTCTTCGTGGGCACCATCCGGGAGAACATCCTCTACGGCCGCCCGGACGCCACCCAGGAGGAGGTGTACGAGGCCGCAAGGCGCGCCAACATCCACGACTATATCATGACCCTGGAGAAGGGGTACGATACGGAGATCGGCGAGCGGGGCGTGAAGCTCTCCGGAGGCCAGAAGCAGCGCCTGAGCATCGCAAGGGTGTTCTTGAAGAACCCGGCCATACTGATCCTGGACGAGGCCACCAGCGCCCTGGACAACACCACGGAGGTGCTCATCCAGCAGGCCCTGGACGAGCTGTGCAAGGGGCGCACCACGCTGGTGGTGGCGCACCGCCTGTCCACCATCCGCAATGCTGACGAGATTGCCGTAGTCATAGGCGGCCGCGTCACCGAGCGGGGCACCCATGAGGAGCTGATGGAGGCGGGCGGCACATACAGCCAGCTTTACTCCCTGCAGTTTCGGGAGAATGACTTTTTTGAATAGTTCTCCGGCATGACAGAACAGCCGCATCGCAGGAGCGCCTCCCTATGGGGCCAGGCGGTCTCCTGCTTATGCGGCTGTTCTGCCCTTTTCTACAAGCTTACATCTGTACCTCGCTCTGGAGCCTGGCTTTCCGGCTTCACCAGTCCAGCGCATATCCTTTCATCCTCCCAGTCAGGATGGCTCTTGAGCAAGTCGTAGATCGGCGCGATGGCAGCCGTTTCCTCCTCCAGCATATCCGCGGTTTCTTCCAGGGAGATGTTTTTGGAGAGTTTCTTTCTGACCTGGCCTATCAGCTTTAGGTTCTTTCCTTCTTCCTTTCCCTCAGCCCTTTCATCTTCAAAGGCCCTGATGATGTTATACTTGAATGCCATATCATCCTCCCCGTCTCCTGCCCAGCTTAGAATCTCCTCCACAACGGCCTCCTCTGCCCTTTTTGTCTTTTCCATTCTGTCCCCTTTCCTTTCGAAGATGAGATTCGCAGGAAAGGTCATGCAATCCGCCCTTCCTGCTTTCGGTTATGGAGTTCATGTTCCGTTGGATACAGGCTCCCGCCCAGCAAGAAGTTCGATACAACAGGCCGCCTTTCGCGGGGCTGTTGTCAGGTATTACAGAAAAGGCCTGTCCGGCCTTTTGAGATGTAAGATTTGAATTCTTTGCCTGTAATCAGCTTACCATAGACGGGCATGAATTACAAGAAAAAAGCGTGGAAATTTGAGTCAGGATATGGTACAATCGTCAACGGGCAGCTGTAGAGAGGGCGACCAATCCGAAGCTTGCCCCTGTGCATGTATGTATATGAAAGAAGGAGCATGAGACGCATGAGAAAAAAAGGCGTGTTATTGTCAACACTCATCCTTGGGCTGGCGCTTACAGCCTGCGGGGATATCAGGAATCTCAATGATTTAAAGGAAGCCATAGGGCTTACATCCGATAGTTCCGGAGGAGATGCCGCTCAGGAGGAGTCCACGGACGCGGAAAGCCTCCCAGCTTCCCAGGAATATGTCTCCTCGGACGGATCCTATCAGGTAATCATGCTCGAGGGTTTTACGCAGACGGAGGCTCCCGTCCTGGCGGGATCCGATGTGATGATGTTGGAGAACGATTCTGACCGGAAGGGGTTCGGCGCTTTCTGCGTGAAGACCCCTAAGTCCAATGTCTCCGGAAATCCCGGCAGCATGGAAAGCCTGGAGGATTATGCGGACTATATCGCGAATCTGCTGATGAAGGGTTCCGGCATAACGGCGGATTGGACGGATGCGGACGCTCCCGCCGCCGAAGGCGCACTGGGCTGCCTTGCCAGGGAAAGCGTGGTCAAGCATGGAACCACCAGGGGGCAGGCCTACGGCTATTATCTGGAGACGGAGAACAGCTATTATTCCGTATTTGTAATAGGAAATGATGACGATGTGGAGGATGCGAAGCAGGTCATCGCTCTGGAGATTCTGGACGAGACCTCCGCGCAGGGCGGCACCAAGGATTTCCTTAACGGCATGACGGCGGTTCTGGACGCCGCGAACGGGGCCAGCCTCCGGGAGACCTACCATGCGCTGGAAGAGGGCGGGGCGGACGAAAGCACCCTTGAATCCCTGGCATCCCAGGCTCAGGAGAGCCTGTCCTCCAGTTGGGGCATAGAAAACACTGCCGCCCTGATGGAAACGGCGGATAGCCTGATAAACGGAATGCATAACCCGGATGCCCTAAAGCTCCTGGAGGAATACGGAGGCCTGGGCGAGACGGACCGGGATGCCTTTGACGCGAAGCTGACCGGGCAGAACCTGGATCAGGGGACATACATCAGCCTTCTGGCGGCTTATGACGCATGGGCCGCTTATGGAGAGAGCGCCATCGCTGCCTGGGACTTAAGCCGGGTAGGAACCATCATGGGCTTCGGCTATGCGTCCGGCTACTGCACCTATGAGGAGGCGCTGGACAAGACCCTGGAGGCGGCGTTGAAGGCGAAAGAGCTCTTTGGCTCCTGGGAGGACTTTAACCAGAGCTATCTCTACGGCTATTCCTATTGGGCGGAGGAGTCCCTGACAGATCCGGAGAGCAGCGCCGGGGAACGCGCGGAGCTGGTGCGCGACATGGAATCCCAGGTGAACGGCCCTTTTGCTCTTGGGTGGGATATCGAGCTTACGAAAGAGTGGTAAGGGAGGGGCGGTCATCATGGCAAAGACAAAGGAAATCAAGACGAATGCCATGCGCATACTGGAATCCATGAAGATTCCCTATGCGCACCTGACCTATGAGTGCGATGAGTTCACCGACGGCCTGCAGATTGCGGACATGCTCTCCCTGCCCTATGAGAAGGTGTACAAGACTCTGGTGACGTCAGGAAGCAGGGGTGAAAAGCAACCAAGAGATTACTACGTGTTCGTGATACCCGTGGCGCAGGAGCTGGACTTAAAGGCCGCCGCCAGGAGCGTAGGCGTAAAGAGCGTGGAGATGATCCATGTGAAGGACATCAACAAAATCACCGGCTACATCCGCGGCGGCTGCACCGCAGTGGGCATGAAGAAGCAGTACGTGACCCGCATCGACAGCTCCGCCCAGGCTATGGAGAAAATCATCGTCAGCGGCGGGCGCATCGGCTCCCAGCTGGAGCTGGATCCGCAGGATCTGGCCCGGGCGACAGGAGCGGAATTCGCGGATATCATCCGGCATTGAGGGCGGTCCTTACTGCCCCCGGCAGACAGCCAGAGCCCACAGGCCTTTGTAAATACTGGATTTCCGAACATGTATGGCAGGCGAAAACCTACCAAAAAGAAAAGCCCCAGGCAGGACATTGCGCTCTACAACACATCCGACATCGAGACAGGCTTGTCATCCTGCCGCTGAGCCGTTGAATGCGGCAGGATACTCATTGCATGTCAGCCAATTCCCTCAGCCAATCAGAACCTTCTTCCCCGCAAAGGCAAATCCATACCTGCGGATTTTATCCTCGGGGATTCCCTTTGCCAGGAGGCCTGCGGCATACTGCTTCTCCTCAATCTGCCGCAGGGCCGCCTGTACCGTGTCCTCCAGGGTCTTCTCGCCCTTTTTCCCCGGATTGTGCACCTTGAATTCCAGGATAAAAGCGTTGTCCTCCCGGTTCAGCGGCTACTCGCAAAACTGGCAAGAGCAAAATCCGAAAGCAGAATCCATAGCTTCCGCCCTCAGAGGAACATAGCCATATACAGCGGCAGCGTAATTTTTGCATCGCTGACCCCCACGTTCCCCGCCACCAGCTTATAGGCATAGGGCGGCGCAAATTCCTCCATGAAATGGTTCAGCGACACCGTGGCCCCACGCTTGGACTTTACCTCTATGGGAATCACCGCGCCGTCCCGCACCAGGAGGAATTCGATTTCCTGGGTATTTTTATCGTTTTTGAAATAATTCAGTCCAAGGCCCCTCTTCGTCAGCATGTCAAAGACAAGATTCTCGTAGATGCCGCCCTTGGCCGGGCCTGTGAGCGTGTCCTTCAACAGAGCGGCCTGGGTGTCATAGCCGTAGAGAGAGGCGAGCAGGCCGATGTCCGTCACATAGGCCTTGAACTGATCCGGTTTTTCGTAGGCCACAAGGGGGAACTGCGGCGTGGATACATTGACGCACAGCTTGATCATTCCGGCATCCACCAGCCAGTTCAGGCAGTTTTCATATCGGCGGGCGTTCCCCTCCTTGCCGACTATCTTGTATTGGAATTTCGTATATTCCTTGGCAAGCTGCCGGGGTATGGACAGATAGCACTCGCCGATCTTCTGTCTGCTGGCCGCAGTGGCATAATGCTTGATGTCCTCTCTGTAGCTCTCCATGATTTTCTTCTGTGTAGCGTGGACTTCCTGGTAATTGTTCGTCTTCAGAAGGGTATTGACCACCTCCGGCATCCCTCCCACCACCAGGTATTCCCGGAGCAGCGTCATGAAATGCTCATGGATTCCGGCATCCACCTTCTCCTTCCTCTCAAAGAAGCCTCGCAGCGCCTGGATGGCCGAAGGAGTCCGGCCCACGGCCCAAAGATATTCCTCGAAATCCAGGGAGTACATTTCCATGGACCGCTCATAGCCCACGGGAATCGAGGCCATCTCCTTATAGCAGAGTCCCAGCATAGAGCCGGAGGCGATGACATCATACCGGTCATCGATAGCCAGGAATTTCAGCGCTGTCCTGGCATTGGGACAGTCCTGAATCTCGTCCAGGAAAATCAGGGTCTCTTTTTCCAGGAACCGGACATTCCTGACATACAGCGATATCTTCTTGTAGATTTCCTCCGCCTCCAGAGAGCCTTCAAATATCCTTTTGTGCTCCGGATTCCGGTAGAAATTCAGATACACATAGCTTTCATACTCTCTCCTCCCGAACTCCTCGATGATGAAAGTCTTCCCAATCTGCCTGGCCCCCTGCACCAGGAGGCACTCCCGGCTTTTCCTGTTTTTCCAGTCCAGGAGCTTGTCGTAAATCTTCCGTTTCAGCATATCCGTCACCTGCCAATGGTCTGTTTTTCTTTTATTATACGGTCAGCTTTCCCTGCTGTCAACGAAATATGCATCTTTTCGGAGGATATAAGATATAAAAATTGCACTTTTTCGGAGGATTCCCATCCCGATTATTGCACTTTTTCAGGCCATCCATGAGGCAAATCCCTGGCCTAAAGATAGTCTCTGGATGCCCTAAGGCCGCAGCACGGCGCACACCGGGTAATGGTCGGAAAGGAACACCCCGCCCCTTTCATCCTCCCACTTCTCCACTTTTTCACAGGCAAAGCCCTTTACAAAAATATAATCTATGGAGCATGGCGCTTCTGTCCGCAGATAGCCATGGTAGGTGATGCCGATTCCCTCCGTCACATTGGTATAGGAAGGATACTCCCTGATTATCCCCATCTCCCGGCTGTCCGGCTCCGCGTTCATGTCCCCGGTGATGACGACGGGCGCGTCGGCGAAAAGCGCAGCCCGGCCCAGTTTCTCCATGATCTGCCGCATGCCCTGTTCCCTGGCCCCGGCTCCCTCGTGGTCCAGATGGGTGTTCACCACCCGGAACACCCGCTTCGTGGCAAGCTCCTCAAAGACCGCCTCCGTGGTCACCCTAGGGCAGATGCTCTGGTCCGGGTAGCGGGAGGCGGGCACATAGGGCGTGTCCGACAGCCAGTAGGTCTCCATCTGAATCAGGTTGAATGCGTCCCTGCGGTAGGCGATGGCCGCCTGCTCGTCCTCCAGGGTCTCGCTGCGCCCGCAGCCGATCACATAATACCCGGTGAGCGCCTCCTTCAGCCAGGCCGCCACATGGGGCAGCACCTCCTGGAAGCAGACGATGTCCGGCTTTTCTTCCGCAAGCTTCTCTAAAATCAGCGGCTTGCGGTAGCGGAAATTGTTGTCTCCGTCCTGACCATAATCGCATCGTATGTTAAAAGTCGCTATCTTCATCCTGTCATCTCCCTGTCTGAAAACTATGTGCCGCCTGTCACGCGCTGCCAAGACGCGGCAGCACATAGTTTTCCTTTGCTGCGCAAATCCTCCGGCATGACCGGAGGATTCGCTTTTTGCTTATTTATAGATTCACTTTTCGCTTTACTGTTTCACAGTCTTACCGTTTCACTCTGACTGTCTTAATCTCAAACGCCCTGAACGGCAGGACGATCTTCCCGTCCGTCACAGGCACTTCCTCGATGACGTTCTCCAGCATATCGCACAGATAGGCCTTCGCCGCGCCGAACTGCAGGCTCACTTCCGCCTTTGCCGCCGCCTTCTTGGCCTCGTAGAGGCGCAGTACGATGTCGCCGCTTCCGTCCTCCGCGGGCTTCATGGTATCCAGGATTACATTGGCCTTATCCACGGTCACGGCGCTGAAGCGATCCACTGCCCCCTTGCTCACCACAGGCTTCACGTTCAGCTCATAGCCCTGTCTGACTACGTCACTGTCGACAAATGGCCCCTCCCATGCCGTGAAGGCGTAGGTGAAGGAATGCTGCCCGTTGTCCGCCCGCATCTCAGGACAGGCGGCGGCCCGCAGGAGGGTCAGCTCCAGGGCGTTGCCGTTCATGCTGATGCCGTACTTACAGTCGTTGAGCACCGCCGCGCCGTGGGAGCCGTCGCAGAGGGCGCTGTAGCGGTGGTTGCACACCTCGAACCTGTCCTTGTCGTAGAGCCTGGAGCGATGTGCGGGACGTTCCACATAACCGAACTGCATTTCGTTGATGCCGTTCTCCGCGTACACGTCTACCGGGAAGGACACCTTCAGCAGCCTGTGGAGCTCCTTCCAGTCCACCTCTGTCTCGAAGGCAAGCCTCCTGCTGTCCGCGGCCAGGCGGATGTACTGCGTGAAGCCGGATTCGCTGATTCTGCCGGACACCTTCAGCACGCCCTCCAGGCCTTCGCCCACCTTCTCCACCGATACCTCGGTGGCGGCCTTCACCTCCTGCAGGATATAGTTGGAATCGATGTCCCAGGCATCGAACAGGCGGGGCACATCCTTGTACAGGCGGAACCTGTTCATGGGCTGTGCGGCGTACTCCCTGCCGGACTCCTTCAGCACAAAGGACACCACTTCGCCCCTGCCGTCCACAGTCGCCCTGACCTGGCTGTTCTCCAGCACATAGCCGTCTCCCTCTTCCTTCACGGACACAGCCGCTTTCGCGCCATCCCCGGAAGCCCCGGCCTCTGCGGGCACCAGCGACACCGCGCCGCAGGAAGGGATGTCCACGATAGCCTTCACGCCCTCCTCTGTCTTCTGCACAGGCACAGCCTGGCCCTCAAGAGTCCTGGCCCCTGCCCCAAAGGCCTCGGGCAGCTCCACCAGAGCCTTCCGGTCAAAGCTCAAGGAGTTCCACACCGTCACGGCATTTTCCTCTTTCCGCTCCGTCAGCGCGTCGATTGCCTGATCCAGCAGCTCCTGTGCCCCCGCGTGAATGGCCTCATGGGCCTTGTTGGCCTCCACGTAGACCCGTCCGATGCTGGAGCCGGGCAGGATGTCATGGAACTGGTGCAGCAGCAGCTCCTTCCACAGGGCGTCAGCCTTGGCCAGGTCATACTCCAGGCCCCGCCCGAGCCCTAAGCTGCTCCAGAACTCCTCTTCCCTCATCGCCAGCTCATTGCGGCGGTTGTTCTTCTTCACCGCCGCCTGGGAGGTGTAGGTCCCCCTGTGTGCGCTGAAATACAGCTCTCCCACGTAGGTGTTCACCGGGCCGCCCTGCTCCTCCATATCATGGAAGAACTCCATGGGGCCGGCCATCTTCACCTTCACGCTGCCCTCCAGGTCCTCCTGACGCTTGGCGTACTCGATGTAGTCCCTGGCCGGGCCGCCGCCTCCGTCGCCGTATCCGTAGGGCATCAGGAAAGCGTCCAGATCCTGCACCTGTGTCCGGTTCTTCCAGATATTGTTGGCCTCGATGGGATCCGTGCGGTAGGTATAGCTGGTGGGCAGGAAGGACACCACCTGGCTGCCGTCCATGCCCTCCCAGGTGAAGTAATGGTACGGGAACTGGTCCCCCTCATTGTATGACCAGAATATCTTCTGGGTCACCAGGTAGTCCACGCCGCAGCCCTTCAGAATCTGGGGCAGGGCCGCGGTGTATCCGAAGGTGTCTGGCAGCCAGAGCACCTTGCTGTCCACATCGAACTCTTCCTTATAGTACCTTTTTCCGTGTATTAATTGGCGGATGAGCGCTTCCCCGCTGGCCATGTTGGTATCCGGCTCCACCCACATGGCGCCGTCCGCGATCCACTGGCCGCCCTTCACCGCCTCCTTGATTCTGGCGAAAAGCTCGGGATAGTACTTCTTGCACATCTCATAGGAGGCCGGCTGGCTCTGGATGAACTTGTACTCCGGATACTCCTCAATCAGGCGAAGCTGGGCCGCGAAGGTCCGCTCGGTCTTGCGGTAGGTCTCCGCCATGGGCCAGAGCCATGCCAGATCCAGATGGGCGTTGCCCACGGCGTAGAAGACGGGAGCGCTGGAGCCGTTCTTCGCCTCCATCACAGGGCGCAGGGCCTCCCTGGCCGCCTTATAGGAAGCGATGCGTCCCTCCCTGGGCTGCTCGAAATCCGCGATCAACGTGAACTCCTGCAATGCCTTGGCAATCTTCGCAGCCCGCAGGGAGGTCTCGTCCAGAGTCGTCAGCAGGGCGCTGAGGGTGGCCACATCCATGTACAGCTGATACGCGTCCTCGTTCCAGATGCCGTAGGTGCATTTCCCCAGGACGCGCCGCTTCCCTTCCTCCGCCGTATCCTCAAATGCGCCGGGCAGCACGGGTCCTGTGGTGCAGCCTCCCGTAGGGGCCTCTGGCATGAAATGTCCCGCATAGGTCTCCATCAGGATGTCATAATGCTCCCCGCCCTGGGCACAGAAGCTGAGCACATTGTCCTCCATGAAGTGATGTGGCTCGTTCACCCAGGAGGCCCGGTAAGTCCCGAAGGATTTCCCGTTCACGAACAGCGCGGACTCCCCCTGGGGCTTCAGATCCATCACAATCCGCTGGCCCTTCGCCTCCTCCGGCAGGGCGATGCTCCCCTTGAACCAGCAGTACTCCCACTCATGCCCCCAGGTAAAGCCCGGGCTCACCGGCTGGAAGGGCCCTTTCAGCGCCTCCTCCGATGTCAGATATTCCATGGTGGGGAAGGCCTCCCAGGAAATCTCCCCCAGAGGCTGGTACAGGTCGTCCTTCAGGGTGCGCATCCAGTGCTTCACCCTGTCCTTCCATTCAGAATGCATTACTTTCATCATGTCTCTCCTTTATTCCAGAAAATTTTGAAAAAGTCGCTCCTGCAATCCTTTTTCTAAAGAATAGCACACTCCATACCTGTCTGCAATCAAATATTTTCCTGTACGGTAGCGAAAAATGCTGAATGCCGAAAATCTCAGCCCCGGCCATAGCGCCCCGTCACTTCCACCGCCTTCGCTTCACTGTCGTAGGAGACCAGCAGCGTCCGGGTCCTCTCGTCCCACTGCGCGGATACCTTTGCCTCTTTGCCGTCCTCGTCCACCGCGCTCACCTCTGCCACCGCCTTCGGCAGGCGCACCCTGGTGAACGCCCTGATATTGTCCGCGGTCTTCAAGCGCAGGCACACTCCCGCATCCGTCAGGTCTGCCCGCTCCACCCGGGCGGAGGTGCCCACGATCCGGAAGGTCTCCCCCTCGATCTTCGCGAAGTCGAAGAGGATGGCGTTCCCGTCCGGCCCAATCTCCTTCCTGTCGATGATCCGGTAATCATTCTCCAGCATGTCGGCATACAGCCCCTGGAACGTCTTGGGCGCGTCGCTTACGCTCTCGTCCATGACGGCGGAGATGATGTAGGGCCCTCTGTGCAGGGTCAGGTCATTGCGGTACTGCCAGTCCGCGCCGCACTTTTTCAGCCCCTCCCTCACCAGCTCCCTGTAGGCCCCGGCGAGGTCCCGGTTCAGGCACAGCCTTGCGGGCAGCATGTTCCAGACCACGATCCTGCCCTGGCCCACGGGATATTCGCCGTCCTTCGGGCTGCGTTCCATCCCCGCCATCTCGAACAGATGCTCCGCCGGATTCCCATAGCCCGACTGCCTCCACCAGGAGGAAATCCCGTGGAAGGGGTCGCTGCCGTCCCCGATGTAGAGCAAGGTCCCCCCTGCCCTCACCCAGGAGATCAGGGACGCGTTCACGTCCGGCGCCTCCGGCTTGATGTACTCATAGCTCAGGATCAGGAAGCGGCAGTCGTCCAGATAGCCCGCGAACCGCCTCACATTGTCCAGCTGCACCGGCTTTATGGGCAGGCCGTACTTCACCAGAGGAAGGGCCATGCCGAAGAACTGGGGGAACGCGGGGCTCTGGATGAAATCCTTCATCATGGAATCGTCCCCCTCGATCTCCCGCATCAGGGCCGCCGCCTGCCCCTCGTCCACCGCATTGCCGGAATTCTTGTGCAGGGCCCTGCGGAACCGCTCCTCTATGGGCTCCCCGGTGACCACGCCGTCCGGGAAGGTGCGCTGGAACAGGCCGCTGTCCGACATGAACAGGCCCACCCCGGGCACGTCCCCTTCGAAGGAGACGTCCTCCTGCTCCATGTCCCCGAAGAGCTGGAACATGCCCGACAGCAAGGTGGCATAAGCCTGGGGAATAGGCCTGGATTCCTCCGTCTCGATGCTGTCCTCGATTTTTTCCTCTATCCTGGGCTGGAGCCTGGGATACTTCCCCTCGAAGACCCTGTGGGGCCAGGGGCAGATCTCATAATGCCAGATATGGGGATGGAGGAGGGAGGCCGTGGCGGTCTTGATGTAATTGTAGCGGTAATTGTCCCAGGTATAGCCCGCCAGATCCTCTATGGGGTCGTTCAGGAACCACATCCTGCGCCCTGTCCCCTTCACCAGCTCCTGCATCACGCCGTACTCCAGGTAGGCCGTCTCGAAGGTGCGCTCCTTGTAGACCCCCTCATAGACATTGGCCTCCCGGCTGGTGCCCGTCCATATCTGGGCGATGTAGCCGTCCACCCCGGCGAGGCCTATCAGCGCCGCCTCCGGGCTCATAATCTTCCACTGGGTGTAGTTTAAGAGGCTGTGGGTGGGCACATAGAACCTTAAGTCCTTCCCGTGCTTCACCTTGGCGTATTCCTTCAGGGCCGCGCTGACCCTGTCGATGGTGCGGCAGTACAGATAGGCCTTCAGCCTGGCGGATTTATAGCGCACGTCCAGATCCTCGTGCTGGGGCCTCCAGGGCTCCCTGTAATGGATCTCGTACTCCCGCTTGAAGGCTTCGGAATAGCCGCTCTTGTCCCAGAACTCCGGCTCCTCCACATGGATCGCCTCCACCCCGGCGTCCACCGCAATCTTCATCCGCTCCGTCAGGTATTCCGAAAACGCCACCGTGGGGACCATGTAGGGAACCGTGGGATTGTGGTTCACCCCCGCGCCGTCCCGCTGGACCTGGCCCTCGTCCCAGTGCTTCCTGCCGTCCCATTTGCCGTCCAGGTAGTCCTGGTACTCGCCCCAGGCGATGCCCGTCATCAGGTGCACCACGTAGCCCCGCTCCCTGTACTCCCGGATGCGCTCCGGCATGGTGTCGTCGATTCCGTACACCATGACGAAATCGCAGTCCAGATCCACGGAGGGGCGAAACCTCCCACCTGCCTGGTAACCGGTCAGCTCTTCTGTCTTCTCTCGAATGTATGCCATGATATGCCTCCTATTATAGTTCCGCATCTCCCCCGCCCAGCACCCGGACATGGGCAGAGCATTTCCGGCCGCGAAAGGATTGCGTCCGTAAATCCTCTGGGGCGCCGTGCGGGGCAGACGCTGTTTTTAGTTCCGCATCTCCCCCGCCCAGCACCCGGACATGGGCAGAGCATTTCCGGCCGCGAAAGGATTGCGTCCGTAAATCCTCTGGGGTGCCGTGCGGGGCAGACACTGTTTTTTAGTTCCGCATCTCCCCCGCCCAGCACCCGGACATGGGCAGACGCTGTTTTAATATGATAAATCTCACCCGGGAGCCCCCATCTGCAGTCGGTACAGCCTCGCATAGAGGCCATCCGTCTCCAGTAGCTGGCTGTGGGTCCCCTGCTGCACCACCCTGCCGCCGTCCAGGACAAGTATCCGGTCGGCATCTACCACATTGGACAGCCTGTGGGCCACGATCAGCGTGGTCCTGCCCTGCATTAGCCTGGACAGGGAGCCCTGGATCCGCTGCTCCGCCGCTCCGTCCAGCGCTGCCGTCACCTCGTCCAGCAGCAGGATCGGGGCGTCCTTCAGCATGGCCCTGGCAATCGCGATCCGCTGGCGCTGGCCGCCGGAGAGCTTCACCCCGTTCTCCCCCACCAACGTGTCATACCCCTGCTCCATCCCGCTGACGAACTCCTCCACGTCCGCGGCCCTTGCCGCCGCCAGCGCCTCCTCTTTGCTGGCGGAGGGCCTGCCCAGCCGGATGTTCTCCAGGATGCTCCCGTCGAACAGCGGGCATTCCTGGGGCACATAGGCAATCTGCCCCCGCAGCCCGGCCAACGGCATGTCCCTGACCTCCCTGCCGCCGATCTGCAGGCTCCCCTGGTAGTCCTCCATCCCCATCAGGAGCCGCAGCAGGGTGCTCTTGCCGCTCCCGCTGTGCCCCACGATGCCATAGGTGCTCCCCATGGGGATCTCCAGGTCCACATGGGACAGCGCCGGGCTTCCCTCCTCATAGAAGAAGCTCATATGCTCTGCCCGGATCGCCGCGCCCTGGTCAAAGGATACATCGCTTCCCTCTCCCCTGCCCATGTCCTCTTTCTCCTGATCCAGAAGCTCCGTGACGCGGCGAATCCTGGGCACCATCTCGTTCCAGCCGTCCCATATCCAGCCCAGCTCCGCGATGGGCGACACCACCATGGTGCCCATCTGAATCAATAGCGGCAGCGCGGCCAGGGAAAGGATGCCCTGATGGTAAAGGAACATCCCCAGCCCCAGGCTCCCTGCCAGCGTCAGGCCCGCGTTCACCTGGTTGAAGCCGTAGTAGCACGCGCGCACGTTCAGGGAGCGCATAAATACCCGGAACAGTCTCCTGCAGCTGTCCTCAAACCGTTTCATCAGCCCCGTGTCTTCCCCGTAGATGCGGACCAGCTGGGAACCGGCGAGCAGATCGCTCATATAGGAGATGGTCTCTCCCTGCTGGGCCGCTTCCTCCTCGTACCGTTTCCGGTTGATCCGGGTCATGAAGGAATTGAAGACCATCATGAACACGCCCACCCCGCACAGCACCACCGCGATCAGCCAGTGTATGCTCCAGACCGTAGCGAATCCCAGCACAACGGACAGGACCGTCCTGACCATATCCCCGGACAGCCTCCCCCACAGTTCCTGACAGCTCTGCACATCGCTGTCCAGGCGGGACAGCAGGTCTCCGGTGTGCTGTCCGCTGATCACGCGGTAGGGCGCACGGATCATGCTCTGGTACAAATCTTTCTTCAGCTCCGCAGCCGCCCTGCGGCCCACGCTCTCAAAGGCATACTGGCCCATGGCCGCGGCCAGCAGCCAGGCCGCCATGAGCAGCAGCCACTTCGCCGCTTCCTTCATCACGCCCGCGAAGCTTCCGGTCTGGGCGAATTCCAGCATTCCCCCGATGAACAGGCCCACCAGCAGCGATTTCATATAGGGATCCAGGGCCGTGACGAGGAGGCCCGCCCCATACCGGGTCTTCCACGGAGCCAGATACCCAAGCAGCCGTTTTACGCTCTTATCTCCCGCTCTTTTCTCCTTCATCCCCCAATCCCCCCGTACAGCTGTTTCTCTACCATCTCCCGGTACAATCCGCTGGAGCGCAGCAGCTCCTCATGGGTGCCGGCGGAGACGATCCTGCCGCCCTCCAGTACAAGGATGCGGTCCGCATGGCGGATCGTAGCCAGGCGGTGCGCCACCACCAGCACGGTCTTCCCCTCCATCAGCTGCTCCAGGCTCTCCTGGACCACCCGTTCCGCCTCCGCGTCCAGCGCCGAGGTGGGCTCGTCCAGCAAAAGCAGTGGGGCGTCCTTCAGCATGGCCCTGGCTATGCTGATGCGCTGCCTCTCCCCGCCGGAGAGGGCGATTCCCTTCTCCCCCACAGCCGCGTCCCATCCCCGCCCCTCCACGAATTCCAGGATGCCCGCCCGGGCGCAGGTCTCCCGGAGCCGTTCCATAGACGCCTTGTTGTCGGCCGCCAGCAGGTTCTCCCGGATACTGCCCGGGAACAGGTAGCTGTCCTGGGTCACATAGGCCAATTGATCCCGCAGGGGGCCAAGGGCCCAGCGGCCGACGGCATGGCCCCTGACGCGCACCTGTCCCTCCTCGGGCATCAGGAAGCCGCAGATTATCTTCAGGGCCGTGCTCTTCCCGCTTCCGCTTGCCCCCACAAGGGCCACGGTCTCCCCCTCCTTTACGGAAAAGCCAAGATGCTCTATCAGCCGGTGGGATTCCGGATAGGAAAAGGACACGTCCTCAAACTCCACGAAGGGTGCCTCCGCCACCGGCTCCGTCTGCGTCCCGCCGCTCTCCTCGGGCAGGTCCAGATACCGGAAGAGCCTGGTGCAGGCGCCGCTGCACTTCTGTATGTAGCCGAACACGTCCGGCACCTGGGTCAGCCAGGTCACGAAATGCTTGCTGACCACCGTCAGGGAGAGCAGCATGCCCACTGTCAGCGTCCCCTGGGACACCCGCAGCGCCCCGAAGGCCAGCATGGCCATCATGGGGAGGTATCCCAGCAATACCCCCGTGCCGTTCATGGCGGCCGTGGCCTTCTGCATGCGCAGGTCCACTGCCAGCGACTTTCCCAGGGCCTCCCGGAACCTCCTGCCCACGAAGCCCTCCAGCTGGAAGGACTTCACCACCGCCGCTGCCTGCAGGCCCTCGTTGGCTGCCTGCTGCGCCAGGCCGTTCTTCGTGCGCAGGGCCTCCTCCATGTCCTTAAAAGGCCTGGAGATCCACAGGCTCACCGGCAGCACCAGAAGGGACGCGCCCATGAACAGGACGGTCATTCTTATGTCTATGACAGACATGAAGATCATGGTGCCGAACACCGAGGTGAACAGGGTGGCGATCATGGAAAGGCCGTATCCCACAAACCCATATACTGTACCCAGCTCACTCCCCAGATGCGCCATGATGTCCCCGCTCCTCTGCTCCTCCAGCGCGGGGATGGAGAGCCTCATGGCCTTTCTCCCCACCGCGACGCGCAGCTCCATGACTACCTTGGACGACATCCTGAATTTTGTCAGCATGGATATGGTGTGGAAAGGCGCCGCCAGGAAGGGTGCCGCGATCATCCACGCCAGACGGTTCCAGAATGCTCCGTCCACCGCCGCGGCCGCGTCCAGCGTCTCCCCGGTGAGCTTCCCCATCACCATGTCCAGTATCAGGTACGCCATGGTGGCCAGGACGCTGGGTATGTAGAGATACCAGTTCTTCCAGACCAGCCTCATGATCCTCTTCATCGGTGAAGCCTTTTCTTCTCCCCTCATCCTATCCTCCCCATCTCACGCCCGTGTTTTCCCCATTTTCCATCTATCATAAAATGGATTTCAGCTTCCCGATCCCCGTCTCCTGCCGCCATCCCCCAGGCCGCAAGCGAAACGCCCCCTGCAGAGCCTTGCAAAAGCTCTCCTCTTCGCGAGCCTTCCATTGTCATAAGTGAGAGGGTGCATCTTAATCGTATATATCTATTAAGCTGCACCCCCTCAATATTAAGTATTTTTCTATGAATGTCTATGAACGATTTTTAGTACACAATGTCGTCCCTGCTGGTGGACACCTCGGTCATGTAGTCCAGGAACTCCTGCATCTTGCCGCCGTCGTTGGTCCTCAGGTATTCCTGATAGTCCTCCAGGATGGATCTTGCCTCCTCTTCGGTGTCGGCAAAAAATGCACGTTCTTTGTATTCATTCTCCTTCTCGCCGTCGAATGCCCACTCAGAGAACTCCTGGTATCCCTCAAAGCCGGGAGCCAAAGCGTCAATCGCGTAGCCGGGCAGAATCTCCGCAGGCCTCTGCTTCCGATAGTCAGCCACATAGGGATCCAGTGCGTCCGCCTCGAAGGGGCCGGGCTCGCCGAACCACAGGTTGTTCTTCTTGGCTACATAGGTCCTGCTGGCCATGTACATGATGCCTCTCTCGCGCAGTTCTTCCTTCACAGCCTCAGCGTTCTCGGCATACCTCTTGGTGAGGTCGGCATTCATCCTGGGCTGGCCCTGGTCGTTCATCTCATAAGTATCGCCCTCAAAGCCATAGCAGATCAGCTTTGTGCCTTCCTTGCTGTTCAGGTAGTCCATCCAGGTCAGGGCAGCATCGATGTTGGCGCAGGTGGAAGGGAAGAAGACAACCGGAGAACCACTCCTTCCTTCGGACTCAATCTGCGTCCGGGCAGAGCCGTCGCTGTAGTCCAAAGGCCCTACAGGGATATACCTCATCTCCGGATGGGTATCGTACAGACCGGTCATCTTGGTGGCGTCCACGGTTATGCCGTACTGTGCGCAGGAGAACAGGGCGGTGCCGTTGCCCACCTTCTCCTTGCCGCGGTCATCGGTCTGGGTGAAGCACTCTTTATCCAGGATGCCCTCATGTACCAGCTCCCAGATGAACATGTTCTTGTTCACCCAGTTCTCCGACAGATTGCCATGGGTCACTTTGCCGTCCTCGCCCTTGCTGTAGCTGG
Organism: uncultured Acetatifactor sp.; assembly: GCA_910585615.1. GTDB lineage: Bacteria > Bacillota > Clostridia > Lachnospirales > Lachnospiraceae > Acetatifactor. The sequence continues at coordinate 38,824 of CAJUFO010000019.1, forward strand.
TCAGCTTCTTCGCGTCGAAGCTGGCAGCGTAGTCATTATAGCTCCAGCCATCGTGATAGGTGGTAGCCACGATACAGTCATTGCCGTTGATGTCCTTGAAGCCATAGTCCCTGGCCTGCTTCATGAAATCCATGAGCTGCTCGGAGGTCTTGATGGTGGAGACGTCCACACCCAGAGCCTCAGGCACATCGCCCCTCACGAACACGCCGTAGCACCACAGGGCGATATCCTCTTTACTGCCGGCCACCTCGGTGGGCAGGACATACCTTGCGCCGCCCTCTTCTTCGATGTCGTTCTCCAGATACTTGGTGCTGATGACACCGATGTCATATGCGTCCGCAATATTGGGATAATTGGGCACCATACCGCTGATGTCAATCAGACGGCCTTCATTACCGGCTTTCCTGATGACGGTGGTGGCGCCATCGGTGCCGCCCCAGTAGGGCGCATTGATTATATCCGGCATATCTCCGCTGGCAAACATCATATTCAGCTTCTCCAGCTCGGACATGTTGATGCCCTCGAACTCTACAGTGACGCCGATTTTGTCGCGGATGGCCTTGGCCACATCGTTGTTGTACTGGTCAGCGGCGGTCTTGAATCCGCCGTTCCAGCAAATCAGCATCTTCAGCTGGACGTCGTCGAACTTCTTGTACTTGTTCCCGTCCTCGTCCACATAGTACTCGCCGTCATCCCCGGCTTCCTGGCCCTCGTCTGCGGCCTCCTCTCCATCAGCCTTAGACTCCTCCGCTGTGCCGGAGTCCTCCTGCCCCCCCTGGGAGCCTGAAGCCTGGCTGCCGCTCCCGCCGTCGCCGCTTCCGCAGCCGGTGAGGACGCTTGCAGCCATGGCCGCTGTCAGCAGCAATGCCATTGCCTTTTTCTTCATAACTTGTTTCCTCCTTCTATTTTGGTTTTCTACCATCTATTTCGGGTAAAGGGATATGGAATCATCCCTTTACAGAACCGACCATGACGCCTTTCACATAATACTTCTGCAGGAAAGGATATACGACTACAATGGGCATCGTCAGAATCATGACGAAGGCCATCTGCAGGGACTGGGAGGTGTAGGTGGTCATGCCGCCTGCGGCCGCCGTCTCCTGTCCCACCTTGACCTGGCTGCCCGCGGAAGCCTCCGCAAGGAGCCTCTGCAGCACTGTGGCCGCAGGGTAGAGCTTTGCCTGGCTCTGATAGTAAGCTGCGGTGAACCAGTCGTTCCATTTGCCCACGCCGATGAACAGCGCCAGGGTGGCCAGAATCGGCTTGGACAGGGGCAGGTAGATCCTGCTCAGTATGGTCCACTCTCCCGCCCCGTCCAGCTGCGCCGATTCCCGCAGCTCATAGGGTATCCCGGAGAAGTTCGCCCGCAGCAGTATGAAGTTCGTGAAGCTGAACAGGCTGGGGATGATGTACAGCCAGAAGCTGGATGTCAGCTTCAGGTCTCTCAGCATCAGGTAGTACGGAATCAGGCCGCCGCTGAATATGGTGGTAAAGTACCAGATAAAGCTGAATATGTTCCTCCCCGGCAGGGTCTTCACCGTCAGGGCGTATGCCACCAGCGCCGTCAGCAGGAGGCTGCCCACCACCACAATCAGGGTAGCCGACACCGAAATCCGCAGGGAGGGGGCAATCCTGTCGTCGTTGAACGCCTTGGCGTAGTTCTCCCAGGTGAGGACTCTGGGGAAGAACCATACGCCGCCACGCATGAAGTCACGGCCCTCGTTCAGGGATGCCACCAGCACGTACCAGAACGGGTAGAACGTGGCCAGCCCCAGCAGCCCAAGGAATGTATAATTGAATACTTTGAATATCTTCTGACCTCTGGTCTCTCTCATCTTCGCCCTCCTCCTTTACCACAAACCGACTTCGGCGTACTTGTTCGTCAGATGGTTCGTCATCGCCACAAAGCCCAGGGAGATTACCGAGCGCACAAGGCTTATGGCCGTGGCGTACTCGAACTTGCCGTACTGGATACCTGTCCGCAGGATGTAGGTGTCCAGAACCTGGGAAAGCTCCATGTTGGCGGGCTGCTGCAGCAGCAGGAGCTGATCCATATCCGCGCCCAGGATGCCGCCCATCCTCATGATGAACATGATGCCGATGGTGGTGGCGATACCCGGGATGGTCACATGCCAGGTGCACTGCCAGCGGCTGGCGCCATCGATGGTGGCCGCCTCATAGAGCCCCTGATCCACGCCGGTGATGGCGGACAGGTATACGATGGAGCCCCAGCCCACGTTCTTCCAGATATCCGTCAGGATGACCAACGGGTAGAATGCCCCTTTCTCACCCAGCACGAAGATGGGCTCCAGGCCCATGGCCTTGCGGATATCGTTGAAGACACCGCCGTAGGGGGAGAAGATTGCCGTCAGAATCGTCACCACCACGGCCCAGGATACGAAGTTGGGCAGATAGCTCATGGTCTGTATGACGCTCTTATACTTCTTCGCCCGCACCTCATTCAGCAGCAAGGCCAGTATGATGGGGGCCGGGAAACAGATGATAATCTTCATGATACTAATCACTATTGTATTGCGGGTGGTGATCCAGAACTCCGGGGATGTCATGAAAGCTTTGAAATGCTTCAGCCCCGCCCACTCGCTGCCGTAGATGCCCAAATCGAACCGATAGTTCTTGAAGGCCAGCACGATGCCTCCCATCGGTATGTAAGAGAACACAATCAACGAAAGCAAACAGGGCAGCATGAACACATACAATAATCGGTGCTTCTTAATCTCCACCCAAAGCCTTTTCCTGTTATAGGCTTTCTGTTCCGGACTCAATACAGCCCTTGCCGTCTTCCCTGCCATACGCACACCATCCCTTTCCTCATTCTTTTATGTAGGCCCGGTTTTGAGGCCTGGCTTTGACATGACATTATATGCATTGTTTGACATGGCTTTGCATTTTCTATTTTGTTATTTGTCATGTCTTTCTTGCTCAATCATAGCACATCGCTGTACAGGACGCAACATGTTTTTTCTGCCGCAAACCATTTTTAGTTATATTTTACAGTTTTCAGGATTGCGTTTATGGCATTTTTCATATAGCAAACATAGCAAATTATTTGACTTGACATAAGTCATAGCAATGGAGTATAGTTAGAAGAAAAACATTCCATTGGGGACCGAGAAAGGAGGGCCTCGCTATGGCGAATCTCATGAACCAGCCCATGTACCAGAGAATCAAGGAAGACATCCTGCACCAGATTAAGACCAATCTCCTGTCTCCCGGAGACAGGCTGCCCACGGAATACCAGCTCATGGACCATTACCAGGTGAGCCGCATCACGGTCTCCAAGGCGCTGAGCGAGCTGAAGAGCGAAGGGGTGATAGAGCGCTTCCCCAACAAGGGGAGCTTTGTGTCCAGGCTCCAGGAGGCCCCGCCCCTGACCAATGAGACCAAGCTGCCGGAGGAGCTGGCCCAGAGCATTGACCATCTGCCGGAAATCGCCTGCATCATGCCCACGGTCACGGATTTGTTCTCCATGTCCATGATGAACGGCGTCCTGTCGGCTTTCCCGCGGAACGAATATATCTGCCATATCTTCCAGAGCCAGAATCCCCAGATGGAGAACTATCTGCTGAAGCGCTGCATGGAGACGGACATCTCCGGCATCATCCTGTTCCCCCAGGACCAGCCCTTCTTCAGCAATGAGCTGCTGTGGATGAATCTGCAGAAATACCCGCTGGTGCTCATGGACCGCTATCTGCCCCGGCTGAACACCAGCTATGTCATCGCGGACAACCAGAAGGCCGGGGAACTGTGCGTCAGGCATCTGTACGAGCTGGGGCACCAGCGCATCGCATTCCTCACCTCCTCCAACCGGAACACTTTCTCCGTGAAGCGCCGGCTGGACGGCGTCCTGAACACCGCCGAGAGCCTGAACATGCCGGAAAGCGCCATTCATATTGTGGAGCAGGTGGGCTACGCCCATGACGACGCCTACTACCTGGAGCTGGTAAGCCGCCTGGTCAGGGATGAGAAGGTCACCGCCTTCATCGCCACCGAGTGCAATACCTGCGTCTATCTGGACGAGCTGTGCGCTTCCCTGAAGCTGGACATTCCCAAGGACGTGTCTTTGATTTCCTTCGACTCGCCCATGAGCAAAATCAGGAACCCTGACTTTTATACCCATATCGACCAGTCCGAGCGCCTGATGGGCCAGGAGGCGGGGCTGCTGCTGCGCAAGCGCCTGGAGCAGAACGATATGGGTGTCTACCACAAGGTCCTCACGCCCTCCCTGGAGGTCTATCGCTCCACCGCTTCGGTGGTGTTCTGAGCGGGCCGGATCCTTCGCTCCGGGCGCGCCGTTTTGGGCGGCATAATCAAATACCCCGCGGCAAGCAACGGGGCATCAAGCTTACAACGCTGCAGAGCAGAAAGTGCCCTTCGGACACTTTGGTATTTGACCCTCGCGGCATTCGCCAAGTGGCCGTGCAAGCACGGCCGTTTGGCTCATTGCTCGCGGGAATAAAGAGAGGAAGCCTTTCCATCGTAGGCTTCCTCTCTTTTTATGTCTGTGTCCCACAGCGCCATGGCGCCTGGCTGCAGCCGCCGGAACGGCTCGGGGCCTCCGGGGCTGCGCGGAAGAGGTCAGGCAAGCTCCACTTCCACTTCAGCCAGCGCATAGGGTTCTACCTGGAAGGTGAGCTGGTTTCCGGAGACTTTCACGCCCGCCCCCTGCTCCTTTCCGAAGAGATTCACTGCTTTCGCCTCCGCCACATCGGACGCGAAGCGCAGGGCAATCTCCTCCTTCTCCGCCGCCGTCCCGTAGGCGCGGACCAGGATTTTCCCATCCTCCCCGGGCAGCACGGCGGAAATCACGCCGCTCTCTGTCCTGGCCCCGAGCAGGCTGCTCTCCATAGGCAGCGTCCCGGGGTGGGAGTTGGAGGGCTGGTAGAAGAGGCCGTGGTTGCAGGCCGTGGCCATCTGCTCCGCCTCTTTCGCATCCGGGCCGCAGGCGCCCAGCCACAGGGTGATGCTGTGGATGCCGCGTTCCGGATAGGGATCCGGGCTGGTGGAGCTGTTGATCAGGGTCAGCCCCAGCTGCCGCTTTGCCGCCCTGTAGCCGTATTTGCTGTCGCTGACCAAAATCGCGCAGGGGCCTTCTCCCTGCCTGGCCAGGCCGTACTGCAGGCCGGGCACATCGTTGTTCAGGGCGCTCCTGCGGATATAGCCCGCCGGGATGTCGTACTGATAGTCCACCGGCTCGTAAGCCAGGGGGATGCGGTAATCCAGGACCGGGATGATGTCGCTTCCCGCCTGGTTCCAGTCCACCTTCACGTCCATCCGCACCGCCGACTGGTGCCTGTCCAGGCTGTAGGTCGCCTCTATGGTGGAATCCGCCACCTTCCAGGTCGCTTTCACGCTCCCGCGCAGAGAGCCCTCCCCGCCGTCCGCCGTCTTCTCTATCCGCATGCAGCGGTCCACGGGAATCTGGCGGATATATCTGCCGATGTTCCAGGCGCTGGAGGTAGCGGTCTCCGTCTCGATGAAGGTGAAGCCCGCGCCTTCCTCCGCTCCCACCATCTCCGCGCCGGTGTCCTTGCGGCGCAGGGATGTGACACGGCCGGAGACGGCGGAAATTGTAACGGCTATCCGTTCGTTTTCAAGTGTGTAATCGTCAAACATTCCGGCCACATGCTCTGTCTCCTGCAGATAGACCGGATAGGTCTCCGGCTCCTTCTCGGAGAGCACCACCGTGGTATACCCAATGGCAGGCACCGTCACGTCCACCAGCACGCGGATGTATTTATGGTCCCAGTATTGCTGCATCTGCTTATCCACCAGCTGGAACCCGATCTCCTTCCCCCCACAGTCCGTCACATGGAGCCTGCGCATATCCCCGGTCCAGTCCCAGACGGTGAGCTCCGCCACCTGGGTGCGCTCCCAGGCCAGGGTGTTGAAGACATGGAAAATCCTGGTTCGCCCGCTGCCACGCTCGGTGCTGGGCACGCCCACGAAGTTCTCGATGCCGTAGCCCGCTCCCGCGCCCTCGGACTGGCTGTAATAGGGATCCACATCCACTTTGATGGAAGACGTGTCGATCCTGCGGGCGATGGCGCCCATGGCGTTCTGGATCTGGGTGTTGGCCGTGGCCATGGAGGTCTGGAACAGCCCCATGGCGTGCTCCCTGGAATCCTGTACGCAGGAGCCGGTGAGGATGTCATGGAAATGGGTGAACAGCACGTCCCGCCAGGCGTTCTCCATCTTCTCCTTGGCGAATCTGAAGCCCGTGAGCTTTCCCGCCAGGGCGGACATGGCCTCCGCGTCCAGCAGGGATGCCTCCAGCCTACGGTTCCCCCTCTTGATCCGGCTCTGGGTGGTATAGCAGCCGGGGGCGAAATAGTTCAGCTCCCGCTCCACCACGGGCAGCTTCTCCCAGACGCTCTCCGCCTCCTTGAAGAACTCCCGGAAGGTGCCGAACACTATCTCAGGGTAGATGGGCCACTCCATCATCTCCAGGGCCCGCTCCACGTCCCTTCTGGTGGGGCCGCCGCCATGGTCTCCCACGCCGTACACCGCCAGGCCCGTGCGCAGCCCGCAGCAGCGCCTGGCAAGCTCCGGAAGCCCCGCCGCCATATGGGGCGTCACCGCGCCGTTGTACCAGTTGGGCTCCCTGTAGGCCAGGACCTCCTTTCCCGAGGGCGCCTTGTAGCGGTAGAGGATCTCCTCCCCGCCGTTCCCCCGGCAGTGGTAATAATATTTCACCTCGCCGAAACGGTCGATCTCCGGCACGTTGGCGCTGTGGCCGAAGGTGTCCGGAGAGAAATCCACCTCCAGGTCACGGGCCCCCCATACCTTTTCCATGTACTCCTTGGTGTACTGGATATGGCGCAGCAGGGACTCGCCGGTGGGCATGTTCTTGTCCGTCTCCACCCAGGCGGAGGCGGTGACTTCCCAGCGCCCCTGCGCGATCCTGGCCTTGATCTCCTCCATGAGCTCCGGATCGTACTCCTCCACGATTTTGTACACCGCGCCCTGGGACTGAGAGTACTTGAACTCCGGGTACTGGTCCATGATGTTCAGGATGGAGCGGAAAGTGGCCAGGGTCACCGCCACGGTCTCGTTGAAGCTCCACATCCAGTTCATGTCGATATGGGCATGGGCGGCCAGGATGAGCTTGTAGCTCTTGGCCTCCTCCGCCATGGGCGACAGGATCCCCTCCGCCGCCTCGCAGTCCTGATTGGTCAGCACGCCCTGTGCGTCCATCTTCCCCAGCAGGAAATCCAGCGCCTGCTCCAGCACGCCGTCATAGCGCCCGCCGTCCTCCTGGGAGACATGCAGGGCGAACTCCAGTTCGCTGACAATCCTGTTGTTGGCCTTGTTGGGACGCGTGATGTGCGCCTGCTCTTCTTTGGGCATGCCGAAGGTATCCTCGTACCCTGTCTTCTCCCGGTTCCCACCGATGGATGTCTTTAGCTTTATGAATTTTTCAACAATCCCTGCCATAGCAACCTCCTCTGTATTATTTTGTATTGTTTGTTATAATATTTTTCGTTTTATTATAGCATATCCATGCTCTTTTTCAAGCCTTTTTTGTGGCATTTATGCTTTTTTCCTGTTTTCTATTCAAATTTACTATAATTTTATATTGGTTTCAGTGTAGAACAGACATAGCAAATATGTCATATCGAACATTCGAAAGCAGCCGCGGACAGTCCGCCTGTTCCCTCAGCCGATCAGAACCTTCTTCCCCGCAAAGGCAAAACCGTATCTGCGGATTTTGTCCTCGGGGATTCCCTTTGCCAGGAGGCCCGCGGCATACTGCTTCTCCTCAGTCTGCCGCAGGGCTGCCTGTACCGTGTCCTCCAGGGTCTTCTCGCCCTTTTTCCTCGGATTGTGCATCTTGAATTCCAGGATAAACGCCGTCCTCCCGGTTCAGCGGCTCCAATATATACTGCTTAACGGTTATAATTTCCGAGCAACCCGACTGCATAACGCCAGCCATATGCGTTTAACCAGTGTAGTACGGTAAATTCTGGCGTTATGCAGTATAACATCGTAGCGTCCAAATCTGCTCTCGCGGTTGGAGGTGATTGTATATCTGCCCGCCAGCTCCACCATCAGGCCCAGGGCGAAGCCGTGGCAGAACTTTGATGATAGAATCATCTCTTCGATTCTATCATAGAAGCGCTCCGGCTCTGAGGCCTCCGATGACTCGCTTCCTGTGTCAAAGTAACTGAAGACCGCCATGGACACCCGGTTCATATACGCGTTCATGGCCTCCTCGTCCCCCTGCAGCAGCGCCTTTAGAAAATTGTTGAGGCGGACTTCCTTGTTGGTCAGGGACAGTTCATAGTTCTCCTCCCCGTCCTCTATCATGTAGTTTTCCACCTTCAGGTAGCCGCTGGCCACCAGCCGGCTCCAGATGGCGTTCTCGTCCTGGTCAAGCTGGCTGAATACAATCTGCTCGTCTATCTTCGTATGGAGCCTCCCGCCCTCCAGCAGATTCTCCATGACCATCTTCACATCCGGGCTCCCCTCCCGGATGAACTTCCCTGCAAGGCTGTTGGAGCTGGTGCCGATAGCCGAAGCATGGCACACTCCTTTATATCCTCTTGCACATTCCGTTTTTCGCCTTGTTCCGGTACTGCAGCGGCGTACAGCCGTAAGTCCCCCGGAACTGCCTGTCGAACAGGGACGCCTCCTTGAAGCCGCAGGACAGCGCCACCTCCGTCACGGGCAGGCTGGTCTCCTCCAGCATCCCCGCTGCCATGCGCAGGCGGAAGGCCGTCAGGTACCGCTTGGGGGACTCCCCCACCTGCTGTCTGAAGATGCGGTACAGGTACGTGCGGTCTATCCCCACCGTCCGGGCAATCTCCGCCACGCCGATCTCATAGCCGAAGTTGTTATGGATGAAGTCCAGGGCACGGTTCGCATAGTCCTGGGCCACCGTGCCCCCGGTGGGCTGCTTCGGCATCATATAGGACAATGCCAGATAGAGCCTGCCCAGCAGCATATAGCTGTTCACGTCGCCGTGGCCGAAGGAATCCACAAGCTGCATCATCTCCCTGCGCAGCCGCCCGCCGCTCCTGTCCCGGTAGATGGGCGTCTCTTTCCCCAGGCCGCATTCCCGCAGGATACCCGCCGCCGACCTGCCCCCGAAGCCGATCCAGCAGTATTCCCAGGGATCCTCCTGGTCTGCCTGGTAGCAGGTGGACTCCCCCGGCAGGATCAGGAAGCCCTGCCCCGGGCCTATCTCGTACCGCTCTCCCGCCCTGTCGTAATGCCCCTTGCCCGACAGAATCAGGTGGAACAGGAAATGGGGGCGCACCGCCGGCCCGAAGGAATGCCCCGGCCTGCACTTCTCCCAGCCGCAGAAGTAGAAGGCCAGCGCATCGCCGGACTTGATTTCCCGGTAATATTCTTTCAACTCTGCCATAGACATCCTCCTGTCTCCGTCCGGCTGCCGGCATCTCCGCCTGCCGCCTTTTGTCGCCGCTTCCCCGCCATCTGCTGCCTGGCCGCCCGCCGCCTTTTGGCGCTGCCTCCCCGCCGTTTCGTGCCCGAGCCTCCATGTCTGCACGGTTCCCTTCCAGTATAGCCCGCCCCGTCCCCGATTGCAATCTCTTTCGCAAGGCGCCTGCAACATTTATACAATTTCTCGAAACATAATCCCTATCGCGCTTTCCCAAAAGGCGATATGATATCAGGTATAATGAAAAAATTTTACGAATAGCCGCCCCGCCGCGGCGAAAGGAGCGAAAAATGCCTAAAATCACATTCATGGGAGCTGGCAGCACCGTGTTTGCCAGGAACGTGCTGGGGGACTGCATGTGCACGCCCGCCCTGCGAGACAGCGACATCGCGCTTTACGACATCGACCCCAAGCGCCTGGAGGAGTCGGAGATCATCCTGAGCGCAATCAACAAAAACACCAATGAGGGCCGCGCCACGATACGCACCTACCTGGGCGTGGAGAACCGCAAGGAGGCCCTGCGGGGGGCGGACTTCGTGGTGGACGCCATCCAGGTAGGCCTCTATGAGCCCTGCACGGTCACGGACTTCGAGATTCCCAAGAAGTACGGCCTGCGCCAGACCATCGGCGACACCCTGGGGATAGGCGGCATCATGCGGGCCCTGCGCACCATCCCTGTGCTGCGGGATTTTGCGGAGGATATGGAGGAGGTGTGCCCGAACGCCTTGTTCCTCAATTACACCAACCCCATGGCCATGCTCTCCGGCTATATGCAGCGCTACACCAATATCAAGACCGTAGGCCTCTGCCACAGCGTCCAGGTCTGCTCCGAAGGGCTCCTGAAGGGCCTGGGCATGGAGGACAAGCTGGAGGGCCGAAAGGAGCTCATCGCGGGCATCAACCATATGGCGTGGCTGCTGGAGATCTACGACAAGGACGGCAACGACCTGTATCCGGAAATCAAGCGGCGCGCCGCGGAGAAGAACGGCACGGAGAAGCACACGGACATGGTGCGCTACGAGTACATACGCCGTCTGGGATACTACTGCACGGAATCCAGTGAGCACAACGCGGAGTACAATCCCTGGTTCATCAAGAGCCGCTGCCCGGAGCTGATCGACAAATTCAACATCCCTCTGGACGAGTATCCCCGCCGCTGCGTGAACCAGATTGCGGGCTGGGAGAAGGAAAAGAACGACATCCTGGCCGACGGCAAGGTCACCCATGACCGCACCAGAGAGTACGCTTCCTACATCATGGAGGCCGTGGTCACCGGCGTTCCCTACAAGATTGGCGGCAATGTGCTCAACGAGGGGCTGATTTCCAACCTGCCCGCGGACGCCTGCGTGGAGGTGCCCTGCCTGATCGACAACATGGGCGTGCATCCCTGCAAGGTGGGACGCCTGCCGGTGCAGCTGGCCGCCATGAACATGACCAATATCAATACCCAACTGATGACCATCGAGGCTGCCGTCACGAAGAAAAGAGAGGCCATCTACCAGGCCGCCATGCTGGACCCCCACACCGCGGCGGAGCTTTCCCTGGATGAGATCGTGGCCATGTGCGACGATCTGATTGAGGCACATGGGGATTATATGAAGGAGTATAAGTAGGAAGCGCCGCAGAACAGGGCTGCTTGGAGCGTTGCTCCTGTGAAGGACTTTCCTATGATGCGACGGGCGGGAGGATTACCTTCCGCCCGTCGTTTTTGCGGGGAGCTGGACTGGAGGTTGATTTCTTTTTATAGCAAACAGGTGACGGGCGATCACGAGCGGTGGGAGCGGTTCTGCGCTGCGGTCAAAGGAGGCGATGCAGAGGCCGTGCAGGAGCTGTTCGGCGCGTTCCTTTCAGAGTCCATCAGCATCCGGGACACAGCGATGAGGAAAGCCAAGAAGGAGAACTTCTACCATGGCATGTTCCTGGGCCTGCTGAGGGCGGAGGGAAGCTGGATCGTAAAGTCCGAGTCCGGCACGGGCTACTCCGACATCCTCCTCATGGTTCCCCGCGAAAGGATCGGATGCGTCATCGAGGTGAAGTACGCTGAGAAAGGCGCCTTTGACGCGGCCTGCCGGGAGGCCATGGAGCAGATCGAGACCCATGAATATACCGAGCTGCTGCGGAGCGAGGGCATGGAGACAATCCATAAGTACGGCCTGGCCTGCTTCCGGAAGTCCTGCCGGGTGACGTATGAAAAGGAATAAAGGGTGGCGGAAAGTTCGGCGCAGTCAGGGAAAGGTCAGAGATTAATGATTTTCGCCTGGCTGCGGTAGGCCATGGGAGTCATCTCGTAGTATTTCTTGAACGTCTTGTAGAAATAGCTGATGTCCGTATATCCCGTGTGCAGCATGATTTCCTCCACGCTGAGCCCGGAGTTGCGCAGCATGACGCCCGACTGCTTCATCCGGAACTCCCGCAGCAGAAAGGTCAGCGAATGTCCTGTCTCCCTTTTGATATACCGGGAGAGATAGCTTTCGCTTTTATGGAAATGCTCCGCCAGGGAAGAGAGGGTGATGGTACTGTAGTTCTCTCGGATATAGCGGATGATGATGGGCAGCTTGTCGCCGGCCATCCTGCCCTGCTTCAGGGATACCATCCTGTCTTGATAATAGCTCAGGGCATAGGCCAGAAAGGCCATGGTATGGCTTACCAGCAGGAAATTGCTGCTGGGGAGCCTCCTCTCCAGGGCCTCGAACATGTCCAGCACATAGCGCTTCAGCCGCTTATCCGGGGCACAGCGGAACCATATCACGCTGCTCTCATCCCTGCCGTACAGCACTTTCCAGAAAAACCGGGACAGCACCTCCGACTCTGTCAACAGCGTAGAAAAGGCATTCTCAAAGGTGCTGATTCGGATGACGATATTGACTACGGCATCATCATCATGAAAGGAGAAAATGGTCTGCTCCACATCCGGCGGCACGATGATGAAGTTCCCCGCTGTCAGCGTCTGCCGACCGCCGTTCTTTGCGTAAAAGAAGCATTCCCCGTTCAGTACGCAGGTTATCTTGATGAATTTCAGATGATGCCAGAAGGGCGGACAGTATCTGGCATTCAGGAAGACGTTCACGTCCGCTCCCTCCATGATATAGCTTTCCGACAGCTCCTCCTGCATATCCGAGGGCGGGGCTTCCGGCACCTGGATACCCCCCGGATGCCCTGCTGGTATATTTCGTTGAATTCCTGCCAGGTATGGTATCTGTATCTCTCCGCATCATACCAGCAGGGTGCGGCCTGGAACAGAATCTTGTACTGCTGCTCGGCAGGGCTCAATGCATAGCGCTTTTCAACGGTTGTCTCTTCCATAGCTTGAATCCTCCTGAATTCTGCGTCCACGCAATCTCCCAGACACGATTTCGTCTGGGGCGGGCATTCCGGACATCGGCCCGGCCTGACGCGCCAATGCCGGTTCCGCCCCATAATCCGCCTTAAATGCCGTTACAGGCACAGCCCGGTTCCTGGCGCTTTCACGGCCTGGCCTTTTTCAGCAGGATGCTGTATCTGCCCCGGGAAAATGTCCCCACGTCCAGGAGGCCCTCCCCTGCCATGCGGGCATCTGCCTTTCGCTGACCGTTCACCGTCAGCTCCTGCTCCCCTTCTGCTGGAAGCCACACCTGTGCCTGGGTACCGAAAGGAACCTCCAGCTCACAGACGACACCCCCTTTCCCTTTCTTCCAGGCGAAGGAAATCTGTCCGTAGGGACTGGGCACCGTGGCCCGCGCATCCTCCACTCCCTCCGGCAGGCAGGGCCGTATCCGGATTCTGCGGTAGCCCGGCTCCGTGAAATCGATTCCCGTCAGATACCTGGCAAGCCACTCCTTTACATGGCCCATCATGGCATGGTTCTGAGACCGTTCCATATCCCAGTATTCCGGCAGGGTAGTGGCTCCCTGGTCTACAAAATACCAGTAGCTGGGCTGGGTGCGGTTGGTGACGATCCGGTGCACCACATCGCTCCTGCCGTATCGGGCCAGCGCCGTGAATAGCTGCTTCAGCCCCACCTCCCCTGTGGACAGATGGTCGCCTTTCCGGTGCACCTCCTCCACCAGAAGCTCCACCGTCCGGGGAATATTCTGCTCCTCCACCACCCCCGCGTACAGAGGGCAGGCGAAGCTTGCCTCGCTGCCGGATCCGTAGACGCCCGTTTCCGGGTGATAGAATCGCTTATTGACGGAATGCCGAATTTTTTCTGCCAAATTCCTGTACTCTTCCGCTTCTTTGGGCTTCCCCAACAGCACGGCCGTCCGGGCAGTGACATCCACGATATTGTAGAATGCACAGCTCCCCACCAGCTCCCTGGGCGTTGTAGTGTCGAAAGCGCCCCAGTCGCCCATCTGGATGTGGTATAAAATATACTTGTCCGGCCTGGTCTCCTCCTCCAGGTAAGACACATACCGCTTCATGGCGGGATATGCCTCTTCCAGCAATCCGGTATCCCCGTAAGCCTCATAGTAGTCCCATGGCATCAGGGCGCAGACGCCGCTCCAGTTGGGGTCGTGGGCCAGCTCGCTGATCCTCTGGAACTCCGGCGCGATAGCGGGGATATAGCCGTTTGCATACTGGGAATCCAGGATGTCCCGCAGGATTTTGCCCATCCATGCCCTGATGTCATAGCTCTGGGACATGGAGAAGAACATCAGGTTCGTGGTCTCCAGCCACCCCAGCTTCTCAATCTGTGGGCAGTCCGTGAAGACGCTCATCATATTACACTCTATCGAACGCGTGGTGATTCTGTCAATAGCGGAGAGGACTTTATCCGAGCTCTCGAAGCTGCCGGTCTGCTCATTCAGGACCCGAAGGCGATACCCTCGAAAACTGTCCCTGTCCGGCACGCCGGGGAAGCCCTCCACCTCCAGGTAGCGGAAGCCATGGTAGCAGAATCTGGGCTGCCATTCCTCCGCCCCCTTTCCCCTGATCCAATAGGTGTTGCAGATTGTCCCGGGATCCCCCTGGGTACAGCTGTACTGATCTACGCCTCCGTCCTCTCCCAGGGTCTCCGCCGGGTATATGACGATTTTCCGCCCGGCCATATCCGGCGTGGTATCCCGCAGAATCAGCTTCTCAAAGCCCGCGCTGTTCTTTCCCATATCTACGATATAACGGCCACTTCCAATCTGCCAGACAGCTATTGGCACCAGCTCCTCCACGATGCCGATAGGCGGCGTGTTCCTGGCCGTCAGTCTTCCGGCGGGCGGCTGCTTTTCCACAGCATGCTGCCAGTTTCCATAGGAACAGCCCGGCTCGCACCAGCCGTCTATCTCCAGGCGCCCGTCATAGTCCTCCCCGCCGTACCAGTTGGAGAATACCAGAGGGCCTGCCGCATACTGCCAGCTTTCATCCGTCACGATCCTCTGGACGCTGCCGTCCCCGTACCAGATCTCCAGCTGGAAGATTCCCTTGGCGTCCCCGTAGAATCCGGAGTCCTTCTCCCGCCAGCCGTCGGTCTTCTGGTAGCGGGCGGGCAGCGTATAGACCTCCTCATAATTCCGGTATTGGCCGTTCCCCAGCCAGAAGCCCAGCACGTTCTCCCCCGGGCGCAGCTTCCCGTCCAGGCTCCATGTCTTATAATAGACGGTTTTTCGATAATCAGAATCCCATGGTTCGTAGTAATCCCGGTCTGTCTTCTCACCGTTGAGGAATACATCCGCCAGCCCCAGGCCGCAGCCATAGAGGCGCGCTTTCTTTATTTCCCCTTCTTTTACATGGAAGGACTTCCGGAACAGCGGCGTCGCGTCCTCCTCTTTGTGCCTACCGATCCACCGGGCCTCCCAGTCCGTCTCCTCCAATAGCCCCATCTCGAACCAGGCCGCCTCGCTCCAGTCCGTCTGCTGCCCGCAATCGTCCCAGGCCATGACGCGCCAGTAGATCCGCTCCCTGCTTTCCGGCCTCCTGCCGCCGTAGCGTATGCCGAAGGGCCTTTCTCCGGAAACCTTTCCGGAATCCCAGGCATCGGCCTTCCCTCTCTCCAGGGCCTCCAGGCTGCCCGCTGCCTGAATCCTCCAGGCGCTCTGGAACCGGCTAACCTCCCCCTCGTCCACCTCCCATCTCCAGGAGAAGACAGGATGAGAGTCTTCCAGTCCCAATGGATTTTTCGTATATTGTGTCATTAAATCTATCAGCTTCATTTCTTTTTTCTCCTATTTAAAGTCGCTGCGAGAAAGCGCTAAAGGGTAAAGTCACTCTATCCTTACCCCTTCACGGAGCCAACCACGATTCCCTTCACGAAATATTTCTGCACGAACGGGTATACCACCAGCACGGGCAGCATGCCCATGAAAATCTGGGCGCATCTGACAGTCCTGTCGGAAATGTTCTGGAGGGCCTGCAGGTCTCCCGCCCCAATCAGCGCCATATCCCGCTTCACCACCACGGTCTGCAGATAGGAGGCCAGCGGGTAGTTCTGGGAGAAATTGGAGAATAGAAGCCCGTCAAACCAGCTGTTCCAGTGGCCCACAAAGGTGAACAGGGAAATGGTGGCGATGCTGGGCAGGGCGCAGGGCACATAAATCCGGAAGCAAGTCTGGAGATGCCCCGCCCCGTCAATCTGGGCCGCCTCCTCCAGTTCCCTGGGAATCCCCCGGAAGAAATTCAGCATCAGCACCACATTGTACACGGACACGGCAATGGGCAGGATCAGTGCCCAGATACTGTCCATCATCTTCAGGTTCTGAATCAGGATATAGCCCGGAATCAGGCCGCCTGAGAACAGCATAGTGAAGAAGAATAACCACACATACACTGTCCGGAACCGGAACCTGTCCGCTTCCTTGGACAAAGGATAGGCAATCAGGATGGTCAGGAGCATGGACAGGGGCACCCCGATTCCTACCCGCTGCAGGGAACGCAGCACCGCATTCCAGAACTCCTTTCTGCCCGCCACATACTGATAGGAATAGGTGGTGAACTCCACGGGCAAAAGCTTCACCAGCCCGGCGGCAGCAGCCGTATTGCTGGAAAAGGACAGGGCCAGCACATGGATTACCGGCAGCAGGCATACCGCCGTCAGCAAAAACATGATACAATAGTTGATGATTTCAAATACAATCCTGCTAACTGTTTTTTTCTGCATGCCGTCCTCCTTAGAAAATGCGGTAATCCGCAAACTTATATGCCAGGAAATAAGATACCGAAATGAAGATCGTGGAGACCACCGACTTGAACATGCCCACCGCCGTGGCAGGGCCGTACTGGGCATCGATGACGCCCATCCGGTACACGAAGGTGTCGATGATGTCGCCGCTCTCGTAGACCGCCGGGCTGTAGAGGTTGAATATCTGGTCAAAGCCAGCGTTCAGCACATTACCCAGGCTCATCACCAGCATCAGCACGATGATCATCCGCATGCCGGGCAGGGTCACATGCCAGGTCTGCTGCCATCTGCCTGCTCCATCGATTCTGGCCGCCTCGTACAGCTCCGTGTCTATCCCCAGGATGGCCGCCAGGTAGACGATGGCGCCGTACCCGAAATTCTTCCAGATATCCGACCATATGGCCGTAGTACGGAAGTACCGGTTGTCCCCCAGGAAGAATATGCTGTCCAGCCCCAGGCTGTTCAGGGCCTGGTTGACGATGCCGCCAGTGGAGAGCACGTCCACCAGGATGCCCCCCAAGATGACCCAGGACATGAAATAGGGGAGGTAGCAGATGGTCTGTACGAACTTGCTCACCCTCACGGACCGGATTTCGTTCAAAAGCAATGCGAACACAATCGGCACCAGCAGCCCCAGCACAATCTTCCAGAACGCGATGATGATGGTATTCTGCAAGGCCCTGTTGAAGCCCGGCAGGCTGAATACGAAGCGGAAGTTCTCCAGCCCGCACCATTTCTGGTCCCCGAACAGCCCCTTGCTGGGAATGAAATCCTGGAAAGCCATCACCAGCCCTCCCATGGGCACATAGCTGAACAGCAGCACCAATGCCAGCCCGGGCAGAATCATGAAATGCAGCGGCAGCTCCCGCCGGAACATGGCGGCGTTGTATTTCCTTTTATAGCCCTTTTTCTTCATCTATGTTCACTCCTCTCCGGGCGCGGCGCGCCCTTGCCTGCGGTTCTGCGCACAAAAGAATGCGGCATTCAATCCTTTCGGACTTCACGCCGCATCCCTTTGTCAAAGGCCTGTAGCCCCGCAGGCTTCAAAAATATATATGCTCCTGTTTACCTGGTCTGATACCAGTCGTTCACTTCCTGGATGATCTGCTCTCCGCCCGCAGCCTTCCAGCTTTCGATGACAGAGTCGTATTCATCTACGCTCATCTGCCCGGAGATGATTCTCACGATGGCTTCGTCCAGCATAGCCTCCAGGGTGCCGGATTTGCTGGTCATGGTGTCCGTGGGCGCACCGTAGAACTCGTCATAGACCAGATTGCCCGCCTCCTGATAGCCAATAAGTACAGTCTGGGAGCCTCCCTCGTTGAATTCGATGTTCCAGCCCCACAGGCTCCTGTCCCCGTCCAGGTTAGCCTTGCAGTAATTGTACATATTGGTCTCTTCGCCGTTCATGCTCTCGGTGGAGCCGTCCGCCATGGCGGCAATCACCTTTCCTGTGGTAATCTGGTTCTTGTTGGGCGTGTTCAGGGACACGGGAGACAGTCTCCAGAGCCCTTCCATGTCCCCGCCGGGATTGATGTACTTGGCATATTCGGCGGTGTCGTCGCCAAAGCTCTTCTCGCAGTACAGGTTCAGCATCTCGATGAACTTCTCAGGATGCTCGCACTTGGCGCTGACTACATACCAGCTGCTGGTGGCCATCCGGATGCCCGGCTCCACCACAGCGCCCTCAGCGGAGGGAATGATGGAGAAGGGCCTCCAGTCCGCCTCCGGATCTGCGGAAGCGCTGTCCTGCAAAGGGTACAGCCCATAGGCATGCCATGCGTACACCACGCCGCATTTCCCTGCCACCAGGGGCTCGATGGAAGCTGCGTCATCCTTTACGTAGAACTCCTTGTCCAACAGGCCCTCCTGGTACCACTGGGCCAGCTTTGCCAGGGGCTCCTTCATGTCCGCGGTGGCCTTGTCGTACTGGAGCCTTCCGTCCTCCGCCACTGTCCAGTAGCCGGGATATACGCCGTAGCCATGGAAGAATCCGGGAATGTTAGCTGTATTGCCGATCCGCATGCCCACCGCTCCGTCACCGGCGATGTCCCCGAAAGCTTTCATCACAGCCTCCAGCTCATCGATGGATTTCGGTGCTTCCAGATTTGCTTTGTCCAGCCAGTCCTGCCTAATCCACAGCATGTCGGCTGTCTCTATGTCGCAGTCCACGAAAGGGAAGCCGTACTGCACGCCGTCAAAGGTAGCGGCTTCGATACATTGCGGGCCTGCGTCCTCAATCAGTTTCTTGAGCCTGTCACTGGCATACTGCTCAAAATAGGGCGCGATGTCCACAATCAGCCCCGCGTCGGCCATCTGCTTCATGGTAGTCTTGTCCACCTGGCACACGTCCGGGATGTCTCCCGAGGCAATGGCGCCGTTGAGCTTCTGCTTCCCCTGGTCGCCGTCCGTGGCCACCCATTTGTAGACCACCTGCACGCCCACCTCGTCCGCGTACAGGTCGTTCCAGAGATTGTCCTCCCAGCTGGCATCAATCTGGGCGAAGATGTTGGACTCGATAGAGGCGTCAGTAGTCCTGGCGAAGGAGATGGGAATCAGCTCTCCCTCCTGGCCGCCGTCCTCCGTATCCGTCCCTTCCGCGCCGCTCTCCTGTGCCGAATCCCCGGCTGCATCCGCCTGGGACGTACCGGATCCCTGTGCCGGCTGACTGGTTTCATTTGTCCCCCCGCCAGTGCCGCAGCCTGTGAGCAGCCCCGCCGCCATGACGATTCCGGCCAGTGCCGCGCCGCATGCCTTGAATGATTGTTTCCTCATGTTTGACCTCCCTTTTGCTGATTTTATACTGCACACCAGTTAAACTTACAGTACAACCCGACTGCAGACCGCCAGCCAGGCATTTTCCTGAAGGCATCACTGTAAATCCTGACGGTCTACAGTATATTTTCTTCAGAAAACCGTTCCTCTGATAATCTGATTATAGGTCTGTATCGACCTCGCGTCACTGGCTATTTGATTGGTTTATTTTGACCTTTTGTACATGGGCGGTCTCCACCCTGTCCGTGCGGCGTTCATCCGATAGGGGACTGCCCTCCTGATAGATGCCCTCATAGACCACCAGTGCGTAGTTTTTTGCGCCCCCCGACAAATCTCTTTTGCTTGTAAACGCGTGAGGGTATGTGGTATAATATTGACTCAGAAAGGAACTGGTATGGCGAAAGGAGGTCTGCCATATGCCTGATGATGGAAAAAAGGCGCTCCCGGTGGGGATAGAGTTCTTCCGGGACTTCAAGTCGAAGGATTATTACTATGTGGATAAGACGGCATTCATCGCCGAGCTCTTAAGGACGAAAGGTGCCGTGAACCTTTTTACCAGACCCAGGCGCTTCGGGAAGAGCCTGAACATGAACATGTTCCGATGTTTTTTTGAGATTGGGGCGGATGCCTCCCTGTTCGAGGGGCTGGCCATTTCCAGGGAGATAGAGCTGTGTGAGCAGCACATGGGGAAGTACCCTGTCATACACTTAAGCCTGAAGGACGTGGAGGGCGGGGATTATGAAGCTGCGCTAAAAATGCTGGCGGGGATTATGAAGCAGGAGGCCCGCAGGCATCAGTATCTCCTGGACAGCAGCAGGCTTACGGAGATAGACAAGGAGTCTCTAAAGCAGCTTTATGCTCCCTGTCTGGACGAGGATACCGTAAAAAGAAGCCTAAATCTTCTTTCAGAACTGCTTGGCAAGCACTATGGCCGCCGGGTGGTGATTCTAATCGATGAGTATGACGTGCCCCTGGACAAGGCCTATCAGGAAGGTTATTACTCACAGATGGTCAAGCTGATCCGCTCCTTCCTCAGCCAGGCCCTCAAGACCAACGAGAGCCTTGATTTCGCAGTGCTCACCGGATGCCTGCGTATTGCAAGGGAGAGCATCTTCACAGGCCTGAACAACTTCAAGGTGCGCTCCATATCCGATGAGCAGTGCGCGGAGTATTTCGGCTTCACGGACAGTGAGGTAAAAGAGATGCTCCGGTATTACGGCGCAGAAGACCGTTTTCCGGACATGAAGGAATGGTATGACGGCTACCATTTCGGGAATGTGGACGTCTACTGCCCCTGGGACGTGATCAACCAGTGCGACCTGCTGCGTGTGTCAAAGGATGCCCCCATGAGGCCCCACTGGGAAAACAGCAGCAGCAACGCCATCGTCAGGGACATCCTGGAGAAGGCCACCGAGGCCACCAAAGCCGAGATCGAGGCTCTGATCTCCGGCGAGGCGGTGGAGAAGGAGATCATCCCGGAGCTGGCCTACACCGACCTGGACAACAAGAACGCGAATATCCGCCAGACCTATCTGTGGAGCGTCCTTTACGCTACGGGATATCTGACCGATGCCGCAAGGCCGGAGGGCGGGCGGCATAAGCTGGTAATCCCGAATATGGAAGTCCGCAGAATCTATGAGACCAAAATCCGCACATGGTTCGAGAATCAGGTGACGGGCAATCACGAGCGGTGGGAGCGGTTCTGCACGGCGGTCAAAGGAGGCGACGCACAGGCCGTGGAGGATCTGTTCGGCGCGTTCCTGGCAGAGTCCATCAGCATCCGGGACACCGCGGTGCGGAAGGCCAAGAAGGAGAACTTCTACCATGGCATGTTCCTGGGCCTCCTGCGGGCTGAAGGCAGCTGGATCGTAAAGTCCAGTGCCGAGTCCGGTACGGGCTACTCCGACATCCTCCTCATGGCTCCCCGCGAAAGGATTGGATGCGTCATCGAGGTGAAGTACGCTGAGAAAGGCGCCTTTGACGCGGCCTGCCGGGAGGCCATGGAGCAGATCGAGACCCATGAATATACCGAGCTGCTGCGGAGCGAGGGCATGGAGACAATCCATAAGGAATTGTAGAAAAATAATTGCTTAAATTTGAAGCATATGTTATAGTTGGTT
>CAJUFO010000020.1:0-34463 GCA_910585615.1 uncultured Acetatifactor sp.
ATGCTCCTCCAGCTCACAGCTCAGGTTCCCATCCGCATCATAGCACTCCTCATTGTGCTCATGCTCTTCTTTCCCGCAATAGTACTCTGGCTCCTCCTGCTCTCCATAAGCGCAAACCAGGCTCCCCTCCTCGTCATAGCAGCTTTCGTCATGCTCCACATGGAGGTTCCGCTCCGCAATCTCCTCCGGGGTCAGCTCAACGGTCTGGAAGCACTCCCCTGCATGTACATGCTCCTCCAACTGGAGCAGCCCGCAGTCCGGCAGGCTCCCCTCAATCAGGTTCCCATCCTCGTCAAAATCCTCTTCCTCATAACAGACATCCTCATGGGTATGGAGCTCCAGCTCGCCGCACTGGTAGGTCTCCACCTCCGCGTAGCACTCCTCCGTGTGGACATGGGCAGCTTTCTTGCTCTCCGCCTCTTCTCCAGCGCCCAAAGCGTCCCCGGACTTCCCCGCCTCCGCAGAGGCTGCGCATTTTTCTGTATGTATATGCTCTTCCAAACCGCAGTCTGTTTCTTTGGTATAACATTCCTCCCCATGGGCATGGGCAGTCTCCTCCTGACCGCAGGTCAGCTCCTTTGTATAGCACTCCGCTCCATGCTCATGGGCGCTCTCCTCCTGGCCGCAGGTCAGCTCCTTCGTATAGCACTCCGCTCCGTGCTCATGGGCGTTCTCTTCCAGTTCGCAGGTCAGGTTCCCTTCCCCGTCATAGCAGGAATCGCCATGGCTGTGCCCTGTCTCCGTGCAGGTCAGGCTTTCTGTATAGCAATCCTCCCCATGGACATGACCGCTCTCCTGGCAGACAAGGGTCTCGCTATAGCAGTTCTCATCGTGGGTATGGCTCTCCTCTTTGCATGCGAGGGTCTCCTGATAGCAGGAATCCATATGCCTATGCTCTTCTAAGCCGCAGGCAAAATTCTGTGTCTGCGCGGCAGCATCTTCCAGAGTCTCCTCCTGACCGCATGCCAGGACCTTCTCCTTGACCACGCACTCCTCTGTATGGGTATGGGGCTCGCGCTCGGGAATCTGGCACACCAGGCTGCCCTTTGTGTCGTAGCAGTCGTCATTGTGGACATGGGCCACGTAGTCGGCATATCCGCAGATGAGCTCCTCCCCCGGATTCCCCTCCTCGTCTTTTTCATAGCAGTCTTCTGTATGTTCATGCACTTCCAAACCACAGTCCAGCGCTTTCACCTTGTGGGTCATGGCCTCGCCGTACATCTTCAGCGCAGCCACCGTGCCGAAAGCCACCGTTACGGCGAGGCACAGAAAGACCGCTGTCTGAATCCTGTGCTTCTTGCGCTCCTGCAGGAATGCTGCGGCCTGTGACAGAAAATTGCCAGCGGCTTTTTGATTCCCTGTCTGCCCGGAGCCGGACTTTTTATTCGGTGAAAAATCGAATCCCATATTGCGTTCTCCTTCCTTCTGACCTATCTGTCACTCCACCATGCCCAATTCCGACAATGGCCAGACCCGCACCAAAATCTTTCCGATTACCATGTCATTGCTGACGCATCCCACCGCAGTGTTGCGGCTGTCTATGCTGGTCGCCCTGTGGTCCCCCATGACGAAGCACCGCTCGTCCGGCACCTGATAGGGCAGGGTGATGTTGCAGTCCCCCAGGGACTTCTCGGTGATGTAGGGCTCCTCCAACGGCTCATCGTTGACATAGACATTTCCCTTCTCGTCGATGTCCACCCAGTCGCCGGAGGATGCGATCACCCTTTTTACCAGGATGTTGTTGTTGTAGTAAAAGGCTATCACATCGCCTGTCTTGTACCCCGAGCTGTTGAGGGCCACCACGATGTCCCCGTCCTGCAGCGACTCTGTCATGGACGAACCGCTGATCTGGAGCACTGGAAGCAGCAGCACCGCTATCAGCACCGCGGCCGCAGCTACCACTATCAGGGAAAATGCCGTGCTCCTGAGCACTTTTCCGTATTTATTTTTATATCGCTCCCGCTCCAGCTCCGCCTCCAGCAGGCTCAGTTCCGGCAGCGGCTGTTTCTTTTCCTCGCTCATCTATAACCTCTGTCCCTTGCAATTTGCGTTCTCCCTCTGCAGGATTTTACATCAATGCCTTCAGCCTGGTCAGCAGCTCCGCGGGCAGATTGCTTTCCTGCAGCTCCTTCCACCCCTCGGACCGCAGCCTCGCAGCCTCGGCCTCCAGCGCCTCTATCTTTGCCTCCCGGCTGTCCAGGCGGGATCTCAGCGTCTCTATGAGGGCATCCTTATCGTTCAGCTTCTCCTTCAGGCGTCCAAAGGTCTCCTCCATGCGGGTCGCTTCCTCCGCCATGCAGGCGTCCTTTTCGTCCAGCCTGGCCTTCAGGCGCTCCATGGTCTCCTCTATGCCCGCTGCCCGCTGGGCCATCTCCGCATCCTTTTGATCCAGACGGCCTTTCAGCTTCTCTATCAGTTCGTCCTTTTCATTCAGCTTCTCCTTCAGGCGTTCGTTTCCCTCCGACGCCTTCCGGAACTCCTCTTCCTTCTCCTGTAGCGCCGCGTCCAGCCTGGCCGCCTCCCTGCTCTGCTCCACCAGCAGCTCCAGGAGATCGTGCCGGCCCAGCTTCCTTAATTCTTTCTCCGTCATATCAGGCCTCGCATCCTCCGGTTTCGGAAATCCGTTCTATGTTTCATTCCCCCAGAATCTCGTCGATCAGTTGTATCAGCTCAATGGCGCTGTGGAATACAATCTCCTGATCCGTGTCCTGCCAGATCAGCCTCCCCTGCCATGTATAGTGCTCCCTGAACAGAATCTGAATCCGGAATACCGCCGTCTTCTCCCCCTTTTCCCGGGGCACCAGCGACAGGGACGGGTTCGGACAGTCCTCCATGTCGATGAGGCTGTTCAGCAGAAGGATCATCTGCGACAGGCTCTGGACCCTCTCTATTCCCTCCAGCCTGGGATGCTGCAGATAGCCGTCCATAATGCCATTGTGATAGGCCTGTACCGTAACAACTGCCTCACGGCTCTGACAGGGGTACATTTTGTCACGGAGCATCATTTCACGGCCACCTTCTTCCTCAGCATTTGCATCTCCACTGTATCAGCCATCGGTCATCGTCCGGTCACCTTTTTCGGATAATTGACAGTTTTTTATATCTTCGTCCTCATCCCGGGGCGCTGTCCCCGGCTCCAGGGGCTCCGTCTGGAAAGAGATGCATGCTTTGGAATGGGAATATACCTTATGAAATGTCCTGTCGATGCGTTCCGTCACCATCAGGGCATCCTCTTCGGCCGCGCCCGTCAGCATCAGGATATAGGAGCCCGCGTCCAGCCTGGCCACCGAATCCCCGGCCCTGAGGCCCTCCAGAAGGATTCGCTCCAGCCTCCTGGCATCCGTGGTGGGCGTGACCTTATTGCCCAGACTGACCATGCACAGGGTGGACTTCTGCCCGGATCGGGCCATATGCCGCCTCTCCAGTGCCACGATTGCCTGGAACACGGAAAAGGTGCACAGAAATGCCCTGCCGTCCAGGTCTTTCCGCGCCACCGTCTTCAGGATATCCTGACCGCCCCGGCCGCTCTGGCACATGCTGTCCGCCAGCATATGTATCTGCTCCACCTGCTCCGACGGCTCGATCTCGAACTCCTGCCAGAGCGTCTCCCGAAAGGTCTGGTAAATCTGGCAGGCGCGCTCCGGATGCCCCATGGCAATCAGCGCCTGCATCTGGTACACGATGAAGATATCCGTCCCGAAATCCACATTGGCCGCCTGCTCGCTGATGCCGATCATCTCCGCCCACCTCTCCTGCTCCTGCAGAAGCGGCAGCGCCATCTTGCAGACGTCCAGATACAATGTCTGATAATACCGCCGCAGGGACACCGCCCAGTCGCTGTCGTTGCCGGAGAGGAAATCCCCTTTGTACAGAGAAACCGCTTTCAGAAGATGGGCGAGATACTCCTTCCCCGAATACTTCCTGGCCTCCAGGCAGACCTGCTCGAACCGTTCCGAATCCAGCTCCAGCCGCACCGCCGGATTCCATACATAGCACCCGGACAGCGTCTGAATCAGCTCTCCCTGGTCCGGGAGCATCGTCTTCAACAGATTCCTGCTCTTATAGACCATGTTCTTCAGGGCATTGGCCGGGGCGCTGCTTACGTCCGCCCAGAACAGACCGATCAGTTCCTCCATGGAGACTGCCCTGCCATGGTTCACAATCAGATATTGCAAAAAAGACAGGGCTTTCCTCCCCGCTGTAGTATACCTCCGCTCTCCTGCCTGCGACTCCCTGCAGGAGAAGGCGCCGAGCAACTCAAAATGTATCGTCTTCTCTTCTTCCATACCTAGTATTCCGCCGCGGGGAGAAGCCCTCCCCTCCCCAGGCAGCCCCCCTGTGTGCTGACTTCTGCTTTCCACTGTAGTATACTCGTTTTGTATTTGTTTTGCAATACAAAATGCTCTTCCATAGGAATCGGGGAGAATCCGTTACATATTCTTTACATTTTCGAGACATCCGCGTTATACTTATCTTATATCATATGGCAAACAGTGCGCTGGAAAATGCCGGCATGCTGCATCACGAGGTACAACAGATGGAAGAGAAGAAGATTCTGGTCATCGAGGACGAAAAACCAATTGCGGATATCCTGAAATACGGCTTTGAGAAGGAGGGCTTTGCAGTGCGCTGCGCTTACACAGGCGCGGAGGGCTTCGCCGCGGCCTGCAAGGAGCCGCCGGACCTGGTGCTCCTGGACTGGATGCTGCCGGACATAAACGGCGTGGATGTATGCCGGATGCTCACGGAGCAGTACCGAATCCCCATCATCATGCTCACCGCCAGGGGGAGCGTGGAGGACAAGCTCTACGGCCTGGAGTCCGGGGCGGACGATTACATCACCAAGCCCTTCGACCTGCGGGAGGTGGTGGCCAGGGTCCGCACCATCCTGCGCCGGTTGGACAGGGCGCGGACCGAGGCGGACGAGAAGCCCCTGGTCTGCGGGCATCTCACCGTAAAGGAGCGGGAGCACAGCGTCTACAGCCGCGGCGAACTGGTGAGCCTGACCCCCAAGGAATACGAGCTGCTCATCTGCTTCTTAAAGCACCCCCGCCAGGTATTCACCAGGACCGCCCTGCTGGACCAGATATGGGGCTATGATTTCGCGGGAGATACCAGGACTGTGGACATCCATGTCCAGCGCATCCGCAAGAAGGCGGAGCTGGAGGGCATGCTGGTGACGGTCTTCGGCGTGGGGTACAAGTATGTCCCGCAGTAAGGGGCCCGTCCGGCTGGGCATGAGGCGGCAGATGCTGCTCATCATTCTGGCGCTGTTCCTGGCAGGCGGCGGAATCCTCGGCAGCGGCATCCACGCGAAGCTCTGGCAGAGCCTGGAGGCCCAAATCGTGCGGGAGCTCACAGGCCAGCAGGAGAACACCCTGGTCTATATCCGGCAGCTTTTGATGCTCCGCGGCGCCAACAATGACGAGGAGGGCTTCCGGCAGATTGCGGAGGACATCGTCCAGGAGCTGCGCGTCCTGGGAGGCCAGGCCATGAGCGTGTTGGACACGAAAGGGCAATATCTAAGCGGCAGCAGGCAGGTGCAGGAGGACCCGGCGGGCACGGACCTGGCCGCCGCCATGGAGGGCAATGCCGCTTTTACCCTTACCTACCCGGACGCGGACACTATGCTGGTCTATTTCTCCATGCCCGTGACCATCGAGGAGCGCACCATCGGCATCATCCGCTACCGGATGGACACCTCCAGGCTCTACCTCCAGATCAGGCAAAACGAGCAGATGATCTATCAGATCACCGCCGCCGTGTACGCCCTGATATTCCTGCTGCTGGCCTTCTTCCTAGGCAGACTGTTGGTGCCCGTGGGGAAGCTGACGGAAATCACCCGCCAGGTGGTGCGCGACCTCTCCAAAGGGCAGGTGGACATGCAGATGCTGGCCCAGCTGGCGGACTCCGGGCGCAGGGACGAGGTGGGCGAGCTGTCCCGGAACTTCAGCGTGATGCTGGAGACCATCGGCTCCCAGCTTGAGAAGATGCAGGCGGACAAGGAGCGAATCGTATCCCTCTTAGGCAGCAGGCAGGAATTCTACAACAACATGACCCATGAGCTGAAGACCCCCCTGACCACCATCCAGGGCTACGCCCAGCTCATGGAGGCGGACCGGGGGGCGGATCCGAAGCTCACCAGCCAGGGCTTAAGCCAGATTCTCCAGGAGAGCACAAGGATGCACCGGATGGTGCTGCAGCTCCTGGAAATGTCCGACAAGGGCATCTATATGGAAATGCGGCCCGTGGAGCTGGCCGGCATGGCAGGCAGCGTGGCCGGAGCCCTGGAAATCAAGGCCAGACGGTACGAGATGCGTATCGAGACGGATTTCCCCGAACCCCTCCGGGCCATGGGCGTGGAGGAAAGGCTGCGCCAGGTCCTGGTCAACCTGGTGGACAACGCTATCAAGTACGGGGACAGCCATACTCCCATCCTCTTAAGCGGATCCAGGCGTAAAGGCTATGTATGGCTCTTCGTCCGCAATCAGGGAAAAGGCCTCTCCCCCGAAGAGCAGGAGCGAATCTTCGAGCCCTTCTACCGGGTGGACAAGCTTAAGTCCAGGGAGCAGGGTAGCTCCGGCCTGGGGCTCTCCATCTGCCGGAAAATCATGGAGGAGCATGACGGCCTCATCGGCGTGAAGAGCAGCGGGAACGACCATACCACATTTTATATTCGTCTGAAGGAAATTCCCGATGCGGACGGGAATCGGGAGGACTGGAGCCAGGCGGCCAGGAATCCACAGGAAGAAAAGGCAGAAGACCATGACGCACAACAGGCATATCAAGCAAAAAATCCGAAAACCAGGAAATCCCCGGTGCCCAGGCTGGCCTCGCGGCAGAGCGCATCGCCCTGAGGCGCATCGCCATAAGGCGCATCGCGGCATGCCCACCTTCATGCCCCCCCTGCTCCGGATATCGGCCATGCTTTTTACCACGGCCATGCTCCTGGCCGTTTCCCTGCTGCTTGCCGGGTGCGCGCCGGAGGAAAAGACCATGCTGCTGCCCCAGGCCTCCCCCTCCGGAGACCAGGCGGAGACGGAGGCCGTAGCCAGGGACTTCACCGTGAAGAAAATCTATACCTATACCTACCGCACCCTGGGCCAGCTGGGCAAAAGCGCCTTCCTGTCGGGCTGCGGCGACAATGAGATCCACATCCTCTCCCTGGACGGAGAGGGTACGGACGGCATGCTGGAATACAGGCAAATCGACTACAGATACGACTTCCATGACCGGATGGGGGACTTTTTTGAGACATGGGATGGCTGGGACAGCCCCTCCCAAGGGGAGCTGGAGGAAGATATGTATATAGAAAGGCTTCTGGCCTCCCCTGACGGGAAGCAGGTTCTGGCCTACTTCCGATCCGTCTCCCTGGACAGGCTCACAATCCGGCTGTATACGCTGGGCCAGGCAAAGCCCCTGACCCTGTATGAGGGCACAGCGAACCTCCCGGCTGTGTGCCGTGGCTCCTTTTCCCCCACCGGCAGATGGGTGACCTTCGACGCCTGCGCGAATTCCACGGCCTCCACACGACTCGTCCCCATATACGACTGCGGGCAGGCACCGTCGAAGGCGGAGGAGAGCTGGGCCATAGCGCAGACCGAATCCAGGCTGCTTGCGCCGGACCGGGTGCTCTACACGTCCAAGCAGGACGATGCCGGCTCAGACACCGTCGGCTGGCTGTGGGACGCGGCTCTCTATGACAGCGGCGATGACCCCGGACTGATCAGCCTGGCCAGGGGGAGCAACGGCTCCCTCCATGTCAGCAGGGACTGCTTCGCCCCGGGAGAAAGTCCTTCGCCCCTCCCGTCCCTCCTGGACGCGGATGCCGAGGCATCGTCATATTTGCTGCATGCCGAGCTGCTTCTGTCCAACTATCAGGAGACTCCCTATCCGATATATCGATATTCCGAAGACGGATGCGTGGTTCGTTATCTTTCGGATTCCTCCACCCTCTGCGGCACCGACATGCTCCGACCCGAGGCGCCGGAGACCGTCATGGAGTTCCCGGGACTTGTCTGGGACTTCCTGCCTCTGTCCGGCGGGGACATCCTGGCGGCGCTGGTGCAGGAAACCAGGGAGGATCTCTCGCAAGGGGCCGGGGAAGAGCTCATGCAGAGCACCCGCAACTCCGAGCAGTACTCCCAGGAGTACTGCCTCCCGGCGGCCATGCAGGACTATTGGGGCATCCTGTCCGCAGACCTGTATCTGTATCCGGCAGGCTCTTCGGAAGGGCACCTACTGTACAAAAGCCTCCAGAACCTCATCAGCCTGGAATACGACGAGGACACAGGCCGGATCCTGCTGGAGACCTACGAGGAGATGGACATGGCCCGCAGAAGATGCATTCTCCTGGAGCTGTAGGCCCGGCTCCGGCCCGCCCCAGCGCAAACTGTTTACAAGTTGAAACAAATTTGATACAGAAATGCTGTCAATAAGAAACAGCCCTCCGCTAAACTGAAATCCATACCACGAGAGACTACCGGAAAGACAAAGGAGTATGGATTATGTGCGGAATATGCGGATTCATAGAAAAAGACAACTCCCCCAAAAAGGAGATTCTGGAGGCCATGATGGCGGCGCTGATCCACAGGGGGCCTGACCAGGGGAAAAGCTGGATTTCAGATAGCGCGGCTTTCGGCTTCAGGCGGCTTGCCATCATCGACCCGGGCGGCAGCGTCCAGCCCATGGTGAACGAAACCGGGGACAAGGTGCTGGTGTTCAACGGGGAAATCTATAATTATCAGGAGCTTCGGCTGGAGCTCCTGTCCGCCGGGCACCGTTTCTCCAGCCAGGGGGACTCGGAGGTGCTGCTCCATGGGTACGAGGAGTGGGGCGAGAAGCTCCCTGAGCGCCTGCGGGGCATGTTCGCCTTTGCCATCTGGGACGAACGGAATCAGACCCTCTTCGCGGCCAGGGATCCCTTCGGGATAAAGCCATTTTACTATACCGTCTCGACGGGCAACCCGGAGGGCAGCTTCATCTTCGCCTCGGAAATCAAGGGCATCCTGCCCCATCCGGCCTATGAAAAGCGGTTCAATCCCGAGGCCCTGGAGCAGTATCTCTCCTTCCAGTATTCCGTTCTGGAGAAGACCTTCTTCCAGGGCATCCGCCAGCTGCTGCCCGGACATTTCCTTGTTTATCACAAGGGCGATACGGAGCTATCGCCAAAGCGTTATTTCCTGCCCATGCTCGCGCCGGAACAGGCCGGACGGGGGAAAGGGGCATCGGAGGAGGAGTGGATGGACCGGCTGGACGCAGCCATCGGGAATTCCGTGAAGGCCCATATGATAGCGGACGTGGAGGTGGGGACATTTCTGTCCGGCGGCGTGGACTCCGGCCTGATCGCCGCGGAGTTTACCGGAAGCAAGACCTTCACCGTGGGCTACGGCAAGGAGGACGGATACTACAATGAAATCCCCCTGGCCAGGGAGCTGGCGGAAGAGCTGCAGCTGGAGCAGCACAACAAGCGGATTTCCGAGAAGGAGTTCTGGGAGGCCGTGCCGGAGGTGATGTACCATATGGACGAGCCCTCCGGGGATTCCTCCGCGGTAGCCCTGTACTTCCTGTCCAGAGAGGCCGCCCGGCATGTGCGGGTGGTGGTGTCCGGCGAGGGCGCGGACGAGCTCTTCGGCGGCTACTGCATCTACTGCGAGCCCCACTCCCTACATCTGTACCAGAAGCTCCCCAGAGCGCTACGCAGGGGAATCGCCCGGATGGCCTCAGGGCTTCCCAATGTCAGGGGGCGCAGCTTCCTGATGCGCGGCGCCATGTCACTGGAGGAACGCTTTATCGGCAACGCCAATCTTTTCACCGCAAAGGAGCGGGAGAAGCTCCTCAAGTGCAGCACAGGCGCCCCCACTCCCCAGGCCCTTCTGGAGAGGGACTATCGGGATGCCGACAGCCTGGACGAAGCCAGCCGCATGCAGTACATAGACCTGCTCCACTGGCTTCCCGGGGACATCCTGCAGAAGGCGGACAGGATGAGCATGGCCCATTCCCTGGAGCTGCGGGTGCCCTACCTGGACAGGGAGGTCTTCCGGGTGGCCCGGTGCCTGCCCGCGAAATACAAGCAAAAAGGGCAGATATCGAAATATCTGTTCCGGAAAGTGGCAAGGCTCCATCTGCCCGAGAAGAGCTCTGACCGAAAGAAGCTGGGCTTCCCGGTTCCCCTGGGGCATTTCCTCACCTCCGAGATGGGGGAGGCGGCTGTCCGGAAAGCCTTCGGCTCAAAGGCGGCGAAGAAGTTCTTCCACCGGGAGGCCCTGGACGAACTGCTGGCCGGGAGGGGCTTCGGCAGGGGGAACACCAACCGGAAGCTCTGGGCTGTGTATGCGTTCCTGGTGTGGTATGGGATTTATTTTCCGGAGGAGGCCTCTTCCTGAATCTGCCTCCTGACAATCATTTCCTTTTCTCCGCTAATACGTCTCCAGATGGAACGAATACAGTATCCTCTCCTTCACGGGCTTCCCGGACAGCTTCCGGACAGCCTCCTGGTAATAGTCCAACTGGGTCTCATAGCGGTTCCAGAGCTCCTTCATGGAGGATATGGCGTCAGTCTTGTAGTCAAGCAGGACGATTCCGTCCTCCTCCTCGAAGAACACGTCTATGATTCCCTGGATCAGCACGGTCTCCGTCTCCGGGAAGTCGCTTTTCAGGCGGCGGGCGTCTATGCCCAGCACGAAGGGCTGCTCCCGGTACAGGCCGCCCCGGCGCTGGGCCAGCCACATGCGCCAGGCCAGGGGGGATTGCAGGAAATTCTCGATTTTCCGCTGCCGCACTGCCTGGAGATATTCCCCGGAGAGGCGTCCGCTCTCCGCCTCTGCCTCCAGAAAGGCCCCCAGGGCCGCGGCGAGCCTCTCCGGGCGCAGGCTCTGTCTGTACGCCTCGTAGGTTTCCGGACACGATACGCCTCCGGGAATCTCCGCAGGCTCCCCTGCCCCGGCAGGATTCTGCGCCTGAAGCAGAACTTCTCCGGGCCTTCCGCTCCCCGGCGCGGCTTCCCGTGCCTCGCCCGCGGCCGTCCCGCCTGCCTTGTCCCCATCCAAGGCAGCACCCAGCACCGCCTGGAAGTCCAGGAGCTCCATGACCCTGTGATAGGCGTTGCCGCGGACCGCGCCGCTGATCTTCTCCTCGCCTCTGCGGAACTGCGGAATATAGGGCTGGACCTCCTTCTCCTCAAAGGCATGGAACGCCGCCTCGTCCCGGTCTGCCATGGCGGCAATCTTTAATTCGGACACAGTCGTCTTCGTATACAGATCCGACAATACGGCATAAGGATAGACCGCGTTCAGCCTTTCGGCCAGCCGTCTTCCCGCCTCCTGGTCCGCGAACTGCTCCGCCCGCTCCAGGGCCTCTTTCTTCTGGTAAAGCTGAATCTGCTCCCTGATTTCTTCCGTCTCCTCCCGCACCTGTTCCTGTACGGTTACCTGTACACAGGTATGCGGCAGGACGGGCAGCAGGAAATCCAGGAAGCTTCCCGCCTCCATGAAATCCAGATAGGTCAGCCTCTCATGACCTGCCTCCATGACCTGCTCCCAGCTTTCCTGCGCATGTTCCGTCACGCCTGTGAGGATCAGCTTCTCCCTGGCCCTGGTCATGGCCACATAGAGCAGCCGCAGCTCCTCGGACAGGCTCTCCTCCCGCAGCTTCCCCGCCAGGGCCATGCGCCGCAGGGTCCTGTTCCGGACGCGTCTGCCTGGATCCACGAAGTCCGTGCCCAGGCCCATGTCCATGTCCAGGATCATGGACTGGTTCACATCCTGCATGTTGAACCGCTTGCTCAGGCCCGCCACGAAGGTGACGGGAAATTCCAGCCCTTTGCTCTTGTGGATGCTCATGATGCGCACCACGTCCGCATTTTCGTCCAGGAGCTCCGCCCCGCCGTAGTCCACGTCGTATCTCTCCAGCTGTTCCATGTAGCGGATGAAGTGGAAGAGGCCGAAATAGCTGGTGTTCTCGAAGTCCGAGGCCCTGGTCAGGAGCATCTCCACATTGGCCCGCCTCCGGCTTCCCGCAGGGAGCGCGGTGACATAGTCCAGATAGCCGAAATCTCCGATCAGCTTTGTCAGGAGGGCACGGATGGGGAGGTATACCGTGCATTCCCGGTACTTTGCTATCATGCGCAGGAACCCGGCGGCTTTTCCGGCCAGGATGGCTGAACCCGTGTCTGGTCCCTCGCCCTGGAGCCCGTCCGGCTTTCGAAGGCCCTCCGGCTCCGAACCTTTCCCTGCCTCGGAATCCGGCACAGCTTTCGAATCTGGTCTGGACTCAGAACCAATCCTCGCCCCAGAGTCTGACTCGGCTCCCGAATCCAGCCCGGACTCTGAACCTGGCATAGCTCCCGGATCTACCCTGACCTCAGAACCCGGCACGGTTCTTGAATCCAGCCTTGACCCTGAACCTGGCATGGCTTCCGAATCCAGCCTTGACTCTGAACCCGGCATAGCTCCCGGATCCAGCCTGGCCTCTGAACCCGGCATAGCTCCCGGATCCAGCCCGGACTCTGAACCTGACCCGGACTCTGAATCAGTCCTCACCCCCGAGCCCGACCCTGCCTCCTCCCACTGTCCGTGCTCCCGGGCGAAGAATTTCAGCGCATCATACAGGCAGCAGCCCTTTGCGCTGCTGCGGATAATCGCGGCTTCCTCCTCCGAGAAGCCGCCGAAGACGGACTTCATCACCCCGAACAGGGGGATGTCCTGGCTGGGATTGTCCAGCACCCGCAGGAGCTGTAAGAGCTCCTGGACCTCCGCGGCGGCAAAGTATCCTGTCTTGGAGGTGATGTACACCGGGATCCCCTGCCCCTCCAGCACTTCCTTGAATTCCTCGTCCCAGCCGCTGTTGGTGCGCAGCAGTATCACCATATCGCTGTACCGTGCCGCCCGCAGTTCCCCTGTGCCTCTGTCCGTCACGGAAAAGCTTCCCCGCAGCCTCTTGATTTCCTGCGCGATCACCAGAGCCTCCGCCTGCTTTGCGCTCAAATCATCGCCCTTCACCGGCTTCTCCGCCAGCAGCAGCTCGCTGCCGCAGCCCCCATTGTCCGGATAGGACGCGCCGGGGTACAGCGCCGCCCGCTCATCGTAGGGGATGCCCCCCACGGTTTGGCTCATCAGGCGGCTGAACACATCGTTCACGGCATCCACCACCTCCAAGCGGCTGCGGAAATTCCTGGCCAGGTCGATCCGCACACAGCCGCTCCCGGGCAGCACAGGGCCTCCCTGCAAGTCCGGAGCCTCCGGCCCTGCGGCCTCATCAGCCTGCAGCCTTTCACGGCTCCCTACCTGGCCCGCCGTCTGGCCCGCCGATACGGCCTCATCAGCCCGCAGCCCTTCACCGCTACCTGCCTGACCTGCCCTGTAGTCCTCCGATACAGTCTCATCAGCCTGCCGCCCTCCACCGCTACCTGCCTGAGCCGCCGTCTGGCCCTCCGATACAGCCTCTTCAGCACGCCGCCCTTCACTGCTCCCCGCCTGGGCCTCCATCTGGCTCTCCGGTGCGGCATCCCCCTCTGCCATAGGCACCCCCGCGCCCTCATAGCTGTTATATTTTTCCAGGAAAAGCTCCGGTCTGGCCAGGCGGAACTTATAGATGCTCTGCTTCACGTCCCCCACCATGAAGCGGTTGAAATTACCGTCCGCCTCGCCGGATACCGCTTTCAGCAGATATTCCTGCACCAGGTTGCTGTCCTGATATTCATCCGTCAATATCTCGACGAAATGCTGCCTGTATTCCAATGCCACGGCGCTGGGGCGGGCCTCCTCACCCTCCCCCTCCAGCAGGATCCCCAGGGCGAAATGCTCCATGTCGGAGAAGTCTATGACTTTTCTATCCTGCTTTTTCTCCTGCATCCGCCTGTCGAATTCCAGCACCAGGTCGATCAGCGTGCCCACCGGGCCCGCGCATGCCGCTCCCTGCCTGGCCGCAAGCTCCAAAGGCGTGGCAAAATAGCGCTCCTCCATGTCCCGGATGCTGTCCTTCACGGAGGCCCGCATAGCTTTCGCAAGCTCACGTTTTATAGGGGAGACGCTTTCATCCTTTTTCGCCGGCAGCCTGCCGAAGCTCACGGCGGGGAGCCTGACGGCATACGCCTCCAGGGAATCGCAGGCGGCCAGGGCCTTCAGCTGCTCCAGCTCCCTGTCCACCAGCTCCCCGTACATATACGGACCGTCCGGGGCCTCGCAGAGGGCCAGCACCCGCCCCAGCTTCTCCACGCATCCGGACAGGAGGCGTCGCAGATGCTCCAGGAGCCAGCGGGCATAGGAGCTGGCGCACATCTGCTCCACTGAAGACGCGCCGTAGTCCTCCTTCCGTTCCTCAAGCCACCTGGCGGGCCAGGGGAAGCTGGCGGCGTACCGGGACAGGTTCAGGATATGCTGCTCCAGGACACTCTCCCGCCCCCCGGGACAGAAAAACTCCACGCAGTAGCGGAAGGCCTCGCTGCCGGAGGCGTAGGAAGCCTCTATCAGCTCCTCCAGGGCCTCCCCCTGCATCAGCCGTACCTCCCCCTCGTCGGCGATGCGGAAGGCCGGATCCAGGCCGATTTCGTTAAAGTGGTTCCGCAGCAGGAACAGGCAGAAGCTGTCGATGGTGGTAATCTGGGCATTATGCAGAAGCGTGGACTGGCGCTGGATGTGGGCAGAGTCCGGCCTCTCCGTGAGCCGCTTCGAGATGCCCGCCGCGATGCGCTCCCGCATCTCCGCCGCCGCCGCATTGGTGAAGGTCACCACCAGCAGGCGGTCTATGTCCACCGGATGTGCCTCATCGCATACCATGCGCACGATGCGCTCCACCAATACGGCGGTCTTGCCGCTGCCGGCCGCCGCCGATACCAGGATGTTCCGGCCATGAAGTTCGATGGCCATGCTCTGTTCTTGTGTGAATGTGACTGCCATGGATGTTCCTTCCCTCGGTTCTAATCTATGTCATTCTTTTTCTATATTCTCTAAGCTGAGGATACTTTCTATTTTCATAATCGCGGCTGAATGCGCAAGGCAGTGTGGCGCTACCCCTCCTCCATCCGCCGCAGCGCCTCCTCTCTGTCCATGTCCTCCAGCCTGCGCTTCTCGCAGCCGGGCATGACGGGCTCGAAGCCGCAGACTTTTTTGAAGGCACAGTAGGTGCAGGCCTCCTCGCTGCCCTTTTCGTAAGGGTTCAGGGAGATGGTTCCGTCCAGAATCTCCCGGCCGATTTCCGCCACCTTGCGGCTCACGTAGTCGGACACGGTGCGCAGCTCCTCGCCGCTTAAGACGGAGGAACGGGCGGAGAACGTGCCGTCCTTCTTCCGCTCCACGGGGATGATGTCGGACTTGGACTCCATGTCCCTGTCCAGCAGCTCCACGATGCCCGGGGTGCCGTTCACCACGCCGTTCATGCGCAGCTGCTTTCCGATTTCCTCGTCGATCTCCTCCTCGGTCAGCTCCAACGGAGTCTCCACGGCAGGGTCGTCGATGCGGTAGTACAGCAGCGCCGCGGGCACGATTTCCTTATCTCCGTGCCGCCCGGCCTCCACCTCCCGGGCCGCGTTCATGTAGACCACGAGTTGGAGCTGCAGGCCGTAGTAGAGCGCCGCCAAGTCGAATCTCCTGTGGCCGGATTTATAGTCGATGACCTTGACATAGACATGCTCCCCGTCCTCCGCCACGTCAATCCGGTCGATGCGGCCCCGCAGGCGCAGCTTTTCCTGCTCTGACAGAGATACATTGATGCTCTCCAGATTATCTGCGTGCTGAAAGGAGAGCTCGAAGGATTCGGGCTGGAAGCTCCCCCGGCGCAGGTGCTTCTGCAGGGTCAGGACCGTCCGGGTCAGGATGCGCCCCATCCGGGTGATGGCATATTCGTTCCTGGCGCTGCTGTAAAGGACTGTGCTTCCATAGTCGGCGGCGTAGCGCTCCAGCGCCTCCTGTACGCCGCTCTCCGCGAATTCCCGTGGGAAACCGAACCAGGTATAGCCCTTTTCCTTCAGCTTCCCGGCGAACTGCTCCAGAACGGCATGGTACACATTCCCCATGTCCACGTCCTCGAAGGAGAATTCCTGCCGCTCCCGCAGGGTCAGGCCGTACTGGAGGAAATGCCGGTAGGCGCAGGCGGCATAGGTCTCCAGGCGGGTGACGCTGGTCTCGATCTGCAGGCCGTACAGGGCCCTGGCCACCGCCGCGGACAGCCCTGTGTCCCGATAGCGCCGGAAAGCCGCCTCTGTCAGGAAGTCCCGCCTGTCCCTGCGGCCCTCCTCCCCATAGGCCTGGTAGATAGTGAAGAATTCCTGCTCTTCCCCCTCCCGCAGGGCGCCCTCCACGTACTCGCGAAGCCCTCTGGCCAGGTATCCCGCCCCCTCCTGCCCGGTGACGATCTGCTCCAGGGCGCTGCGCTGCTGGGGGAACTGTACCGGAACCGCCGGAAAGAGCTTTTTCACCACATCCACCAGGTAGGCGGGACGGATGGACTTCCCGGCGCTGTTCACCTTGGACCAGGACAGGTAGAGATGGCGGGAGGGCTTCGTCATATTCAGGTAGAGGTAGAAGCGCTGGATGTACATCTGCTGCCTGGGGCTGGGGGCCAGCTCCAGGTCGGATTCCCGCAGGAACTCCCTGTCCATATCGGATATGATGCCACCCCTGGAGGCTCCCTTGGGGATGTTTCCGTCGTTCACCCCCAGGAAAAACAGGGTCTTCACCTGCTGGAGCCTGGTGCGCTCCATGTCCCCCACCAGCACCCTGTCCACGTTCTGGGGGATGGTGCCCACCTGGATTTCATCGAATCCGGCCTCCAGGATCTCCGTGAACTCCTTCAGGGTAATGTTTTCCTCCCCGAGCAGGGCGTATATCTGATCCAGCAACTCCATCACCAGGCGGTAAATCTGGGCGTACTCCCTGGCCCGCACCGGCTCTCCCGCCTCCTCGAAGCGGCTCTGGTACGCGGCGAGCTTTTGCTGCACCCTGTTGCCCACCAGGAAGTCATAGAGGCCGTTCACATAGGTCTTCACAGGCTCCTTTCCTTTCAGGTGCAGCATCTCCACCTGTTCCATCAGCCGCTGCCGCAGGGCGTTCATCTCCGCCAGGGCAGCCTCTCCCGGATTGTCCTCCTCCCCGGCCCCCTCTTCCTCCAGGCGCTTCATCTCCCGGGTCTTGCGGGTGAAGAGGCGGCTGTAGGCGCTGTATCCTTTGACGCCTGTCTCCAGGCAGTAGTTCTCCAGCCGATCCGCCTCCTCCCAGGTCAGGTCCGCCAGGCCGCTGCGCAGGTAATGGAAGACAGACTCATAGGAGAAATCCTTCCGGTACAGCTCCAGAGCGCTTTTGATGTATTCTATCATGGGGTTCAGGTTAATCTTCCTGGTGCGGTCGATATAGCAGGGAATGTCCATCTGGGCAAATTCCGTCTCTATATAAGGGGCGTACCCCGGCAGATCCCCCAGAATGACGGCAATGTCCCGAAAGGCCAGCCCCTCCTCCCGGATCAGGCGGCAGATCTCCAGGCCGGTCTGGCGCACTTCCTCTTTCGGATCCGTGGTCTCAAAGAGCTGAATCTCCTCCCCCTCCTCCCCTTCACAGGGGCTTGGGCTGAAGCGGAACAGATGCTTTTCCAGATGCCGCAGGGCAGGGGCCTTCCGGAAGCGGTGGAACATATTGTACCTGACAAGGCAGCCAGTCTTCCCGGCAGGCCCTTTTTTTTCCACCCGAACCATGGGGGCCTCCTCGGGCACAGGCAGAATCATGACGTCCTGTCTGCGCTCCACGGAGAGCGCCTCCGCCTGCCTGTCCAGGTCTGCCACTGTCTTTTTGCTCAGATAGAACAGGTTCTGCTCCCCCTCCGGCGCATAGGGATCCTCCCCCTCTCCCATGGCCAGGGAGACTATCACCTCTCCGCAAAGGCACATCAACCGGGAAATCACCCGGGTCTGGATGGGCGTGAAGCCGGTAAAGCCGTCGAATACCACCACGCTTCCCGGCAGGAGCCTGGACTTCGGCATGGCCCGGCGCACCACGTCCAGAGTCTCCTCGGTGGTGATGAAATTGCCCTGGATGTATTCCAGAAAGCCCCTGTACAGCTTCTGCAGGTCTCTCAGCTTCTGCACCAGGGCGCCTCTCTTTTCCGCGAAGGCGATCAGCTTCCCCACATCCTCCGCGCCGATGCCGTACTGCATGAATTCGGAGATGGCGCTCTTCACCTCGTGGATATAGCCCTGTCTGTGGAGGAAGCTCCCCAGGGTAGGCAGCTCCTCCTTCAGGCCGGCCGCCACCTTCTGGAGCACCAGGCTCTTGCCCGTGTCGTCCAGCACGGGAATCTCCTGACCGCCCACCTCCTCCAGGATGCGATGGCCCAGACGTCCGAAGCTGAGCACGTCTATGTTCAGGATGCCGCCCCGGTCGCTCAGGAGCACCAGGTCCTTCTGGGTCTGCATGGTGAACTGGTCGGGCACGATGATCAGGAAGTTCTGCCTGGGGTTCTGCAGGGCCCGGCGGGTAATCTCTTCATATAACATACGGCTTTTTCCGGCTCCGGAGGGGCCGAAGTAGAATTGCAGGCTCATGGTCGGGAATCCTTTCCTTGGACAGCGTTACCGGGAATGGCGGCGGGGCATCCCAAAGGATGCCCCCGGCAGCCCGGGCAGGTATAGATTTCTGGCGCGCATCATGCAGGCTTCTTCATCCTCAGGCCTTCAGGTCCAGCTCCACCGGGCAGTGGTCGGAGCCGAAGACGTCCGGATGAATCTTGGCATCCGCAAGGCGCTCCTTCAGGCTCCCGGAGGCGACGAAATAGTCGATGCGCCAGCCTACGTTCTTCTCCCTGGCCCGGCCCATGTAGGACCACCAGGAATAGGCATCCTTCAGATCCGGATAGAAGTGGCGGAAGGTGTCCACGAAGCCGTTGTCCAGCACCCGGGTGAAGCACTCCCGCTCCTCGTCCGTGAACCCGGCGTTGCGGCGGTTGGACTTGGGGTTCTTCAGGTCGATCTCCTTGTGGGCCACGTTCAGGTCGCCGCAGTATATCACGGGCTTATCTTTCTCCAGTTCTTTGATGTAGTGCAGGAAGGCCGCCTCCCACTCCATGCGGTAGGCCAGCCTGGTCAGCTCCCGCTGGGAGTTGGGCACATAGACCACAATCACGTAATAATCCTTATATTCTGCCGTGATGACCCGGCCCTCGTGGTCATGCTCCTCCACACCGATGCCGTAGGTCACCTTCAGGGGCTCTTCCCTGGTAAAAAGGGCAGTGCCCGAATAGCCCTTCTTCTCCGCGTAGTTCCAGTATTGATGGTAGCCGGGCAGTTCCATCTCTATCTGGCCGCCCTGCAGCTTGGTCTCCTGCAGGCAGAAGATGTCCGCGTCCGCCTCGTTGAAATATTCCATGAAGCCCTTCTGCATGCATGCCCGCAGTCCGTTCACATTCCAGGATATCAGTTTCATCTCTTTCCTCATTTCCGCCCCGTGCGCAGGGGCTGTTTCCTTTTCCAATATCATAACACGGCCAGGGTTTTTGCGCCAGTGCATCGTCCACTTTTCTTCTTCCAGGCACAAAACTTCTGTTGAATCCCGCAGGGTATCATGCTATACTGGGGAGAAGATTTTAGATTTGGGTTAAAGAGGAGGGATATGCGGCATTTTTCCTCCCGCTACCTAAAGCCATTGATCGACGGCGGAAGCTTGCGGATGACAATCCCTTCCGGCTCCGGACACCGGAACCAAAAATATATCACAGACTACGACAATAAGGCAGGCGACTGAAATGAATGCAGACTTGAACCGGTTAAAGCGAAAAAAACTCTTCCTCTTCGACATAGACGGCACCCTGGCCCTGGGGGACAGCCTCTATGAGGGCAGCGCCGAGCTTCTGGCATATATTGACGCGATTGGCGGCCAGGCCTATTATATCACCAACAACTCCACCCGCAGCGGCCAGGATTATGTGGAGAAGTTCCGCAGGGCCTTCCGTCTGGAGACCACTGAGAATCAGTTCATCACCTCCGGCTACATGACCCTGCGCTTTCTGCAGGAGCATTTTTCCCAGGGAAAAATCTTCGTCCTGGGCACGGCCTCCTTCATAGCGGAGCTGCGCAAAAACGGCCTGTGCGTCACCGAGACGGCGGAAGGGCCGATAGACTGCATCGTGGCCGCCTACGACAGCGAGCTGACCTATGAAAAGCTGATACAGGCCTGCAAGGCGCTCTCCACCACGGACGCGCCTTTCTACGGCACCAACCCCGACCTGTGCTGCCCCATCGACTTCGGTTTCGTCCCGGACTGCGGCGCCATCTGCAACATGCTCACGGACGCCACCGGCAGAAAGCCCGTCTATTTAGGCAAGCCCAGCGCCAGCGTGGTAGACCTATGCCTGGCTCTGTCCGGCTTTTCCAGGGAGGAGACTCTGGTGGTGGGGGACAGGCTCTACACCGACATCGCCTGCGGCATCAACGGCGGCGTGGACACCTGCGTGGTGTTCACCGGGGAGGCGAAGCCGGAGGACATGGCGGACACCCCCTATCCCGCGGACTACTGCTTCGCCGATGTAAAAGAGCTCCTGATGCACTGCACCGGAGCCCTGTAATCGCATACAATATCACATATCCGTAGCCAAATCGCCCCACAGGCGCGGCAGACCTGCTGCTTTCCGAAACCTTCCCGCCCTATTTGCGATACGCCCCGTCAGCCACTTCCCGCGCCCCAACGCCCCAAGCGGCGGTCGGGCTTCTGTCTGCGGATTTTGGGCGTGCCTCAGGCAATGCCCTTCTCAATGATGCCGAAACCCAGAGGATAGGGCCCGGTGTGCACACTGATGGTGGCCCCAATCTGGTAGATGGGGATGTCCCCCTCACCGACATCATATCCCTGGCCCCTGAGGACTTCCAGCGTGTGCTCCCGGAAGGCCACGGCCTCCTCGTAGTCGTACCCGAAGCCGATGGCGATGCTGTAGCGGCCGATGGCCCGCCCGTTCTCCTCCAGGTAGTCCAGCAACAGGCTGATTGCCTTCTCCGTGGTGCGCTTCCTGCCCCTGCCGATACCCGAGGGGAAGATTTCCCCCTCCTTCAGGGTGATGACCGGCCGGATGCCCAGAACACTGCCCGCCACCGCCGACACCTTGCCGATGCGCCCGCCATGCTTTAGATATTCCATATCTCCTACGGTAAAGAAAATCCTTCCGGTGCTCTTGATTTCCTCCAGCCTGGCCACGCATTCTCTGTAGCCCATCCCGCTGTCCCGAAGCTTCACCGCCTCCAGCACGTAGAGTCCCTGGAGCACGGTGTTTATGGTGGCATCGATCACGGTAATCTCCGCCTCCGGCCAGGTCTCACCCACGATTGCCTTGGCGTTCAGCGCGGACTGCATGGAACCGCTGAACTTGGTGGTAATACAGATGCAGATGACCGGAGTCCCCTGCTGCGCGTAAGGCGTGAAGACATCGACATAGTCCTGCGTAGAGGGCATAGAGGACTTGGGGTATACGCCTTTCCTGTCAACCATCTGCTGATAAAAATCCCTGATGCCGATTTCCACATTTTCCTTCAGATAATGCTCATCATCGAAGGAGACGTAGAAGGGTACCACCGTGATGTCCTTCTCTGCCGCCAGTT
Source organism: uncultured Acetatifactor sp. (assembly GCA_910585615.1). Taxonomy (GTDB): domain Bacteria; phylum Bacillota; class Clostridia; order Lachnospirales; family Lachnospiraceae; genus Acetatifactor. The sequence goes on from CAJUFO010000020.1 coordinate 21,566, forward strand.
CCTTCGGCAGATCGCAGGAGCCGTCGCTGATGATATGATATGCTTCGCTCATAAACTCGTTGCCTTTCGTAAGGAATTCTAAAATTTTTTCTTCGGTTGCGAAAGACCGCTCTCGCTTCCCGCAACTGTTTTATAGAGTATAGGATACCACTTCCCATAAAAATAAGCAACTGATTTCGTACTCAAAATTGCACTTTATAGTTTCGATAACTACTTGCCGCACACTGCCCCACCGTCCTGCTTTTGCAAGAGAGCCGAACAAGCTTTCATAAAAGAGTCCGAAAACATATCTTGCAGATTTTCTCATATAAAGGTAGAATAAATCCTAGCCGAATGCCCTGCGGACTAGGAGTTCGGCGGAAAAGGAGGAAGCGAGAAACTTGCAGACGACATTGTACATGCTTCATGAACAGAGTCCTACTCAGATGATGTCTTACATTCTACAGACCGGGGAAGGAAAGCTGGTGGTCATCGACGGAGGAACCCGACAGGATGCCGGGAACCTGCTGGAGACCCTGATCCGGCTGGGCGGTCCGGAACCCACCGTGGAGCTCTGGCTGCTGACCCATCCTCATTTGGATCATGTGGACGCCCTTCTGGAGATTTTTTCCGGTCCCCATCCCCTGAAAGTGAAAAGTGTCTACAGCCATTTCCTGTCTTATGAATTCTATAAGGCCAATGACTTCGAGGGATGTACGGATGCCAAAACCACCAAGGAGTTCAACGCCTTCGCCGCAGCTCATCCGGATATCTGCCACAGGCTTGAGAAAGGGCAGCGCTTCCTGATTGATTCTGTGGAAATCAACGTGCTCCATGTTCCTGAGGGCGAGACGCTTCCCATGAATGTAATCAACAATTCCTCCGTGGTGTTCCGCGCGGACGCGGAGGGGCAGCGGATTCTGTTCCTGGGCGACCTGGGCGAGGAAGCGGGGGACCGGGTGTTGGAGACCGTACCCGCACAGGCGCTGCATGCGGATTTCGTGCAGATGGCCCACCATGGGCAGAACGGGGTGAAGAAAAGCTTCTACCAGGCGGTGGCCCCCCGGGCCTGTCTGTGGAACACGCCCGACTGGCTCTGGAACAATGATGCGGGAGAGGGATTCAACACTGGCCCATGGAGGACGGTGGAAGTGAGAGGCTGGATGGAGGAGCTGGGCATAAGCCATCACTTCGTCAGCAAGGATGGGGAACAGGCGATTGTCCTGCCCTGTCAGCTGGATTGAGAGGATCCTGCTTCTATTCCCTCAACGCATGGCTTAAGCTGTGCGGCACCCCCCTGGGCCCCCGCACAGCATAGATGCCGTACTCCTCCTTCAGCCGCCCGAAAGGGAACGCCTCCGGGGCGTACCTGCGCAGGAGCTTAATCCGCATCACCGTGGAGATGGTCAGGTTCTCGTCCTGGTACCGATAGGGGATGTCCACCTCCACAGCCTTACATTTATAGAGGATTGCGGACACCGGAGCCGCCACATACAGATACACCGTGTCCCCTGCCTTGACGGCGCTGCTCTGCTTCCATTCGATGATCTCCGCCTGATCGAATGCATGTTCGATATCGTAGAACTTGGGGTTGGCCGGGACAATCCACTCCTTGGGCGGGCGCATCTTGGCTTTCTTTTTTCCAGATGCGGTGGCCGTGAAGCTTAGGTCGATCAGGTTGCAGATCTGATCCTCCTCCACTGTGCCGTCCAAAAGCACCGTGATCCAGTGCTCCTTGTTCATGTGATAGGCCGGAAAGATGCCTTTGTCCTGCAGCAGTACATCCCTGAACGCCATATCGTCAATCTTCAGGTTGATTACGTCCACTCGCCCCTCCCCGGCAAGCCCCAGCTTCTCCCTGCCGATGTTCATCACCAGCGCGAACCACTTTCTGTTGTCGCCGTGGCGCAGGACAGCGCCGTCCTCCTCTCCCCAGGGGTATTCCGGGGCGGCTTTGTATTTCTTTTTGATATAGGCAAAAATCTTCTCCCGCATAAAATTCCTCCTGTTATCATCCCGGATTTCTCGGCCGGTCTGCTCCGCGCCGGACCTCGAACGCACCAACTTGAACCGATATAACCGCGATGAATTCCAGCACATCGATGCCAATCTAATCCTAAAGCTTTGCGAGTGTTTTGACTGCACGGTGGGCGATTTATTTGAAATCAGGGAAAGGTGAATCCACTCTTACAGGAAAATCCGCAGCAGCATGAACAGCAATATGGCAACGTAGATAATCCGGAACGCCGCGTCGCCCACATAGGTGTCCCCATCCGCATCATCCGTCCTGAACATGCCGGGATTCTGCCGGAATATGCCGCACTGCAGTCCCTCCACGTACCAGTTCCAGCCGTTTGAGCCAGAATAGAGCTTCACCTCCGGCGATTTCAGGTATAGATGCACCGGAATGCGGTAGGCCCCGGTCTTTATCTCTGTGCCGCAGGCAAAGCCCTCCTCTATCTTCTCAATGACCAGATAATATCTTCTCCGGTAATAGACATGTCCATGACGGCCCCGGAAAGGAACCCTCTCCGACTCGATGCGCCTGATGATGCCCCGGCAGCACCTTCCTTTGGAAATCGCTTCCCGCCGCTTCCTTCGAAGAATCAGGACAGCCCGACCCTTCCTATACCCTATGTACAGCGGCAATAACCCGCCCAGCAGGAATATCACTGCGTTCGCTCCGTTGTTCATGGTCCCTTTCAGCAGTGTGCTGAACAACGCGCTGTACCAGACGGCGGCAAATGTCAGCAGTATGACCATATCCCCCAGCTCTTCCTCTGCCGGCAGAATCCTCCTCTGAAACATCCGTCCCCTCATCCCCTCTGGGCCAGAAGCCACGCCAGGATATGGATTGCCTGCTGGAACCGGCCCTTTTCAATCATTTCCTCAATCTCTTCGGCGGAGTATTTCCTGACATACAGGAATTCGGTCTCGTCCAGGTGCTGAGTTCCCGCCTTGCGGCAGTTCCGGGCCGTGAAGATATAGGCATAGTTGTCCGCTATGGTGGCGTTGGAGGGGATGGCGCACAGAAACTTCCATTCATCGGATACATAGCCGGTCTCCTCCAGCAGCTCCCGCTTTGCGGCCTCCAGCGCGTCCTCTGCCACGTCGGGGCCATGCCCTGTGCCGTACTGTATGCCGTCCTTCCGCTCAATGCCGCCTGCAGGGAATTCCGTGGTCACCTGCCTGATGCCCTGGCGGAACTGCCTGACGCAAAGATAGTCCCCCTCTTCGTCCGATGCCACGATGGTACAGTAGTCCCGGCGGCTGTAGCTGTAAAAGGGCCCGAAGACCTTTCCGTCCGGGAAACGGTAATCGGAGCGCTTGAAGTCTATCCACTGGTCCTGCACGATATGCTCTGTGCTGATTTCCTCCCAGGCAAGCCTTTCCGCCGTATCCTTTGCTTCCATCACGCTGTCGTCGGGCTTTGCCGATGCCGCTGTTACTTTATGCCTGCTGTCCATATTCCTGTCCATTCCCTGGCCTCCCATTCAATGATATCCTTTCTATTGGAATGCTTTTCTTCCATGATAAACCGGTGCTTTGACAAATGTCATCCAGACACCGATTCCAATCCTACAATCCCCGGATGATATTTATATAATCCTGCCTCCGATCGACTACCGCATATACAATTGCTTCTTTTCTGCTTTCATTTACCTTATAGAAAACCAAATCCTTTTCAAGAATCAATACTTTGTATCCCTGCCTTTTCAGCACAAGATATTGGGGTTCCGTCCCAATATCAGGATTGTCGGCCGGCGCCAGGATAGCTCTTTCCAAATCATCCAATTTCTGAAGCGCTACCTCACCGCCGAATTTTTCTGCTATATAGAGAATGATTTTCCTGATCTGCGAATCGGCCACATCCGTCCGAATTACATGATATCCCAAAGCTAGCCCTCCCGCAGCAGGTTCCTCAAAGAGTCAAATGTCTCACAGACAGGTGCGACCCTTCCATTCTTCACATCGCCTTCCGCTTCAGCAAGAATCTCCAAAAGTTCAATCCGGGCTTTCATCCTCTTATATTCCTCATAAGCCATTGAAACGGTATCTCCTCGTCCGTTCACCGTAATAATTACTACCTCATTGTCTTCCCTGCACTGCCTTGAAATTTCATTGTAATGGTTCCTTAAGTCTGCCGATGGCCTGATTGTTTCCTGCAATGCCAGCATGCATATACCTCCGTTCATTTCTGTAGACATATTATATCACTATATGTCTATCCCTTCAAGGTTTATTATTTCCCATTTCACTATCTGCATTTCGCTGTCTGTTCACTCAACTATGAATCAACTTGTTGTCCGGGCCTTCCGCCCAACCGCCGCATCCAGTCTCCGCCGGATTTCCCGCATGGCCTCCCCGTCCACCTTGCAGACTTTCCTGTCATAGGTATACAGTCCGTTGACCTCGTCCTCCACATCGGAGAGCTGGGTGTAGATGCAGCCACAGAGCCCCCTGGAAATCGCCGGAAAGATGGCCTCCTCGTACAGCCTCCGGATCCGCTCCGTCAGCTCCTGCCCGTCCGCGCAGTCGCCGTAGCCGAAGCTGGCGTATTTGGCGTAAAAATGTTCCGGCACCCGGCAGGAATAGCCGCCGCATTCCGACACCAGTACCGGCTTGTCAGGGTTTTCGGGAACTGACAGGCGCTTGAAATAGATATGCTGGCTGTCGAAGTCGCTGTACTGCCCCGGAAACCACCCTGATGCGGTATCGTAGAGCCTGGTGCCGTCCAGGACTTTCGCCTCCCGGTACATGGCATCGCTGTCGAACTGCCCCCAGCCCTCGTTGAAGATGGTATAGGCGATGACGCTGGGATGGTTGTACAGATGCCTGATGGTGTCCGCCATGTGCAGTCTGAAAAATTCTTTCCGTCGCCTGCTGCCCAGCCTGACAGCGCCTTTCAGGTTCAGCCCGATGGTGGGCAGGGCCGTGTCCCCGATCCAGGAATAGCGTCCGCTGTTCACCATGTCCTGCATCACCAGCATGCCGTGGAGGTCACAGTAATAGTAAAAGCATTCCGGCTCGATTTTGATATGCTTGCGCAGCAGATTCAGGCCCAGTTCTTTCATGCGCAGGATGTCCCGCTCATACTCCGCCGCCTGCGCCGGGAGATAGATTCCGTCACAGAAATATCCCTGATCCAGGACACCGTGGAGGAATACAGGCTCCCCGTTCAGGCAGACTCTCGGGATGCCGTCCCTCTGCTCTATGGCAATGGTTCTGAGTCCGAAATAAGAGAATACCCTGTCCTCTCCCATTTCCACCGTCATATCGTATAGATGAGGATGTTCTGTCGTCCACAGCAAGGGCTGATAAAATGTCCCTTCAGCCAGAGAAATTCTGGAGAGGTCGATTTCCACCGCATCGCCCTGCGTCCGCACTGTGTGGAAGCTTCCGTCCTGGAGCTTGATGGTGACAGATAAGCTTTCGGCGGCATTGTTCGGTGCCCTATCTGCACAGGCAGCTTTTTCGCTACCGACAAACCTCTGTGCAGCTTCTCCCGTCCGCTTCCCACCGCCCCGCGCTACGGCTATCCGCACCTTCCGCGTATCTGCCGTCACATCCAGCCTTTCGATATAGCTGTCCGGCACCGGCTCCAGCCACACGCTCTGCCAGATGCCGCTCACCGGCGTATACCACATGCCGCCACGGGCCTTCCGCTGCTTTCCGTAAGGATACCGCGCCGACAGGGTGTCCTCCGCCTTCACGCACAGCAGGTTCTCCCCCTTCTCGTCGTCTGCCAGATATTCCGTCACATCGAACCAAAAAGGCAGATAGCCGCCCTCATGCCTGCCCACGAACCGCCCGTTCAGGAAGACCTCCGCTACCTGGTCCACGGCCCCGAAGTGCAGCAGGACGCGCCCACCCTTCCCCTGTTCAGAGAAAAATTCCTCCGGCAGGGTAAAGCTCCTGGCATATTCCAGCTTGGCGCCAACGCGCCCCTTATATCCCGACAGCAGCGCCTGAGGCGGGAAAGGCACCAGAATCTCCTGTCCGTTCAGCCGCCACTTTCCGTTGAGGTTCATCCACCTTTCTCTGCGCATCTGGGGGCGGGGGTAGGCGTCCCAGACCTGGCCAGGCACCTCAGAGCCTCCTGTATACATATCCACAGTCTGCAAGTTATGTGGCCCGGATGCAGCCTTATCCTCCGACTCCGGCCGGTTTTCTGGTATCATCCTGCCCTCATCCCACAACCCGGGCACTTTCCGCGCCCCCATGCCCGCCTCTGCTCCATCCCTCTGCCTGGCGGCGCTTAGCATCTCAGTGCTTTTCCCCGGGGATGCCGCCCCGGCCTCCGGTAGGTCCGTAACGCTTTCTCTCCGTTCCTCTCCCTGGCCCATGCCTCCAAGAACCCACTCCCCGCACTGGCTCACCAGCCTGTGATGCCCCCTGCGCATCATCCGGAAAATCAGGCCCAATGCCGTCAAAGTGGCCACTGCCGCCAGAAATGCCGCCGCGAAGATATCCCGGTTCGGCAGAAAGGATGCAGTGCCGTCCGAATTCACGATTTGTTCCGCGTCCCGCAGCACGAAAGCCCCGATGGCAGGCCCCAGGATACCCGGTATCAGCACCTGCCCAATGATCCGGATGCCCTGGAACTGGCCCGCCCGCTGCCCCGGAATGTTGCTCCGGATCATGGCCCCGAACACCGCCATGCCCGTCAGATACCCTGTCATCATCAAAAGGGAACCGATAAAGACGATTCCCGTAGCCCGCCCGAAATACAGCAGCACATATCCCGCCATCAGGAGCAATATGGAGGGCACCACCGAAGGCCGGAACCCCAGCAGGTCATAGAGCCTCCCATAAAACGCCGTGACCACGGCCGCCAGCACAATGGCCGGAGCCATGACCATTACATAGTTAGCCATGCCTAATGTCTTTTCATAATACAGTATCAAGTATGGCATGAAGATATTGATGGAGATGCCGAACACAGCGAAAGCCCCTATCACCGCGTACAGCAGCGGATTCTCCCGCAGAACGGACAGGCGGAAGCTGTAGGAGACATTCCCCCAGTAGCTGGCCCGCTCCTCCCCTGGCCTTCCTCCCCGCCTTGCCTGCTGCTTTGCCTTGGGCTCAGCATGCGGTCCTGGCTCTGTCTGCTGTTCCGCCACCCGCTTCGTCTGCGGCTTTATCCCCTGCTTTTCCTCAATCAGAAAGAACCCCAGCCCTCCAATCAGCATCACGGCAGCGCCCACGATCAGGTAGATGGCCGTCCAGCTCTCCGCCCTGTCCAGGTCGAAGGCGGAGAACCCGCCGAACACCACCAGAATGGCCACCAAAGGCATCATGGAATTGACGCCCTCTATCTTCCCTCTGTTGCCGCCATCGCCCCAGTCCGTCATCCAGGCGTTGAAGCAGGCATCGTTGGCCGATGAGCCCAGGAAGGTCATCACGCAGTCCAGCACGATCACCAGCGTGATGCCCAAAGACGCCGCCCCCAGGGCGCTCCCCGCCAGAGGCGTCAGGAAATCCACCCGCAGAAGCGCGAAGGCCAGGATGGACAGGCCCCAGGCCAGATATCCCCCGCAGATAAAGGCCTTGCGCTTTCCCACATAGTCCGTGAAAGCCCCCACCAGAATGGTGGTCACCGTGGCCGCCACGGAGCTGGCCCCCACCATCAGGGAGATGTCCGCCGCCGAGGCGTGGAACATCTTATAGATGAAGACATTGAAATACATGTTCTCCACCACCCAGGCCACCTGCCCCATGAGGCTGAAGATGGACAGCGCCGCCCAGAATTTCCCATGGAACTTTTTTCGCACAACCCTTTCGCTCGAATCCATATGCTTATCCCCATCCGATTCCTGCCAGATTTCCACAGCTATCTTTTCCCCCATTCTGTCTGCTTCCCGAAAGCACAGCCAACCCTACTTTTGTATCCAGTATAGCTGACATCCTGTAACATTACAAATTATTATTTTTAGAATTCCTCCCTACCCTGCCAGTCAGGGTATCCCCACCATAGAGGACTTTACCTCCATATGCTCTATCCGCTCCTGCTTTTCCCATTACTTCTGGGGCTCTGCCACTATTACATACCAGATAAATAACTTGATACTGTCTTGTAATTTCTTCCAGCAGCTTCAGAGCACGTCCTGTATGCTCATCATCCAAATTAACAAATGGATCGTCAAGAATCAGGAACGGCTTCTCTTTTGTAAATAAAGCATCAATTAAAGCCAGCCGCATACAAATCATAATACTGTCAGCCATACCCGCACTAAAACAACCGACTTCCCGAGCAGCTCCCTGCTCATCAACATAGAGTTTCAAATCCTTATCTATCATGGCATGCCCAAGTTCACCTTCCAAAAAAGAAGACGCATAGCTTTCAAATCCACGCTCCACCTTGCCAACATAGCTGTTTGCAAGATTATCCTTCGCCTGACTCAATAGCTCCATTGTCTGATCGAGCAGGCTGCATTTCTTTTCTGCCTCCTGACGCTCTTCAGATATATACGCCATTTGATCATCCCACTCAGGAATCCGCTCCACACTCCGGCGCAAACTATCTCTGTCCTGTCGGAATCTACGTAACTTCGATTCAATCCCTTCAATCTGCTCTTGCGTCGTTTTTTCCAATCTTTGCAGAACCTCCAGTTCGGGATAATCAGGGATTTCCTCTGAGAACTGTTGTTCGATATCCGGATTCTCGGAAAGAAACCGTTTCAGTTTCTCACTCGCCTCCTCCAAATTCTTCTGACAACCGGCCCGCCTGTGAAGAGCATCTGCCGCCTGCTCAATCATCTCCTGCGCAGAAGCACCCGAAAGCCGGTATTTTTGAACAAATGCCTGGACAGCTATATCTGCCTCTTGCTTTTGCTGCAAAGCTTCATCATAGGCCTGGGCATAATACTCTGCATGGTCTGTTGCTTCTTTATAGGCTTCAAATCTTTTACGCAATTTCTGCAAGCAAAGATTTGGTTCTACCTGGGAATCATAGGCCTCATACTTCACGAGTGTATTTTGGATTTCTCCGTTCAGTTCCCTAGCGCGCATATTAAAATTCGCATTATCACGCTGCATAGCCTGCTGCTTATCACGTAGTTCTTCATAGGCAGTCGCATCTGTTATCAGAGTTTGTATGCCTTGGCGAAGATCTGCCTGCAGAACGGATGGATAATAACATTGGAGTTCATTTGTAAGCTGCCTCCGATAAGACGTAATCTGCTCTGAAAGCTTTTCTCGTTCTGCGCTTACTTCTTCAACCCGGGCTTTCAGCGTCCGATACCTACGGCAGGACTCCCGAAGTTCTTTCACACAATCTTCTGCATAAGGTCTGCCAGGATAATATGTATCCAGAACAGCTCGAATCCCGCGATACTTTTCTCCTATCTCCTGGTCAATGCGCTGTACTTTATCCTCACAGGCTTCCTTTTTGTCTTTCAGTTCCGCAAATCGTTTTGTATCAATCAGCAACTGGACAAGTCTATTTTCGGGTTCAGCCACATCAGGGTAAAATCGATACAAAAAGTCATTCAAAGAATGCTGCAAATCATAAAGTTCCTGGTTTTCCTCATCCGTAATAGCACTTGCCGTAATCATTGACGGGCCTTTCTGCTGCCCACTCATCATCTGTTTGACATAGACCCAAAACGATGCCAGTAAAGCCAAGAATCCCCCAACAAGCAACAGAATACCGACAACCTGCTGGTCTGCCGTAAGGCAAATGATTCCAATAACAATGAGAACGGCACCCAACAGACCACAAGAAACCGAAACCGGGGAAAGCGATGACTTTTTCGTCTCTGGCTTTTGGGCAATCACTGTTTTCGCATTCTTTTTTCCAGTAAGCTCTGTGATTCGACGGCAGTCCTTCTGCTTTTCCTGAATTTCCTGTTCCGTTGGCATGCCGGATGCAAAGGTACGCTGCAAGGCCTGATAGTCCGCCTGATCTTTCCCTGTAAACAAATAACCCTCACGGCTTTTCTTCAGGGCATCCAGGTCATGCTGTTTCTCCTCGCAGTCAGCAAGCATACTTTCATCTGGAGCGCCATTTCCAAACAGCTTTTTCAGGCTGTCATACTCCTCCTGTTCTTCTACAGGCACCATCAGACTGTCACGATGTAGTCGCTTTGCTTTTAAATCATCCGCAATGCCGAGAAGTTCCTGCTGCTTTTCTTCGGAGGGAACCCCGTTTTCAAACAGGAGTCCAAGCTCGTCCAGGCGTTGCCGCTCCTCCGGAAGCATCTGTGCCGTCAACCTGGCTGAAACCGCTGCAAGCTCATTGCACTGTCGTTCACAGTGGTTAACCTCCTCCGATACCCTGTCAACATCCGAGAAGAGCCCTTTCTCCTTTTCAGCAACAGCGCAATCCTCATCAGAAAGCTTTAGTGTCTGTAGACGTTTTGCTGACTGTGCAGAAATCTCCATATTGCTTCGTTGTTTCTTGATTTCTTCTGTTGTAGGATATCCTGCAGGATAATTCGTATCAAGCTTCTCCAACTCCTGCTGATTTTTCTGCACATCCCGCTGTAGTTCGCGCAATCGTTCCTTATGTGCACGTACTGCTTTCTGGCTAGAAGATATGCGGATTTTTTCGCGTAACTCCTTTACTGTTTCTGTCTTCTCTGCCTTTTCCCTATCCCATCTGTCTATGTCATCTAAAATATCAATAAGCTGTGGTTTTTGGGTCTCCGCTTTATGTTTCTGCGCTTCCAATCCATTATAGGTATCCATGAGCCTTTGAATCTGGCCGCCACTTCCACGGTAGGGTTTGTATTTGCTCCTAAGCTGATGCAAGGCATCCCTGGCCGTATCATAGTTATTCAAGTCATTCGTATTATCCACAAGATTGCTCAGTTTTGTGCGAATCGATGTCGTAGCAGAGACATCAGTTTGCGCCGCCTGGGGCATATAGGTGCTGCGTGCGAAAGAGTCTGCATCCAACTGAAATAATTCTTCGCCCATCTTATCCGAAAATCTCTCACTCTTTCGGCGATTTGTCAAATCAATCAAATCAAAGCTGTCTTTCGATGCCGTTTTTCCAAAATATCGCGTCACGCGATAGGCGACACCCTGATGCTCAAATTCCAGAAAACCGCCATACTTCCCCCCCTGCCAGGGGTCGTACCGCCTGCGCTCGTTTTCTCTGATGTTTCTGGCACCTATGCGCGGCATTCCGTAAAACATGGCCTTGATAAAAGCGGCAAGGGTACTTTTGCCAAAGCCGTTTGCCTCGCGTATAACTGTCAGTCCCTCCTGAAACGTATAGTCGAATCCGGACAGTATACCAAAATTCTCAATATGGCATTTCAAGAGTTTCATAACACAATCTCCTCTCCTGATAAGGCCTCCATGCCAATCCTAATTATAGCGGCCTTGTCCTCATCGTTGGAATCACTGGCAAGAACAAGTCTGATAAATTCTCCTTTGAGCGAGATATCATTTTTATAGTTATCGGGGTCAATGGCCATCCTGCTCTTATTTTTTACTTTAGTGAAAAAGAAATCTCCTTTCACAAGATTTTGCAGATATGATACTGCAATATCTGTCATCGGATCATAGCATCCTGTCAGAATGTACTCAACCATGTCATCACTGCTAAAACTTTCCGCAACGGAACGCATCTTCTCTGCAATTTCCGCATTTTTTGCCAGACCGGTAATATCAATGGGCATTTGATGCAGTTGGCGGCAGGAGAATGGTACAAACTCTGGTACAATCTTTCCGCGCTCCGTGGTCAACAGCATAAAGCCCTTTTCCCCGCATTCATCAAAGCCGCGCCCTTCCAGGCACCCGGGATAACAATATACCCCTTTCTCATCCAATGGTTCCAGGCTATAAGAATGAATATGTCCCAACGCAAGATAATCAATGCCCCTGTCTTTCAGCAGCTTCAGATTGACCCGATCAACGCCGCACTCAGTTCCGATTTGCCCATGGAGCGCCACAACATTAATATAATTGTCCTTATGAGGGACATTTCTGTATAGCGAAACCGCATTATCGGATGAAATTTCTATCCCTGAAACGGCAACATCTTCATATAGAAAGGTATCCCACTTTTTCGTGAACTGTTTAAAGTTCTGCGGCAGTTCCATATCGGAAAAAGCATGCGCTGCTTCATCATGATTGCCCGCAAGATATAGATAGTCGATATCCGGGGTCCGTCTCATTGCACTGACAATTTCATTAACAGTCCGCACCCTGATGCGCTTTCCGTCAAACATATCGCCGGCAATTATTACGGCACGGACGCCATTTTTTCCGCATACTCTGTCATACGAATAAATGACCTGATAATCTCGGTATTCCTTATAGATGCCTGTTCGCTTGTCAAGTGTGTCTCCATCCGAGAATCCAGATGGATGTCTGCACAATGAATCAGTTTCATAAAAAATTCATCTCCTCTCATTCACACAAAACATGATATACTCTTATCCAACCTGCTCTTCTGCATTGATACGCTCGATTTCCGCTTTAATAATATCTCCAAATGTCTTATCATCCACTTCAATACTTTCCTGGGCAGCAACAGACTTATCCGCAAAAGCATCGAAAATTTTCTGTTTCTGATCCAAAATTTCTGTAACCTTTTCATCTACCGTGTTGTCGCACAGCAGCCGATATACTAATACATTCCGCGTCTGGCCCATCCGATATGCCCTGGAAATAGCCTGATTTTCAATAGACGGCTTAAGCTGAGGTTCACATATGATAACCATACTGGCCGATTGGATATTCAGGCCCGTTCCTCCAGATTGAATCTGCGCTGCCAGCACAGTGCCCGCAGGAGCCATGTTGAACTCATCTATAATCTCCTGCCGTCTTTGCGGACTCAATGAGCCATTGATTGGATTCATACATTGATTACCCAAAATCTCGCATACGCCTCGTATTGTATTCAGGTCACGGCTCTCGACAAGTTCCGGAAGCTCCGTCAAAACATCCTCACGTTTCCTGC
>CAJUFO010000020.1:34563-60039 GCA_910585615.1 uncultured Acetatifactor sp.
TCACGGCTCTCGACAAGTTCCGGAAGCTCCGTCAAAACATCCTCACGTTTCCTGCGATAATAAACCGGAGCGATTTGCTCTCTGAACTGCTGGGCTGCTGCCATAAAGCTTATTCCGCGAATACTTAAAAAAATGTCAGGCCGCAGAATCTGAATCAGGGAAACCATTTCATCAACATTATTTTCGAGAGCAGTGCCCGTCATAAATAGAAGCCTTTCTGTGTGTTCGCAAAGCTTTCGCACATTAATTGACCTTTGCGCTTTCGCATTCTTTATATAGTGCGCTTCATCAACCACCATAAGAGAAAATTTGAAGTCATTTCCCAATACAAAATAAGCCGTTGTCTCATATGTGGTAACTGCCACGCCGCCCAATTTGACCCACGATACAAGCGCCGCCTCACGTCTGGCTCCATGTACTTTCGTAACACGCAGCTTGCTCTTCTGACCGATTTCCCGGCACCAGTTTGTAATTACGCTGGCAGGACACACAACAACAAAATGCGTTGCATTCGTATTTTTCAGAGAGACCATCGTTGCGATTGCCTGAACAGTTTTACCAAGCCCCATCTCATCGCCCAGAAGCGCGCGCCCCTGATGGAGTATATACTTTACGCCCCATTCCTGATATCTGCGCAGCTCGCACAGCAGCCCCTCCGGAAAGAAACATTCATCCTGAATTTCCCGCACCAAGTTTTCAGGAAGCCCATATACAGAATCATCGTTTCCCAGCAGGCTTGGAACAACGCTTTCCAGAATATTAAAAAACCTTACCGGATATCTTTCAAACTCTTCCCATGCCTGTATGTCTGAAACATTCTCAAGCTCCTCAACTTCTGTCAGCGCCCTTTGTACATTTTGTCCATATTCACCCTCCAAAAGTACCTTTAGCTGCTCATATGCCTCTATTGCACGCTGCTTTCCCGCACCGAATGACAAAAGCCACTTCAATCCATTTGCGGCACAGTCGAGATTATCTATAGCGTCCGAAATCATACCATCATTTGCCGTAATCAGACTTCGACAGGCTTTTTCAATAAGCACACTTCTGTCATACTGAACCACGGCTATTACAATCCGGGTGCTTTCCGGTGTTTTCTTATCCAAATTCAGTCTAATCTTAATCGTTTTCTGCGCAGAACTGACAATATCTCTGACAATCCTATGTATTGTATATGCGGTATCTTCACTGATTCCCCTTACTAAAGCAATCTCATAAACCGAAGAGGCAGCAATGTCTGCTACCGTTTCATAGCCGCAATCCCTCAGTGGCTTGGTCTTTATCCCACGTTTGTCACGATTGATTTCCTCTATGGGAACTGTCTTCAATACTCTGAGGGTCTCATCTGCAACAAGACGATTTGTAGCATCCTAAATTACTTTCACATAGTTTTCTGTAATTCTGCCTCCGGCTTCCAGTCTATCTAATAGCTTTTGATGCCGCTCCACAAGCTTTTTAGCTTCTTTTGAAGAGAATAGCTTAGCCATATGTTTTCTTCCTATCCTATACATCTGATATTTTCATGCCATTCTAATCTGATATAGTATATAGTGTAACATATCTGCCAAAAGGTTTCCACGCCATTTCACCCTGAATCCTCATTTTCTATTTTGATCTATGTTGCTGCATACAGCAAGATATTGAAGTTAGAGAAAACGGCTCTGCAAAGCCCCCTAGAGATAGCCCACCGGGATGACCCTATCCTGCCCTTTCAGCGTCACCATCCTGTCATACGTGCAAATCACGCCGCCAGACCCCCTCCTGACTCCCGGCAGCTTTTCCAGTACGTCGAAAGCCGTGATGTCGTTCACTTTCGGGTCGGCATGCTTCTTGATTTCCAGCGGATACAGCACGTCTCCCTCCGCCACCAGCAGGTCGATTTCCCTCTGGTCTTTATCCCGATAAAAATAAAGCGGAGGATCCAGCACGCCCTGATTATAATAGCTCTTCAACACCTCCGAAACCACGAAGCTCTCAAAAAAGGCACCGGCCATGGCACCGTTCTTCAGCACTTCCACCCCGTTCCACTTTGTGAGATATGCGGCAAGTCCCGTATCCAAAAAGTAAAGCTTCGGTGTCTTGACAGCGCGTTTTGCCAGATTGTTGGAATAAGGCTGCAGCAGATAGACGATATTCGAAGCCGTCAGGATGGAAAGCCATCTGTCGGCTGTGGGCTGGCTGATTCCCACGTCGCTTGCCACAGCGCTCAGGTTCAAAAGCTGCCCTGTCCTGGCAGCCATCACCGCCATGAACTTCGTGAACTTTACCTCATCCCCTACCTGGGTCAGCTCCCGCACATCCCGTTCTATATACGTCCTGACATAAGCCCCATAGAACATCTGCCAGTCAAAGTCAGGATTCGCGTACAGCTCCGGCATGCTGCCCCGATGGATGTTCTCCCAGATATCCGCATACACAATATCCTTAAGCTCCTCTCTGCGCGCCGCAAGATACGCCTCCGTGGGGACGAACGCCTCCCGAAACCGACAGCCATACTTCTCGCGCATGGAAAGCCCCTGCAGCATGGCGATTCCCAGCCGTCCGGCCAGAGATTCGCTGACATTCTTCATCATCTGGAAGGATTGGGATCCGCACAGGAAGAACTGTCCCTTCTTCCTGTCCTTGTCCAGCAGAAGCTTTATCTGCGGGAACAGGTTCGGCGCTTTCTGGACCTCGTCAAGGAAAATCGGGGGCGGATTGTCCTTAAAAAATGTGGTTCCGGTCTCTATGGCGCTGGTCAACAGCAAGGGATCGTCCAGGGTCACGTATTCCGCATCCTCTGTCATTCCCTGCAGCATGGTAGTCTTCCCCACCTGGCGCGGCCCGGAGACCAGAACCGCGCCGAACATCTTTGACAGCTTCTCAACCGTTTCTTCCATATGTCTCTGTATATACATGCCCAGCTCTCCCGACTATTTTAATATATAATATTATTATAGACGAGACGGAACCCTTTATCAAGCATTTTGTATAAACTCATTGTTGACAAGCACCGATATTCTGATATAATGGACTCATCTGAAACACATGTGAAAATCAGCATACCCCGCAGCGCGGGTTATCCAATGGCATCTCGCCGACATTTTCACAGCAATCAAACCAAATCGTTGGCAGGCCATGGGAAAAGCACCTGTGCGGATTTTCGGTTCATAACGACTCCCGCTCTTTTGCAGGCTACAGTCCCTGACCGAAACGGGTGGAGATCATACCCATGCCGCCTGCCGGAACAGGAGGATGTTATGAGCTACAGCAACAAGCCCTTTGAGGAACTGGATGTCCTGGACAATTTCCTTATGAATGCTATCGCCATGAACCAGGAAGTGGGGGAGGCCTTCTGCCGGAAAGTGCTCTCCGTGCTGCTCCAGCGCAAGATCGGAAAGGTCAAGGTCGTGGCGCAGTATACCCTGCCCGCGCAGAACCCCAGATACCGCGGGATACGGATGGATGTAAAGGTGGAGGAACCGGAAAGCGGGGACGGGACACGGCTCGCCAATGTCTATGACCTGGAGCCCCATCTGCAGAAGAACCTCCACCTGCCCAGGCACAACCGTTTCTACCAGGCAAAAATGGATTCCCGCTATATGAAGCGGGGCGACGACGATTTCTCCCGGATGCCGAACCTTTTCGTCATCACGATTCTCAACTTCGATCCTTTCGGGTATGATTACATGATGTATACCTTTGAGAACCGCTGTACTGAGGTGGAAGGGCTGAAGTATGAGGACGGGCTGAAATTCATTTATTTCTATACTGGCGGTACGAAAGGCGGCAATGGAAATATCAAGACCATGCTGCAGTATCTGCACCACAGCACTGCCGACAATGCCATGGACGACACTACAAAAGAGCTCCACGGTTATGTCAGCAGGGTAAAGACTGCGCCGGAGATAAAGGAGGAGTATATGCGATTTGAGGAATTCCTTGCTTACGAGCGAAAAGAGGCGGCACAGGAGGCGGCACAGGATACCAGAATCCAGTCTATCCTTGAGCTTTTGGAGGATTACGGCGAGATTCCGGAATCTTTGAAAGAAGAGCTCCAATGCGCCGATTCCGATACTTTGAGAAGATACCATAAACTTGCCGCCAAAGCAGACAGCATCGAGGCTTTCACAGAGATGCTTTGCAGCCACAAGGCCTCACAGACTTAATCAGACATGTGGCGCCGGGTTCCAGCCCCTCTCCCAGCTGCAGGCGCTGTACTCCATTTTTTCGCTGCACTGATGCTTCACTTTCACCTGGGCACAGAACTGGCATTTCCCTCTCTTTCTCTCCGAAAACCCCGGGCGAAGTATTCCTCCGGCGTGCCCAGGCAGTTTATGGTCCTGCCGTCCTTTACCTCCAGAATCTCCGTGGCGCAGGCCCGGATGAACGCCTCGTCGTGGGAAACGAACACCAGAACCCCCTCATACTCCGCGAACATTTCCTCCAGGGCCTCCACCGAGGGGATGTCCAGGTAATTGGTGGGCTCGTCCAGAATCAATACGTTGGCCCTGCCCACGAACAGCTTGGCGAAAGCCAGCTTGATCCGCTCCCCGCCGGAGAGGACGCCTGCCTTTTTGCGGATGTCCTGGGCGGACAAAAGGAGCCTGGCCAGAATCGTCCGGGCTATGCTTTCATTCTGCACGCTGTCCTCCATCACGTTCTCCAGGACGGTCTTCTCGTAGTCTAGGGAGGCCATGTTCTGGTCCAGCAGCCCGATGGCGGCCTTTGGCACCACGTAGATGGAGCCCTTTTCCAGAGGATATTCCTGACGAATCAGCTTTAAGAGCGTGGTCTTGCCCGCGCCGTTGGCCCCCACCACAGCCACCCGGCTCCGGTTCCGAATCTGGAAAGAGGCGTCCCGGAAAATCTCCCCGCCGTTATCATAGGAGAAGCAGATGCCCTCCCCCTTGATCACCACCGCGTTCTCCGGCGGATTGGTGAGCCGGAAGTCCGGGCGCATTTTGGGCAGCTCTCTGGGCTTTTCCTTTACCTCCATATGCTCCAGCCGCTCCAGCACATTTTTGGCGGAGGACTCCATCCTCCCTGCCTTGGCGTCCTTGGGGTGCCTGGAGACGAAATTGCGCAGCTTCGCCTCCCTGGGACTCATGCCCTTGGGCAGCTTTTCGATGGACGCGGCCTTCTGCTTTTTCTGCTGATAGACCTTTTCCAGTCTTCTCTTCTCGCTGGTGTAGTTCTCGTATTCTGTCCACTGCCTTTGGACGGCCTGTTCCCTCAGCCGGGTGTAATCGTCATAGTTTCCCTCATATTCGGACAGCTTTCCCTCCCGAATCTCCACGATTCTGGTACAGATGGCGTTCAAGAGCGCCCGGTCATGGCTGACGATGACCATGGTATCCAGCTCCAGGAGCTTGCGCTTCAAAAGGGCGATGCCTTTCATATCCAGGTTGGCCGTGGGCTCGTCCAGGAACACCAGGTTCTTCCCGCTGCTGAACATCCAGGCCAGCCGCATCCTGGTGTCCTCGCCTCCGCTGACGGTCTCCTGCCATACCTTGTCCTGGATCTGCAGAGCCTTCATCTCCTTCCCGTCCAGCTCAAAAGGGTCTATCCCCTCCGAGAACTGCCGGAAGAAATGGGTGTCGCACATGACCTTCACGGTACCCGCATCCGGCTCCAGCTCCCCGGCCAGCACCCGCAGCAAAGTGGTCTTGCCCGCGCCGTTGGCCCCCACCAGGCCGATGCGCTCCCCCTGGTATACCGCGAACCGGTCAATGTCCAGGACTTTCTGTTCCCCGAAGCTTAAGGCGATATGTTCCGCCTGCATCAATAATTTCTGCTGCATAAAAAAATCCCTCCTGTCCTTCAGAGGGATTATCCTAATCTATGTCCTGCATTTCGCTTGACGGCCTGTTGTCCGCAACAGGGCGGCTGACCTTTCTTGGCATTTCCGGGGCCAATCTGCGGTCGGCTTTCCGATGTCCAAACGGCGGCCGAACTTCCAGCTATCCGTCCAGTCTCCAATTGGCTGCCGAACCTCAAATTATCCGTCCAGCCTCCCATCGCCTTTCAGCCTGCCCCTGTCTCCCTGCCAGTGCATAGCAGGCAGCCCGCACTTACCGTTCCGGAAAAATGATTCTATAAGCGTAAGCAAAATGATTATTAGTGATAATCCCCGAATCTCAGCATCCAAAAGAAAGAGGCTTCCCTCTCCCTTTCTCCGTTTCCCTTGCCTGATTGAGTCCTTATCGAATAATAATAATCATTCCGTACGCCCTTTCTGTATTTTAAAAACTTTTCTTCATTATAGACGACATCCCCCTGCCCTGTCAATCACAATTTGCAATTTCACAGAACCTATTACAGCCGGGATATTCCATCCTCATAAAGCATCCCCGGCACTTCCACACAGCCATTCTCTATTGTATAAACCATTCTGTTCAGACCAAACGGGTCAACACCTGCACAGCCCGGTTTCATGCCTCCCTGCTGACCATGTACAGCGAATAGAAATACCGTCTCTGTTCCATCAGCTCCTGGAACGTCCCCTGCTCTGTTATCCGCCCGTTCTTCATCACCACGATTCCGTCGAACCTGCTCAGGGTCTTCTCGTCCAGCCTGTGGGTCACCACCAGCCTGGTCAGGCCCTGGATGTTCAGGATAGAGTCAGTGACACTGTCCGCCGTCTCCGCGTCCAGGGCGGAAGTGGCTTCGTCCACCAGGAGCACCGGGGAGTTCCGCAGAAGGCTCCTGGCGATGGCGATGCGCTGCCTCTCCCCGCCGGACAGGCAGGCGCCGCCCTCCCCGCAGACGTACTCCTCCCCCTTCTCATCCATGAGCCCGGACAGGCCCGCTCCGTTTACCGCCCAGTCTACCTGCTCCCTGTCAAATTCCCGGAACATACATATATTCCGTGCAATCGTATCATCGAAAATGAACACGTTCTGCTGAATCACGGAAATCACATCGAATATGCTGTCCGGCTGAAGACGGCTGATTTCCTTTCCGCCCACCGTGACACTCCCCCTGTACCCCGGACAGCTCCCCATAATCAGGTTCAGCAGGGTGGACTTGCCCGAGCCTGAGCCGCCTACGATGGCATAGCTCTTGCCGGCCTCGAACCGGACGCTCACGTCCTTCAATGCATCGGCTCCCTCCGCGTAGGCAAAGTCCACATGCTCAAAGCGGATGCCATCCCCTACAGTCTCCAGCTTCTCCAGGTTCGCCCCGGAGGATATGTCCTCCCCGTAGACCGCCATCTTCTCTATCAGCCCTACGGCTGCCTTTCTGTTGGCCAGAAGCCCCGGCAGCTGCTGGATTGGGCTGATGATATAGTTCATCATCTGGACGAAGGCAATCACCACCCCCGGCGTGATCCTTCCCTGGATGCTCAGATAGGCCCCATAGCAGAACACGCCCATCTGCACGGTAAAGCTGCCGATGAACGAAACGATATTCACCGTCTCCGCCGCTTTCCTGCGCCGGCATTTGGTCTGCTCCAGCTTCCCGTTCCTGTCATAATACAGCGCTGCCGCCTCTTCCTGGGCCTGGAAGCTTTTGATGACTCCCAGCCCGCTGAGCAGATCCTTCACCATGGAAAGGAAACCGGCGTTTTTCTCGCTGACTTTCCTCTCCTGTTCCGCGATCCGGTTCCCGAACGGCAAAGAGGCCGCAATGAGCAGAACGCCCAGAGCCATCACTGTCAGAGTCAACGGCCAGCTGTACCACAGCATCAGTCCCACTGAGGCAACAGCCTGCAGCGTAAGTGTAAGGAAAGTGAAATTGGCCGTCAGATAGTTGGCCTCTATGGAGTTCACATCATTAGTCAGGGCAGAGATGTAGCTGCTGGTATTCTCCTTTCCAAAGGACGCGATTCCTTTGGAGGTGATAGCATCGAAGGCCTTGTTCCGGTAGCCCTCCACCGCCTTTCGTATGAAATTGTGCCGGAACCGTCTGTCCAGCAGCCATATCCCCACCGTCAGCAGCAGGAAGGCCACAGCCGTCCTCACAAGCCCTGCCAGCGTCCCCAGGTCTCCGCTCATGGACACATCCGTCAGCTCTTTGAGCAGATATGCGATTCCCACCTGCATCCCGCTGGACAGTGTGGCGGCTATGACAGCCAGCGTGAAGTTCGCCCTGTTGTTCCGGTAGAATTCACGGATATATTCCTTTGCCCTCTGTTTCTGCGTACTTTTGTCCATATGGATGTCCACCCTTTCCCGCGGCCTGACGCCGCAATCCGTAGCGCAACCCGGAGATTTATGTACTGCCCTGGGCGGATTGATTCACAGTCCATGCTTCACAACTTGTGCTTCACACTCCTTCTTGCCCTACCGGCCCTTCTCACCCGGCCTTTCCTTCCGTGCCGTCCCCGGCTGCGCTTTCCGGCTATAGCTACAGTATACAGGGGTTTCTCCTGCTGTAAATATGGTCTGCGCAACAGGTGTTTTTTCGGGTGCAAGAGGTCGTATTTCCTTACGCTTTTTGTCACGCTTGCTGGGACGCTGGGTGAAATAGATGAAAATAGTATTCATCCGCCACGGCGAACCAGACAAAGCGGAAGTAGATAGCAGAGGTTTCATCGGGCAGGGAAGAGATATGGCGCCCCTGGGTATAGACAGGCTGAGACGGAAACTCTTTTCTGATTTGCAGATTATGGTAATTTGTCGTCGGGATTCAGGATTCTTGGCAAAATACCCATAAAAGGGGCTGCCTTTTTAATCAGGCAGCCCTGTGTTTTGTTTATGGAACTATCCTTTTTTTCGGTAATATACGAAACAAATCATCGCCCAAATTCCCGCACACCCGTCAGCTCTCCTGCCTTTCCAGCTCCCAGATATGCCTGTTCCGCCGGAAATAAAGGCACACCCCGATTCCGGCAAAGGCAAGCACGAAGAAGAGGAAAGCCGCCCCGGAGCCTTTCCCGCTGCCGAAGAGCCGCGTCAGCGCGCTCCCCGATCCCTGGGCCGCCATGATGGGCTCGAACACCCGATCCACCAGGAACCCTCCCAGGAAATAGCCGATGGGAATCGTGAAGAACTGCAGGGAATTCCTCACGGAGTACACCCTTCCCTGCATATGCTCCGGCACGTGCAGCCGCATGATGGCATCCAGATTGGCGCTCATCAGCGGTATGGCAATCCAGCCCAGGACCCCGCCGATGCACCACACAAGCGGCGTCCTGCCCAGCGCCAGGAAGAAATTCTCGGAGCTCATGGAGAACAGCAGGCAGTTGCAGATGACCCGCACCCGGCTCCTTGGCGCTTTCACGAAAGAGGCGAAGATGCTCCCCGCGAGCGTGGCCATGCCGATCACCGCGTTCACCAGGCCCAGCGCTCTCTCGCTTCCGCCCTCCCTGGAGAGCATCATGGCCGGAAAGGCCGCTTGGTAGACGGACGCCACCAGGTTGATGGATGCCAGGAACAGAATCAGCCCCAGTATCCCCTTCTGCTGCCGCAGATAAGACAGGCCTTTCTTTGTGGAATGCCACAGCTTCTCCTTCCCCTGCTCCCGCGCTGCCTCCCTGTCCTCAGGAATGCGGATTCCAAGCGCGAGCGTCAGGAAAGCGATGCCGAAAGTGGACAAATCAAAAGCCACCACGGCCTCCATCCCCCAAAGGCCCAGAATGGCCGTGGCGATGATGGGCGTCATGATGGAATTCACAGAGCTGGAGAAATACCGCAGGCCTCCCACCCTCTGATAATATTTCTTCGGCAGCACCTTTGTCACCGCCACCTCGGAAGCCGGCTGCTGGACTGTGTTCATGACCCCATTGATCCCATTGATCAGGTACAGATGCCATATCTGCAGCCTGCCTGTCTGTAGCAGAATCAGCATGGCCACCGTAGTAGCCGCAGCCAAAGTGTCGCAAATCAGCATGGTGGCTTTCTTGTTCCACCTGTCGCTGAGAGCGCCCGCGAAAATGCTGAGCAGCACATAGGGCGCGTAAGAGCTCACCATCAAAAGCGCCGTCATCAGGGCGGAGCCTTTCTGGGTGTAAGACCAGATTACCAGCGCATAACCGGTCATGGCGCTCCCCAGGCCGGAGAAGGACTGGGTCAGCCAAAGCAGCAGGAATGTCCGCATCTCCCGGAGGGTGCTCCCGATGCTGCCGCCGTCGTTTTCTTTTATGTTCCTATCGTTATTCATAGACTTTGCTCCTTATCAGATTTCGTTTTCTTTCTCTCTCAGAATCGAAACAAGCAAAGTCCCAGAGCAGTCATTCTACTCCATGCAATCCTGCCCTAAAAGACTTTGCACGGAGCCGACACAATAGCCAACAACATAATCTCACCTCCTTCAAAATGACAGCTTTCTGCCCTCCCTCAAGCCCGGAATAGGGATTGCGGGCCTGTTACCCTTCAATCCTATCCGCGGGGCAGGATGCTTTCTTTACACTGCCCCTCAGGAATTGCTCAACAGCAGCTTCGTGTAATCCTCCCTGGGATGGCTGAAGACTTCCTCCGTCTCCCCGATTTCAATAATCCGTCCCTCCTGCATGATCATGATGCGGTCGCACATCCGATAGACCACATTGATGTCGTGGGAGATGAACAGATAGGCCAGGTGCAGCTCCTGCTGCAGCCTCTGCAGCAGCTCCATGATCTGGGCCTGTATGGTGACATCCAGGGCCGACACAGGCTCGTCCGCCACCAGGAAGCCCGGGCCAGTGATCAGGGCCTGTCCGATGCTCACCCGCTGGCGCTGGCCGCCGGAGAGCTGGGAGGGCCTGCGGTGGAAATAGCTCTCCTCCAGCCCCACCTTGCGGAGCATATCGTAGGCGGCGGCCTCCATATCCCCCTTGGTCATGGCCTTCGTCCTGTCCAGAGCCCCCTCAGCCCTCAGGGGTTCCTGGAGGAGCCATCCGATGGTCTTGGCGGGATTCAGGCTGCTGTAGGGATCCTGAAATATCATCTGGGGCCTGATGCTGTGATGCCTGATTTCCCCCTGGATATGGCAGTTCATACCCAGAATCGCCTTGGAAAGGGAGGTCTTGCCGCAGCCGCTCTCCCCCACCAGCCCCAGGCTTTCCCCGGGATAGATCTGGAAATCGGCCCCTGACACCACCCATTCCTTTTTCGTGCCGGAAAGCCTCTCCCTGAGGGAAAGCTTCCCTCCCTCCCGGTTCTTCCTTTCCCCGGCGGAAAAACTCACCTTGCCGTCCTGATAGTACACGGACAGATTCCTGACCTCCAGGACAGGGCCCACAGGGGATTCCGTCCGGCCATCGGCATCCTGCCCGCATTCACGCCCGGGGAGGGTTCCCTCAGCCCCGGGCCGCATGCCCTCAGAGGCATCCCTGCTGACAGATTCCCCCGGCTCCTGAGCAGAAAAACGCTTTGTCCCGGGGCTCCCGGCTGTGTTTTCCATGGCATCCCCGTCTTTCTTCCGCTTCTTCATCCGGGAAGGCACGGCCTCTATCAGCTTTCTGGTATATTCCTCCTTCGGATTCCGGAATATTTCCTCGGCGGGCCCCTGTTCCACCACGCGGCCGTCCTTCATCACCGCAATCCTGTGGCAGAGCCGCCTGGCCAGGTTCAGGTCATGGGTGATGAAGAGCATGGCGTTCTTCTGGTTTTGGTTGATCTGGCGCAGCAGCTCTATGATCTGGTTCTGTATGGTCACGTCCAGGGCCGTGGTGGGCTCGTCCGCCACGATCAGCTCCGGCTCCAGAATCACCGCCATGGCGATCATCACCCGCTGGCGCATGCCGCCGGAGAGCTGGTGGGGATAGCTTGCGTACACCTTCTCAGGCTCCTTAAGTCCCACCGCCCGGAACGCCTCCAGCACCTTTTCCCGCCGCTCTCCGGCGGTCATCTTCGTGTGGAGCCGCAGGGTCTCCTCCACCTGCCGCCCTGCCCTCTGAGTGGGATTCAGGGAAGTCATCGGCTCCTGGAACACCATGGACATGCGGGCCCCCTGGTAGCTGCGGTAGAGGGCCTTGTCCCGGGGCCTGCCCGCCTCCTGCAGCGTCACGCCGTCAAAAAGAATGCGTCCTGTCGTCACACGGGCAGAATCCGCCGAAAGCCCCATGAGGGTCAGGGCCGTGAGGGATTTCCCGGAGCCGGATTCCCCCACCACGCCCAGGATCTCTCCCCCCGAAAGCTCCAGATCCACATGCCTTACCACTTCCGTATCCCCGAAAGCCACGGACAAATCCTCTATCCTGATCAAACCAAAGCGCCTCCTTTCAGGCTCCTCCGCAGCCGGCTCCTGACCGGCTGCGGAACGCAGCGGACACAAAGCGGGCAAAATCCGCTCCATGCGTGTGTTCCTCCAAGCGCGATTTTGCGCTTTGCCTGCACCTATTGATTCCCGCCGGCAATCAAATGCCCCGCTGCAAGCAACGGGGTATCAAGCTTGCAACGCTGCAGAGCAGAAAGTGTCCTTCGGACACTTTGGCATTCGACCCTCGCGGCATTCGCCAACTGGCCGTGCAGGCACGGCCGCTTGGCTCATTGCTCGCGGGAATAAGCCCCAGATATGCTTGCAGCGGGGGGGCTGCACCGTCAGAAGCGGCACTGACCGCTGTGTCAGCGTGGGACTAAGCGTAAGTATCCTTTTACTGTCTGCGAAGGGTGAAGCCGCCCACCAACTGCTTGAGCACCCCGGCCTGGTCGGAGAGCTCCTCGCTGGTAGCCGCGCTCTCCTGGGCCGTGGCGGAATTGGACTGCACCACTTCGGAAATCTGGCCCACGGCCACGCTGACCTGGTCGATGGCACCGGTCTGGCGCTCCACGGCCTTTGCCATCACTTCCATCTGCTCCGCCGCCTGCCCTGCCAGCACCACCACATCGGACACGGATACGGTGACATTGGACACGGCCTGGCTGCCGCTGCCCACGGCCTGGATGGAGCGGCGGATCATCTCCATGGTGGCCTTGGTGGCCTCGTCGGATTTGGTGGCCAGCTCCCGCACCTCATTGGCCACCACCGCGAAGCCCTTGCCCGCCTCCCCGGCCCTGGCGGCCTCCACGGAGGCATTCAGGGCCAGGATGTTGGTCTGGAGGGCAATGTCCTCTATGGTGTCTATGATGCGCTTGATCTCATTGGAGGAGGCCGTGATGGACTCCATGGCCTCGTTCAGATCCTGAATGTATTGGCTGCTCTCCTGGAGCTTATCCTCCGCACCCATCACTGCGGTTTTGGTCTCTTCCGCCAGCCGGGCCGTCTCTTTCGCGTCCCTGTCCATGTCCTCCAAGGTGGCGGACAGCTCCTCCACGGAACTGGCCTGCTCCGTAGCCCCCTGGGACAGGGCCATGCCGGAGGAGGCCACCTGGGCGGAGCCGCTGGACACCCGGGCCGTGGCCGCCGCTATGCCTCCCAGGGTCTGGTTCAGTTTCTCGCTGATGGTCCGCAGGTCGTCCTGGAGGGCCTTGAAGTCCCCGGGATACTGGGCGCTGCCGCCGTCCCTGGTCAGGTCTCCGTTTGCGATGCTGCCCAGCACCGCGCCGATCTCCTCCAGCATGACCCTGAAGTTCTGCACCAGGTGGGCGGTGGAATCCGCCAGCACTCTGGTCTCGTCCCTTCCTTTTCCCTGAGGGACGGGGCTCTTTAAATCGCCCTGGGACAGGGCCTGCAGACGCGCGGCGCATTTCACGATGGGCCCTGCGATGGAACGGCACACAAAGGCCGATATCACGATCACCGCCAGGCACAGGGCCGCACTGACCCCCATCTGGACATTATTGCCCATATAGGTGTAGTGCAGGAATTCATCCTCGCTGATAGTCACGGCCACGCTCCAGCCGTCCGTGCCGGGGATGGGGGCATAGCCCTGGATATAGTCCGTATCGTCCTCGGTATAGGTATATCTCCCCACGCCGCTCTCCCCTGCCACCATCTTCGCCTCGATGGCTCCCAGTTCCCGGACATAGCTATCACCCGGGTTCTCCTCCATCTCCCGAATGAGGTTCTCCTGGCTCAGCACCTCCTCTGTCTCCAGGGCGGCGATGGTAGTACCCTCCTGATCAAGAATATAAGCATCGGCGTCCTCTCCGATCTGGATGCCCTCTATGATGGACTGCAGGATATTGGTATCGCAGTGGAAGTACACCACTCCGGTCACGCTGCCCTGGGACATCACGGGCGCTGACACCACCAGGTACATGTCATCGCCTTCCCTGTAGGGGACGGACATATAGCTCTTCCCCTGGAGCGCCGCCTGGAAAAAGGGTTCCCCGGAAACGTCCGCATCGTGGAACGCGTCATGGCCCTCCGCGTCCGCCATGCCGCCGAACCGCATATAGTAGGCATCCACTCTGCTCTGGATGAATGCCTGCTTCTCCTCGGGCGTAGCCGCCGGATCCGAAAGGATGGGGGAAGAGGCCAGCTCCGATATGGTCAAGGTATAGGTGGATATCATGTTCTGGGCCGCCAGAGCCGCCAGCCTGGCCGTCTCACCCAAAGTCTTCTCCAGAGCCGCCACAGTGGAGTTGCGGGAAATCGCCGTGCCCAGCGCCACATTGATTAGGGAGACTCCCATTGTGGCAATCGCAACCATAATCATGATCTTCGTCTGAATCTTCTTCATTTTCCTTTTCCGGGCCCCTGCGCGTTCCCCGCCAGGCTGCGGCCCAACCTCCTGTCCTTGAAATAGTTTCTTCCTTTCGGAAAAGGGCCCCTCACCGCCCCTTGACGTTCTGTAATGGAATGGCACCCAATACAGGACATATGTCACTTTCCCCGTATTTCTTGTAAGGCGGACGGGCAATTCCCCCTCTTTCACTGCATCGAAGTCCTTCTGCCGGTGGGTACGTCTGATATAGTGTACGTCTATGACGCCGGCCCAATGCCTCCTGCCCTGTCACTCGGAAACTTTCCCCCTGCGTATCCCCTCGCCGAACAGGGAGAAGCCCAGCACCACCCACACGATGGACATTCCCACAAAGAGGGCGTACCAGGGCGCGGCCTGGAGATACCCCTGGGCGTCCGAGAGCATGTTGCCCAGGCTGGCCTCCGGGGGCTGCACGCCTATGCCCAGATAGCTCATGCCGGATTCCGCCAGGATGGCATTGTTGAAGCCGATCATCACGGAGACCCAGAACACGGAGAAGATATTGGGCAGGATGTGGACGAACAGGATCCGGAAGTCCTTGACGCCCAACAGCCTGGCCCGCCTGATATAGTCCGCATCCCGCAGTTTCAGGTATTGGCTCCGCACCATCCGCACATAGCTTGGCACGAACACGATTCCCAGAGAGATGATCACATTCTGCCTGCCGCTGCCCAGAAGGCTTATGATGACCAGTGTCAGGAGGATGCTGGGGAATCCGTTGACCGCATCCGTGATCCGCATGACGATCTCATCCGCTATGCCGCCGAAATACCCGGTCAGCGCCCCCAGGAGGATGCCCGTGGAACCGGAAATGAGCACTACCAGGCTGCTGATGCCGATGGTGGTGCCCAGTCCTTTCATGACCCTGGAGAAGATGTCCCGGCCGAAATTGTCCGTGCCGAAGATGTGGAGCAGGGACGGCGGATCGAACTTTTCCGATGCCGACATGGCCGTAGTACTGTAAGGCGTCCAGAAAAACCCCACCACGCCCAGCGCCACGGCAAGGCCTGTCATGATCAGCCCTGCCAGAAAATATTTGTTGTATGGAATGCTACTCTTCCATGGAATGCTCTTCTTCCATTTTGCACCAGAACGCTCTCCTTTCATGGAATGCCCTCCTTTCTACCGCTCTGCAGCCATCCCGGCCCTTTTGGGGAAAGTGTTCCTACTGCCGTCAGAGCTTACATCTTTATGTAAATGAATATTCACACGCTGCCTGTCCTTTCTGATAAGTACACTCAATTATTTCAGCAGGATTCATTTTTTCAATATAGGTCAAACACCTGAAAACCATCCCATGACCCACAAAAATAACCTTATCATAATTTGAATATTTATCTGCCACGCGTATCATTCTTTTTCGCATATGGCTAAGGGATTCCCATCTGCATTTTTTTCCTGGCGGATACTCACCGTTGAATTCAGTAAATTCTCTGGCAAATGCAAAGCTTTCTTCAGAAGTTTCATACTGATTGTTCTCATCAGGTATCCATCCATGCAAATCGATATCAACTTCAACTCGTATTCCTGTTTCTCTTGAAAGAATCTGAGCCGTCTGTAACGCTCTTGTGTAGGGAGAAGATACAATAAGTTCTGCCTCTTTCAGACGGGCATCTTTTGCCGTTATTTCTGCCTGTTGTCTTCCTTTTTCGGATAAAGGGGCAAAATCCCTGCCAAATCCCCAAAATCCATTTACAAACATATCATCGTAATTTGCTTCTCCATGCCTGACAAGATAATACAATGCCATTTTATGAATCCTCCTGATGCCCTTTAATCCTCCTCACTTCCCGCTGATGCGCGGGTCGATGAGCCGATAGATGACATCCACCAGATAATAGACCACAATCACTACGAAAGTGATGTACAGGATCAGTATCTGCACCACCGGGAAATCCCTGGTGGAGATGGCGCTGATCAGCAGCCTGCCGATGCCGGGCAGTCCGAACACTTGTTCTATCACAATACTGCCCGCCACGATCTCCGCCACGATCATCCCCAGGAAAGTGACCACGGGCATCATGGCATTGCGCAGCACATGGGCATACATGACCCGCCGCTTGGTGCAGCCCTTGCTGTAGGCCGTGCGCACATAGTCCGTGCCCACCTCCGTCAGCATGGAATTGCGTAAAAATCTTGCCGTCATGGCAATCTTCGGCAGGGCGATGGACAGCGCCGGGAACAGCAGGTATCCCAGGAAGCCCGTGAAGTCCTCCTCATAGCTGATATAGCCGCCGGGCGCGAAAAGCTTCAGGACGATGCCGAACACGAAAGTCACCAGGATGCCCAAAAAGAAAGAGGGCACCGCCATAGTGGCCTGGGTGATGACGCCCAGGACAGCGTCCAGCAGCCGGCTGCCGCTCCTGGCCCAGAGCACCCCCAGCGGGATGGACACCAGTATAATCAATGCCAGCCCCAGCGCCGCCAGCCACAGCGTCACGGGAAGCTTGTCCCCGATCAGCTCCGCCACCGGCATCATCTCGTTCATGTTCCTGGAGTAGCGATAGCTGACTCCCAAATCGCCCTTTGCCACCCCCGACATCCAGTTGAAGTACCGGACTGCCGGCGGGTCGTTGAATCCCAGCTCTTCCCGAAGCTGCTCCTCCCTCTCGGGAGTGGCTTCCGTCCCCAGGATGGATGTGACCACGTCCCCGGGGATGATCTGGAACGCCAGGAAAGCGGCGACGGAAACAAGGAACAATGTCATAATGAGAGTGATGGTTTTCTTACCTAAATATTTCACGCTGCCGCCTCCTTTTTATTCCAGTTCCCATTCGTGGGAATTTGTTCCGCCTCTGCACTACAGTGCCGAGGCTCTTTTTATTCGGTGAAGTACACTGTGCTCATGTCCTGCACATACACAGGGTAGAACTTGTAGCCCGCCAGCTTCTTGCTGATGGCCGTCTGGTTGGACGCCACCTGGATGAACACGCTGCCCGCCTCGTCGCAGAGGATTTTCTGCAGCTCTTTGTAGCACTCCGCCTTCTCCGCGGGATCCAGAGTGGCCTGGGTCCTGGTGTAGACCTCATCATATTCCGCGCTGCTGAAATTGATGAAGTTCTTCTTGGAGTCGGTCTGGAAACGGTTCATCAGATATCCCGGCGTCATGTCGCAGGTCAGAGAGACGATGGTGGCCTCGTACTGGCGCCCCTTGTAGGTCTCGTCCAGCCAGGTGCTCCACTCCACCGCCTTGATGGTAGCCCGGATGCCCGCTGCCTTCAACTGCTCCACCACCACCTCTCCGGTCTGCATGTGGATCTCATAGTTGGAGGGAACGGTAATCTCCAGGTCGAACCCGTCCGGGTATCCCGCATCCGCCAAAAGCTCTTTCGCTTTCTCCACATTGGCCGTGGTGCCATAGGTGTCGTTCAGATCCACATAATTCTCCTTCAGCGTGGGCAGCATGGCCGAGCTGATCAGCGTGCCCTTCCCGCCCCCTACGAAGTTGTTGATCTCTTCCTTGTCTATGGCATAGGAAATGGCCTGGCGCACCCGCACGTCATTCAGAGGCTCCACCGCATTGTTCAGATACAGCGCCTGCACCGCATTGGAGGGCGACGAAACCACCTGGTGGCTGCCCTGAAGGGCCTGGGCCTGGGAATCCGTCAGGTAGGCGTAGAAGTCGATGGTGCCGCCCTGGAGCTCCAAAAGGGCCGTGTCGGCGCTGCCTGAAATCTTGAACTCCACCTGATCCAGATAGGGCAGGCCCTCCTGCCAGTAGTCCGGATTCTTCGCCAGGACGATCCCCTCCTGGGGCTTGTAGGAAACAAAAGAAAAAGGCCCGGTGCCAATGGGATCCACCGCCTCTCCCTCTCCGCTGCCCGCGGGGATGATGGCTGCCACGAAGCTGTAGATCAGCTCTGTGTTGGCGCTCCCTACTGTCACCTGAACCGTCTTTTCGTCTATGATGTCTACGGATTCAATCGCGTTCAGCGTGGAACTTAAGGGCGTGCCATCCAGCAGTCCTGATACCCTCTCCAGAGAGTACTTCACATCCTCAGCCGTCACGACGTTGCCATTGTGGAACTTCACGTTTTCCCTCAAGGTGAAGGTGTATACCAGACCATCCTCGGAGATTGTGTAGTCACTGGCTACCGCATTGATCAGATTGCCGTTCTCATCGGGCTTTACCAAGCCCTCGAAAACATTGAATAAAATTTCGCTCGTTCCTGCCGCCGTCGCTTTGTGAGGGTCAAGACTGTCGATATCCTGTTGTACTCCTACAACGATGGAGCCGCCGTACATATCCCCTGCCTGTCCGGAAGCGCTCCCGCCCTCCGAACCGGATTCCTCCCCGCTCTCCTGCACCTCCGTGCTCTCTTCGGAATCATTAGATTCTGTGGAAGCATCGGACTGCCCGGAGTCAGGCTGTGTGGATTCTGTTGTGGACTCCTTTGAGGAATTATCCTCCGAAGACTCTCCTGTGCCGTCTGCGCATCCGCCCAGTACAGCCATTCCCAGAAGCGCCGTAACCAGAAGAACACAAAGGCCCTTCTTTCCGTGAAAACTTCTTTTCATTACGCTCTTCTCCTCTTCGTCGCAATGGAACGCTTTTATGTACGCTTTCCATTGGCATGATGATAAACCTCTCATTATTCGATTGTCATCCTCATTTTACCATAGAATGGGGGAAAAGCAAGTATTTTCTGTGGTACAATCGCCGAAAGGAGCAGCCGCATTGCTGTTCACTCCGTACATGGCGGCAGCTGCACAGGAACTATAAGCCCATCGTTTTAGCGAATATTGGTCTATATTTTACCGTACTGACGATAAAAGACACATTTGACGGTAGGTCTGGCGGACAATAGCCAATCAGCCTCCGCCCTCCATCCGTCTGCGGTAGACCTGATACAGACAGTTCCATTCAAAGTCGCTCTCCGGCCGATATGCCCTGGGAAAGCACTCTGCCAGCCGCTCCTTCGCCTCCGGGGCGCACAGTTCCTCCCGCAGCGTCTCCTTCAAACCGTTAAGCTCCAGAAAGCGCCCTACCTCTTCCAGACCGGCCCGCACCTTTTCTTCTTCCACGCAATAGTCCATATCATAGCGGGTATCCGTCTCCCACCGGGTCAGCATATCCGTCTTTTCTCCAATCCATTCCGTCAAAACTGCCGCAGACCCATTGTTTTTGGTCATGCGCGCCAGCTTGTCTATATCGTGGGTATTCGGCACTGTGATGCCTGCGCATTCCAGAAAAGCCTTCAGGGTCTTTTCCACTGCCTGCTGCAGGTGATACGCCACCGCATTCATATAAGCCTCATCGTTTTCCGGCACCTTCAGCAGGTTCTCCGCCGCCCGGTAGTCCAGAAAAGCGCGTCTGAAATACCTGATGTCACACATAGCATCCCTCCCTGTCATACACCACGATTCCCTTTTCCTCTATCTCCCTGCGCAGCCGCTCCCCAATCCGGTCGGCATAGAGCACGTCCACCCCTTCCCCTGTCTCCCCGGCGCTGTAGGAAAATGGCTTCTCCACGTCATACCGCTCGATGCACAGATCCAAATCGCTGTAACTGTTGCACCGGAATTCCACGCCGCTTCCGAATACGATTGCCGCCTTTATGTTCCCATCCTCCTGGAAGTCCCGCTGGAAAGCCTGCACCAGCTCCTGTTTTAAGGGGTGCACATACTCCGCATGGAGAAAACCGATTGTCTCATTTTTTCTGTCAAATGTAAAATGCAGGTCAAAATTGTTGTATTTTTTCATTCAGTTTCCTCCCAGTTCCTTTCGAGAGGTTTTCCGTTTCTTATCACCATTTTATCATAGAATACAGGGATTGCAACTATTTTGAGCCCTGTTCAGCTTTGAAAGGTAAACTTATTATATGACTTACCATTTTCAAGAAATCTCTTGTTTCAACATTTTGTTCTAAAATTCCTGGGATGCCGCATCATCAACAGCAGCATATGGTATTCAATATCCGACATCTCCCGCGCCGCTCCGTCTACAAAGACCTCATTGAATTCCTCGTGTATCCTGATTCCGCCCATCTCCAGATAGTTTTCCTTCTCCTCCCCGGTTCCGGAAGCCTTCCCCATGTAGACATGATACCGGCGCAGCAGAGCCTTCACCCTGCCCAGGCCCCCGCCACGGTCTGAATGCCGAAGTTCTCGAGAATATCTGGAACAGCTTTCCGTCCTGCTGCGCGGCTTCGAATACCTTCTCCATAAGCTTTTCCCGGCCGATCTCCTTATCCTTTTTGATGAAAGGCCACAAATCTTCCAATAGCCCCTTGGCTCCATACTGGCGTATGGGCAGCGCCCCCATGTCCAGAATGTCCGGCCCGTTGCCCGCCATCATGTCCATGTTCAGCCTGGCAATCCCCGCGGCATTGTCATCGCCTGTGTTCAGCTGGCTGTAGTCCCTGACCTCGATGCGGTAGTCCTCCAGAGGGAAGTAGAAGTTGATGTCGTCCTGATTGATATCGGAATCCACCCATGAGAACAGTTTCTCCCCCTCTTTGGCGCCTGCCTTGCAGCCATATACCGTATCTCCGTTCTGATAATAGAACTGATAGGCTCCTCGGCCGGGCCGGATGCCATAGGCATTCAGAGGCATGGGATATTCCGCCCCCAGGGCTTTCTTTTTCGGGTCGATGGTCTTCAGCACATTGTCCGAGGTCTGGGTTTCCTCATTGTAAGAAGAACAGATCATGCCCAGGGTGCCGTCCCCCATGGGCGTCAATGCGCCTGTCATGTCTTTGCCCTCCACCGTGAACAGCACCTGCAGCCCGGGATCCAGAGCGAATATCTTCTTCTCCGTTACGGCATAGATGTTGCCGTCCCGGTCGAAGGCTGTGCTGTAGACAGTATCCACATCCAGTTTCTGCGCCAGTCCGCTGATATCGACGCGCTTCAGTTCTTTCCCTGCGGCATCCAGCTGCCGTCGAATCACAGTCTCCTGGATATCGCTCTGGTACTGCCATTTATCGTCCGTCTCCTCATTGAATCCCTCAGGGAGCTGGAAGGTGTAGCTGTACACATTCTCCGTGACCCACAGGGTGCCCTCTGTCCCCACAGAGAGTTCCTGGATGCTTACATTTCCCTCCGTCCCCTCCGGAAGAGGCACCGGCTGGTACTGCTCCAGCTTCACGGCCTCTCCGCCTTCCAGCGGTATCCTGTAGAGGAAGCTCACATAATTGGCCGCTGCGCTGTCTGCTGGAACCGCTTCATTTGCATTGGCTGCCAGATATATGTTCCGGCTGTCCGCACAGCCGGCGCTGAGGCCCTCCGCCTCCAGCTTGAGCTCCGTAAATTTCGGCACATACACCGTGCCGGGCAGCCGGCTCTCCTGCTCTTTTTCCCTGCTGCCGCAGGCAGTCAGCCCCAGGGACAGAATCACGGCCAGCAGCGCGGCCCTTTTCCCTGATTTGTGTCCACACCACATGATCGGATACCTCCTTGTATGTATTTCTCTATAAATCCAGCATACCTCCTGTTCCTTAATAGATTCCGGCTGTATTCCTTAACAAATCTAAAGCCCCTGCCGCAGCCCCGCAAGCGCTTCCATCCAACCGGCTAGAAGCGAAAAGGCTGAAAAACATTGTATATTATTTCCGCACATGCTATAATTCCCTTATTCATTTTCATAGCGGTTCGTAAAGGGGATGCCGGCACGAGGAAATCGCAGAAACATGAAAAAAGGGAGGTTGCAGACAATGGATATCCATATCAGGAAGGAGATGCCGGCGGATTACCGCCAGGTGGAGGAGCTGACCCGGGAGGCCTTCTGGGGCGCGATGGACCATCCCACCTGCGATGGGGAGCATCTGATCGTGCACAAGTTAAGGGGCCTGCCCTGTTTCGTGCCTGAGCTGGACTTCGTGGCAGAGGTGGACGGTAAAATCGTAGGGCATGTCATCTACAGCCTGGCGAAGGTGGGGGCCGCAGAAATAGAAGTCCTGAATTTCGGCCCCTTGAGCGTCCACCCGGACTACAAGAGGATGGGGGTAGGTTCTGCCCTGATGCGCCATTCCATCACACGGGCGGCGGAGCTTGGATACCGCGCAATCGTCTTCTACGGGCATCCCGATTATTATCCCAGATTCGGGTTCCGGAGGGCCAGCCGGTATGGCATCCTGTCCGCGGACGGAAGCAGCCTGGACGCGCTGATGGCCATGGCGCTGTACGAGGGCGCTTTGGAGGGCATCGAGGGACGGTATCTGGAAGACTGCGTCTACGAGGTGGACCCGGCGGAAATGGCGGAATTTGAAAAAGGCTTTCCCTACAAGGCGCCTGTGCAGCTCATACCTTCCCATGTCCTGACAAGCCAGCTTCCCAGAGAGGCAAAACAGGCCTTCGCACAGCATGAAATCAGGTATGTGGCGCAGCTACAGCGGTTCAGCGGCGCGGAGCTCCTTGGCTGGGAGGGCATGGACGAGCATCTGTTGGGACGAGTCAACGGGATATTGTCACAATTGGGACAGCCCTGTAAGCTTGCTCCCTCATCTTATATTTTACAGCTCGCCGAACTGGGCCTGCGCTGCCCTGTCTGTTCGCTTATCCGGTCAAAGGCCGGCATCTCTCTGTATCGGGTGGAATCGGAGGGGAAAAGATACATCCTGAAGGTCTTTGAGAAGAAAGAGGATACACGGGAAATCCGCAGCTATCTGATGCTGTCAGAGCTGGGGATACCCACCCTGCCTCTGCTGGGCCGCACGGAGAACGCCCTACTGCTGCCCGATGTGGATGCATCCGGCGATTACAGGCTGGGCGAGGAAGGGGATCTGAGCGACCCTCAGGTGGCAAGGTCTGTCGCCAAGTGGTACAGGACACTGCATGACAGGGGCAGGGCTTTTCTTTGCGGCATGGAAGAGGGGCATTCCAGAGAAGAAATGCAGCTTGGAGAAGAAGTGGATTCCATGTACGACGAATCCGACGTAATCACCCTGGAAAACATGAGATTAATCGCGAAAAAGACAGGCACCGGGGACAATACACTCTGGCAGGCCATTACAGAGCATTACCCTGAAATCCGCCGCCGAATCGATGCCCTGCCCCGCACATTGACCTACAATGATTTCTACTGGACGAACCTGATCGTGTCCAAAGACAAGGAACATGCCTTTATGTTCGATTACAATCTGCTGGGAAAAGGCATCGCTTACGGCGATGTCCGCAACGTGACCTGCGCCCTCTCCCATAAGGCGGCGGAAGCTTTCCTGGAAGCCTACGGCGGCCACATCCCGGATTTGGAGAAGAAAGCGGACGCCTTTATTGCGCCGCTTGTGACGCTGTTCGGCGCCTGTGAGCGCCATACATTCCCGGCCTGGGCGGAGGCTTCCCTGGAGGAATTGAAAAGCGGCCGTATATTGGAGCATCTGGAAAAATGGCTGAGAGCGCAATAGCTATCGCTCCATTTTCACCAGATGCCCACCAGATACTCCCCTCGTCCCTTCCTTCCAGGCGCTTTGCATCCGACACCGAAAAGCCATGCCGCACTGCTCCCTATATCCCCTCCACGCAGTTGGCCATCAGCATGGCGATGGTCATGGGGCCCACGCCGCCGGGGACAGGGGTGATATACGATGTCTTCAGGGCCACGCTTTCAAAGTCCACGTCCCCGCAGAGCTTATTGTCCTCATTCCTGTGGATGCCCACGTCTATGACTACAGCTCCGTCTTTCACATAAGTCTCGTCCACCATCCTGGGCTTCCCCACTGCCGCTACCAGGATATCGGCCCGCCTGGTAATCTCCCGCAGATTCTCCGTCCGGGAATGGCACACTGTCACGGTGCCATTCTCCCGCAGCAGCAGCATGGCCATGGGCTTGCCCACGATGTTGCTGCGGCCCAGTACCACGCACTCCTTCCCCTGGATGGAGATGCCTGAGCGTTTCAGCAACTGGATGACCCCGGCGGGAGTGCAGGATACGTAGCCGGGCCTGCCGATGCTCAGGTTCCCCACGTTCACGGGGTGGAAGCCGTCCACATCCTTCTCCGGCGAGATGGCAAGGAGCACCCTCTCCTCGTCGATATGGGAGGGCAGGGGGAGCTGTACCAGGATTCCGTTTACATCCTCACGTTCGTTCAGTTCCCGGATGATGCCCAGCAGCTCTTCCTCCCCGGTCTCCTCCGGCAGCTCGTAGGAAAGGGAGCGGATGCCCACATACTCGCAGGCCTTCTTCTTGTTCCGCACGTACACGGAGGAGGCCGGATCCGCGCCCACCTGAACCACCGCCAGGGTGCGCTCTATGCCCTGTTCCCTCATCCGCGCAGCTTTTTCCCGTAATTCGTCCTTGATCTCCTGGGAAATCTTTTTTCCGTCTATGACCTGATACATCCTGTCCTCCTACTCTGTATTTGAATAGCGTTTTTTAGGTTTTTCAGTATTCTGGATTATCCTAAACCGCATAAATTCGCTGTTTTCGAGATATATTTTTATCTGCGAGATTTTTTGCACCGTTTTGGCACTGCTTTTTCCTTGATTACCTTTATGACATAGTGTTAGCACCTTTGTATGGTCACTAAGGAAAAATCTACCCGAAAACCGCATCTCCCATACAAACAGGAATTTATTTATGTCGTGGATATTCGGGCATCAAATCAATCAATTTAATTGTCCGTCCTTCTTTATCCAGTAGAATTTCAATATTTTCCACATCTCCGCCTAAATGCATCATAAATTCTCTGCAAATACCGCAAGACGGAATTATATTTCCATCTTTATATACTGAAACCACTTTTTTAATCTCACTTTCGCCATATGTAAGCATTGTTGATAAAGCATTTCTTTCAGCACACATTCCTATAGAGCCATCTGTGTCAATGCATATACCCTTGTAAATATTACCCTTTTTTGTGAGTACGGCAGATGCCACACTTCCTACCCACATTTTATTTGAAACATCATGGGGGTTCAAAACACTCATTGCTTCTTCATATAATCTTTCCCATTCTTTATCCATCGTTTTACCCTCCTTAATAATAACATAACTTCTCGGAATCTTCAACCCTTATTTCATGGGGCTTTCAGAACCTATTTTT
>CAJUFO010000021.1 GCA_910585615.1 uncultured Acetatifactor sp.
AAATGCGCCGTGCTTCTGGCGTCAGCCATGCTCCTTGCCACAGGCTGCGGCAAAGAGGACGAGAAGACCATCGACGGAAGCGTGCAGAATATGGAACCGGTGGACATCACCTCCGGGGCGGACGAGACCGGCGCTCCGGGAGACGGGGAGGCGGCAGACGAGGGGCAGCAGGACGGCGGGGCCCAGGAAGGGCAGCAGGATTCCGGTCAGGGCGGCGCCGCATCCGGAGCGGGCTATCAGTTCACCGCAAAGGGCGTCACCATAGAAATGGACGCGGACGCGGCCCCGGTCCTGGAGCAGCTCGGGGAGCCGGTCTCCTATTTCGAGGCGGCCAGCTGTGCCTTTGAGGGCCTGGACAAGACATACACCTACAACGGCTTCGAGCTGGACACCTATCCCACCGGCGACAAGGATTACATATCCATGGTCGTCCTGAAGGACGATTCCGTGGCCACCCCGGAGGGCATTGCCATAGGGGATACCCTGGAAAAGCTTACGCAGGCCTACCCCGAGGGGAGCAAACAGGGGGACAACATGCTGGTATGCGAAAAAGGCGGCATGAAGCTCTGCTTTATCCTGCAGGGCGACGAGGTGAAGTCTATCGAGTACAGGAGCACTGTCCTGGAGTGAAGACCGGACCTTTCCGGCAACGGCGTAGCTTGCGGGCTGCGCCCTTTCTCTGTCAGGGGTCTTCTTCCGTTTTCATGCCGCCAGTCTCAGGAGGGGTTGGGCTATGGGCAGGGACGGTCTGGAGATGAGGAGGGCCTGGCTGGCAAGAATTATACTGCTTAACGGTTATATACTGCATAACGCTGAATACTGCCTATTGCAATCATGTGATTGAACCAGTCAGCGTTATGCAGTCTGGTTTCATGGCAAGTGAAATCGTTAAGCAGTATAATTTCCGAGCAACCCGACTGCATAACGCCAGCCATATGCGTTTAACCAGTGTAGTACGGTAAATTCTGGCGTTATGCAGTATAAATGCCGTTTATATAGTAGCAGAGACAGCGGTTGCGGAGCCGCCATCGCAAGCTTGCAATTCGGCAACCGCCGGTTGCCGCCCGGTTTTATCTGCGTTTTTCCATTCCATCACAGAGAATGGTCTCCTTTCTCATCCCCGCTAACGATGGCGCTTCCCCCCGTGCGCATACCGCCAGTCCCTGGGCGACACCCCATACACATTTTTGAACGCCCTGGAAAAATGCAGCTGGTTCGGATACCCCACCACATTCCCGATGTCGGAAATTGACAGGTCTGTCAGCTTCAAAAGCTCCGTGGCCTTGGTCATGCGGTAGGAGATCAGGAATTCCTGGGGGGACTTGCCCATGCTCTCGTGGAAGATCTTCCCGAAATAGCTCCGGTTCAGGCCGCAGGCCGCGGCGATGTCCTCCACAGAGATATCGTTCTGGAAATTCTGCTCGATGAAGGAGAAGGCCTCCTTTATGTAGAAGTCCCGCAGACGGCCTCCCTTTCCGGCCTGGGGCGAGGGCGAGGTGGAGGAGCGGACCAGGCTGTCCAGGAACAGATAGAGATGCCCGATCAGGTGGAGCGGAGTCTCCTCCTTGTGGTGCACGATGTACAGCATTTCGTCCTTCATGGTCTGGAAGATGTCCTTGTGGCGGGCCCTGTACACTGGCTGGGAAAGGGACAGCCCGGTCAGCGCGAGGCTCTCCTTCACCCGAAGCCCATCGAACTCCAGCCAGGCATACTCCCAGGGAAGCTCCTGATCCGCCACATAGGTGGCTACCTGGTGGGGGAACAGCAGAAAGCCTTGGCCGCTTTTGATCTGGTACTCGATCGATTCCTCTTTATGGTTTTCCGCGATGAGCCTGCCTGTGCCGGACAGGCACAGATGGAACAGATAGTGGTTTCTGGCAGCCGGCCCAAAAGAATGCGAAGGGTCGCAGCGTTCCCAGCCGAACTGATAGAGTCCCAGGTCAATAAAATTCTCACTTGGAAAAACGGAAAAAATTACCTCGCTCATAACATGACCCTCTGTGGAATATTATCTAGGTAATCTAGCGCAAAAGTCATTCTATCATAGGAACCGCTACACGAACCCTATGATTGTGGTTATATCATAGGAACCGCTACACGAACCCTATATTCGTGATTATATACCAAAATGCTAGCTGACTGCAACAAAATTCTAAAAAAATGGCATAATGGAATAGAACATGCAAAATAATGCTATTTTCCGATAGCATAAAGGTATGTTATCATTTTTTTACCAAAAAAAGAAGGAGTGAATGCCATGAAAGGAAAGAGAACGAAATGCGTGGGACTGGCACTGTGTTGTATGGCGGCAGCGATTCCTCTCGCGGGATGTGGAGCCTCCGGGGACGATCAGAAGACGGAGATCGAGATTGTCCAGTACAAGCCGGAAGCGGCGAACTACTTCAAGACGCTGGAAGAGCAGTTCAATGCCACACATGACGACATCCACCTGACGATCAGTTCCCCCAACGATGCTATGACCATCCTGAAGACCCGTTTCATCAGAGAGGACTATCCGGACATCATAGGAATCGGCGGCGACATCAACTATTCCTATTTTGTGGATGCCCAGATTCTGGAGGACGTGTCGGGGTACGGCGGACTGTCGAGCATCAACCAGGGCTACCTGGACATCGCCGAGGCCCTGGAGTTTGTCCCTGTGGACGGCACCTACATCGTGCCCTATGTGGCCAACGCGGCGGGGGTGCTGTACAACAGGGAGATGTTCGCCCAGCACGGCTGGGAGATCCCCCAGACCTGGGACGAGCTGCTGGCCCTGTGCGGCCAGATCCAGGGGGAGGGGATACAGCCTTTCTACTTCGGCTTCAAGGACGTCTGGACATGCCTGGCGCCCTGGAACGCCATGGCCGTGGAGCTGGCCCCCGCGGACACCACGAAACAGGTGAACAGAGGAGAGACCACCTTTACGGAACAGTACAGGGAGCTGGCGGAGAAGTACATGCAGCTTTTGCCCTACGGGCCGGAGGATCCCTTCGCCTACGGCTACAATGACGCCTGTACCGCTTTCGCCAGAGGGGAATCGGCCATGTACCCCATCGGAAGTTATGCCACGCCCCAGATTCTGTCCGTGAATCCGGACCTGGACATCGATTCCTTCGTGATGCCGGCCTGCGACAACAAAGAGGACAGGACGCTGAACTCCGGCATCGACCTGGGGTTCTGTGTCATGGACGGCTGCGAGAACAAGGAGGCGGCCTATGAAGTCCTGGATTTCCTGCTGGCGGACGAGAACATCCAGCAGTATATCGACGACCAGAACGCGGTACCCTGCAAGAACGGGGAGTTCCGGCTGGCCTCCATGCTGGACGGCATGCTGGAGTTCATCGAGTCGGGGAATATGACGGACTACCAGGACCACTATTATCCCTCGGAGATGTCTGTGGACGCTCTGCTCCAGACCTTCCTGATCGAGAAGGACGTGGACGCATTTCTGGCCGATTTCGACAGGAACTGGCAGAGGTACAACAGGGACATCATCCGCATGGTGCAGGAGTATGCCCAGAACAATCAATGACAGGAAAAACCGAGAAGGGGTGTTAGACTATGAAAAATGACAGACAAAGAACGTTTCTGCTGATTACCATACCGATTCTTGCCCTGTTCGTCTGCTTCAACACCATCCCGCTGATTCGCGGCGTGGTCTACAGCTTCACGAATTTCAGGGGATTCGGCAAGTACGACTGGGTCGGGTTTCGGAATTACATCGATTTGTTCTCGGATGCCCGCGTAGGGAAATCCTATTGGTTCACCCTCAAGCTGGCTCTGGTGTCCACGGTGGTGGTGAATGTGATCAGCCTGCTTCTGGCCATGGCCCTGAACAGCAAGATCCGGGCCAAGGGGTTCTTCCGGGGAGCGTACTTCCTGCCCAATATCCTGGGCTCCCTGGTAGTGGGCTATATCTTCAACTACTTCTTTACTTACATCATCCCCGCGCTGGCGGACATGACGGGAATCAAGGCGCTGAGCAGCAGCATCCTGTCCAGCCCCAGCAAGGCGTGGATCGGCGTCATGATCGTATGCGCCTGGCAGGCCATCGCCATGAACACGATCATCTATATCTCGGGCCTGCAGACGGTTCCCGAGGATGTGTACGAGGCGGGAGGGCTTGACGGGGCCACAGGCTGGAAGCAGTTCCGCTACCTGACCTTCCCCCTGATCATTCCGTTCTTCTCCATCAATATGGTGCTGTGCGTGAAGAACTTCCTGATGGTCTTCGACCAGATCATGGCGTTGACCAAGGGCGGCCCGGCACAGAGCACGGAATCCATCTCCTACCTGATCTACAATAACGGTATGGCGGGCGGGCAGTTCGGGTTCCAGAGCGCCAATGCGGTGGTATTCTTCATTGTGATCGTGGTGCTTTCGGTAGCGCAGATGAAATTTTCCAGC
Source organism: uncultured Acetatifactor sp. (assembly GCA_910585615.1). Classification (GTDB taxonomy): domain Bacteria; phylum Bacillota; class Clostridia; order Lachnospirales; family Lachnospiraceae; genus Acetatifactor. The sequence goes on from CAJUFO010000021.1 coordinate 4,411, forward strand.
TCAAAGGAGGAGCAGCTATGAAACATACATCATCCATAGGAAAATCCAACAGAGGCGTCATGATACTGCTGATCCTGGGCCTCTCCACAATCATCTTTCCTTTGTACATGACCATTGTGATCGCATTCAAACAGCCCTCTGAGATGACCAACAGCATCGGCGGCATCCTCGCTCTGCCCAGGACCTGGAGCCTGGACAATTTCAGGGAGGCCATGCGGGTGACGGATTTCTGGCATTCCCTGCGCAATAGCCTGCTGATTTCCGTGACTACGATCGTGCTGTCTGTGCTGGTGCATTCCCTGATGGGGTATGCGCTGGGGCGGAACAAGGCCCACAGCAAGTTCTACAGTTTCGTGTACCTTTTCATCGTCAGCGGTATGTTCGTTCCCTTCGCGATACTGATGATGCCTCTGGCGAAGCAGACGGCGGAGCTGCATCTGGCCAACTGGGTGGGGGTCATCATTTTGTATGTGGTGTTCTATATGCCCATGAACATTATGCTGTACTCGGGGTATCTGGTGAACATTCCGATTGCGCTGGAGGAGGCGGCCAGGGTGGACGGGGCCTCTACCTGGAGGACGTACTGGAGCATCATCTTCCCGGTCATGGGGCCCATGCATGCCACGGTGGCCGTGATCACGGCGCTGGCTGTGTGGAATGATGTGATGACGCCGTTGATCATCATGGCGGGGTCCGGGGAGAACACGCTGCCGTTGGCGCAGTTGAATTTCCAGTCGCAGTTCGGGACGAATTATAATCTGGCGTTTGCGTCCTATCTGCTTTCGCTGATTCCTATTCTGATTTTCTATATGATTTGTCAGAAGCAGATTCTCAATGGGGTCACGAACGGGGCGGTGAAGTGATTCGGATTTGAGGTTCTGGGGGCCCTCTGCGGAAAGGGGGCCCTCAATGGGGGTAGATACAGCCAGGCATTCCGCGGGGGACCGGGGGTGTGCTGGCTGGTTTTGCAACTTTGGGGGACGGCGGCAGGGGCGGGATTTTTTTGGCCTCTTAGATTTTCTGGGGAGCGATTTGCGGGGTTGTAAATTCTGGCGGTCTTTGGTATAGTATTGAGAAAAAGGAGGGCGGTGACAGGTTATGGCGATTGTTTATGAGAAGCAGGGGCAGGGGGAGCACGTTTTTACGTTGCATACGGAGCATAGCACTTATCAGATGAAGGTGGACGGGCATGGGTATCTTCTGCATCTGTATTACGGGGGGAAGGTGTCCGGGTGCATGGACTATCTTCTGACTTATTATGACAGGGGGTTTTCTGGGAATCCGGCGGCGGCGGGGTTAGACAGGACTTACTCCCTGGATACGCTGCCCCAGGAGTATCCGGCGCTGGGGACGGGGGATTTCCGCAGCAGCGCTCTGGCGGTGTGCAATGGGGACGGGTCTCAGTGCTGTGACTTGAAGTATGCGGGGCATGAGGTACGGAAGGGGAAGTATGGGCTGAAAGGGCTTCCGGCGGTGTACGCGGAGCAGGGAGAGGCTGAGACTCTGGAGATTCGGCTGAGGGATCTGGTGAGCGGAGTGGAGGTGGCGCTTCTGTATGGTGTGCTGGAGGGGGAGGACATCATTACCAGGAGCGCCGTGATCAAAAACGGTGCAGGGACCGGCATTACGGTGGAGAAGGCGCTGTCGGGATGCCTGGACTTCGTGGCGGGGGAGTATGACCTGATTGGCTTCCACGGGAGGCATGCCATGGAGCGGAATTTCCAGCGCACGGCGATCGTCCACGGGAATCAGGTGATCGGCAGCCGCAGGGGGACTTCCAGCCATCAGTACAATCCGGCGGTGATCGTAGCGGAGAAGGGGGCCGGGGAGGACAATGGCTCCTGTTACGGGATGATGTTCGTGTACAGCGGGAATTTCATGTGCGAGGCGGAGATGGATCAGTTCGGGCAGACCAGGGTGATGATGGGGCTGCAGAGCGAATATTTCCGGTATCCGCTGGAGCCGGGGGAGGAGCTGGTGCTGCCGGAGGTAATCCTGGGGCATACGGACAGGGGGCTTGGGAAGCTTTCCCGGATGTTCCACGGGCTGATCAGGAACCATATCTGCAGGGGGAAGTACGCCGGGCAGGCAAGGCCTGTGCTTCTGAATAGCTGGGAGGCGGCGTATTTCGATTTCAACGCGGATACGATCGTCCGGCTGGCGGAGAGCGCGGCGCAGCTGGGCATCGACATGGTGGTCATGGACGACGGGTGGTTCGGCAAGCGGGAGGACGACAACAGCGGCCTGGGGGACTGGCAGGTGAACGAGAGGAAGCTGGGCTGTACCCTGGGAGAGATGATAGAGCGGGTCAACGGATGCGGGGTGAAGTTCGGCATCTGGGTGGAGCCGGAGATGGTGTCGGAGGACAGCGACCTGTACCGGGAGCATCCGGACTGGGCGCTGAAGGTCCCGGGCCGGGAGCCTGTCCGGGGCAGGAATCAGCTGGTGCTGGATTTTTCCAGGGAAGATGTAAGGGAATTCATATTCGACAGGATCTGTTCGGTGCTGGAGCAGGGGAATATCGAGTATCTGAAATGGGACATGAACCGGAGCCTCGCGGATGTGTATTCCGCCCGCAGCGTCCAGGGGAAGGTGACCTACGATTACATGGTGGGGCTCTACGATTTCCTGGAGAAGCTGACGGCGAAGTATCCGGATCTCCTGATAGAGGGCTGCAGCGGCGGAGGCGGCAGGTTCGATGCGGGGATGCTGTATTATACGCCCCAGATATGGTGCAGCGACAATACGGACGCGGTGGACAGGCTGCGGATCCAGTACGGGACTTCCTTCCTGTATCCCATATCCGCGGTGGGCTCCCATGTGTCTGCGGTGCCCAACCACCAGACCGGGCGGATGACCAGTCTCCATACCAGGGGAGTGGTGGCCATGGCGGGGACATTTGGCTATGAGCTGGATCCCGGGAAGCTCACGGACCGGGAGAAGGAAGAGGTGAAGGAGCAGGTGGCCCGGTTCAAGGGGTATGCGGATCTGGTCCGGGAGGGGGATTATTACCGTCTGTCGGATCCTTTCCGGGATTCCTGCGGGGCCTGGATGTTCGTCTCCCGGGACGGGGCGAAGGCGCTGGTGAACGTGGTGATGCTGGAGGTCCACGGGAACATGCCGGTGACTTATGTGAGGCTGAAGGGCCTGAAGCCTGAAGCGGTATATGAGGATGCGGAGAGCCGCAGGCGGTATTCCGGCGCGGCGCTGATGAACGCGGGGCTTCCCATGCCGCTTCGGATGGGGGAGTATCCGGCGTATCAGATGGAGTTGAATGAGGTGCGGCTTTCCTGAAAAGCTGATATAGGCTTGGAAGCCGATGGGGTGAGCCGGGAATCTGGAGTGCAGGTTCCCGGTTCTTTCATGCGCGGACCCTTGCACAAAGGGCGATGGCGCTTGAAATATGCCGCAAAGCGCACGGGCCGCGGGGCAAGGGGGAGATTTCCGCGGCTCGATTGATATGGAGCCGGGATGTCCATCTTTTGCAGAAGGCGCCTCGCACAGCAGGAATTGGCTATAGACAGAGCGCGCTGTCTGTGAGATAATAAACTCACTTTATGAATTGGTACCGGAATGCGCTGGCGGAGAGTACGGACAGGTAGGCGGCGGACAAGCGCGGATAAGCGTAGTGAAGCCAGGGCAGGGAAGCTGGCGTGTGCCGGGAACAGGAGGAGCGTGTCTATGGACAAGAAACTGGAACTGTACTATGAGAAGCCCGCGTGGAGATGGGAGGAGACAATCTGCCTTGGAAACGGCAGGCTGGGAGCCATGGTCTGGGGCGTGCCCGGGAAGGAAATGCTGGGCCTGAACGAGGACAGCCTCTGGAGCGGCTACGAGAGGGACCGGACCAATCCGGAGGCCGCGGAGAGTCTGCAGGAGGCCCGCAGGCTGATATTCGAGGGGAGATGCGCGGAGGCGGAGGAGCTGATCCGCAGGCAGATGCTGGGAGAGTACGGCGAATCCTATCTCCCTCTGGGGAATCTGAATATCGTATACAAAAATCTGGAGGACAGTGAAGCCTTCAATGGCGGCGGAGTGCAGAACTACCGCCGCAGCCTGGATCTGGAGGAGGCGGTGGCGTATGTGGACTTTGACGCGGAGGGAGTCCACTACAGCCGGGAGATGTTCGTCACCTATCCGGGACAGGCCATTTTGGTGTCCCTGGGGGCATCGGAGCCTGTGATGGATCTGGTGGTGTCCCTGGGTTCCCTGCTGAAATGCCAGATGAAGGAAGGGCCGGAGGGCCTGGATTTCAGGGGGAGATGCCCGGAGCATCTGGATCCCGGCTATATCCGGGAAGGGGAGGAAGCTGTCGTCTGGGGATACAGAGGGAAACGGTTTTCCGGTAAAATCAGGGTGCTGGAGGGAGACGGGAAGGTGTCCGTGGAATATGGGCGGCTCTGGATCCGGGGCTGCTCCCGGGCGGTGCTCTCCGTAGAAGCGGTGCGGCCCGCCTCGCTGGAGGGCGATTATGAGGCCATCCGGAAAGCCCATGTGGACGACTACAGAAAAATCTTCGACAGCGTGGAGCTGTACCTGGGGGAGCAGCTGGAGCAGCCCACGGATGTGCGCCTGGAGAACCTGCGGGCAGGCGGGGAGGACAATGGGCTCTTCGGCCTGTATTTCCAGTACGGGCGCTATCTGATGATTGCCTCCTCCCGCAAGGGCAGCTTTCCCGCCAATCTCCAGGGCATCTGGAGCTGGCAGTGGCAGGCTCCCTGGAGCAGCAACTGGACCACCAATATCAACCTGGAGATGAACTACTGGCCGGCCATGAGCTGTGGGCTGGAGGAGTGCATGGAGCCCTATTTCTCCTATGTGGAGAAGCTGGCGGAGCACGGGGAGCATACGGCTGCCGTGAACTACCGCTGCCGGGGCAGCGTCCAGCACCACAATGCGGATGCCTGGTATACCACCACTCCCATGGGCATGGGATACGGGAGCGAAAGAGGGGAGAAAGGCTGTGTCTCCTGGTCCATGTGGCCCATGGGGCTGGCGTGGCTGGCCCAGGAATTCTACCATTACTATGAGTACAGCGGGGACCGGGATTTTCTGCGCCGGAAGGCCTATCCCATGTTCCGGGCCAATGCCCTGTTTTTGGTGGACTGGCTGGTGGAGCATGAGGGGAGGTATGTCACATGTCCCTCCACGTCCCCGGAGAACCGCTACTACACCCCGGAGGGAGAGAGCTGCTGCGTCACCTACGGCTCCGCCATGGACCTGGAGCTGACGGAGGACGTGTTCCGGCATTTCCTGAAGATATGCGAGCTCCTTGACATAGAAGACCCGCTGATCCGGGAGGTGGAGGAGCGCCTGTCGAAGCTGGAGCCTGTGAAGAAGGGGAGCTTCGGCCAGATTCTGGAGTGGGCCGGGGAGTACCGGGAGGTGGAGCCGGGGCACAGGCATGTGTCCCATCTGTACGGCCTCTATCCGTCGGAGCTCTGGGCGGACAGGCAGGACATGATGGAGGCGGCCCGGATCTCCCTGGAGACGCGGCTGAAGAACGGAGGCGGATACACGGGCTGGAGCTGCGCCTGGATCGTGAACCTGTTCGGCATATTGAAGGACGGGGAGGCGGCCTGGAAATATCTGCACATCCTGCTGACCAGGTCCACCTATCCCAATCTGTGGGATGCCCATGAGCCCTTCCAGATTGACGGGAACTTCGGCGGCATCGCGGGTATATGCAATATGCTGGTGCAGGACCGGGGCGGGGAAGTCATGCTGCTGCCGGCGCTGCCGAAGCAGTTTGCCTCGGGCTATGCCAAGGGGCTTCGGATCAAGGGCGGAAAAGTGGTGGACATCGCCTGGGAAGACGGAAAACTCGTCTCATCGGAAATTCGTGAGAAAAACTGAATCTGTCGGGCGGACGCAAAGCCCCGCGGGGACTCTGGGCGCGGGGCTTTTGCGGAAGATTGCCCCGGCTACGGATGGCGGGAGAAGGGCGCAGCCGTCCCAAGCAGGATATCCGGGCGTTTGGGGAGGACGGAGAGGGAAGGAATCTATATGGAGCGTATATTTGACGGAGCGGAATGGGTCTGGTGCAATGACAGCCCCCGGGCGGACGAGTACGGGGAGTTCGTGGACAGCTTTCCCTATGAGGCCGGGAGGGCGGTGCTGCGCATCTCGGCGGACAGCAATTATGCCGCCTATGTGAACGGAGAGCTGGCGGCGTGGGGGCAGTATCCGGATTTCCCCTATGACAAGGTGTATGACGAGGTGGACATTTCGGATGTGTGCCGGAAGGGGGAGAACCGCCTGGCCATCGTGGTGTGGTACTATGGCATCAGCACCTCCTCCACCTATTACCGGGGCAGCGCGGGGCTGCTCTATGAGCTGGCAGGGGAGGAAGGGATATTGTGCAGGAGCGGCGGGGAGACCCTCTCCCGCATGAGCAGGGCATACCTGAACCACAGGATGCATATCATCACCGGCCAGTTGGGGCTGGGCTACGGCTATGACGCCTCCAGGGAGGACGGCTGGATGACGGGGGAGCTTTCGGATTTCCGTCCTTCGGCGGCGGTGGAGCAGGAGCTGCCACTGCGTCTCAGGCCCATTGACAAGCTTGTTCTTCTGCCTGATGTGGATGGGGTGGAGTGTGCACGGATTGACGATTACACCGTAGTCTATGACCTGGGCAGCGAGCAGGTGGGGTTCCTGTGCCTGAAGCTGGATTCGCCCTGTGCCCAGGATATCACCATCGCCTATGGGGAACATATGGAGGACGGGCGGGTGCGGCGGATCATCGGCAGCAGGGACTTCAGCGTCTTCTACAGGGCGAAGGAGGGGCGCAACGTGTACCGCAATCCTTTCCGCAGGCTGGGCTGCCGCTATCTGGAGATCCGCTCCGAGCAGCCCGTGACGGTGGAGCAGCTTGGAATCGCGCCTACCATGTATGTGCTGTCGGAGAGGGAGCGGCCCGGTCTGGATGCGTTCCAGGAGAAGGTTTACGATATGTGCGTGGAGACCCTGCACCTGTGCATGCATGAGCATTATGAGGACTGCCCCTGGAGGGAGCAGGCCCTGTATGCCATGGACAGCCGCAACCAGATGCTCTGCGGCTATTATGCCTTCGGGGAGTACCGTTTCCCCCGGGCCTCCCTGGAACTGATGTCCAAAGACAGGCGGGAGGACGGCCTGCTGTCGATCTGTTATCCCATTGAGATGGACTTCGTGATTCCGTCTTTTTCCCTGCATTATATCACGGAGTGCCGGGAATATCTGGACTACAGCGGTGACAGGGAGTTCCTGAGGGAGATATGGCCGAAGCTGGTGTCCGTGGCGGAGGCTTTCACGGGACGGATGGAAGAGGGGCATTCCATGGAAGAGGGGCTGGTGCTGCCCTTTGCGGGACGGGAGCGGTATTGGAACTTCTATGAATGGCGGGAGGGGCTGGACGGCTACGCAACGGATCCTTCCGTGCCGGATGTGCTGCTGAACAGCCTGCTGTCCCTTGCTTTGCAGCATCTTGCGTATATTGGGGAGAAGCTGGGAATGGAAGAGGGGCGTGCCGCGGAGGGAGAACGCGCCACGGAATGGGAGCGTGCCGCGGAGGGAGAACGCGCCGCGGAGGGAGAACGCGCCGCGGAAGGAGGACGTACCACGTCGGAGGTGCGCCCGGCGGAATGGAAGGAGGGCGCTCCGGCGGATTACAGGGCACTGGCGCGGCGGCTGAATCAGCGCATCTATGAGACGTTCTGGGACGAGGAGGCAAAACTTTGCCATAATCTGGCGACAGGAGGCGGGGCCAGCCAGCTGGGGAATGCCCTGGCCATCCTCTGCGGCGCTGTGGAAGGAGAGGAGGCCCTGGGCCTGTGCGAGCGGCTGCGGACGGATAAGACCCTGACGGAGGTGTCCCTGTCCATGCTCTGCTTTAAGTATGACGCCTGGCTGAAGGTGGACAGAGAGCGGTATGCGCCCGTGATTCTGGAGGATATCCGGCGCATTTATGCCCCCATGGCGGAGTACGGCGGCACCACGGTCTGGGAGACGGAAGCAGGAGCCAGCGACTTCGACAATGCGGGAAGCCTCTGCCATGGCTGGAGCGCCATGCCGGTCTATTACTACCATATCCTGCTTGGACGGGCCGACGGTTCGGGGCAATCCGACAAGGCGACAGAATAAGGATTGCCCTGCAGAAAAGGCAGTGCTGCGGCAGCGTGGACTTTAGCCCCGCTTATAGTGCGGAATTCCCTATTGAAAAGCTCTTCCCGTATATTTATACTGAAACCGGATAGAGGGTTCACGGAGCGCTTCCCGGATTCCGGCGGGGGCCGCGTCTGTTTTTGAAGAAAGGAAAATGAGCGATGGCAGAGATGGACTACAGAAGGGAAATAAACGAGGCGACATATGCGGGACAGGAGGCGCTGCGCAGTCTGGAGCAGGCCAAGGACTGTCTGAGCAGTGCAGGGAACTGGGGCATCGTGGACATGCTGGGCGGAGGGATGATTACTACCTTCATCAAGCGCTCCAAAATGAGGGACGCGGACGCGCTGGTGCAGCAGGCCCGCGCCGCCCTGAAGCGGTTCCAGAGGGAGCTGATGGACGTGGACAATATACCGGAGTTCCATATCCAGACAGGGGATTTCCTGACCTTCGCGGATTATTTCTTCGACGGGTTCGTGGCGGATATGCTGGTGCAGTCCAAGATAAACGATGCCAGGCGGCAGGTGGAGGATGCCATAGAGAAGGTGAATTACATCTTAGGGCAGCTGCGGCGGCTGTAGCGGCAAAGCGGCCCGGACGGCAGGAGGAATAAAAAGGGCCCCTCAAAAGCGCAAGGGATGCTTGGGGGGCTTTTTGCTTGGAGCAAATGGTCTATGGCCTGGGGCTGCCGCGAAAAGGCTTACAGCCGCAGCTCCTCAAAGTCGATCCACAGGTCGTCATAGAGATTGGCCTTTATCTTGTCCCGGAAGGTGTATGAGGTGACTTCAAACTTGGCTTCTTCCAGATGGTACGCATAGACGGTCTTTTTTGAGGGGTCAACAATCCAATATTCCTTCACCCCGGCATCCAGATAGAGTTTCAGCTTGCGCACATAGTCGTGGCTGGCCGTGCCGGGGGATATGATTTCCACGATCCAGTCAGGCGCGCCGGTACAGCCCCTGTCGGTCAGCTTGCCCGGGTCGCAGATTACGCTTATGTCCGGCTCTACTATCGTGCCGTAGTCGCTTTCGAACAGCTTAACCGCAAAAGGGGCCGGATAGACTCTGCAGCTTCCGTTTTTTGAATCGATATAATATGCAATTTTTTTGAATACAAAGCTGAGGATTTCCCGATGAATGCGGCTGGGCGCGGCCATATAATAGAACTGCCCATCAATCAGCTCTGCCCGGACATCCTCCGGCATGTTATAGTAATCCTCTTCCGTAAAGGTCTGTAACTGTGCTAACGCCATCTTTTCCGCTCCTTTCATAGTATTGCTGCGCACGCTTCGGCGCACATGGAATCAGAAGCTGACACAATGCGCTTTCGTGTCAACATTATAGCATGGCAGAGTGGAAATGAAAATATATTTTCCGGGTAAACTTTTTCGCAAGTATGCCGAAATAAAGAACATAAGGACAGGTAGCATGCTATGGACAGCAGACAGAGGTGGAGACACTGGTTTGCTGTCCTTTTTGGTTTCGTTGTCTGCATTGCGGCATCCGGAGGGCACAGGGAAGGGCCCGCAACGATTCGTGACATTACAGGCCGCAGTTTGTTACATTATCCAAAGGAGGCATGACCGTCCTGTCGAAATAAAAAAAGAACGCGACCAAGTGGGCCGGAGCAGGAATCCGGAGGCCGCGTGATACTATGAGGTGGGGCATGAGGGTCGCGATATGTGATGATGACAGGGAGAGCTGTGCCAGGCTGCGCAGCCTGATAAAGAAGCAGGAACCGGACTGCGAGGTGGCGTGCTTCGATACGGGGAAGCGTTTTCTGGAGGCTAAGGGGCATTTTGATATATTGCTTCTGGATATTCAGATGGAGGAGATGAGCGGGATAGAGGTGGCCAGGATCCTGCGCATCAACCAGGAGAAGACCATCCTGATATTTGTGACGGCCCTGAAGGAATACGCGGCGGAGGCTTTTGAGGTATCGGCTTTCTCCTATCTGCTCAAGCCCGTGGAGCCGGAGAAGTTCTGCAGGGTATTCCAGAGCGCCTGCCGGGAAGTCCGGAAAAACGAGAGCGCAGGCGGGAGCCAGCTTTTCTTCCAGACCAGGGCCAGAAGCTATGTGGTACAGAAGAAGGAGATCCTGTATGTGGAGAGCCATAAGCGGAAGGTGGAGATCCATACCCTGGGCGAGAACATCACGATCTATGCCACCATGAAGAGCATGGAAGAGCTGCTGGGAGACGGGTTCTTCCGCTGCCACAGGGGCTATCTGGTGAACCTGGCCTATGTGGCGGAATACGGGACAGGGGCCGTGCGGCTGAAGAACGGGGAGAATGTGTACCTAGCCAGGGAGAAGTATTCGGAATTTGCCAAAACGTATACAAAATATCTAAAAACCGTGTAATTCGCCGGGCCCGCGGCCGGACATTCGGGAAAGCCTCCCTTCGGATCGGCATCCCCGGTTCGGCGGCCCGGGCTGAAAGCGGGATAGGCAGGGCAGGCTTCGGTTAAAAGCAGATAAGGACTATATATAGATCATGACAGAAATGAGGGATGAAACATGAGAATCAGAACAGGAATCAGAAGGACTACCACACAGATGCTGAACCACAGCAGGAGGAGGACGAGCCTGTCGGCATCCAGGCGCAGCTCCCTGCTGAGCGCGGCCCGGAACAATTCAGGGCTCCAGAACAGCAGGCTGGGCATGATGCTGAACGCCAACAGCGTCCAGAGCGCAAGGCTGCTTCGGAGCAATTACGAGAAGCTGGAGAAGTCCGCCACCTCCCTGAAGGAGCAGACCAAGCTCCTGGCGGAGAAAGCGGATGTGGGCGGCAAGGACTTGACCGGCACGGCGGCCAATGTGGTGCAGCATTATAACGATACCATGGAGGGGCTGAGGAAGTCCTCCGGTATCCTGAATGATTATTATCGTCAGACCATGAAGGAAATCGCCGCCTCCAACAAGGATAAGCTGGAGGAGGTCGGCATCACGGTCAGGAAGGACGGCACCCTTGCCCTGAACAAGGATAAGCTGGCTGAGGCGGACGCAGAGAAGGTCAAGGCGGCCCTGGGCGCTTCCGGGGACTTCGCAAAGAGGATGCAGGCCGTGGCTTCCAGGGCAGCCGACAACGCGGCTGTCAGCGCCACAAACGCAGCCAGCCAGTATACCTCCAGCGGGGCTCTGACCAATTCCTATCTGAGCCGCTACAATTTCCGCGGATAGCGTGAGAAGAAGTTCCAGGCGGCCAGGGTACGCACGCCAAGAACTTCCAGGATAGCATGCGGATGGGTTCGCATTGCAATCCGGTCTCACAGTGCGAGGAGTGCATCTGCACGGAAGAATGCCCCGAGTGCGGGCATTCTTCCGGACTTATACTGCATAACGCTGAATACTGCCTAATGTAATCATGCGATTGAACCAGTCAGCGTTATGCAGTCTGGTTTCACGGCAAGTGAAATCGTTAGGCAGTATACATTGATGCGGCGCTGGCCGTGCGGTATGCACGGAAATGTGGTTGGAGTACGTGGGGCTGTCCGGGAGGCAGCCTGGAAGGAGAGATATGTTATGAGGATTGGAACAGGTTATACAGGGACGGACGTCCTGCCGGCGAAGCGGTCTAAGGAAGTGTCGGGGAAGCGTTTCGCGGAACTTGGGTTTCCCGGAGGGGAATCCGGCAACACCGGGTGGGCCACAGTCGACAGACACCTTCCGGTGCCGGAGGATCCGGAGGACGAGGACGGGGCAGATGGCACCGGGGGAGCCAAAGGGCCACGGTCGGAGGCGGAGAAGATATACCAGGCCGCCGTTGCAGGCAAGCCCAATCCCATAGGGAGCATGCGGGAGTGCGCCAAGGTGCCTTACGGGCATCTGGCCAAGGACGGCGTGATAGAATACAATGGTGTGGTATTCGTGTGCGATGAACGGACCAACAGCATCTGCCTGGGGGACATGACGGACGAGAAGAACGTGCTGAACATCCCTCTGTCCGGCGGAGGGCATCTGAAGGTGAACCGGAACAGCATCGGGCTCCTCTCCAAGGCGGCCGGCATGTTCTCGCCGGAGGATCTGAACTTGATCATGCGGGCCATCGCCGAGGACACCAAGATTCAGTCCGTGAAGAAGGAAATCGAGGACGAAGAGGCCAGCATAGGGAACCAGCTGCGGGGCGATGGGGACAAATCCGAAGAATCTGCCGGGGAGGACATATAGGGCAAAGCAATCAGCTGCTATTTCTGGGTTCAGCAATAGTAGCTGATTTCATGAAACTGAGAATACCACTTGTTGAGGATTATGTTGCTGTTCGCTTCGATATACCTGATCATGTTGCTCAAAGTCTTTTGGGGGATGCGGGAATTGTTGTGGCACAGCAGCGCCTTTCCGGAGCTTGTGATCCAGATTTTCGTGGCTGTGGCCGAGGCTTTCCCCTCCGCAATGTGCACATGCACCGGTTCCAGGGGATTGCTCTCATTTGACCAGAAGTAAATGATATAGGATCCGATTCTAAAAATTTGAGGCATTGAGAATCCCTCCCTCTTTGGAAAACTCTATCATCAAATGGGCATTGTTGCGCACGAATTCTTTAAAATATTCCATCTCTTCGTCTGAATATCCATTGATATCTTCCCAGGTGTGCTCCGGCAGATAGCATGTGGCATTGTGGAATCCGTCTTTCAAGTCAGGAGTCTCTATATATACTTTCACTCGTCCGTCTGGCAATGTCTCCGAGTGTGTGATCTCTGTATCGTCATTTAAGGTTGCATAGGGATACATCATGATATCGACCTCCGATTCCTGCTATAAAACCATTGCTTTATTTTACCACAAGCTTGTTTGCATGTCTACAATAGCATAATACCATAGGCATGGAATTCTGTCCATTGTTTGCCGGAAAATATAATCTTTAAAATGTCTAAAAAAAGGCTATAAAGGACGGATATCGCATTGTGCGCTTGCGCAGTGGGCAATGCATGTGTTAGAATAGCCTGTGGGGAAATCCGGCTGTAAAGAAGGCGGTCGGTGGAAAGCGAGGAGGTTATCATGCAATACGATATCATCATTGTGGGAGCGGGGCCTGGAGGGATATTCTCGGCCTATGAGCTGGCCAGGGAAAGGCCGGAACTGAAGATTGCCGTGTTCGAGGCGGGACACGCCCTGGAGAAGCGCCATTGCCCCATCGATGGGGACAGGGTGAAAAGCTGCATCGGCTGCAGGTCCTGCTCGATTATGAGCGGCTTCGGCGGCGCCGGGGCTTTCTCCGACGGAAAGTATAATATCACCAACGACTTTGGCGGCACGCTCCATCAATATATCGGAAAGCGGCAGGCCATCGACTTGATGGAGTACGTGGATGCCATCAACATGGAATACGGTGGGGAGGGGACGAAGAAGTACTCCACCGCCGGGACCCAGTTCAAGAAGATCTGCATGCAGAACAAGCTGAAGCTCCTGGACGCCTCCGTGCGGCATCTGGGCACGGACATCAATTTCGTGGTGCTGGAGAATCTGTATGCGGCGCTGCGGGAGAAAGTGGAGTTCCATTTCGACACACCGGTTGACACTATATCGTTGACAGATGGAGGCTACGAAGTGAAGTGCGGGGAAAAGGCTTACAGCTGCGAAAAGTGCATCGTCTCCGTGGGCCGCAGCGGCAGCAAATGGATGGAGAAGATCTGCCGGGAAATGGAGATCCCTACGAAATCCAACCGGGTGGACATCGGCGTCCGGGTGGAGCTGCCCGCGGTGATCTTCTCCCATCTGACGGATGAGCTCTACGAGAGCAAGATTGTATACCGGACGGAGAAGTTCGAGGACAATGTGCGGACTTTCTGCATGAATCCCTACGGAATTGTAGTCAATGAGAACACAAATGGCATCGTCACGGTGAACGGGCACAGCTTCGAGAGCCCCGAGAAGCGCACGGAGAACACCAACTTCGCCCTGCTGGTGGCAAAGCATTTCTCCCAGCCTTTCAAGGACAGCAACGGCTACGGCGAGAGCATCGCAAGGCTCTCCAACATGCTGGGGGGCGGGGTCATCGTCCAGCGCTTCGGCGACCTGGTGAGAGGGCGGCGCAGCAATGCCAACCGCATCGAGGAGGGGCTGGTGACGCCCACTTTGGCCGCCACGCCGGGGGATCTGAGCCTGGTGCTGCCAAAGCGCATCTTAGACGGCATCATGGAGATGATCTACGCCTTAGACAAGATCGCGCCGGGCACCGCCAATGACGACACGCTGCTCTACGGCGTGGAGGTGAAGTTCTACAACATGGAGGTGGAGCTGGACGGGAACCTGGAGAGCAGGCACAAGGGGCTGTACATCATCGGCGACGGCAGCGGCGTGACCCACTCTCTGTCCCATGCCTCCGCCAGCGGGGTGTACGTGGCCAGGCGCATCCTGGCAGGGTGATAGCATAAAAAGAAATCCCCCGCAGCAGATTCCTGTAGGACGTCTGCCGCGGGGGATTTCTGTCTCCTGCCATGGACGGTGGCAGGGGCTACTCCTTGATCCTGTCTAGTTCCGTAAGATTGATTCCCGAAGAAGTCAGGATGACCTTCAATTCGGTATATCGTATCTTCATCGCCTTATACGCTTCGGAATCCTTTTCTACCAAAAGCATATAGCTCTGCAGTCTCGAATACTCTTCCACGGATATCTTTAACATTTCGCCCTCTGTCATACCATCACCCCGCTTTCCTGTAGGCGGCATGAATCAATTGCCGTCTTCCAGCATGTTCTGGAAGATATCTTTTAGCTCCTGTAATTCCTTGTTGTCCGGCGATTCTTTTAACGCTCTTTCAATCTGTGCCAAAGTGAGTCTGACAAAACCCTGGAATTGTTTATTCGTCATTCCCATACGATTCACCCGCTTTCTGGAAACCTTTTTAATAAGTTGCTATATGTTTTCATTATAACGACTTTTGCTGGCGGTGTAAAGCTTTTTAAGCCGGATTTCCATCCTGTTGGCCCTGAAGCTCGTCCGTCAGCCGTTCAATCTCCGCTATGATTCCGCCGATATAATCAATCGTGTCCAGCAGCGGCCCATCCGTGGTGATGTCGATTCCCGCCAGCTTCGCAAGGCCCACGGGATCCAAGGTGCTTCCCGCGGCCAGGACTTTCTTCCAGTCCTCCACGGCGGGCGCCCCTTCCGCCTCGATCCGCTTGCAGCTTTCCGTGGCAATGGTAAGCCCCGCGCTGTAGGTGTAGGAGTACAGACCCATGTAATAATGGGGCTGGCGCATCCAGGTGCGGGCCGCGTCGTCGGAGATCTCCACGTCGCTGCCCCAGAACTTCTCCAAAGTCTCCTTCATCAGGCGGTTCAGCACCTCCGCGTTCACGCTGCCGCCCCCGTCCACGATTTTGTACACTTCCCTCTGGTAGGCGGCCTCCATCAGATGGGTGACGAAATTGTGATAATAAGTATTCCCGATCATGCAGGACAGCACCCAGCGGCGGAACCTCTTGTCAGGATTGGTCTTCAGCAGATAGTGGGCCATCAGCAGCTCGTTCATGGTGGAGGGGGCCTCCACGAAATAGGGGGACACATTGGTGTCGAAGATGGACTGGGCGCTGTTGCAGGCCCTGAAATGTCCCGCGTGTCCCAGCTCATGGGCCAAAGTGAACACGTCCGCCATGCGATTGTTCCAGGACAGCAGTATGAAGGAATTCTTCCCGTAGGGGCTGGCGCAGAAGCCGCCGGTGGACTTGCCCGCATTCTGGGCGAAGTCCACCCAGCGCTCCCTGTAGGCGGTGCGCACCATCTCCACATACTCTTCCCCCAGAATGGCCAGGCCTTTTTCGATATAATTCTTGGACTCTTCAATCGTGACCTTGGGGTCATATTCCGGGTCTACGGCAATCTTCAGATCCGCAAAGGTCATTTTGTCCAGGCCGTGGATTCTCTGCAGCAGCCTCGCGTACCTGCGTATATGGGGAGAGAGCTTATCCGTGATTAGGTCGATTTGGCGGTGGTACAGCTCCCTGGTCACCTTCTGGCCGAAAAGAAGGCTGTCGAACACGGAATCGAAGCCCCGGAGGGTGGCCATGGTCTTCTCCGTCTGCACCTGGGTATTGTAGGCAGCCGCGGTCACGTTCTCGTACTCCCGTATCTTTTTGGAAAAAGCTGCGAAGGCGGCGCGGCGGATCTCCGTGTCCCGCTCGTACTCATAATCGTCCTCGAAGAGGGAGTAGCCCAGGGGATATTCCTTTCCGCCTGCCTGGAAGGCATCGAACTTCATGTCCGCCAGTTTGGCCATATTGTAGATCTGGTAGGGGGCGCAGAGGCTCTGGGACAGGGCCGCCAGGGCGCGCTCCGCCTCCGGGTGGAGCTGATGGGGCTTGTTCCGCAGCACGTCCTCCAGGTAGTGCCTATTGTCCGTGGCCAGCTCGATGGCCTCCCGCAGGATAGCCTCGTCCTGCTCCACCAGCTCGCTGTCGATGAAGCTCAACGCGCTGGAGATCTCCGCGAAGAGGCGGTCTAGCTTCTCGTTGCGCTCCTGGTTGTAGGTATCGTAATAGTCCACGGACACCGCCAGGTAGCAGTAATTGCCTGTGAGGGTCATCAGCCGCTCCAGCTCCCGCAGGTCGTCCAGGCAGGCGCCTATGGTCCGGGGCGTGTCCAGCTTGCCCTTGTAGTCCGCTGCCATGCGGCTGCTTAAGCCCTTCAGCTTCTCCACATCCGCGTACATTTCTTCTTCTGTGGCGTAGATTGAGGACAGATCCCAGGTAAGCTCTGTGGGGATGTCCCCTCGCGATTTCAGTTCCATGTGCAGTCCCTCCTTGTTTCGTTCCGGAGTGCGCTTTCTCCATGGAAGAAGCGCCTTCCGAATATGCTTTTCTTCCAGTTTAGTGGAAAGGAAAGCAAAATGCAAGCCTGTCCAGCGTAAAACCCACAGAAAAAGCCACTGGAAATCAGTGGCTCCTCTTGCATATATCCTAACCGATGGACAGATATCCGTTATATCAAAGACGCAATCCTGTGAACCACATCCCGAATCCGTATCCCCTGGCAGTCCACCACCTGGTGGGCATATCTCTCATAGAGCGGCACGCGTTCCGCATACAGGTCGGCCAGGGTCTGGCCGGGCATCAGCGTCACCCCCCGGGCATTCAGGTCCCCCAGCCGGTCTGCCACTTCCTCCAGGGGCAGCTTTAAGTAGACCACGGTGCCGATTTCCCGCAGATGCTCCATGGCCCGGGGACCATAGATGACGCTTCCCCCTGTGGCGATGACGCTTCTGCGGGGAGTCAGGGAGGCGTTCACCTCCTCCTCGATTCTCCAGAAACCCTCCACGCCATGCTCCTCTATCAGCTCATGGAGCAGTTTGTCATATCTATCCTGAATCACCAGATCGGAATCTACGAAGCGGTAGCCCAGCCGCTTGGCCAGCACCACGCCCACGGTGCTCTTCCCCGCCCCGGGCATTCCAATCAGCACGATATTGTCCTTCATCCGTTGACTATGGCGATGACTTCGACTTCACAGAGGACATTCTTGGGCAGGGTCTTTACCGCCACGCAGCTCCTGGCAGGCTTCTCTGTGAAATACCTGGCATACACTTCGTTGAACGCGGCGAAATCGCCCATATCCGCCAGGAAGCAGCTCGTCTTGACTACATTCGCGTAATCGGTCCCCGCTTCCGCGAGCAGCGCGCCCACATTCTTCATGACAAGCTCCGCCTGGGCAGTGATATCCTCGCCCTCCACATTGCCTGTGGCGGGATTGATGGGAATCTGGCCTGACGCGAACAGCATGCCGTTCGCGATGATGCCCTGGGAATACGGTCCAATCGCCGCAGGCGCCTTGTCTGTCGAAATCTTCTTTAACATGGTGATTTTCCTCTTTTCCTAAATTTTTATGCAGGTAACTTCAAGCCGGCTCCGGCTCGTCGAACTCTGCCGTCACGTAGAAACCCCTGGCGTTCTCCACCACGTCTACCACAACGCCCTCCCTGCTTTTCAAGCGGTTGCGGAAGGGAATGTTGGCGGACATGGCCAGCGCCGGGTCTATCACATAATAGTAGTTGCTGGGGAGCAGGCCTTCCGTCACGGTAATCCGCTGTCCGGGCTCCAAGAGCCCTTTCCGCTCCATCTTGAATTCCATTGAGCGCAGAACGTCCACCCCCTTTTCATCCTCTTTCGGCAGCCGACTAGTCCTCGCCGGAGGCCTCTTCCTGCTTTGCCTCCCCGTTCTCGGGTTCTGCCTTCTCCTCCGCTGCCTTTTCTTCCCCGGAAGCCTCGCTGAACTCCGCATCGATGACTTCCTCGTCCTCTTTCAGGGGCTCCGTGCTGGTCACTACGATGGGGGTGCCGCATTTATCGCAGAACTTGCTGGTCTTGGGCACCTCCGCCCCGCATCCCGGACAGGTGTTGACGTTCTTAAGCGCCTTGATCCTCTCGGCATTGGATTCGATATCCGCCTTGATGTCCGCCGCCTTGGACGCCCATGCCGCCACGGATTCATCCTCGGACAGCAGGCCGTTCTCCAGGACATATTTCCCTACTTCTGTATAGATGCCCTTCATGCTCTGGTTCAACGAGCCGTTCTCCACGTTGAGCTTGGCGACCTCTGCCACCTCTTTGCTCTTGGAAATCGTGCTCTGGGTTACCTGGTTCAGCTTTTCTCTCCAATTTGCCATATTGCTCTACCTCTTTCCTCGTTTATTATATGTATGCACTTGCAAAATGCCGTAGACTTCCCCCGCTTGTTCTTCATTATATAGTTTCGCTTATTCCTTGTCAACAGACAATCCAACATACATAATTTCCGTCAGATTGACAGATACTGGTTCTAGAGAACCGGAATACGTTAAAAAGCGGGCGCAAACCGCCTGCGGAACAGGAGTATGCTTATGATGGATTATGTAAATGCCTTTTGGGTAGGGGGCCTGATATGTGCGCTGGTGCAGATTCTGATGGAGAAAACGAAGCTGATGCCCGGGCGCATCATGGTGCTGCTGGTGGTGACAGGGGCGGTGATCGGGTTCCTGGGCTGGTATGAGCCCTTTCAGGAATTCGCAGGGGCCGGAGCCAGCGTCCCGCTTCTGGGCTTCGGGAACGTATTGATGAAAGGCGTGAAAGAGGCCGTGGACGAGCAGGGGCTTTTGGGCCTGTTCGCCGGAGGATTCAAGGCCGGGGCGGTGGGCACCTCCGCTGCGCTGATATTCGGCTATCTGGCCAGCCTGGTCTTCAAGTCGAAGATGAAGAACTAGTCGGTCTCCTCCCAGGCAATCCCCTTGCCGTCCAGGTATTTCTGCATGGCCCTGTCCCAGATGGCATCCGGCATCTTGGACAGATGGAAGGTGTGCAGGGCAGTGCCGGTGGTGAGGGTGGCTTTTGTGCCGTCATAGCGGATGTTCAGCACCAGGGCCTTGACCTGGTCGGACGGTATGTCGCAGCTCTCCTTTTCCAGCAGGACGGCGGCCTTGTCGGGCATTAAATGCAATACGAACCGAAAGAACAGGGGTGTGCGCCTGCCTTTGATAAGGTCGAAGCACAGCCCTTTTATCTTGCTCCAGGGGCGGAATTCGTAGGCGTCCTTTTCCAGGTCGTCCTCATCGCCGCTGTAGAATTCCCGGTTGACATGTCCGTCTATATGATAGGTGCAGGCTGTGCCGATGACGGCCTCCTCCAGCAGGAAAGGCTCGAAGGTGTCCGCCACCAGGAGATGGTTCATGAACTGTTTCATGGAAGTGATCTGCATTTGCTTCATGGAAGTCCTCCCGACCGTTCGGTTTAACCGCAATAGAAACCTGAATGAAATCCGTGCTGAAAAGGATTATAGCAGATATCAGGCATATGGTCAATCGGATGGCAAAAAGTTGGATAATATGCTTTACAGAACAGGGGGGTATGTGCTATTATATATAGTGATGAAAACTATGTAAAATAGAAGACAAAACCTGATAAAATGCATGGCCAGATATGATAAAATAGTTTTCATATCCGTGAACGGGTCTGGCCGATAGGAGTGGGAATGAGCTATAAGATTGTAGTGGACAGTTGCTGTGAGCTGCCTGCGGAGTTCCTCTGGGACAGGCGCTTTGAAAGAGTGCCTCTGGGGCTTGAGGTAGGGGATTATGTTATATTGGATGATGAGGGCTTCAACCAGGCGGAGTTCCTGCGGAAGGTGGCGGAATACCCGAAATGCCCGAAATCCTCCTGCCCGTCGCCGGAGCGTTTCATGGAGAGCTACCGTGAGGAGGTGGATCATGTGTACGCGGTGACCCTTTCCTCCCATCTCAGCGGCAGCTATAACAGCGCCCAGCTGGGGAAGAGCCTCTATCAGGAGAAATACGGCGAAAAGCAGATACATGTGGTGGATTCGGAGTCGGCCAGCGGTGGCGAGACACAAATCGTGCTGAAAATCATGGAGCTGGAGGAGAAGGGCCTGCCTTTTGAAAAAATTGTGGAAGAAATCGAGGCTTTCCGGGACAGCGTCCACACATATTTCGTGCTGGACAATCTGGAGACCCTGCGCAAGAACGGCAGGCTCTCGGGCGTGAAGGCCCTGGTGGCGTCCACCCTGAACATCAAGCCCGTCATGGGCTCCAACAAGGGGGAAATCGTCCAGAAGAGCCAGACCATCGGCATCAAAAAGGCTTTGAGCAAGATGGCGGAGCTAGCGGCCTCGGAGGTAAAGGGCGCGGCGGGGCGGAGACTGATCATCACCCACTGCAACGCGGCGGGACGGGCGGAGCAGGTAAAGCGCATGATTCTGGAGAAGGTGAGCTTCCGGGACTGCATCATCATGGACACCAGGGGCGTCAGCAGTATGTACGCCAACGATGGCGGGGTCATCGTCACCACCTAGCCGGGAGCTTCCGGGCTGGCGGCATCCGGCCGGAATCAGTTCAGGCCGTGCCAGAGGAACAGTGCCAGGAAGGCCTGGGCCGCGAAGATGGCGGGCATGCCGTATTTGAAGTACCAGTGCCTCGTCTTATGGCGGAAATGCCGCATGCCCAGGGTACAGCCCAAAGCACCCCCTAAGAACGCGGTGAGGAACAAAGAAGCCTCCGAGATGCGCCAGGCACCTCGGATGGCTCTTTTTTTGTCTATGCCCATGAGGGCGAAGCCAATGATGTTGATGATGAAAAGGTAGCCGGTCAGGATGGTCAGGAATATTTTCATGTGTTCCTCGCTTTCTGCCGTTTCCGGATTGCCGTCTCCCCGCTTATCTTCGGATATCGGCCACCACCTCTGCGGGGATTTCGAATTCCACGGTTCCCATGTACATGGGAGCCACATCCCCCTCGTTGAAGCCGATTACCACATTGTCCTTTTCGTTCAGATAGAAAGAGGTCTCATCCGTGATGGCCTTGAAGTTCCATTCCTCTATCTCGTCGTTCAGCCAGTAGTACACATTTTCATCCGCGTCCATCCGGGCCTGCATCTGCTCCTTGATGCTCTCGCTGATGGGGGTGATATAGTCCGCGCCGTCCTGGAAGAGGTCTTTTAATTGTAACCTCTCTCCGGTGTTCAAGTCAATGGTATAATAATAATTCCACTGATATCCGCTGCCCGCGCCCTGGTAGCAGATGAGCTTCAGGGTGAAGTAGTCCGCCTGTGTGGCCAGGATCTCGCTCTTTACCATCACGTCCTGATAGCCCTCCTGATCCTGCATGTTGGCCTCGAATTCGGCAATCAGCTGGTCGGTAATCTCCTGGATCTCCGCGTTGATTTCCTCCGTGGAGCGCGCCAGGTTCTCCTGGACATCGCTGTCCTCCGGTATCTCCAGCGAAACCTCCGGCAGATGGAGCTCCGGGACGGAGATGTCGGCCATGTGCCTGTCGGATTCGTATGCGTAGTTGCGGAAGGTCACTGCGCTGGCCAGGGGCCCGATGAGGGGAATCTGTTCCATGGCGTGGGCGATGGGGTAGGAGAGGTTCGGCAGCGTGACGAAGATGCCGACTGTGGCGGCCGCGGCTGCGGCGAATTTGATGATGCCTGTTTTTGTGTGTCTTTTCTGTTCCATCTGTTCTGCCTCCCTGATCGTGCGCCGCAGCTGTGCCACCTGGCTTTGAGACATGTGCGGCCTTTCATATTCTTTCCGATATGATTTCATTTTTTCATCCAATCTGCTCTGTTCCATGTTCTGGGTTTCCGTGTTCGGGAAATTATGCTCCATATGCTGTCCCTCCTTTTTCTGCTTCCTCCAGAAGAAGACCCTGGAGCTTTCTGAGGCTCCGGTATAGTCTGCTTTTGACAGTGTTCACATTCTCCTCCAGAATGTCCGCGATCTCCGAGAGCTTCATATCCTCGAAATATTTCAGGATGACCACGGAGCGGTCTTTTTCGCCCAGGGTCTCCAGGGCCTTCTGCAGGTCTATGTCAGCGTAATGGTCCTCGGCGGCCTCCCCCTCCAGTCCGTACCTGTCCTGGAGCTCCTCATAGGAAGCGGCACTGGGGCGCTTCAGGTGCTGGAAGCATTCGTTCAGCATGATGCGGTAGACCCAGGTCTGGGCGTACTGCGGCTCTTTCAGAGCATGGCTGCCGCGGATGGCCTTGTAAGCGCCGTTCTGGACGATGTCGAAGGCGTCGGCTTCATGGTGGGCGTACCGGTAGGCCAGACGGTAGTATTGGTCGTATCGCTCCAGAAGGATCTGCTCTACCAGCTCTCTGTTCGCCTTCGCCCTTTTCTGTGAAAAAAAGCTCATGGCGATTCCCTCCTTTCTCACAGGAACCTTCGCAAGGTGTTTCCGAATGGTTCCTTGGCTGTCTGAAAGATTAGATAGGGCAGGTATGAGAAAAGTTTCGTGAAAGAATATTTTTTCCAAAAAAATTCCCCTGCCGGATGCCGGTGGGGCACAGGACAGGGGAAACGGTATGGTCACAATCAAGGCAGGAAAGCTTTCGCGCCTTAGAACATCTCCACGTTTTGCTCGGCCATCTTCATGGCCCTTACCTTGCAGGACAGCCCGAAGAGGTTGATGAAGCCCTCCGCGTCGTGGTGGTCGTACAGGTCGCCTGTGGTGAAGGAGGCGATGCTCTCATTGTACAGGCTGTAGGGAGAGGTGGTCCCGGCCTTGATGATGTTGCCCTTATAGAGCTTGAACTTCACCTCGCCGGTGACGTACTTCTGGGTCTCCTCAATGAAAGCCTGCTCGGCCAGACGCAGGGGGGTGAACCATTTCCCCTCGTAGACCAGGCTGGCGAAGCGGCTGCCGATCTCCTTCTTCATGGCGTAGGTGTCCCTGTCCAGGATCAGCTCCTCCAGCTGCTGGTGGGCCTCCATAAGGATGGTTCCGCCGGGGGTCTCGTACACGCCCCTGGACTTCATGCCCACCACCCGGTTCTCCACGATGTCGATGATGCCGATGCCGTGCTTCCCGCCCAGCTCATTCAGCTTCGTGATGATGTCGGAGACCTTCATCGTCTCCCCGTTCAAGGAGGTGGGGACGCCCTTCTCGAAGGCCATGGTCACGTACTCGCCCTCCTCGGGAGCCTTCTCGGGGGTCACGCCCAGTACCAGGAGATGCTCGAAGTTCGGCTCATTGGCGGGATCCTCCAGCTCCAGCCCCTCGTGGCTGATGTGCCAGATATTGCGGTCGCGGCTGTAGGAGGAGTCCGCGGAGAAGGGCAGGTGGATGCCATGGGCCTTGCAGTACTCGATTTCGGATTCGCGGGAGTCCATGGTCCACTTGTCGTTCCTCCAGGCGGCGATGATTTTGATATCCGGGGCCAGGGCCTTGATGCCGAGCTCGAAGCGGATTTGGTCGTTGCCCTTGCCGGTGGCACCGTGGCAGATGGCGGTAGCGCCCTCTTTCCTGGCAATCTCCACCAGCTTCTTGGCGATCAGGGGCCTTGCCATGGATGTGCCCAGCAGGTACTTGTTCTCGTAGATGGCGTTCGCCTGGACGCAGGGGACGATGTACTCGTCGCAGAACTCGTCGATGACGTTCTCGATGTAGAGCTTGGACGCGCCGCAGACCAAAGCCCTCTCCTCCAGGCCGTCCAGCTCCTCCGCCTGCCCGCAGTCCACACAGACGCAGACGACTTCATAGTCGAAATTCTCCTTCAGCCAAGGGATGATGGCGGTGGTGTCCAGGCCGCCGGAATAGGCTAATACTACTTTTTCCTTCATGAATAAAAATCCTCCGTATCGATATGTATTTTCAGGTTGTTTTTGCTTTAGGAATTGACAAAAATTACTTTTTGACAATTCCTTACATACTATACAACATAATAGCGGGAAATGCAATATTTCCCGCTATAAGTTCTAGAAGTTTGACCTGGAATAAAAGCTTTACACCTTGCCGAAGGACTGTTATAATGGAATTGCCGGATACACATGGGAAGCGCTTTGGAAAGCGGGTGATTATATGCCGGGTGGCGCGGATATTATCAAGGATTATGTCAGTGAATTTTCCAGGCTACAAAACTGGATGCTTGCCATCAAGGAAATAGCGCCAGAAACTTATGGATCGATGTATGACAGGTACATTGAATTAAAGGTAACTTTAACCAGCCTAGGGGTTAACCTGACACCAATAGACAAAATCGAGGGATGACCAGCCATACAACTGAATAGCAGCCACGAAACAGGGCGTAAAGTCTTTATGGAGCATCAAGATGCTTCAGGATTTTGCGCCTTTTTTAGTGCAATAGATACTGGTCTGTCCAGAGAAACGCTTGACAACAGACCGTATTAGCTATATAATACAGTTACAGAAACTGTATTACGTGACTGATACGGTTTGGAGCGTGGAAAATGATATCATTCGAAAGATTCGTCTTAGAGGACAGCGGCCCGGTCTATCTGCAGATCATGCGCTACATCAGGCAGGGGATTGCCGCGGGGGGCATCGGCGACAGGGAGGAGGTGCCCTCCAGGCGGGCGCTGTCCACCCTGCTGGGCGTGAACCCCAATACGATTCAGAAGGCCTACCATATGCTGGAGGAAGAGGGCATCATCCAGTCCCGCTCCGGTGCAAAGAGCTATACATGCGTGGACGCGGGCACCATAGAACGGATCCGCAGGGAGCAGCTCAGGAGCGAAACCTGCGCCTGGGTGAAGGCCATGAGGCAGATGGGGGTCTCCAGGGAGGAGGCCTGTGCCCTGGCGGAGGAATTCTGGGAGGCAGGGGAGGCAGACGGCCAGGGGCCGGAAAGGTCCGAGGCGGAGAGAGGGAGGTAGGATGATGGCAGAAAAAAATAGCAGGCATAGGAGAGGCTCATCCGGCGCATTGTCCCTCTGGGCACTGCTTGCAAAGAGCAGCTTTTATAAGGTGCTGGCGGTGGCGCTGCTCATGGCCGTGGCGGAGACGGCGCTGTTCGGCCGTGCGCTGCAGAGCGGCCCGGGGGCACCCTTCGAGCTGAAGATAGAGGAGAGCCGGATTCACTTTGTGTTTCTGGCAGCGCTGGGAGCGGTATTCTTCCTGCTGATTCGGATGAATGGGATTCTGGACAGAGAAGGACGGTATACCGTGATGCGGCTCAAGGTCGCGCAGGCGCGGGCCTTTGCCCTTCGGACAGCCTATGACGCGCTGTGCCTGCTGATGCTCTTCGCTCTGCAGGTGGTGCTGGTGCTGTGCTTTGCCGGAGCCTACGGACGGACGCCGGGAATGCCGCAGGGGCCGCAGATGCTGTTCCTGGCCTTTTACCGAAACGAATTCCTGCACTGCCTGCTGCCCATGGCGGAGACGGGAAAGTGGGTGCGCAATGGGCTGATGCTCCTGGCCATGGGCATGGAGGAGGCAGGAGGCATCGGAAAGCGGTACCGCGTCACCCAGGTGTCTGTGTTCGTGATGGCCGTCGCCTGGTTCGCGGTTCGTGTGGGGCCGACCTGGCAGGATATCGTGTGCTGCCTTGTATATGCAGTGGTGATGGCGGCGAATCTGCTGGATCTGTACTGGTCATGTAAGGCCGGGGGGAGCGATGGAGGCAGCGGAGGGCATGTATGAGCCGTGAGTCCTGCAGGATGTCCGGGGTCCGCAGGCAAGGGAATCGTTGGGAGATGCCTATAGGTGGTACAGAGCAAGTCCTGAGCATCAGGAGATGGAACAAGGGGATGGAAGGAGGAGATGGGGGCTTTGAAGCTTTGGAAGAAACTTTGGAAGCGAGTCCACAGACTGTGGACAGAGCTTGACCAGTGCTTCCCGCCGGGATATGAATTCACTTGGGAGAGGAACATGGCGGCAGTCCTGCTGGCCCTGTCTATGGTGCTCAGCCTGCAGTATTTCGTAAAGCTGCGGCAGGCTGTGGAGTGGCTATACTATGTGGACAGGGTTCACGGCAGGATGCTGAGGCCGGACGCACAGGCAAGGACCTTCCTGGAGCTGGCAGGGCAGTACGGTGGGCTTTTCGTGCCCTACTTCCTGTTCCTGGCCATCATGGCTGCGCTCCACTATGCCTACTACCATCGGGACACGAAAAGCATCTATCTCATGCGCCGCCTGCCCCGCAGAGACGTCCTGGTGGGAAGCTGCATCCGGGTACCGCTGTTGGGCACGGCCGTGGGCATATTGGCACAGATGATGCTGGGATTGATTTATTATGGAAGCTATCTGCTGGTGACGCCCGGGGAGTGCGGTCCTGCTTTTTGGTGACAGGAGGCGGCAGGCTGCCAGGGCAATTGCAGGATTATGAGACAGAGAGGGAGAAGCATGCTGGAAATCAGAGGGCTGAACAAGACATATTTTGACAGGATGGGAGCCAGGCAGGTTATGTTTGATGTGAGCCTGGCAATCGGGCCGGGGGAAATCGTAGGCCTGTTTGGGGAGAACGGCGCGGGGAAGACCACGCTTTTGAAGTGCATCCTGGGCTTCCTGCCCTGCAAAGGGGAAATCCTCTTAGACGGAAGGCCCATAGACAAAAGCAATATCCAACGGCTGTCCTTTGCCACCTGCGAGCACTCCTTCTTCCCCAACCTGACGCCGGACTCCCACGCGGAATTCTACCAGATGCAGTTCGGCACCTTCCGCCGGGAACGGTTTCGGACTTTGATGGAATTCTTCGAGCTGCCCAGGCGCAAGGCGCTGAAGAGCTACTCCGCAGGGCAGAAGAACCAGTTCGAGGTCATCATGGCCCTGTGCCAGGGGGCGGAGTACATCCTGATGGACGAGCCCTTTGCCGGGAACGATGTTTTCAACCGGGAGGATTTCTACAAGGTGCTGCTGGGCATCCTGGAGCCGGAGGAGACCGTGTTCCTCTCCACCCACCTGATTGAGGAGGTAGAGCGGTTCATCGGACGGGCGGTGCTGCTGAAAGAAGGCAGGATAGCGGGGGACGTGTCCACCCTGGAGCTGGAGGAGCAGGGGCGGACGCTGATGGAATATGTCAAGGAGGCCTATGGATACCGGGCTGACAGGGTGAACAGGGCGCTGGAGAATCTGACGGGGGTATAAGTATGAGGAGGAGTTTATTTGTCTCGCTTTTATGTATGGGATTGGCGCTGGTGGCCATTCCCCTTGGGTGGATGCGGGTGGATGGGGAGAAGGAGGATGTGGCCATCTGGGAAGAGACGCTTTCCGGCGACCTGGAGGCGGCATCGGGCATAACGTTGCAGGTGGCATCCCACTGGAACGGGCGTCTGCTGTGGAATACGGAATATACTGTCGGAGACGGTGGGGAGGCCCGGAGCGACCTTACCTTTTCTTCGAAGAGGGTGGAATGGGAGCGGAAAGCCAGAAGGGCTGCCAGGATGGGCTTTGTGTACGGCACTGAATTCGGAACCGGTGAGGGGGACCAATACAAAGGAATCAGTCTGGAGAGCATGCCCTGCCTGCCCTATCCGGAGGCCGTCCAGGCGGTAGCAGGGCGGGCGGGAGCCGCAGGGAAGTACGCGGAAACGGTGAGAATTGGAGAGTATTACGAATATTATCCCGTCTTTTTTGAGATATCGGGAATCTCAGTGACGTACCAGGGCGATTATGGGGACGAGACGGTCTTTCTCACAGAGCTGTTCCATATAGGTACGGCCCAGGACTGTCTGGAGCTGCAGCTGGAAAAGAGAGGCGCCGGGGCGGTGACCTCCCTTTCCGGGCAGAAGGTAGGACGGCCCGGCGACATCATGATCGCGGACGCATCAGCCTTTGGAAAGGCGGGGGCATATTATGCCTTCAGCTGCGCGGACGCGGAGACGGGAGCCCGGGTGGACAGGGGAGAGAACGCGGGGATTTTCTATCTTCCTTTTGAACAGGAGAAATATGGCATCTGTGTGGACCTGGGACAGATGAAAAAGGTCTGCGACCTGCCGGAGGATACGGCTCCCGCGGAGATGCTGCTGGACGAGGAGAGAGGATGCCTGTACATGGCTGCGAGGGGAAGGAATGACTACGAGCTCTTGGTCTACAGCCTGGATCAGGGGAAGCCTGCTCTGACCCAGCAGGTGGCTCTGGGCCAGGGGAGGCTTTGCCGGACAGAGGATGGGGAGGAGGAAGGCATTTATCTGGCAGATACGGACGTGGCGCTGGAGCCTGCGCCCACCACGTTCTGCGCCATGTCCCGGGAGGAAGGCGGACTGCTGATGACCTGGAGCGACAACGGATTCTCCTTTATGACGGAGGAGGACGGGGAATATGGGCTATGGTGCAGCGGACAGTTCCCGGAGCAGCCGGAGGAAGAATACGTGGGCACGGGCGGTGGAGGCTGGGTGTGCAACCACATGTTCCCCATAGAGAGCGCATGCCTGTTTGACGGGGAAAGGCTGGTTCTGGCCGCCTTTGAGGACTGGGACAGCCTGAACGTGCTGCTGGCGGTCTACGACAGGGACGGGAACCTCTACAGCGGCCGCTGCCTGCAAAACGAAGAGCCGGTCATCGAACCATGGGATAAAATCCTGCCCCAGGGAAAGGAGCATGAGACCTGGCTGTGGGGTCGGCTGACGGATGAGTACGGCAGCATGGAGCCGGAGGGCGTAAGGCCGCTGGAGCTGATTGGGAAATAAGGGAAACTGCGGCGGACTTTAGATGAACTTATCCAGTTCGGCTTCCACCTGGGGCATTTTCTTGACCTTGGGGTCACGTATGACATTCCCTCTGGCCACCACCATGCTGAGGTACCTCAAGGCAGTCAAGTCGTCCAGCGGATTTTTGGCGCACACGATGAAGTCTGCGCACTTGCCAGCCTCAATGCTCCCTGTAACGTCCCCGATTCCGGCAATCTCGGCATTGCGCTTCGTGGCCGTATGCAGGGCGAAGGCATTGGACACCCCGCAGCACTTATGGAAATACTGGAGCTCCCGCCACATGTCGTAATGGGTCACATAGGGGCATCCGGTATCCGTGCCCAGTCCCACAGGGATGTCGTTCGCCAGGCACTGCTTCGCGCATTCTATGATGCCGTGGAAGACGATTTCACCGTTATAGCGCTCCATTTCCGTCACATGGCTGATTGCCGGGTCGAAAAGGGCATAGGGCAGCGCCGGGGACAGGGTGGCCACATGGACGGCGCCCTGCTCCCGGAACAGGCGTAAGATTTCCGCAGTGGGCTTTGCGCCGTGCTCGACGGTATCCACGCCGTTTTCCAGCGCCACCTGCATTCCCTGAGGGCTTTCCACATGGGCGGCTACATGGAAGCCCAGCCTGTGGGCCTCATCGCAGGCGCTCTTTACCATGTCGGGTTCCATCTTCAGGACACCCGGCTCCCCCTTTACCGTGGCATCCAGCACGCCGCCGGTAATCATGAGCTTTATCAGATTCGGCTTGTCCTCGGCAATCTTGCGGACATATTCCGCGGCCTCCCGCGGCGTGGTGGCCTCATAGGCCAGAGAACCCGCCATGTGGCCGCCGGGCACGGATATGGCCATGTTGGCCGCCAGGATGCGGGGGCCGGTGGCCTTGCCGGAGAGGATCAGGTCGCGGATCCAGGTGTCATAGTTCTCTATGCCCCCTACGGAGCGGAAGGTGGTGACGCCGCTGTAAAGCTCCGTGCGGCAGTAGGACTTGTACATGTATTCTATGTACTTGCGGGTCAGGGCGTTGGAGGTGGCCAGCTTCACGCTTCTTCGCGCATCCATGGGTTTTCCTGTGGGCTTACCGCCCGCCGGGATATGGACATGCAGATTGATCAGCCCGGGCATCAGATATTGACCATTCAGGTCAATGACCTCGCAGCCCTCCAGGCTGCATTCCTTCTCTGGCAGGACTGCCGTTATCGTTTCGTCCTCAATCAGGATGGCATGGCCGCGCCGGGGAATCATGTTCTCGCTGCCGTCCAGGAGAACCAGATTTGTGAACGCTTTTTTCATATAGAAACCTCCCTGTGACATTATTGTATCCGCCTTCTGGAACAGCGCAATAGGAAAGGCCGGTCTGCTATGAGGCAGGCTAACCGTAAGACGCAGACAGCCGGGATATGCGTGGGGAAACGCTATCCCGGCTATGCTATTCAACCGTTTCATACATGATTATATGGTATGGAAATATTGCTAAAGCATGCCCTTTACTGGAACAGCTTCAGCACCATGGAATCCTGATTCATCTGCTTCTTCAGCATCAGGTTCCTGTACTCGCTGAGCAGGTCCTCTTTCTTCTTCTCGGAAATCGCCTTGGGCATATCCAGATCCTCGATACGGCTCCTGGAGCTGAGCTGCTCTAAGCTTGCGCCTGTATTGTAGTTATAGGCATACTCCAGACGGTTGGTGGAAGCGCCCAGGCCGCTCCTCTGGCTGGCCACCTTGCTGATGGCGTCGTCGATGTCGTCCAGGCTGAACTTCTTCGTCACATCGAAATCAGCAATGCCCAGCGCCTCCAGCGTGGAGTTGGCCATGCCGATGCGCATGCCGCTTCCGTCGGGATTGGTAGCGATGTGCATGTCGGCCATGCTGCCGTCCAAAAGCTTCTGCTCATTCAGCGAAGTGGTCTTGGACATGGACTGAATGCCCTCTTTCAGCTGGTTGATTTCATCCTGATAATACTTCTTGTCCGAAGCGGAAGCAAGGCCGTTCATGGAGCGCAGGGCTAAATCCCGAATCCTCTGCAGATAGTCCATCACGCCATCCAAAGCGCCATCAGCCACGTTCAGGGCGCCCATGCCCTCTTTCGCGTTCTGCGCGCCTACGCTCAGCCCGGTCTCCTGGGCTTGCATCTTCTTACCAATCGCAAGCCCCGCCGCATCGTCCGCGGCGGTATTAATCCTCTTGCCGCTGGAGATATGGGAATATGAATTATAAATTCCACTGGTTACAGTCATGCTGCTCATAACGGAACCCCCTTTTTGTCAGATTTTACATCATAATAAAAGCACATAACCTTTCTCTTGCATCTGCTTTTCTTTATTATATTATTTTTTGGAAGAATTTTCAACCGGAATTTTAAATTTTTCTGATATGGAATCGTCCTCGAGAGTGTATTCCCGCGAAGTCGGAAAAGTATAGTTTTGTCGCGCAGCTGACTGGTGAATTCCTCCCGGAAAGCGGAATCGGCCAGGAACCGGTTCATGAAGGAGCGGCTGGAGACCGGGGAGGACAGGCGCTTTAAGATAGCCGTGAGGAGGCTCAGCTGGCGTTCTCCCTTTTCCCGGGCAGCCAGAATGAGCAGACTTTCCTGAAGACTTTGGAGAAAATGCTCCATCAGCGGCTGATTGTCAACTTTTCACCCAGGTATGCCGCCTGCCAGAAAGAAATCCGCCAGAAGCTATATTCCCGCCGGGACTGCCGGATGGCACACATGGCAGGTGGGAGCAAAAAGGGGCTTCCTTTTTCGGGCCGGCCATGGTATACTGAAACGGAAGTCTCCCAGTTTTTTCCAGGAGGATGCATCGGCATCCCGCGGCATGGCTGGAGGGCTTTTCCTATGTCTCAAGAGCAAAACAAAAAGGAGTGAGAGGAAAGTGAGCGGGAACAAAGCGGACTCCCGTGGCCGGGAGATGAAAAGAAGCCTGAACGGCAGGATATTGAGGAACACCCTGCTGAACATTTTCGTGCTGGTGCTGGTATGCTGCGGAATTATGTGGGCGGCCATGCAGTCTTTGGCCAACAACATTCTGCTGGACAGCCTGCAGCCCATGGCCCGCCAATCGGCCAAGACAGTGGAGGCCAACATCCACATGCTGGCGGACCGGATGATGAACATAGCCGGAGATCCCCGGATGGCAGGGGAAGCCGGCGGCGGGGCAGGGGGAGAGGAGGCGCTCCGGGCAGACCGGGAGCAGCTGCTCATGGAGGCGGCCAAGATTTATGAGCTGTATGCCATCGGCCTCTATGATCTGGAGGGGCAGCTGGTACAGGGGACCGACACCGCGCCGCAGCGCCTGGACGGCGAATTCTTCTCCCTGCTGCAGGAGACCGACAATATGACTACGGATTCGTCTACAAAATTCCAGGAGGGACTGGGCATCACCATGGGCATGCCGGTGAAGGAGGAGGGGGAGACCACCCTGTATGTGGTGGGCGTCTATAAATACGACACCCTGAATGATGTCATCAGCAGCATCAACCTGGGCAGGCACGGCATCGCTTACATGGTGAACCATGGGGGCGCCATCACCGGCCATCCGGACCAGACGCTGGTTCTGGAGGGAGAGACCATGGAGGGTCTGTGCGGAGGGAACCGGGAGGTTGCGGACCGGGTGGTCACCGACGAGACCGGCGCCACGGAGTTCTCCGTGGAGGACGGGATCATGCTGGCCGCCTTTTCCCCCATCCGGGGGACACAGTGGTCCCTGGTGATTCAGGTGCCGAAGGCGGACTACGGCTCCTACATCAACGGCGCCATTCTGGTGGCGGTGTCGGCCACATTTGTGGTACTGCTGTTCTCCATACTGGCAGTGCTGCGCCTGGCCAGGTCCATCTCCCGCCCGGTGAAGAAGGTGACGGATCGGATGGTGGCTTTGTCTGACGGCGACCTCCATACGGAGGTGGTCCGGATCCGGACCAGGGACGAACTGGAGCTGCTGACCCGGACATTGGGGGATACCGTGGAGAGCGTCAACCGCTACATATCGGATATCCAGCAGGTACTGACCCAGGTGGCGGAGGGGAATCTGCAGGTGGAGCCCCAAATGGACTACAGAGGAGACTTCGTGCAGATCCGGGGGAGCCTCGGCACCATCCTCCGCTCCATGAACGAAACCATTCTGGGCTTCCGCTCTGCCGCCGACCGGCTGGCAGGGATGGCAGAGGAGCTCAACGGCCAGTCCGGCCAGCTCCATCAGGCCTCCATGGAGCAGACCCGGTCCACGGAGGAACTGGTGGACGAGGTGTCCCATGTGAAAGAGAGCCTGGCCAGCGTCACGAAGAGCAGCAGCCAGACCAGGGTGAAGACGGAAGAAATCTCCCAGTGCATCCGGGAGGCGAACATGCGCATGGACGATCTCTCCCAGGCCATGGACGATATCAGCGTCAATGCCCAGAAGATCACCAAGATTGCGGAGGACATCGAAGACATCGCGTTCCAGACAGGCATCCTGGCGCTGAATGCGTCCGTGGAGGCGGCCCGGGCCGGAAGCGCGGGCAAGGGTTTCGCCGTGGTGGCGGAGGAAGTCAGACAGCTTGCCTCCAAGAGCAGCGAGTCCGCCAAAAGCGCGGCGCAGATGGTGGGCAGCACCAAGACCATCATCGAGAGCGGCGTGAAGCTCACCGGAGCCGCCGCCAGCTCTTTCCGGGAGATATCGGCCGTCTCCGAGCAGATCAGCGGAATCACCGACGAACTGGTGACGGCGGTCCGGGGACAGGAGAGCGCTCTGGTGATTATGGAGGAGCGGATCGGGACGATTTCGGCCATTGCGGAGAGAAACCTGCAGAATGCCGCCGGAACGGAGCAGTCCAGCTCCGGCCTGGCAAGAGAGGCGGAGGCCCTTCAGGACCAGGTGAAGAGATTTGTGGTGAAGGAGGGAAGGGGCAGATGAAAAGGATAGCAAGCATCGTATTGGCCCTGTTGGTGACGGGATTCCTGACAGCCTGCGGCAGCGGCCAGGCAGGGCTCCAGGACGGCTACTACACCGCCCAGGCCGCCGAGTACAGCCATGGCTGGAAGGAATATATCACCATCATGGTGAAGGACGGGAGCATCGTCTCCGTGGAGTACAATGCGGAGAACGCAAGCGGATTCATCAAGAGCTGGGATACTGCCTACATGCAGTCCATGCTGGACGTGACGGGCACCTACCCGAACCAGTACACCCGTTTTTATGCCGGGCAGCTTCTGGAGAAACAGGGAGAAGGGGAAATCGACGCCCTCACCGGGGCCACTTCTTCCTACGGCTCCTTCCAGAAACTGATGGCCGCGGTCCTGGAGCAGGCCGAGAAAGGGGACTCCAGCATCGTGTATGTGGATACCGGGCACTGAGGCGCAGGGATGGAGGCCGAGGAGGGCTGGGGGGTTTTTGCTGATTTGTGGAGTGCGTGTGCAGATGCTGTTTGATTAGTGATAAAAAAGTTCGCCTTACTTGCATGTAAGGCGAACTTTTTTATCGCTTCTAACATTTTATACCTAATGTGAGGTTAGTGCAAGTCTTAATTTATTTTTGGCAATATTTTCTATATTCTAGCAGTTCCCTTGGCGCTTTTTGTCTATTCTGTAGAAAAATGGTTTCTGAATTATCGTATTATCCCCTTTTAGGTAATGCCCTGGGCTTTTCTAAAACTGGTCTGTGGGAGCCCGCAGGGCACAAAAAGTTCGCCTTACATGCAAGTAAGACGAACTATGCAGTTGTGTGCTGTAGCCATTTGCAAGATATGACGCGGATGAATTGGCTGCTTTGCCCGGAGACAGGCGATGTGGTGGATATGGAGTGGGAGATGCCAGAGATGACTGGAGTAAAATGTTATAGGAAGCAAGGGAAGCTTGCTGAGGCCAGACCGTACGATAGAAAGCAAGAAGAGCTTTCTGCTGTCAAGTACTATGGGCGGATGCGGGAGCTGGGATGCTTTACCCTGCAGGATGTCACGGATATGGTGGGGGAGCGGTCGGCGGTGACCTATCTGGTGAACGATTACCAGAGGAGGGGCTACATCGACAGGATACACCGCAACCTGTATACAGTGATGGACACGGAGAAGGAGGAGCCGGTGCTGAACCGGTATCAGATTGGCAGCAGGCTGTTTCCGGATGCGTATATTGCCTTGCGCAGCGCGTTCGAGGCGCGGGGGTATGCTCCTATGGCGGGCAATGAGGTTTTCGTAGCCACGGGGACGCGGTTCACGGACTTTCGGTATAATGGGGTGTTCTATCGGAGGGTGCAGCCGAAGGACGGAGCTGATAAGTCGTGGGTGGGCGGAAGCCTTGTGGCCAGCTTGGAGCAGACGGTGGTGGACAGCCTCCACAGCTTCTCGGGAGAGGCCGGGCTGGAGGATGTAGTGGAGTGCATCGTGCGGCTGCCGCGGCTGGATGCGGACAGGCTGCTTCAGTGCCTGGAGCGGTATGGGAACGGGTATCTTTATCAGAAGTGCGGGTATGTGCTGGAGCAGCTGCAGGAATATGTGGGGCTGCCGGAGAAGTTCTATCGGGAATGCAGGGCGCATTGCGCTAGTACGGTGCGGTATATGGTGAAGGGGGCGGAGGGGCTTATTTATCATCGAGAGTGGGGGGTTTATGCGCCTGTGCTAAATCAGGTATAGAAATGAGATGTGAGGTGGCGAAATTAACAAGAATAATGATAGAAGTATAATTGGTATGATAAATTTGGATTAAAGCTGCTGGAATAGAGTTAGGATAAGGCTTGATTCAGCGTTGAATTATAGATATCAAAGAGAATCATCTGGAGAGAGTGTGGGAATCCCTGGACTTTTGAGTGCTATAGCTTTGGTGCTGTAGGAGAAAATAAGAATGTGGAGAAGGACATGAAGACAGTAATTATGGCCGGTGGCAAGGGGACGAGGATAAGCCCATTATTTCCGGATATACCCAAACCGCTGATACCAATTACTAACGGTGCCGGTGTAGTTAAGCCTGTGTTGGAATGGGAGATATGCTCCCTCATTGCTCAGGGATTTACAGATATTGTATTAACCGTTGGGTATAAAGCTCAAGCCATTATTGATTATTTCGGAACAGGTGAAGGATTTGGGTGTCACATCACATATTGGGTTGAGGATGTGCCATTAGGAAATGCAGGGGCTTTGATTAAATATAGACCAAAGCTCGATTCAGAGCCGTTCTTGCTTCTCATCGCCGACGCGATGTTTGATGTAGACTTTAATCGGATGGTTCATTGGCATAAAGAGAAGAATGCGCTTGTGACCCTCTTCACGCATCCGAATTCACATCCGCATGATAGCAGTGTCATCGTAAGTGATTCACAGAATGGTGTCACTTTATGGCTTACAAAAGATGATACGAGACCACAGTGGTACAGAAACAGAGTAAATGCAGGCTTACAAGTCATTGATCCTACTGTATTAGATATGATGATACAACGGACTGGACTAACTCCCGAGGATATTGGAACCAAAGATTCGGAAACCGGTAAAGTACGGCGTGTGGACATGGATTCTCAGATTTTGAAACCGCTGTGTGGTCAAGGGGTCATGTACTGCTATGATTCACCAGAGTACTGCAAGGACATGGGAACTCCAGAGAGGTATGGGCAGGTTAGCAGGGACTTTCAGAAAGGGACGGTAGCAGCCAAGAATCTGTCTAAACCACAGAAAGCGATTTTTTTGGATAGGGATGGAACCATAAATAAATATGTTGGATTCCTTCGTTCTCCTTCTGAACTGGAGCTGTGTGATAGAGTGGCTGAAGCGATTAAGAAAATCAATGAGTCTGGTTATCTTGCTATTGTGATTACGAATCAACCGGTTATAGCGAGAGGCGAGGTTGCTGTCTCTCAGCTTCAGGAGATTCACAATAAGATGGAGACGTTGCTGGGACAGTCTGGAGCATACATTGATGGTCTTTATTACTGCCCACATCATCCGGATAAAGGCTTTGAAGGCGAAATAGCAGAGCTAAAGATTGACTGCGACTGTAGAAAGCCTAAGCCAGGACTAATCCTTCGGGCATCGCAAGATTTTAATATAAATCTGAACAACTCTTGGATGGTTGGCGATGGCAAACGAGATATCGAGGCTGGGAAGAATGCAGGTTGCAAGACTGTGCTGCTGACGAAAGGAGAAAGCGGAGATGGGGAGTTTGGCCAGGATTATAAAGCAAAGGATTTGTTGAGTGCGGTGGAAATGATACTGGCAAGTGATTAAGAGAATGATGACCACACAATAGAATAGAAAACTTAGATTGAAAAGCTGGCCGATAAGGTGCCTTGCTCTGTGACATATAGCCGATGATTACACAATGAAATAAAGTGTGGATTCTTCGCTAGATTGGAGAAAAGGAAGATGATAATCACAAGAGCGCCGTTTCGTGTGTCCTTCTGTGGGGGAGGTAGTGACTTACCCTCCTTTTATGAACAATACGGTGGTTGTGTATTGGGTACGACAATTCGGAAGTATATGTATCTGACTATCCATAATTACTTCCATAGGAATCAAATAAGGCTGAAGTATAGTCAGACAGAGACAGTAAAGAACTATGACGAAATTGAGCATAAGTACTTCAAACAGTGTCTGAAGGATTTTGGAATCATGGGGGTGGAAATCAGCTCCATGGCTGATATTCCTTCGGGGACGGGGCTGGGATCTTCCTCTTCGTTCACGGTTGCATTGCTTCATCTGCTTCATACTTATAAAGGCGAGTATGTAAGCAAATACAAACTGGCTAAGGATGCATGTGAAGTAGAGATAGATAAGTTAGGCGAGCCGATTGGAAAGCAGGATCAGTTCGCTGCTGCGTTTGGCGGCTTGAAGTTTTATGAGTTCCAGTCGAGCGGTTTTGTGAATGTCGAGCCGATTATCATGAAGCCGGAGAGCTATAAGGAACTTGAAGATAACATCTTGATGTTCTACATCGGTGGAGTACACTCGGCATCTGCGATTCTTAAAGAGCAAAGCCAGAGTGTGAAAAGCAAGCACAAGACCAAAGTGCAGCAGCAGATGTGCCACCTAACAAGAACGCTGAAAGAGGAGCTCCAGAAAAACCATGTCGATGCCATGGGGGAATTGCTCCATGAGAATTGGATGCTCAAGAAGTCGTTGGCATCAGGGATTTCCAATCCTTTTATTGATGAGACATACGAAAAGGCAATGAATGCTGGGGCGCTTGGTGGAAAGCTTCTCGGTGCTGGCGGCGCGGGTTTTATGATTTTCTATGTCAAGCCTGAGCAACAGGAAAAAGTAAGGAAAGGATTGAGTCATCTCCGCGAAATGAATTTCGAGATGGATAACAGCGGAGCAAGTATTGTGTTTTTTGATAAGGAGAATATTTGACAATGGGAGTGGTCAGCCTGGCTCGGAAAGCCCATAAGTACTATGGTCTTGGAAAACTAGGGGGGGGTAATGGCAAAACTGATAAAATGTATAAATAGAGTTATTTATAGTTGCGATATTGCATATTCAGTTGACATACCTAAATCGACATCAATGCCGCATCAGGGACTAGGCGTAGTCATTCATCCTGCAGCCAAAATAGGAGAGGATTGCGTGATTTGTCAAAATGTCACTCTAGGGCAGCTGGCTGATGGCCCCCGGATTTTTGCGGGACAAGTAAAGGAAAAGCACGGAGGGCGTGGGCATGCGCCATCTATCGGAAATAATGTATTGATTGGTGCAGGCGCTTGTATATTAGGCGGGATAATCATTGGAAATAATGTTTCCATTGCTGCTAACGCGGTAGTTCTGGATGATGTCCCTGACAATGCGGTAGTAGCTGGAATTCCAGCAAAGATAAAAAAATATAAAACGGTATAGGAAAAAATATGAACATTCTAGTTGCGGGTGGAGCAGGATTTATAGGCTCTCATTTGACAGACATTTTATTATCAGAAGGCAATGCAGTTATTTGTGCTGATAAGCTTATCATGGGAGATAAGAATATTAGCCATCTTAAAAAGAGGGGCGACTTTAAATTATATGAAGTGGAGTTGGCTGATCAGGCTAAAGTCGATCAAATTTTTTCAGAGAACGCCATAGATATCGTATATCATCTCGCTGCTAACTCTGATATTCAAAAAGGCGGTAAAGAGCCTTCTATCGACTTTGGAGATACATTGCTCACAACAAGAGCGTTGCTAGAGGGAATGAGAAAAGCAGATGTGAAGAAGATGTTCTTTGCATCTACATCGGCCGTCTATGGTGAGATGCCTGATGTCGAACTGACTGAGACGACGGGCGGCTTAATGCCGGTTTCTTATTATGGCGGAGCAAAATTGGCATCTGAGGCATTGATAAGTTCCTATGTCTCTATGTGCGACATGAGCGCGGTTGTTTTCCGGTTCCCTAATGTTATCGGGCCGAGGCTGACACATGGTGCAGTATTCGACTTTATCAGAAAGCTTAGGAAGAATCCGACTGAGCTTGAGATTCTTGGAGATGGAACACAGTGCAAGCCATATATCTATGTTCTTGATCTTGTGGAAGCTATTATGAAACTTACGAAAGAATTTATGCCTGGTGAGGTTGTATACAACATCAGTGTAAACGGTTCTGGAACTACAGTTACGCGTATTGCTGAGATTGTGGTCGAGGAACTCGGGTTGAGTAATGTAAAGTTCAACTACACAGGTGGAAATCGTGGCTGGAAGGGCGACGTACCGAGATTCAGCTATGATATATCAAAGGTGCTGTCGACTGGCTGGTCACCGAAGCATACATCTGATGAGGCTGTAAGGCAGACAGTAAAGGATGCTGTTAAAGTAGGGATGTAAAACAATATATGTTTTGGACATATAGCCATAGACGCATGGCTCGAGAAGCGGAGGAATTACCATGAAATATTTAGGCGAACTGCAGGCTTACCGCAATCGAGAGATTGAGGCTTATAAAAGACTTGATCTTGAAGCGGTAAACACCGTTATGAATGTACTAGAGAAAGCGAGACTTTCTGGGAAGCATATCTTCATTTGTGGAAATGGAGGCAGCGCGGCAACGGCAAGCCATTATGCAGGAGACTTTAATAAGGGTGTCAACATGGGGTTGCTGGGAGTTGACGGGTATAACACTGATGGACTATCCAATGCAGAAAAAATGAAGGGAATTCCTCTTTATAACTTTGAGTGTCTCTCTGACAACATTCCGACTATGATGGC
Organism: uncultured Acetatifactor sp.; assembly: GCA_910585615.1. GTDB lineage: Bacteria > Bacillota > Clostridia > Lachnospirales > Lachnospiraceae > Acetatifactor. Next base: position 44,530 of record CAJUFO010000021.1, read on the forward strand.
TGTAGCGAATGATGAATCCTATACAGAGGCATTTAGGTTTCCGCTTTCTGTGAAGATGAAGGAAGATGACATCTTAATCGGTATTTCAGGATCCGGTAACAGTGTTAATGTTATTAACGCTATGGAATATGCGAAAGAACATGGTGGAACGACAATAGCTATCGTTGGCTACAGTGGTGGCAAGATGAAGAAAATGGCTGATTACACTATTCATGTTGATATAAATGATATGCAGATTGCTGAAGATTTACACATGGTTCTTGGCCACATGATGATGTGGGTCTTGAGTTATGGAAAAGGATGCTAAAGCTGGAGGGTATAGGCTGTGATAAACACAAACAGGATTCCGTTCCTGAATACATATATTGACAATTTAACTGCCAAGGAAGCGAAATCATGTGTGGATCAGCTGATAAATGAACCGGGTTATCGTTATGTGGTTACCCCGAATTCAGATATCATTGTAAAAATGCAGGATGACCCGAAATTGAAGGAAGTCTGTGAAAAAGCGGATTTGATTCTCACTGATGGACAGATTGTAGTGAAAATTTCCAGAAAGGGCAAATATCCGATTAAGGAAAGAGTAGCTATGACCGATTTCGTGTGGGATGTTATGAATCTTGCTGATGAAAAGGGATATAAAGTATTTCTTTTTGGTGGCAAGGAAGATGTTCTTAAGAAAGCAACCAAAAGAATTAGAGAAAAGTATCCTAAACTGAATATTGTTGATTCATATTCTCCGCCGTTTGGCTTTGAGAAAAACGAAGAACAACTGAAGATAGCAAATGAACGAATCAAGGCATCTTGCGCAGATATATTGGTAGTTTTTCTCGGCTGTCCAAAGCAAGAAAAGTTCATTGCAGGGAACAAAGACCATTACCAGGTTCCTGTATCAATCACAATGGGGGGTTGTGTAGACTTTATAGCTGGTGGAGTTAAGAGGGCTCCGCAGTGGATGCAAAATGTTGGACTCGAGTGGTTTTACAGATTTCTTCAGGAGCCAAAGAGAATGTTTAGACGGTATTTTGTTGACGATATAAGGATTTTTGGATTGGCTAGGAAATACAGAAAGTAGATTAGTTGTGGACTCATAGATATCCGATTAGATAAAGTAAATAGTCGGTTTGAAGTTAAGGGAGACTGGAGTAATTGGGAGTTGAATAAATGATAAAAAATATAAGAATCAAGAGATTCTTGGTCAATAATATCTTTCCAATATTTTCTTATATTAACAAAATAATACCAAAGGATGATAGGACAGTTTTTTTTTACTGTGCAAATGATGAGCTAAATGACAATTCAGAAGCTGTTTTTAATTATCTTGTGGAACATAGATATAATGAAAGATACAAAATAATATGTGGTGTAGGTAACCCTAAGAAGTACAGGAACCGTATCATGGACAACGTTTCTTTTATTCCCAAGAGTAAATGCATCCTACAGTATATGAAAAGCGGACATGTTTTATACTGCATGGGAAAGATGCCTATTAAACCAACAAAAAGGCAAATAGTTATACATATGTGGCATGGGGTGCCGATGAAGAAGATTGGCCTTTTATCTAATGTCAGTAATGGAAAGGAATTTTTCTTCACGTATGTTTGTGCACCTTCTGAAACTTGGAGGCCAATAATGGCGGCAGCATTCGGGTGTCCTGAAAAGAATGTTTGTATATGTGGAGAACCAAAAGCGGATAAGCTTTTGATACCCAAGAAAGAATGTAAGGAGAAGCTTGTCATATGGGCGCCAACCTTTAGACAGTCTGAGTATTTGGGATATAACGATTCCAAACAGGAGAACCTATTGCCGCTCTTTAAGCAATGTGAGTGGCAAGAACTAAATGCTTATTTGAAAAAGTGCAATGTTCGAATGATTGTGAAGCTTCATCCTATGCAAGATTTAAGGGGACTTACATCACTCAAGCTATCTAATTTTGAAATATACGGGGCAGAGGCTTTTGCAAAAGAGAAAGGGGACATTTTTGAAGTAATGGCTCAGTCTGATGCTTTAATCTCTGATTATTCAGGCGTATTCCTTGACTATTTAGTGTTAAACCGTCCGATTTGTTATGTGCTGGATGATTACGAGGACTATAAAAACACAAGAGGATTTGTGTTTGAGAATCCGTTAGAGTATATGCCTGGTCAAAAGGCATATGTAAAAGAGGATTTATTTACTTTTATAGATGATGTAGCTAATGGAGTAGATTCATACTTTGAAGAACGGAAAAATGTGAATGTGCGAGTTAACAAATATTCAGATGGAAAGAATTGTGAGCGAGTCATAAAAATTGCAGGGATTAGCTAGAAGAGGCATGGACTTATGAAGGTACTCATTATCATAACAACAGAGTTTGTACCATATGGCGGCTTAACAACGGTCGTTATGAACTATTATAGAGCACTTGACAAAACAGGAATAGCAATAGATATTGCCTCTACGAATAAAGCTCCTGAAGTGCTGTCAAAAGAACTGCAAAACAATGAATCAAAATATTACAGTTTGGGGAGAAGAAGTGATATCCTTTCTTATACAAGGAAACTGAATGAGGTATTTAAGAATCATTATGATGTTGTTCATGTGCATGGCAATAGTGCAACGATGCTTCTTGAATTACTCCCGGCAAGAATTAATTGTGTACGCACAAGGATAGTTCATGTACACACAACAAAGACACAACATCCAGTACTGCAAAAAATTATATATCCGTTTTTTAGAAAATTTTATGACAAAGCGGTGGCAGTATCTGAGGATGCTGGGGAATGGCTGTATGGAGATGACTATATAGTCCTCAATAATGCAATTAATGTGAAAAAATATGCGTTTTCTCTTCAAAATAGAGAGAAGATACGGAATAGTTTAGGCATTTCTTCGCAGACATTTGTTATTGGCAATATAGGCAAACTTAACTTCCCAAAAAACCATCAATACCTTCTGGAAGTGTTCTTTAGATTCAAAAGGAGTATAGATGACTGTAAGTTGATTGTTGTGGGTGGCGGAGAGCTTGAAGACGAACTGAAGAAAAAGGCAGTTGAACTTGGAAGTGGAAAAGATGTGATTATTACAGGAATGATAGATGATGCTAGTGAGCATATACAAGCCTTTGATTTTTTTGTATTCCCATCAAGATTCGAGGGATTGGGATTAGCATTGATTGAAGCACAGGCCTCAGGTCTAAAATGTCTTATTTCTGATAGAGTGCCTAAAGAGGCCGTTGTTACTAATCAAGTAAAGGTCATGAGTATAGATGACAATGCCGATGAATGGGCTGATTATATTGTTCAGAACATGTATTATGATCGAATCAAAAATTCTAAAAGTGCTGCTGAATCAATAAAGTCACACGGCTTTGATATTTCTATAGAAGCTGAAAAATTAAGAGATTTATATTTAAATTGTTTGGAGTAGGGTAGTAGGTAACACATAATCCTAGATTGATTCAGTTCGAATAAATGAAAGGAACAAAAACGATGAAAGCGTTAATCCTTAATTCTGGCCTCGGTTCTCGTATGGGCGTTCTCACTAGTGAACATCCCAAATGTATGACAGAAATTTCAGCACATGAGACCATTCTTTCTCGTCAACTGAAGATTATTGCTGATGCAGGGATTGAGGAAGTTGTCATGACTACTGGATATTATGACGGCGTGTTGATGAACTATTGCATGTCGCTTGATTTTCCGCTTCATTATACCTTTGTTAAAAATCCGATATATGATCAGACCAATTATATCTATTCTATTTACTGCGCCCGTGCATATCTGGACGATGATATCATCCTTATACATGGTGATCTTGTGTTTGAAAATGAAGTTATGGATAGGGTAATGGCAAGCATAGATTCTTGTATGACTGTTTCATCCACGTTGCCTTTGCCGGAAAAGGACTTCAAGGCACAGGTTAAAGATGGAAAGATTATAAAGGTTGGAGTGGATATCTTTAATGAGGCGATGGAGGCACAGGCACTATATAAGTTGAAGAGGGATGACTGGAAAACTTGGCTTGATAAGATTATCGAATTCTGTGAGTCTGGAAATACTAAGGTCTATGCAGAAAATGCATTGAATGAACTGAATGGTGCGGTCAATATCACGGCACTGGATGTTCAGAATCTTCTATGTTCCGAAATCGATAATTCTGAAGATTTGGCGGTTGTAACGAATGAGCTGAAGAGTATTGAATCCCGCATAGTATATATGTGTTTTTCTACAGATATCATCCACGGAGGTCATTTTGCGATTATCAAGAAAGCACAAAGGCTTGGGAAATTGGTCATCGGTGTTCTTTCTGATGAGGCAATTTCAAGTTATAAGAGATTACCACTTGTTCCTGCGTCAGAACGAAAGGTGATGTTTGAGAATATCGCTGGTGTTTATAAGGTTGTAGAGCAGGAAACGCTGTCTTACGCTGCTAATCTTGAAAAGTATAAGCCATCTATCGTTGTACATGGTGATGACTGGTGTACTAGTTTTCAGAAGCCGATACGTGATGAAGTAGTATCAATCCTTGCATCCTATGGTGGCAAGTTAGTGGAGTATCCGTATAGTACTGATGATAAGTATAAAGATATAGAGGCCCGCACTCGTTCTGAACTTGCCATGCCAGACATCCGACGTGGATGCCTTAAGAGAATTCTTGAAATGAAAGGACTTGTTACTGCGATGGAAGCTCATGATGGCCTCACGGGCTTAATTGTAGAGAACACAGTAGTTCATCAGGATGGCGGTGCTCATCAGTTTGATGCGATGTGGATATCTTCCTTATGTGATAGTACAGCAAAAGGTAAGCCGGATATTGAGCTCGTTGACATGACCTCTCGTTTCCGCACTATTGAGGACATTGCAGAGGTTACTACAAAGCCTATTATCTTTGACGGTGATACCGGCGGAAAGACTGAACACTTTGTATATACTGTAAGGTCACTTGAAAGGCTCGGTGTATCCATGGTCATTATTGAGGATAAAACTGGATTGAAGAAGAACTCCCTCTTTGGGGTAGAAGTAGCTCAGACCCAAGATAGCATCAAAAATTTTAGCGAAAAAATTCGTGCTGGAAAAAGAGCGCAACGAACAAAAGAGTTTATGATTTGTGCGAGAATAGAATCGCTTATTCTGGAGCAAGGAATGGAGGATGCCTTGACTCGAGCCTTTGCCTTTGTTGAGGCTGGTGCTGACGCTATCATGATTCACAGTCGTAAGAAAAATCCTACCGAAATTCAGGAGTTCATCGAGAAGTTCCGTGCCAAGGATAGGAATACTCCGATAGTCCTTGTCCCTACATCTTTCAATTCTGTAACGGAGGAAGAGTGGAGAGAGCGCGGTGCAAATATCATTATATATGCTAATCAGCTTATGAGGGCTGAAGTTCCTGCTATGCAGAAAGCGGCAGAATTGATTCTTGAGAATCACAGAGCGGCAGAATGCGATGAAATTTTATTGCCGTTTAAAGATATCATTAGACTGATTCCTGAAGAGAGTTAGGGAGTGTGCTTATGGAGCAGAAAATAATAAGTCCAGGAGAAAACTATAAAGGTCTTGATAACTGGCTAAAGGAAATGGAAGCAAAGAAGATACTTCTTGTATGTGATAGCTCCATCAGATATCAGAAAGAGTTCGGCTCGCATTTGAGAGAAATGGAAAGACTTGGGGTGGACATAATTGATTTTCGAGGTTTCCAGCCCAATCCACTGTACGAGAATGTCCGAAACGGTGTTAAGCGTTTTCAGGAACAGAACTGCGATACTATAATTGCAGTAGGCGGTGGTTCTGCGATAGATGTTGCAAAGTGTATAAAAGCCTATGCTGAGATGGAGGATAATGGAGAGGATGGGGCATGGCTGGAACAGGGTATAGTTCCTAATACCATTCCATTTCTTGCTATGCCTACAACTGCAGGTACAGGAAGTGAGGCCACCCGCTATGCTGTTATCTACTATGACGGAAAAAAGCAGAGTGTGGCCAGCGAGAGTTTAATTCCGGGAGCCGTTCTTATGGATTCCGACTGCCTTATTTCGCTTCCTTCATATCAAAAGAAAGCAACAATGATGGATGCGTTATGTCATGGTATCGAATCCTTTTGGTCTGTAAACAGTACAGAAGAAAGCAAAGAGTATAGTCGAGCTGCCATTCAGGGTGTTATTAAGAACATGGAAGGATATCTGAATAATACCGAGGAAGGGAGACAAGGGATGCTGCTTGCTGCAAACAGAGCGGGTAAGGCTATTAATATTGCTCAGACTACAGCTGGTCATGCAATGTGTTATAAAATTACGAGCCTTTTTGGCTCAGCTCATGGACATGCAGCGATTCTTTGTAATCGAGTATTATTCACATGGATGATTGACAATACAGATAAGACCGTTGATTCAAGGGGTAGAAAATATATAGCTTGTACTTTAGATGAAATTGGACAGGCGATGGGATGTACGGATGCTCGGAGAGGTGCGGAGAAACTTGAGAATATTTTCAATAAATTAGAGTTTAATGTGCCAAAGGCAACAATCAATCAATTTGAAGAACTAAAGGCAAGCGTTAATCCTGTCCGCTTGAAGAATCATCCCATTGCGTTAGATGAGGATACGATTGATATGCTTTATTATAAAATATTGAGTGGGGCGGAATGATGAAAGTACAAGAACTTGTAGAAATAATCGGATCAGACTTTTACGCAGGTGTGCCAGATAGCCAGCTGAGGGCTCTTTGTGATTACCTGATGGATACATACGGGATTGATCCGAAGCATCATATCATTGCTGCGAATGAAGGCAACTGCACCGCGTTGGCAGCCGGATATTACTTAGCAACTGGTAAAGTTCCTGTTGTATATATGCAAAATAGTGGCGAGGGTAATATCCTCAATCCTGTAATAAGCCTTTTGAATAATAAGGTTTATTCCATCCCGGTTGTGTTTATCATTGGGTGGCGTGGTGAGCCTGGAATCCCTGATGAGCCACAGCATATCTATCAGGGAGAGGTAACTGTTAAGCTGCTTGAAGATATGGACATCAAGGCTTTCGTCATTGGCAAAGATACTACTGACAAAGAAGTGAAAGATTCAATGGCAGAATTTAGAAAAATCCTCGCATCTGGTAAAGATGTGGCTTTTGTTATTCGCCGGGGTGCTTTAACAGATGCTCCAAAGGTTGAATACAAGAATGATAACTATATGAGGCGTGAGGAGATTATTCAGCACATAGTAGAAGCAAGTGGGGAAGATCCAATCATATCGACCACAGGAAAAGCTTCAAGAGAATTATTTGAGACGCGTGTATCTAATGGTCAGAGCCATAAATTTGATTTTCTGACTGTTGGAGCCATGGGGCATAGTTCTTCTATTGCTCTTGGTGTGGCAATCAATAAACCGTTTGCGCGTATTTGGTGTGTGGATGGTGACGGTGCTGTTCTTATGCATATGGGCTCAATGGCAGTGCTGGGCACATATAAACCGAAAAATTTCATTCACATTGTCATTAACAATGGCGCTCATGAGACAGTTGGTGGTATGCCGACAGTGGCATCGGAAATTGATTTAGTAGCTGTCGCAAAGGCTTGCGGCTATCCAAATGCCATATGTGTTGATAGCTTTGATGATTTAGACAGGGAACTTAAGGCAGCGAAGGGAAGAAATGAGCTGACCCTTGTTGAAGTGAAGTGCTGCATTGGTGCCAGAGAGGATCTTGGCAGGCCTACCATAACAGCCTTAGAAAACAAACAGAGCTTCATGGAGTATCTGAATGCTCTTTAACTGTGAATATGTTGCAGAAGTAATAGAAAACCCTGATTCTAAGCCAGGGCTGCGACAATTAAAAGGAGAAAGAGCATCGGATGCCGAATCCGATATGGAGCAGTGATTAGATAATGAAAAATATTCCTGAACATAATATCTTAGTCAGTATCATCATACCGGTATACAATGTAGAAAAGTATATAAGAGAGTGCCTTGATAGCGTAATCCACCAGACTTACACAAATCTGGAAATACTGTTAATAGATGATGGGTCGACAGACGACAGTCTGGCTATATGCAGGGAATATGAGAGATATGATACACGAATAACGGTATATCATAAAAGCAATGAGGGTCTGGGTCTGACACGTAATTATGGATTGGCTAAGGTAAAAGGGAAATATGTTACTTTTTTGGATTCGGATGACTACCTTGAATTAGATGCTGTACATAATATGGTAGATATTGCAGAAAAGGAAAGCGCGGATTTAGTTATTGCAGGATTCAAGAAAGTGACAAATGAAAAGAAAATACTTTATACTGAAAAATATAGGAATGAGACATTTCTCGGAGGACAAGTCAAAGATGACTTATTGCCCCGGATGATTGGCAGTAAACCAGAAAAGAAGGATAGCATCTTTAGGATGGCATGTGGGAAACTCTATCTTGTTAGTCGGATTATAGAAAATCATATAGTATTCCCGTCCGAGAGAATAGTCATGTCAGAGGACTTGGCATTTCAAATTGAGTTACTGCCTGTGCTGGAAAAGGCGGTAGTGATTCCGAAAGACATTTATTGCTATAGACAGAATCCATCTTCCATCACTACCAGGTATAACAAAAATAAGTTTGGTAGGTTAATGCTGATGTATCAGTATGTCCTAGACAAAATAAAAGAAAAGGAATTACCGGGAGGTTCTGAGCTTAGAGCCCAGAAAATGCTGTTTGTACATTTGCTCGGAGCTTTGAAGCAGGAAAACCCGTCTGCGAGTGGGAAAGGACAATCTGAATGTATAAAAGGCATATCAGACATTCTTGAAAATGAGATTGTACAGGGTGTTGTGAAAACTTATCCTACAAACAAATTGGATGCAAAACAGAGAATATTTGTGTTTTTAGTAAGGCACAGGATGAAGCGCTGTATATATATCGTGCTTCGTTTTACGTGATATTTATGTGAGGGAGTCAAGTCAGATGAAGCTAAGAAAGAAATATATCCTTCCATACATTTTCATATTTTTCACATCAATGTTTTATATCATAAAAAACTCGGTACTGGGGTTCCGGGGGATAGAGATTGCTTTAATTATCGGAATATGTGCTGGTATACTGCACGTGTTTTTAGCCTTTAGGAAGACGAAAAAGAACCAGGCTATTGTTATAGGTCTTTTTGCTATTATAACAATTTATGCTGCCCGTAGCTCTGATACAAGAATGATTGTATCTTTTATCTGCATTTTAGTTGCTGAATATACAGATCTTGACAGGATGGTCAGAGCTTTGCTGTATAGTCATATGCTCTTTTTTACAATAGCTATGATAGCAGGAGGAACCGGACATATCAATTCTGTTGGAATGCATGTTGCGGTGATTATGTCATTGTACATTTGCCATAAGGGGCTTCCCCTGACCAAAAGAAAAGCAATGCTGTTGTGGCTGGCATACATTGCCTGCGCCATATATACGAAATCGAGCTCTTTCGTGGTTTCGATGGGAATAGGATTATTGCTGGCCACTTTCTATAGAGAGGAAATTATAAGAAAAATCCTCCGGAGCAGAGTCGTGTATGGTATATTTCCGATAGTCTTGTTGACCAATGTACTATTGTGTACAATGATTGCACCCCATTATTTTCCTTGGGTTCGCAGACTTGGATTCGTATATGAGATACTCCGTAAGCTTGCGATGATTGTTGACGGTGTATCAAGTTCCAGAATAATTCTGGGAGCAGAATCTTTACATCGTTTTGGCATTTCTGTACTGGGAGGAAATATTTATTATGAAACGATGTTCGATGGCTATAGTTATTTTCAGGTAGACTCAGGCATGCTATGGCTTTTACAGGGCTGGGGAATTTTGATGACGCTTGTCCTTATGGTGCTGTTTACTTATATGATGGGAAGATTGCAACAGAAGAAATTATATGAATACATAATTATGGCAATTGTAATCTGCCTGATTTCCCTCAATGAAGATGTGCTTGTCTCTGTGCTCTTTAATATGATGTTCTTTATACTTGGAAATATGCTGGGATTCAGGGATAATATGACGCGGAGGATGAATCATGGCTATACCTAAGATAATTCATTATTGCTGGTTTGGCGGAAATATTCTTCCTGATAAAGTGCAAAAGTGCATTGAGAGTTGGAAAAGATATTGTCCGGATTATAAAATTATTTGCTGGAATGAGTCGAACTACGATGTAAATAAGATTAGATATACAAAAGAAGCTTATAAAGAAAAAAAGTGGGCATTTGTGTCTGACTATGCACGCCTGGACATTATATATGAAAATGGAGGAATATACCTTGATACGGACGTTGAGCTGATTTGCGGCATGGATATATTGCTCCAAAACGATGTTTTTTTGGCTATTGATAAGGAGAGGATGCTGGTCAATACCGGATTGGGATTTGGCGCAGTTCCAAACTCTGAATTAATCAATAACCTTAAACAGGCATACGAGGAGGTTTCCTTTTATACAGATGGCGGCAGGATAAATACAAAGGCATGTACGTACTACGTCACTGAAAAACTTGAATTATACGGGTATAAAAGGTCGGATGTCATGCAAGAAGTGGCGGGGGCATGCATACTGCCGTCCAGTTATTTTTGCCCTATGGATTATAGTGACGGCAGCTTAGCCATAAAGGCTGAAACTATAGGGATTCACTGGTATGATATGTCATGGTTTTCAAATGAAGATAAGCATTTACATAACATGGAAATAAAATTAAAAAGAAGATTTCCAGAACGTACCGCGGCTGTTCTTGCAAAAGTATATAGGAATGGATACCGTTTGGTTGAATATTCGAAGAAGGGAATCCTTTTCAGGAAGATATGGGAAAAACTGAAAAAATGAAATCTCATCCGTATTTGGCGGGAGGGTCTGATTGATGATAAAGATAACTGTATATACACCAACATACAATAGGGCGAACCTGCTGCAGAATTTATACAAATCGCTCCTACAGCAGACATACCGGAACTTTGAATGGCTGATTATTGACGATGGGTCAACAGATAACACCAAGCAGGTTGTTAATGGCTTTATATCCCAGGGGATAATCGATATAAGATATTTCTATAAACAGAACGGCGGACAGCATACGGCCTTAAACATGGGAATCGAAAAAGCCGAAGGGACTCTTCTCATGGACGTGGATTCAGATGATTATTTAACGGACAATGCCCTGGAAAGAATTGTTTATTGGGAATCAACCATTGTAGGAAGGGGAGGCTACGCCGGCGTTTCTGGATTGAGGATGTATTTTTCAGGAGAGCAAATAGGAACAAAGTGGTCTGGTTCAAAGGAATATATAGATGCAACAAATCTGGAAAGAAAAGATATCGGACTGGAAGGGGATAAGGCAGAAGCATATTATGTGGAAGTATTAAAGAAGTATTATCCGATTCCGGTATTCGAAGGAGAAAATGATGTAGAAAAAGGAGTCCTTTGGGACAGAATTGCATACGCAGGATATAAAATGAGGTGGTTTAATGAGAAAATATATTGTTGTGAATACCTGGAAAGTGGAATGACCAGCAATATAAAATCAAATTATATCAAGAATTTTCAGGGGTTTACGTATTGGAAGAAACAATTGATAAAAATGCAGCCAACCTATAAAAGGAAGCTGGGGGAAGGGGCATTTTTTGTGGAAATTGCGAGTAAAAAGGGATTATCAATAGGTGAGATGGCGACACTAGTAGATGTAAGTATATTTTTCATATTCTTGAGTATAGTATATGGAAAATTACGGAAAATTAAGAATAGTATTAAGAAAAGTATATGAGCGCGTCTAGGAATATATTTTAGATTCCAATCTTGTACTAATAATGCTGGGGAAAAGACATGGGAGCATATGGCAGAAGAAAAGGGCATAATCAGAAAACATCACTCTCTGCAAATGTTCTTTGGCGTTTTGCAGAGAGGTGTGGAGCTAAGGGGGTATCACTAATTGTTTCAATAATACTGGCAAGACTTTTGATGCCAGAAGCATATGGCACAATCTCCTTAGTGACCGTATTTACATCAATTTTAAATGTTTTTGTGGACTGTGGAATGGGCATTTCCTTAGTTCAAAAAAAAGACGCTGACGAATTAGATTTTTCAACAGTTTTTTATTTTAATGCTGCTATATGCGGTATCTTATATTTTGTAATGTTCTTGATAGCACCATATATTGCAGCATTTTATGGTATTTCAGAATTGACAGCAGTGGTGCGGGTTTTAAGTTTGACAGTTGTCGTTTCGGGCATCAGAAATATACAACAAGCATATGTAACAAGGAATATGTTGTTTAAACGGTTTTTCTGGGCAACGCTGGGAGGTACTATTGGGGCAGCCATTGTTGGTATTACTATGGCCTATCTTGGATTTGGCGTATGGGCATTAGTCGCGCAACATCTATTTAACACTATTGTAGATACGACAATACTATGGATAATAGTGAAATGGCGGCCGAAAAAAATGTTTTCAATAAGACGCCTTAAGGGATTGGTGGGATTTGGATGGAAAATATTTGCGTCTTCTTTATTAGGTGCGGGATATAACGATATACGTCAATTGATTATTGGAAAACTTTATTCATCAGAAGATTTGGCTTTTTATAATCGTGGCAAACAGACACCAAATATGATTATTGAAAACATGAGCACAGCTGTGGACAGTGTATTGTTTCCTTTAATGTCAAAGGCGCAGGAGGATATAAATAGAGTAAAAAAAATCATGGCTCAATCCATTAAAATAAGAGTATATGTTACAGCTCCGTTATTGATAGGAATGGCATTTTCTGCACCAGTACTGGTTGATTCTATCCTAACAGATAAGTGGAGTGCCTGCATACCATATTTACGTATTTTTTGCTTTGCAAATATCCTATATCCTTTGAGTTGGACAAATCAAGATGCAATTAAGGCAATGGGACGCAGTGGCTTGTATCTTAGACAAGATATTATACGGAAAGCCATCGGAATAATCTTGTTGCTAGTAGCAATGTGGTTTGGAGTTATGGCGATTGCATATAGCTTGTTGTTAGATAGCATTTTGGAGCTAATTATATGTACATGGCCCGCAAAAAAATTATTTGGGTACAGCTGTTTACAGCAGATTAATGATGCTATGCCTAGTATATTGTTGGCCTTGTTTATGGGAATTTGTATAAATTTTGTGTCATTATTAAAATGTCCGTCTATTATTATCTTATGTCTACAGATAGCGTTCGGAGCAGGAATTTATATTGGCGGATCTATTGTGACGAAAAATGATTCGTGGTTTTATCTATGGAGGGTTTTGAAAACAAATATCAAAAAGTGAAATCTCCGAATGCATTTTGCGCAATCAACGATATCGATAAATGTGTTCAGGCCAAGATGCATGAAAGGGATAGAAAAAGAATTATGAGGTTGATTAAATGGAAAAGGGACGTGAATATGGAATTGATTTTATACGGATATACGCCATGTGTTTGGTCATAATGGGACATATTATTGGGCGCGGGGGGGTACTTACGGCTACGCCGCTTGGCTCGACAGAGCATAATATAGCTTTATTTTTGAAGATTTTTTCCTTGTGTTCAATAAATATTTTTGGATTGATTTCGGGATATGTTGGATATGGCGTAAAATTTAATTTTTTCCACATTATAAAATTATGGATACAAATCCTGTTTTGGACTGTGCTAATTGCTTTATTTTTTGTAGTAGCAAGAGGGATTCCGATTCATTTTGACCTTGTGAGGATTACATTTCTTCCTATTACGACAAAAACATACTGGTATATGACGGCCTATTTCATCGCATATCTGTTGTCACCTTTAATTAATATTTTCGTTAAAAGAACAAATGATATAATCCTATTTGGCGGAGCTATATGCATGTTATTTACAGTATCGGTGATTCTTACAACATCGGGGAATAATGCTATATGGTTATGTGTTCTGTATTTCATTGGTGCGATTATTAGAAAAATAGATATAAAAAAGAAAAGCTACATAAAAATTGGAGTATGTGGGTATTTGTTTTGTGTCGTATTTACTTGGCTGGCGGCTATATCTAAAGAGGCAGGGACAGCTGTTTGGAATAAGTTTTTGTGGGCCATATTTGGTGGGAGATATGATGGCATATGGCCCTCAAGTATTACTATGCTTTTAGCTGCACTTTTTATTTTATTAGTTGGGATAAATATTAAACTAAATTCAAATGCTACCATTATCATAAAAATAATTACACCATCAATACTGTCGATATACTTAATTCATGTACATCCGCTGATTTTTGATGAACTTTCTGATGTGTTTTCTTTTATGGAAGATTATACAGGATTGGGAATAATAGGGACAACAATAGGTGCTGTATGCTTTATTTTTATTGGCTGTATATTCTTAGATTTCGGAAGACGCAAACTATTTACATATGTAGACAAGGTTGTTGCAGAGAGACGAGGAAGGAAAAGCATTAGTAACTAATATTTAAGAGGAGATAGGTAAATGGATGATTTGGCATTATTAGTAGTTTCATGTGATAAATATTCTGACTTATGGGATATTTTTTGGATTTTAATTGAAAAATATTGGAATGATTGCACTCTAACAAAATACTTAGGAACTAATTATTTCAATTATGCCAAAAACAATGTGAGGACAATCCAAGTTGGTGAGGACAGAAGCTGGGCTGAAAATGTAAGGAAAATGCTCGAGCAAGTTCAGGAAAACTATGTGGTCATGATGCTTGAAGACTTTTTTATCGATAGACGGATTATTAATGAAAAGATTAAAATATTGTATGACCATATGGTTATACATGGATATGATTGTTTGAGACTGGAACCGAGTCCGCCACCGATTAAAGCGGACAATAAGAATCTTAGAATCGGAAAATTAATTCCGGGATCACCTTATTATGTAGATACTCAACCAGCTATTTGGAAAAAGAGCGTTCTGTTAGAACTATTGGTAGAAGGCTATTCAGCGTGGGACTTTGAAATTAAAAATAGTGAACAGTCCGGGAACTCCAAATATACTTTCTATTGTACAAAGGATTATATTTTACACCATCGAAATGGTGTTGAAAGAGGAAAGTATTATAAATCTACAGTTGAAATGTTGGAAAAAAATAACATCAATGTTAATTACGAAGAACGAGGAATAATAGATGATTCTGGAATAAGAAGGAAATTATCATTGCTTAAATATAGGATGGAAATATTCAAAGAAACTTATAGGGTATATTTGAAGTATCAAAAATCTAAATTATAGTTGACATGGGGTATGGGATAATGGATAAATTGACTGGAAAACAAGCAGAGAGGAATATTTGCTTAGATTTTCTTAGGGGTATCGCAATATTAATTGTTTTATTTAATCATGCTATACAGGCGAATCAGATTAACGACAATTTTTCCACCTGTGCGGTTAGATTTTATAGTCATACCACAAAATTAGGCACAC
>CAJUFO010000022.1 GCA_910585615.1 uncultured Acetatifactor sp.
TGCAGTTTCCGAATCTCTCAGCGAATTCTCCGCGCTCTCGGACGCAGCCGCCGACACCGACTTCGCCTCCTCCTCGGATTCCTTCAGACCCTCGCTCGCCACCGTGGACTCGCTCTTCGAATTCTCCGCACTGGCAGATGCCTCTGCAGACTCGCTCTCTACATTCTCGCTTTCAGCAGAAGCTTCCTCTTTTGCATTAGACATACTCACAGAAGCCTCTGTGCTTGCACTCTTAGACTGCTCTATTATCTCACTGCCTGATGTGCTTGCACTGTCGCTTGCCTCAGATATAGAAATGCTCTGTGCCTCCGAAGCTGCCACAGACGCACTCTTGCTCTCCGATGCCGAAGCGTTCGCCTCATCGGACGCATTGCTGGCGTTCTCACTATTTTCCACCAGTTCCTGGGAAGCCTTCTCAGAAGCCGCTGTCGAAGCCGCCACGGACTCCTCCGCAGACTTGGACATGCTGGCAGAAGCGTCTACCACTGACTGGCTGGCAGACCTGGATGCCTCAGCCTCATCGGCGGATATGGACGCGGAAAGCTCCACAGATGCCTGGGCGGATTCCGATAAGCTGACGGACGCAGACGCTGCGGAAACGCTGTCGGCTATCAGCTGGTCGGACGCGCTGGCGGATGCCTCCGTGGACAAAGCCGTGGACTCTGCCGCGGACACCGACATGGAGTCCAGCATGGACGTCTCATCCTCTTCTGCCTCATCCTCCAGGGGCAGCACTATCTCCTCACCTTCCGAAAACTCGTTCTCAGCAGCATACACTACATTGGCCTCTGTCATGACAGAGGCCCCGCCGATTGCCGTACCAGCCACGAGAACCCCTTCAATACACTATTGACTCTCTTTTTGTGCATTTCTCCTCTCCTTCTTCGCACGAACCCTTACGCACTTTCCGGCCCCCACTGCTGTTGCTATGTACGATTCAAGCCAGCCAGACAAGCGCGGCGTCATGTCCCGGTCCTAAAACACCTGACGGCGCAGATTGGGGACACTTTTCCTATCTTTCATAACTATTGTAACAAGGAAGGTATCCCGCAAACTGCCTCATTTCATTTTGATTTTTATCTTTTTGATAATAGTGTTGAAAAGGAAAAGAAGGCCCGGGAAAAAAAGAAGCACATGGCCGCCCGGGCAGGCAGCCATATGCACAAAAAAATCCTCTGATCGGAACGCCTTGGCAGGCTCAATGAAACATCCCTTCTGTCGCCTCAGCTCTATACAGCCTTTAGAGCACCGCCTCTTTCAGCTCCTGGGTCATATCCGCGTAATACCACAGCTCCCCCTTGCCGGAGTTCCTGGTATATGCGGCCTCGATCCGCTGAAAGATGGCTCCGCAGTCCTCTATCCCTGTCTTCACCAGCATCAGGATGAAATGCCTGTTCCCATATCTGGTATACGCGTCTCCTGTGCGCAGGGACTCTCCCAGGACTTTCTTCAGCAGGAGCATCTGGCCTGAAAGGTCCATCTGTTTCTGCATCTCTTTTCGCTCCCTCTGGCTCAGGGTCAGGAACATCAGCACCGCGCTGAACCGATTCCTGGCCTTGGCCCGGGCCACCATGCGGCAATAGTCCACAAAGCTGGGATAAGCGCAATAGTAGGCGCCTTTTATCTCCTCGCCGAATATGGCTTTCTTGATGTCGTTCTTCTTGCCCAGGAAGACCTTGTCCATATCCTTCCATCTATTGCCGTCTCCGGTATTCCTGCGATGGTTCTCGTCCATCAGCTCTATGCCCTCGAAGCATTTCTGCATCTCCTCTGTAGGCGGGCTTCCCATCTCCCGGGCATACAGTTCCATGGTGTCGTTGTAAATCTCTATAGCCTCCTCATAGCGGTACATCTCCAGGTTGCACTGTATCAACCGCACCTGCCAGTTCTCAAAGGGATAGATTGCGGCGGCTCTGGAATAGAGCAGAATCCGCTTCTTGTAGTCCTTGTTCTTCTGGAATTCCAGTTCCAGCTCCTGAACCGTCCCCATATACAGTTCCTTATAATATCTGCTCTTGTGGAAGAACCACATATCGGACAGACTTCCCGGCAAAAGCTCCCCGCAGTACATCTCGTTGGCCCTGCCCAACATCTCTATACGTTTTACCCCCCGAGCTTCTCGCAAGCTTCACAGTCTCCTCAAACCGCTGCGTATCCAGTTCCAGCGGAATCCTGCTCCTGAAGAAGCATGTGCCCTCCTCGATTTCCACATATTCATCCTCCGGAAGGCCGCAGGAAACCAACTGCCCTTTCAGGCGGTATATCAGATTGTTCAGGTTCTTGTTGCGGTTCGCCGCGTCCCCCTTTTCGTTCCACCCGTAAAGGCAGTCTATCAGCTCGTTTTTAGCTATGCCGCTGTGCAGAGACAAAAGGAGCATCTGGAGGAGCCGGACAGACTTCGAGCTCCCCGCCTTGTTCAGCGTCACCGGATTTCCCCCATAGTACATGGCAAATCCTCCGAACATCTGTATCCGCAGTACGTTTTCTGACATTTCTTTCCCCCTTTATTTCTATGACCCTATATCATAAATTCATAAATGCATTTCCGCGTCTCCCCGTCCCGGCGCATGTCGTTGTCCTCCGGGAGATTCACGATTTCCCGCAGAATCATCCTTTCTCCTGTCCTTTCCCGTCCTGCGCCTTGATAGGCGGATGTGTCCTGTAGTCCTATGCGTCCGCTCTTCCCTTTTTATAAAGCGCATCCAGGCGGCATCCGGCCTCATAGGCTCTCCGCAGATATTTTGCCTGATCCGGCTCGTGGGTGGAAAGCTCCAGCAAAAGCGGCCCCTCATACGCCGACTTCGCTATTGTTCCCATCACTTTTTCCCACTGGATGCTGCCGTCCCCGGGAATCCAATGGGAGTCCATAGCCCCGTTGTTGTCGTGGATATGTACCGCGTACAGGCGGTCGCCATACCGACCTATCACCTCAGGTGCCTGCTCCCGCCAGACCATGTTGGCATGGCCGGTGTCGTAGCACAGCCCCAGGAATTCCTTGGGGTATCTGGCGAACAGCCTGTCCCATGCCTCCAGCATGTATTCGCCGGGCATGTCGAACAGGTTCTCTGTGCAGATCCGCACCTTTTTGTCCAGGCAGTAGGGCATCAGCTCGTCCAGGGATCTGTAGACGCAGGCATAGAAGTCCTCTTTGGCTTCCGGCTGCCGCTGGATGGTGAGGTAGGGGACATACAGATGGAGCACGATCTCCGAAGCGCCCAGGGCCGCCGCCAAGTCCACGCGGTTTTTGATCAGGTCCACGCCGGCTTTGCGGTTGCACTCCCAGTCGGAGGTGTAGTCCTTCCGGTAATGGCCCTCCCTGACATTCACGTCCTTAGCCGAGCCCTTTGTGGAATGGAGGGCCTTGGATTTTAGGCCATATTCGTCCATCCACTCCCTGATCTGCTGCATCTCGTAGGACGAATACATGTATTCCCTGTCCCACTCATGGCACCAGTGGATATGGGTGAAGCCTGCCAGGGCTATCTGCTCCAGGGTTGCCTTAATCTGTTCCAGCCGGGTGCTCTCCCCAGCGAAATCCGTGTTCACTGCCAGCTTCAGTCCGGCGTCTTCTGTCCTGTTATTCTCCATCTTTGCACCAGTCCTTCCTGTGGGCTGCAATGCCCAGTTTTTCCGGCATCAGAAAAGGCTTTCCGCCTGCCGCATGGGTACATTATAATCTATATTGGGCGTGGGTTCAACATAAATTAGAGGAAAGCTCCAGAAACACAGATTCATGAGGCTTCACAGAGAATCTGATTTCTTGGACTATGCCCTCCTTTCTGCCCACAAACAGCGGCTTTTCACTCTCCACATCCGCCACATCCCCTATGTATAGCCTTACAGAAGCTTCTCTCTGCGTCCGCTCCTGATTGTCATAAGGGGCATAATCTATGGCCAATACCTCTACTCTCCCATCCTCAGTCTCATACAGCGTGATGCCCACACCCTTTCCCAATGCCAGCGGTCTTGACAGCCTACGGATTTCATCCTGCAGGGCCTGTCGAATCAGCCTTCCCACCACAAGGGAGGCATTGACAAAATCTATGGGTTCAATCGCCCTGCTTCCCAAACTGACTACATCCGTATTGATTAACATCGTGCGCCCTGTCTGCAGAATCCCCGGTGCTCCTCCATCCACAGTCATGATAGTCTCTGCTCCATCCGGCACATACCGAAACCTTGCATGGCATCCATAGACAGCTTCGCTTCTTCCATTGTAATGTACCTCATGAATCTCCAGTTCCTGACGTTCCTCCTTTACGCCGAACAAATCCTCCAGCCCGTCCACATCCGATACCGCAATCAGATTCACGCCCTTTTCATAAAGCCGACGAATCTGTGCTTTGTGCTCCATGGACACATCCTTCATAGAGGGCAGCACCAGCAAATCGCAATTCCCGGAATCCAGCAGTTCCAGGGCATCGGACTTCAGCGCGAATCCATTGGGCACGCCCGCCTCCCGGCTACATTCATGGATCAGCGCGCTCCCCATCTCGCTGTAATTGCTGATGGTATACTTCCGCTTTCCCTCCCAACAGCTTACTGCATCGAACATGGTATCGGACTCGCTGTATTCCGCAAGAAAGGCAAGGGAACGCATCGGCCTTGCCGGTCTGCTCTTTATGACATGTCCCCAGTCCAGAACCAGCCGATCCATAAACTCCGAAGTATAGTCGTGTCTGTGGAAGCCGTAGGTGTCCCAGTAGCGGAAACCGTTCTTGGTGAGACGGGGCGTATTGTATACATATTCAAACGCATGGGTGGAATTCTGATAGGCCTCCAGTTTATATCCACCCATAGGCGCATGGGCGAATTTCACCGCCCCATCAATACATCCTCCTTCACTTCCCCTATACTGTTCCGGATATATCACCAGCCCAGGCACATCCAGCAGAACATTCATCACAAAGAAGGGACCCCGGTACGTCTGATAGGCACAGGAATAAGGATAATCCTCAAAAATGGCAAATCCTGTATAAATAATATCCGACAGCCTTTCGTCACAGGGCAGTCCCCAGGCTGGCAGCGTGTGCCCTGACAATGTCGGCGCGCAGTACTGGGACAACGGTCCGTACATAGAACGGCGCACCCCCGGGTTTTGCCTGCACAGCTCTCTATTCTGCTGCTCGAAAAGCTCCAGTACGCGGCTGTTCACCAAATTCATCCAGGGTTCCCGATAATGCTCCATGAAGCATTCGAATGCTTCCCGGGACATTTCGCCCTTCTCAGGCTCATAGCCTGTCACCTGTGAAGCATCCGGATTCTGTTCAAAGAACTCTGCCAGCAGCCCTTTCTGGAAAGGATTCCCCATGCGGGATTCCTGCCAGTGGTCCGCCCGGAAGGGGAAGATGGAGATGGCCCCCAGCCAATCGTCCACGCCGCTTTCCATTCCATAGAACAGATAGTCCGCATGCCGCAGCACGTCCTGATGGCGCTCGCTCCGGTAATCATTGCAGGTTCTGGGCCCTAGCCAGGCGAACCATTCCCGCTTAAACAGCCTGACCACTTCCCATGTCCTTCTGCGTTCCGCCTCAATGGGCGTATCCGTCACACAGGTAATGTAATGCTCCACGTCACAGGAATCGACAGGATTCCACGGGTCAAAGCTGTTCCTCTCCAACCACTTCTGTTCGTTAGGCATGGAAAACAAAAAAGGAAGCCCGCTGGCCAGAGCCGGATTCATATTGGAGGCCTGGTCGAATACCTCGAATGCATGTACGCACCGTTGATATACTTTATCTCCATATATGATTTCAAAAATAACCTTATATACCCCAACGGGCATAGGACAGAATGCCACCTGGGCCATTAATCGGGAATAGCCATATCTCCATGGGCTGCCGTATGTCTCTGGACGGCATTGCGCCAGAATTTTCCGCTCGAACACGTCCGTGACCTTCGCGTACACTTCAAAATAATCCAGCGTCTTACAGGTACAAAATTCCATGGTAAAGCAGACATCTTCAGATACATCAAAATAGTGGTTGTTTTGAAAATGGTGTACTACGTCCTCCCGTCTGTGGCAGTCCTCTGGAATCATAGAGACTGCCAGTTTGTCACAGGGCGAGCGCAGGACAAAAGAATCCCTGCCGTCCAGGGGCGCCCCCTCATAAACCAGTCCGCCATCGCCGCGAAACCGGAACTCCCTGCCACCGCTCTGGCATTGATACCCGCTGCACCTGAGATTCCCATACCCGAAGATTATTTCAGCCTGATTGTCGATTGCCTGTACGTCCATTCTGTAGCATACCTGTAAAGGCAGGCTGACATCTCCGAAAAACAGCTTCTGGCATTCCCAGAAAATGTTGGGATCCACAAAGCAGTTGGATCCCTCTGCAATATTGCAGATATAGTCTTTACCGAAATTCCGCATTCCTATGTACGGTGTGTCCATCCAGTCCACTTCCGCCACATACTGGCCCCTGCGATCCTGCCGGTTCACCACCCTGGACTTGGTCCCCCCGTCCAGCGTACAGTGCAGATAGAATTCCTTCTCCACCTCCTCCATCTGCCAGAAGACGGTATAGGGGATATCGCCGCCATTGGTCAGTGGAATCTCTACCTTTGTCCTCGGAATGACCATATGGGAACGGAATTCCTCATTGGTCTCAAAGGCAATCTGTCTTATGATCAACTCTCCGATGAAATTCCTTCTCTCCAGCGCCAGTCTCCCCCGCAGACAGTCGCAAGGGAACACTGCTTCCCTGCCATCTACACAGCAGACTGCCCTGTCCTCTCCCACCTCCAGCCGAACCGGCATGAACGCCCCCTCCTTCAGCCGGTAGTCCGGAAAGTCCTGCACGGCCTCGGTCTCGATGCGGCTTCCCTCCACCGAGGCCAAAGCCAGCTCCAGCCCGCCGCCTGTCAGATACCTGACACGGATTCCAAGCCCCCTCCGCGTCCTTTCGTCATACTGAAAATAAATCAGAAACTCCGGGGCGTACTCCTGTGGGAAAGTGACCTTGCATTCCATGAAAAACGCGCCTGTGTGAAATGCAGGTGTGTTCAGGATATGCCGGTTGCCCACGGACTTCAGCGAAAATCCCTCCTCCGTGACTCCTGCATGAAGGTTGTCCTTCTCCGTGTAGCGCTCCACCCTGAAAGTATAGGGCTGCCTGTTTTTGTCATATGCCGTAAAACTATCCTTTAATTGGAACATAGAAACCCTCCTGTCCTATGCAACCCCACCCGCATCTTTTGTCAATGGGGAATATTCAGCTTCAGCGTCTGTCCCAGCACCAGCGAGATGCATGCCCCCGAATCCGGCGCATTGGATGCTATCTCCACACGGCTCTTCCCGCCGAATGCCAGCTTCAGGCGCTGATGTACATTCCGAAGGCCGATATGGGAATTGTCCCCGCCCTCTTCCAGGGAATCGGTAAGGGCAGCCGCCTGTTCTCTGGTCAGTCCCCTTCCATTATCGCAAAAGCGGACATGAATCATGCCGTCCGCCGCATCCAGATATCCGCGGATATCGATATAATCCCTTCCGTCCCCCCGCATCCCATGGGCAAAGTAATTCTCCGCAATGGGCTGGAAAATCTGTTTCGGAAGGACACAGTCCAGAATCTCCACATCAAAGTCAATGGAATATTCAAACGAGTATCGGAAACGGATGGAAGCGAAATCGATATAGCTGCGCAGCGCGTCCATCTCCTTCTGGACGGTGACGATGCTTTCCCCGCGAATCTGATATTCGAAGATCCGCGACAGGAGCAGAACCATCTCCGCCTCGTCCCCCCCAGTGTCCAGCATCTCCCGGATGGCTTCCAGGGAATTGTAGAGGAAGTGGGGATTCACGCTGGCCTGAAGGGCTTCGTATTCCGCGTTCTGCTGCAGGAGCTGATAGACATAATTTTTATTAATCATGTCCTCCAGTTCATCGCACATCTTGTTGAACCGGACGGCAATCCGGAAGAATTCGTCCTCATGCCTGCCCAGGGGAAGCCGATAGCCCAGATTGTTCTTCCCTATCTGCCTCATGCCCCATTCCAGCTCCTGAAACTTCCTGTTCGCCAGGCGGTTGACCGAGATAAGGGCGACGGAAACCACCACCGTGATGCCCAGGGCAAACAAGGCCACCAGCCTGGTGGTTCCGTTAAGCTGCACCAGGACGCTCTGGGGAATCAGATAATAAGCGATCGCTCCGCCTCTGGACAGTCTTCTCACGCCTTTCTGATAAGAGGCGGAAGCATGAAAGGACCTGTCCCCTTCCCTGAGGATTTCTCTGGCGTCTTTGCTAAAGACCTCCTGATTGATCTCATATTCTCCAAAGTTGTCATAGAGTACCATGCCTTCAGCTGACGCGATGCAGAAACGCGCGCTGGCCTCCGTACCGTATTTTTGAAGTATCTGGTCGAAGATATCTAAGTCGTACAGCACCGTAATTTGGTAGTCGTATGCCTTTCCCGTCCCCATGACAGACTGGACTCCCGACTGGATTCCATAGATTTCCATACCCTTCTCTCCCGCCTTGTCCAGCTGTGCCTGCAGCGTCATCCCGCCGATCAGCACACGCTGGAACCGCTCCTGCCCGTCCTCCTCTCCCAGCCCGAAAGAGACCTCCCGCAGTTCCTGAGCATCATCCATATAGAGGAACCTGGCATCGTCCAGAAAGCGCCGGAAATACAACCCTTTGATCCGTCTGTCCTGCTTGCATATATCGGCAAGGATGCGCCTGAAGTTCCTCCTCACCGTATAACGGTCGTACCCAACATCCTCCGCCCTGCAGAATGCATATAAATCCGCTTCGTTGTAGCTGTCCGTCAGGGGCACGAACGCCTTATAATAATCGTTCCATATATCAATAAATTCCTTCTCCAGCTCCTGCAGAGCGGCACCGTGTTCCCGCAGGACGCTATCGGCCCTGGCGGACTGCAGGTAAGTCAGCGCAGCCAGTGCCGTGGCGAGCGTCAAGAACACCACTGACAGCAGGCTGACCAGTGTCAGCTTTGCATAATAATATCGCAGAAACTTTACCTTCCTCATGCCTGGCGCTCCTCGCTGCATTGGCGGCGATATTCCGCCGGGGAGATTCCATAAATCTTGCGGAACATTTTGTTAAAGTAGCTCTGGTTGGAGAAGCCTACCTCCAGCGCGATCTCCCCGATGCGCAGCTTATCCTCCAGCAGAAGCCGCTTGGCCTCCTCAATCCGTACCTTCAGCAGATAGTCGTTGAAGAACTCTCCTGTCTGTTCCTTGAACAGCTTCCCCAGATAGGCGGCCGATATATGCCATTGTGCCGCCAGTTCTTTCAGAGACAGGCCATTGTCCCCATAGGAGCTGGCAATCCTGCGCAGCGCGCGGTTCACCTGCGGATAAGTGCCCTCCCCGCAATCCGTGCCGGCTCCGATTTCACTGTAGAACCTTTCCAGCCACTGCAGCATCCTTGCGGACGAGGGCTGGGCCTCCATGCATGTGTCCTGATTGGGAATCCTGCGGTCGGGAAAAGCCATGCGTATGTTTTTCACCAGGAAGACTCCCAGGCAGATGAGCGCTGCCCTCCTGTCCGCCTCCGAGGGGCAGGCATCCGCAATCGCTTTCACTGTCTCCACCACGCCCTCCCGGTCGTCCAGCTTCAGGCATCCTGCCAGCTGCCTGAGTTCCCTGCTCTTTAGGGCGGTCGCATACTTTTCGTAGGGGTACTGCCAGACCCGCACCACATGGCCTGTGAACAATTGGCCCGCATCCAGGAAATCGCAGCAGAGCTGATAGCTCTCCGCAATCTGCCGATGATTTTTCAGCGTTTTCCCGACATAGAGCACAGTCCCCTCCCAAATGCCCTCCCTGCGCAGGATTTCTCCGATTTCCCTCTCCCTCACGCTGTCGCAGCCCCTATCGCCCCAAAACAGGAATACCAGATCCATGCGCCCATTGAAAAAGCCGTAGCACCCCTGCCAATCCTTCCCGGTAAAATGGTTGCTCACAGAGACATATTCCCTTTTCTCCAGTCTGTGCATGTCAAGCAGCGCCACCTGGAACAGTGGCTGGTGCAGGGCGATGCCAGCCAGCTCGCACTGCTCCTCAAGGCGGGCCGCATTGGTCTCCCCGCTAATCAGCCGCTGGAAGATGCTGTTGCGAAATACCAGCATATCCTGGTTGCGCTGCCTCATCTTCCTTTCGTTGTACGCCGTCTCCGCGGACTTCAGGCAGTCATACAGTTCGATGACGTCAATAGGCTTGAGGCAGTAATCGATGATGCCGTACTGGAAGGCCTCCTTGACATATTCGAACATATCGAAGGCGCTGATGACGATGACGAACAGATTTGGGGATTCCGCTTTGGCCCGCTTTATCAGCTCCAGGCCGGACATCCGCGGCATGCAGACATCCGTCAGCAGCAAGTCCACCGGTTGCCTTCCCATATAGTCCAGCGCGCTGACGGCATCCGTGGCAGAGCCTACCACTTCACAGTCGTAGACCTCCCACTCCACATTCTCCACCAGCCACTCCACGATGCTGGAATCATCATCCACTACAAAGACTTTCAGGCTATTTGCATCCATATGTCACCTCTTCCGCGCTTTGACGCTCTCTGTCACCAGACTGTACGCATCCGCTTTGGCTGTTTCTTAACCCGATGATTATACATCCATGCCCCGGCAGATGCTGGGCCGCACCCCTGGCACAGGCGAGCTGGCCTCCAGGATGCATTCTTCTCGTTCGTATTCCTCCCATGGAGCTTCCAGATTCAGGAAATATTCCTTCCTCTCCAGGGGCTCCAGTGCAAACTCCACAGTCCGCTTCCGGCTCCAGCCCTTCCCCTTCGTTTCCACCAGGATAGTGCCTCTGGCCGCCTGCTCCTCCCGGTTCCAGACGCGCAGGCGGATGGCTGAACCAGCACCCTGCCTTTCCACGGACAGTGCTGTGGTCACCTGACAGGGATTCTCCCGCCGAAGTTCCTTCAACAACCCGATCCCTTCCATGGAACGTCCTCCGTATCCTTTCTGGGACGCCCTGGCATCTTCCCGAATCTCCCAGTCTTCCCAGGCGGCATCCCGGAAATCCTCCTGCAGGGCGAAGACATTCTCGTCATACAGGTATCTTCCCCTCTCGCCGCTGATTGAATACCAGACATTCGTCTTTATATCCTGCGGGAAGAATACATTTCCCTGAATGACCGCGCTGCCAGGAATCACATCGCTTTTTTCATAATATGCATGGATGTCTCCCAGTTCGGGATATCTAGAAAGATATAGAGAATCCATTCCGCTGATGTCCTTTTCTCCAGGGAGGCGGCGGTTCTCCGGGTCTATGTTCGTGATATGGTAGAACCGCTCCTTCAGAATCCGCGTCATCATGTTCCGCCATACCGGATAGTCGTCCGCCCCTCTGCTGTCCACGGAGATTCCGGGGACGCATCTTATGAACACATTGTTCCTGACCACAAAATCCCGTCCACCGCCCAGCATCACCGCGCGGGCAGTCTCCACAAAATAATTGTCCTCCATGACGGTCCCTGACACACAGTCGTCATTGTAGACTCCCATTGTCCCCATGCCCACGCCGCCTAAGTGATGGACATAGTTGTGGCACACCCTGTTCCCCCGGTAGGTAAAGTCTTTCCCAATATAAATCGCGCCGGCATCTCCAGTCTCCATCACCACCCGATAGATTTCATTGTCCTCGATTGTCATGTCATTGCCCCAGTACAGGATTGCCATATGCGGGCAGTCGTGTATCAGATTGTTCCTCGCCGTCATCCCGACCCCGGTCATGAGGATGGGTGGCTGATAGCATCTAGACCACTGGCTGATTCTGTACATATGGTTGTTGCATATGCTGAAATCCGCCTCTTCCAGGGCTTCTCGGTCGCCTCCCACAGCTTTCACGCCGCAGTCCCCGCAGTCATGAATCGTGGAATGGACGACCTGATTCCCCTTTCCGCCCTGGATGAATACGCCATGGTTTCCGATATTTCGAATATGGCAATTGTCGATGGCGACTCCCGCACAGTTCTCCACCAGAATCGCGTTTCCCCGGGTTCCTTCCACCTGTAGGCCCGAAATCGTGATATCCCTGCCGTTCTCTACTGTCAAGACAGGTTCCTCCAGCAAAGAGAGCATCACCTCCATCCCAGGCTGATTCTTCTCTCCGGGCGGGATGAAATAGAGTAGGTTTTCCCTCTGGTCTATATAGTATTCCCCGGGTTCGGTCAATTCCTCCAGGATGTTCAGGAAGCAGAACCGCTGCCCTTTCTTGAACCCATAATTTCCATAGGGCGGAGCATTCACGATTTTTCGTTCAGCAACATCCAGTTCTTCCACCCTCTCGTAGCTGTTGGCCCAGTCCCAGGACCAGTATCCATGAACCCATAGGTCATCTTTGCCTTTCCACCTCATGGGCCTGTCATCGTCATAGTAGAATCCCGCTTCCAGTCTGCCCGACTTCTCCCCCCACTCATCATGCTCGGCTTCCGCCACGCCGGAAATCTTCAGGAATCCATCTCCCTTGGGATAGCGGGTCAGACTCTGGAGCTCTCCGTTGATAAAAAGCTGGGAATGCGAGGGAACCACCGGACGGTTGTATCCCCGAGATGCTATCTCTCCTGTGCAACGAATCCCGTTCTCTTTCAGATTGCACACCAGAACTGCACCCCTGGCTTCCGGAGCGATGCGGGCGTCCTCCGCTACCGTCCACCCATGCAGGCGCCTGCCTCCAATCAGACGTACCTTTCCCTCCCCCCTAAGCCTCATGCCATTGTGCTCTTTCCCAAGCCGCAGACCCGCGTCCAGATAATATTCCCCTTCCCGAAACGCGATTTCCGTCTCTGCACTCCGGTTTTGGTCCAGAATTTTCTGGATATCTGCGCTGGTCTTTACTGTTTCACTTGTAATGATGACCGTCTTTGTATCCATTCCTTCTTCTCCTTATTTTCCAAAGGGCGCAAATCTCTTCGCGCCCTTTTTCCTATATCCGTCTATTCCAGATATCCCTTATTCCAAATATTTCTTGCTGATTTCCTTAGCTTCATTCCATCTGGCCACCACGTCCTCGAATACCTGCTGGCCTCCAAGGGCTTCCGCGTCCGCCTGGGTCTGAATCCAAAGGGCATCGAACTCGGCCTGATCCTTTGCATATACCATCTTCCAGGAATTCTGCACCACGATTTCCCCAATCTGCCCCCGAATCTCTTCTATGTCATCCGGTGCTGGAGCCACGAAGCTCAGTACAGGGTCTGTCGCTATCAGGTTCTTTCCCTCTGCCTCCGCCCGCTCGAACCGACTCTCATATCCGCCATTGTTCTCAATGAAGTCCTCCTGGAGCTTGGTCTTGACATGCTTCACCTTCGCATAGGAATCACCGGTCAGGTTGTAGCACTGCCCATTCTCCGTCTTTGCGCTGGGATGGACTGCGATATCCCAGTTGAACTCCGCCACGCCCATCACCTTTCCGCCTTCGGGATGCTCATAGGCGTTACCCAGATAATCGTTCTCATAGTACAAATCGCTGAATATCTTCTTGCCGTTCTCATCATACTCCCACAGCATCCCTTCCGGCCCGTTATACAGAAGGTCGATGCCTTCATCGGAATAGTACCAGTCCAGGAATGCCAGCGCCTTGTCTATGTCCGCGCAGTCAGCTCCGATTCCGATGAACCTCTGGGGATGACCCACCGGACGTTCCGGATTTACAGGAACTCGGAGATTCTCCGGCCATACGGAGGCATGTCCCCACCATTCCTCGGACTCTTTGGCATCCGGATCCCCATAGGAAAACCAGTCCCATGTGGTGGACAGATACTGGGCATTGCCTGCCTTTGCCATATAGCCCTCGTAATTCATTGTAGCGGATTCCGGATCCAGCAGCCCCATCTGGTTAGCAGTGTAGAGCCACTGCAAGGCCTCTTTATACACGCTGTCGTCCTCCAACAGATACCTCACTTCCCCGCTGCCGTCATAGTCCATATAGGCCAGCCAGGACAGGCCCTCCATCACATATCCCATGGGCATCATATAGGTGGAGTAAGCGCAGTACATCATTGCATTTGCATCCCAGTCGTTAAAGGCACCCAGCCCGTATACAGGCATGCCGTCCGCCGTCTCAGGCTCCATCTCCTGCATCTGCTTCAGCACGTCCAGCATCCCGTACATGTCTGGCATCTCCGGCATCCCCAGCTTCTTATACAGATCCCAGCGCATCTGGGGATTCACCACGATCGATCTGTTCTCCCCGATTACCATAGGCATCACATATAATCCGCCGAAGGTGTCCTTGGCATATTCGATTGCTTTCTGGTACTTCTCATTTCCGAAGATATGGGGCAGTTGATCCTTATGCGCCTCCAAGTCCAGCAGCATGCCTCCGGATATGGCACTGGTCACATCCACCTTTTGACCGATTTCTATGATGTCCGTCAGCTCCCCGCTTGCCAGCATAGGAGCCAGAATGGAGCCATCCGTGGTCTGAATCCTGCTCTCCAGGAAGATGCCCAGATGCTCCCCCAGATAGTTTTCGAACCATGGATAGCGCTCCACACCATTGTTTCCGTTCTGAAAATAACAGGTCAGGGTGGTGATTTCCCCGCTCTCTGCCGGTTCTGAGACGTTTTCCGCCTCGCTCTGGTCTTCTGCTCCGTTCTGGCTCTCTGTCCCGCTCTGGCTGACCTGGCCCTCTTCCTTCGTGGAATCAGCCCCCTGGTCACCTCCGCCCTGACAGGCCGCCAGCGACAGCACTGTCGCCGCACACATCAATATCGCTGCTGTTTTCTTGAATCTTTTCCTCATTTACTGTACCTTTCCTTTCTTTTTCTATGAATCCACATCCCTTAAGATATCGAATCCTCTTTCGCCGGCCCGGGCGCTCCATCACCCCTTCACCGCCCCAATCATGACACCCTTGACGTAATAGCGCTGGATGAAGGGATAGACCATCAGAATTGGGATGATTGTCACCATCGTCATGGTATGGCGGGCGCTCTGCAGGTTCGCGGACTGCATGAGCATCTGCTCCGACACCATCCCGCTCTTCGTAATCATTTCTGCCAGCTGTCTGGAGCTGTTGAGATACTGGTACAGGATGGATTGCAGGGTCTGGAGCCTGGTGCCGCTGGTATACAGCACTGTGTCCATGTAGGCGTTCCACTGGCCTACCACGGAAAACAGGACAATCGTAGCCAGAATAGGTTTTGACAACGGCACGATGATGCGCATCAGGCGCGTCAGATAGCCTGCTCCGTCCATCAGCGCCGATTCCTCCAGCGACTGGGGGATGCTCTCGATGTAGGTCTTCACCAGAATCATGTTGTAGGGACCTATCAGGCAGGGAACTACATAGACCCCGAAGGTGTTCATCAGGCCCAGTCTCTTGATATTCAGATAGCCCGGAATCAGCCCTGCTCCGAAGTACATGGTGACAATCATGAAGCGGTACCAGAACTTCCTGTGCCAGAGTTCCTGCCTGGTCATGGCATATCCCAGCACTGTGCAGGACAGAATCGAGATACAGGTGCCAACGACCGTCCTGGCCACCGATATGAAGACCGCGTGGTTCAGGCCCTGTATCTTCAGGACATCGCTGAAGTTATTGAAATGGATTCCCTTGGGCAGGAGCACAATCTTACCCAGCTCCACCAGCTTGTTGTTGCTGACGGAATTTATCAGGATATAATAAAACGGATAGATGCAGGCAATGGCGAAAAGCCCCAGGAAAATAAGGTTCACGCTGTCAAATGCCATGTCCGCCGCGCTTTTCTTCGTTTTTATCTTGGATTTCCTCTTCACGTCTGACCCCCCATAATAAGTCAAAAGACTTTCTCATCCCGGACTTTTCCGGAAACCGCGTTGGTAGTGCACAGGAGCAGCAGCGCGATGACGCTCTGCATCATGCCGATTGCCGTGCCCCGTGAAATATTATTTCCCACAAGTCCCACGTTGTAGGTATATAAGGATAAAATTTCTACCTTATCCTTATTGAAGGCGTTTTGAAAGACCAGGAACTGCTCCATGCCCATGTTCAGGAAATTGCCAAGGCCGATAATCAGCAGGGTGACATATGTCGGCAACAGACCTGGAATCGTTATGTAGCGTATCTTCTGGAAGCGGTTCCCACCGTCTATGGCTACCGCCTCATACAGCTCCTGGTCGATTCCATTGATGGCCGCCATATAGATGACGCTGCTCCAGCCCAGCCCCTTCCATATCTGCAGAAGGAGCATGAAGAGCCACACATGGTCGGAAGTCCCGAGAATGTTCAGGCCCTTATCTATGATTCCAAACTCCCGGAGCATCCGGTTCACCGCGCCGCTCTCCACGGAGAACATGGCTGTCGCCATGGCGAACACCAGAATCCAGCTGATAAAGTTCGGGATGGTGGTCACAGTCTGAACGAATTTTCGGTATCTCCTGTTCTTCACCTCGTTCAGCAGGATTGCCAGGAACATGGGGAGGAAGGAGGTCAGGTAATTCAGCGAGCTCATCACCACCGTGTTGCGCAGCACCCGGAACAGCTCCCGCCTGGACACCGGATTCTGGAACATGCTGGTGAAATACCGAAATCCCACGAATGTGCAGTCGCTCAATTGCCGCCCCGGCTTATAGTCATAGAACGCATAGCGCCACCCGGTCAGCGGAAGGTAGCAGAAGACGGCATAGGCAACGATAAATGGCAGGATGCCCAAAAACAGCCGCACACCCGGCTTCAATCTCTTTTTCCCAGCTCTCGTCAAAGCAGTATCCATCATCGGCATCTCCTTTACAGCATGATTCCTATCTCTTTTTTTCATTATAGTACAGTCTTTGGACAATATATATATAAATAATTTCGACTTTTTGTCTTTTTTTGAAAAAATGCTGAAAATATGAAAGACATGATTATACAGAGTAGTCCCGGACAAAAAGACGCATGCGACCCCTTGGAAAGGCAGCCCTATGCGTAAAAGAAAAGAATCAATCGGAAAACACCTTGGCAAGCTCGATGAAGCATCCCTCCTCGTCATGTCACGTTATCCCCTGACATTTCTTTCTGCCAAAACCCCTTTATATCGTGAATTCATAGATGCATTTCCGCGTCTCCCCATCCCGCCGCATGTCATTGTCCTCCGGGAGATCTGCGATTTCCCGCAGAATCCCTCCCGCATATTCGCAGGTCTTCCGGGAGGGGTAGTTGTCCGGATTGCAGGTGATGACCAGATAGTCCATCCCGTGCCGCCTGGCCAGGTGGAACAGCAGGCGGCAGGCCTTGCCCGCGTAATGGTTCCCCCGGTAGGGCTCCTCCACCCGGTAGCCGATGTTCCCTCCGTAGTAGACCCCTTCGCTGTAGCCAATCCGCAGGTCGCAGCGCCCGGCCTTGTGCCCTTCCCTGTCACAGATGGTGAAATGGTAGGATGGGAGCCACTTCTCAGCCAGGCTGCCCGGAACGGTCTTGTCCAGCATCAGCAGGATCTCCCCGTCCGTCAGGACTTCTGTGTCAAAAAAGCAAAACTCCAGCGGCCTCTCCATATAGCCGCAGGTAAATGGGAAGAAGTCGTATTTTTCCATATGGGTATGCAAGAATCCGAACCGCTCATACCAGGCCCGCAACACCGTATTCTCCTCCACTATGCCCAGCTTCAGCCTGCCGCAGCCAAAGGCGGAAGCGCAGAGCAGCCCATGCTCCAGCAGACGCTTCCCGATTCCGGCATGCCTGCGGCCTGGCAGGACACAGAGATTGTTCAGCTCACAGTCACCTTCCTCCTGTATCCGGAGGGAATAATAGCCTGTTACCTTTCCGTCTTCCTCCACATGGACGAACATGGCCCGCCCCTCCCGGTACTGTCCCGCAAGCCTTTCCAGGGTAGTGGCAAAAGCTGTGAACCTGGGGGCATTCTCCGGGGAAAGCCCAAAAGCTTCCGCCACAGTGGAAAAGCTGTCCCTTATCACCCTGACGCATTCCTCCAGTTCTCCTTCTCGTATCGGCCTGATCATCCTCTCTTCCATCCTCCCTCTGTCCTCTTAAATTCCTGTGGCATCTCTCGAACAGCCTCTCCCATGCCTCCAACATGTATTCGCCGGGCATGTCGAAGAGGTTTCGGCAACAGGGCTTCCATGCCCCGATTTTCCGGCATCTGAAAAAGTTCCGGGAGTCCTCCCTGATAAAGCACACTCCAATCCTGCGGCGCTGCCCCTTGCGCACATTACCTTGCCAGCAAGGACAGCACCCTGGGCCTTGCCCCTTTTTCATACTTGAATTCCAGCGCAAATCTGATGATTTCCGGGAAATAATATTTTTTGTCAGCCATAATGAAATAGCCCTGGTTTTCCAGCCTGGCAATCTCTTCTCCCGTCAGGCTGATTTTGTCCAAGGTAAGCGGCAACACCTTCTCATCTTCCGGCATGTCTTCAAACTTTTTCAGTATCTGGTAGATTGCTTTCATCTCATCTCTGATTTCTTTATACTTTTCTCTGGAACAGTCCGGAATGGCCTCCCTGATCTGCTTTGGCATGATATATCTGTCTTCATAAGGCGGTTTCCCCTCCGGAAACGTACTGGTGGCAAATTGCAGAAACCTTACAATATCCCTTGCCTGCAACTGGTTCGAGAAATCAGAAAGCGCCGCTATAATCCACCTTGCCGAATTCGCCTCTCTGGAATCGTATCTTCCCAGCTTTTTTCCCCATAATTTCTCCAGCCGCTCTTCAAGCACTTCCCTGCTGGCCTTCAGGATATCGACACCCTCACCCAAAGCAGGGTCTGCCTGTTTCGCAATCCACAAAGCCAGGCGAAGCGCTTCTGAAGGCGACCATTTCAGCTCGTATTTGTGATACTGATTCTGAAACTGGTCAAAATTAATTTCGATTGCTTCCTCTGCCATATCCTTTCTGGCAAAAACAACAATGCCGACATTTCCGAACTGGAGGTTTCGCAATGTGTTCACAATGTTCTGGCATAACGCCCGGATGGCAAATCTCCATGTCTTCTGCTTCTGAACCTGTAAATCCATGAAAAGGTCTTCCAGTCCGTCCACAATGAACAGAATCCTTTTCCCCTTATTCTCCAGATATCGATCCAATTCAGAGATATCGCTGTAACCGGCGCCCAGCATATCCAGCATCAGCCTCTGCCAAATTTCCATCCATTCTGTCAGGGATGTCTCCTTTTCGGCATAT
Source organism: uncultured Acetatifactor sp. (assembly GCA_910585615.1). Lineage (GTDB taxonomy): Bacteria > Bacillota > Clostridia > Lachnospirales > Lachnospiraceae > Acetatifactor. The sequence continues at coordinate 19,086 of CAJUFO010000022.1, forward strand.
GAAGCCAGTTTAGTGTAATTTCGGTCAATAATATCCGGTTTTATATCTACTTCCTCAAAGGTATGATTACAGCTTTCAATACATTCCCGCACCATGGAAAGCAGCATTTTTATATTCAGCGAGCAGACAAGGGGCAGGATAAGCGTCCGCTCCCTGTCTTTCTCACCTGCCGGTTCTACTCCATATGAAAAACTTTCCCAGGTCTTCCTGGAGAGCAGTTGTTTATAGATGTAAGTTTTTCCCGAACCCTTTGCGCCTAACACCACCAACTGCGGGACTGTATCCCTGAATTCCCGCACGATTTCCCGTATGGATGTTGTCGCCAACATATTGGAAGAAGCGCTGCCCTCGGCCGTTATCTCCGAAGTGGCGATATCATGCAGCCGGCTTACAATGTCCTTCATGTCCTCCGGGGAACGCTGATTCTCCTCTGCCGCACCAGCCGCAATCTCTTTTTCCAACATGCCATCCGCAATCTTCGCCATCACATCGGAAAGCACTTTTCCTTTCAGCAGGGCGCATATATCCCGAAAATCCCCCAGAGAAGCAAACGCCGAATCAAAGGGAACCCTGTAGAGATAATCTTCCCTCAGTACATTCATGCTTTCCGAATCGAAATCCTCCTCCAGGCTTTCCGCCAGCTCATCTTCCAGGCTGCCCACCCTGTCCTCTTCCATGTCCTTGGGAATCATGGTCAGCAATAATTTGGAATTCAGGTGTCCTTCCGCCACCTTTCGCTGTATTTCTTCCAATATGAGTTTTGTACCCTTTACGGACTGCATGGAAGTTGAAGAAATAAAGAATTTATTGACCCGGGAATCAAACAAAAACGGTGCCGAAAACTCCGTGACCCCGGCTCGCAAATCAATCAGGACAAGCTCCGTCCCAAGCGCCTCCCCCAACCTAGAGAGGAATTCTGTAATGACATATTTGTCCTTCTGCACGGCGATTATCTTCTCCGGGCTTGAATAAATATTCATCATCTGGGACTCTTCTCTGTATACCGGGAGGAAATAATGTTCCACTTCCAGTTTCTCAGTTATCACTTTAATGACATTCTTCTCCACGAGCCTTGCCACATCCTCCACAAAGCTGTCGTTCACCTCATTGAAATGGAGCAGTTCCAATACATCAAAGTAACTGATTTTCTCATTGCTCATCCCCTGTCCAAGCATCCAGGTCAAGCCTGGCGCCTCCAGATCCGCATCGATAATCAGCACTTTTTTTTGACCCCCATAGGCTTCCGACATCTCCCGCACCAGGGAAATCAGGGCCAGCGTCCGTCCTACGCCGCCCTTATAGGAATGGAATACCGTGATTGGCCTTCCGGGTAAATCAGCTTTCTTTGTCTCCCCTTCCCCCTTCATATATATATCTTTAAACAGCGGAGACTTTATAGGATCGATTCTGTCAGACTCATCCCCCTCTTCGTAGATGACCTCCAACAGCTTTTGGTCGAATTCAACCATCACCTTGCCATCTGTGTATAATTTCCCGAAGATTCCCTTAAATATTTCATCATTTTCCTCTTCCACATTTCTCTTTGGGTCAATATTGACAACAATCTCATCGCTATAGACATCGACCCTGTTCCACCAGGAAGGCCACAGGTTCCGCTTTTTCTTGAGTTCAACCTCAATATCATACCATGTAAACAGACGCATCAATACTCTCCTATAATTTTGTGTGAATCCATTCCGCTATCTTCGCCAGGGTCTTCTCTGCTTTTTCTTCCTCATTCACGTCTTCCAGGGCGGCACCATACCTCCATAATTCATTGAACTTCTCTGGAGGGGCAAAGCCTCCTCTCTTTAAATGGATATTCCTGAGGCAATAACTGTTGTGAGGATTCAGTCTTTTCAGCATCGCGCTTATGTTATGCCCTGTCAATTTCTTATTCTCGCTCCCGCAGCATTCCACAAACTCATCGTATGTATTATTGCCCAGTTCTTTCATAAGCAGACTTTTCAAACCGCATTCTACAGAATAAAACAGCAGCAGTCTTCTGGATTTATCATTTCCTGTGGTCTCCCTGTACATTTTATAATGTCTGCGGTAGCTGTCCTGAAACTCCCGCCTGGTAATGTTTATTCTGTTGCTCATCCTTTTGTCTCTCCCTGCCTGGTCCTTATCGGAAGCATACACTTTGTGCCGCATTCAGCATTCCACACATATCCTGGGTTTATCGCCGCTTAAGCCCCTCTCGGCTCTATGCCTTCTCCTGAATCCGGCTCACATATTATCGGAAATATCATACACGCTCCTGGCCCTGTAAGCCCCGGAAACCTCTGCGGCGGCATCCTTCCCCTCCGTGAAGTCCCGGCCGGGCAGGATGCGGAAGGTCCTGCTGCCCGCCTCCACGTCTACAAAGTTGTCGTCCAATCGCAGGATTCCTGTCTCCGTCTCCACGCTGACGGACTTCGCATAGTTGGCGGCCGTCACCGTCACCCTGTCCCCCTCCACGCAGACTCTAAGCTCCGGATCTAAGAAGCCATAATGCTTCGGGGCGCAGAACAGCGTGGTTCCGGATGATACATTTGTGCCGTCCACATACAGGGCATACTCCAGGTGCACCTTTAACGGGTCTATGTCGTTGCAGTCCAGGTGCGGCAGCCAGACGCCTCCGTAGGCGGGGGCAGTGACCTGGAACTCTCCCTGCCTGACCACCGAGGAATCCGGCAGGCGCAGGGCCCACTTCACGATGCCGCTCACCGGCTCCCCTGTCTCGTTGGCCACGTGCAGGTCGGCGCTGATATCTATGGGCCGGGGCAGGGTGTTCACATAGGGCTTCTGGTCGATTTCCCCATGCTCCTCGCAGGACAGGAGCACTGGCGCGAACATGCGTTTCTCCGCATAGTGCAGAGCTTTCCAGTTCCCGTAATAGTCCAGGCTGGCCCAGCTTGCCACAGGCCAGATGTCGTTGAGCTGCCATACCACGGTGCCCATACAGGTCCCCCGGAAACGCCGGAAATGCTCCACGCCATAGCGGATTGCCTCGGCCTGTAGCAGTTGGGAGCAGTAGAGCAGCTGGTCGAAGTCCCTGGGGTAGAGGTAGGTCTGGGACAGGTAGTTCAAAATCTTGCCGTTGACCGAGGTGTTCCTCTGGTGCAGCTCCATGACCCGGGAATACACGTTCCTGTCCCGGGGTTCCGTGAACCGGCGGACGGTCTGCAGGGCCGGGAAGGACTGGAAGCCAAACTCTGACAGGAAGCGGTAGTGGTGCTTCCGGTAAGCCGTGAATGGCTCGTTGCCGTGCCAGACGCCCCAGTAGTGCACATCTCCCACGTTCTCCGCGTTGCTGTTCTCGAAATTCCCGCCGGAGCTGGGGGAGGAGGGCCAGTAGAATGTCTGTGGGTCTTCCTGCTCCACGATTTTGGGGATGATGTATTCGTACAGGCGGATGTAGTCGTAGAACTGTTTCTTGGACTTCACCGAGAATTTCATCTCGTATTCCGTCTCCATCTCGTTGTTGCCGCACCACAGGCCGATGCTGGGATGGGAGCGGAGCCTGCGGATGTTCTGGCGGATCTCCGCGGAGACATTGGCCTCGAAGGCGTCGCTCAGCTCGTAGGAGGCGCAGGCGAACATGAAGTCGTGCCAGATCACCAGGCCCCTCTCGTCGCAGACATCGTAGAAGAAGTCGTCCGGGAAATAGCCTCCGCCCCAGATGCGGATGCAGTTGTGGTGGGCCTCCTGGGCGGAGGCAAGCAGCATGTCCGTGCGCTCTCTTGTCTGCCGGGTGAGGATATTGTCCTCCGGGATGTAGTCCGCGCCCATGGCGAAGATCTGCAGGCCGTTGACCTCAAAGGCGAAGTTCCGGCCCGGGAGCTTTTCGCCCTTCCTGTCCACCATGAGGAGCTTCCGGTCTCCACGGCTCATGACTACGTCAGTTCCGTCGTCCAGGTCCTGGGCCTGGTCGGTCAGGTGGGCATCCCAGGTCTCCTCCGGCAGGGGATCCGTGTTCACTGTCATGGTGCGTAGGCCGATGCGCTTCTGCCAGATGTCAAGAGGGTGCGCTATTCCGTCTGCGTACTGGCTGGGATTCTCGCTGACCTTTCCGCCTGCCTCCTGGCCCGGATTCTCACAGGCCACTCCAACCACCTCCTGGCCGGGATTCTCGCTGACCCTTCCGCCTGCCTCCTGGCCAGGATTCTCACAGGCCACTCCACCCATCTCCTGGCCGGGATTCTCGCTGACCTTTCCACCTGCCTCCTGGCCAGGATTTCCGCTGTCCTCCCCGTCTGCGTCCCAACGTGGATTCTCGCCAGCTCCTCCACAGGCCCCCTGAACAGATACCAGCAGAGCTTCCACCCGGTACAGGGGCTGCTCCCCGTATCCGTTGGGCCACCACAGCTGCGGGTCGGAAACCGTAAGCTCCGCCCGGACATGGCTGCTCCGCAGGCCGCTGCCTGACAGGCCTGTCAGGTTCCCGGAGGGTGCCGAATCGGCCGCGGCGCTGACCGTCTCGCTCTCGGCGGAAAGCAGGATCCCGTCAGGCCCTGTCACGTACACTGCCAGCTTCAGGAGCGCATCCCCCGCCTCCGGCATCCATTCAATCTCCGCGTCCGCAGTCAGCCGCACTGACGAAACCCGGTTGCCCCGGGCTGTCCGCTCCGCGATTTCATGCTGCTGGGTTATGTAGACCTGAGCGATGCGCGCCGTCTTCACCCTCTGGACCGTGACCTCCCGGAACAGCCCGGCATCCGGGAGCCTGGGGCCCCAGTCCCATCCGAACATGCAGGCGGCCTTGCGCAGGTGGGAGAATCCGGGCATGGCGTCCGTGGAGCCGCCTACGGGACATTTCTCGTTCTCCTGGCTGATATAGCGGGTGGGGGAATGAAGGACTACTTCAGATGATACACCCTGTCCGCCTCATCGTCCTTCACCCGGGACGTGATGTCGTACTCCCACACGCGGTTCATGTTGTACGCGGTTCCTAAAAGCTCTCCGTCCAGGTACACGTCCGCCAGGGTGTCAATGCCATCGAAGCGCAGGAACAGCCTGTCCGCCTCCCTGTCCTCGCTGTCCAGGGTAAATGCGGTCTCATAGGCGAAGTCGTTCTCCATGAGCCTGGTAGCCGCCAGCTCATTGTCCCGGTAGTAGGGATCCGGCATCAGGCCCCTCTCCAGCAGCGTCCCGTATACTGTGGACGGAACTTTCGTCTCGATTGGAGTATTCGGAATATTGTATACATTCTCTCCAAGGACAGTCAATGTCCAATTGTCCTTCAAACACAATACTGTCATAATGTCTCTCCTTCTATGGCTATTTTTTTAAATCATTATCTCTTTTTCGGAAAACTCGTGCCATTGCCCTTTCTTGTCTGTGCCTCATGCCCTGAATACCATGCACTTTGCCACATGCACATACACCCAGAAGCGCTATAGGTTCCTAAACTCCCATGCAGCCAGCCGCACCACCTTACCTAAAAGTCTGAGAGTTTAGGTGATGCACAGCTGTCTCCGTTTTTGCGCATAGGAAGCGCAAAAACACTCGCGGTGCTAGAATGGCATAGGGACTTTTATAGTAAAAGCAACCGGACAGAGCAGCTACGCCTTACGCCTGTAGATCCGCTCCTTAATCCAATGGTAGCATCCGGAGAACAGCCGGCTCTCCGCCATGGCCGTCCGCAGGGGCGCCAGGCTGCAGGCCATGATGGTGCGATATTGAAACAGCTCTCCTCCGCTCATATATTTCCCGGTAATCTCCCTGTGTTCCCGCCTGTCCAGGGCCTTGTTCTCCCGCTTCTCCGAAAAGCCGCCCCCCTCGTAGACGGCCACCGGGAAGTCCATGTGCCGCATCTTCGCCTTAGCCCGGTAGAAGCACCAGAGGAAATGGTCGTAGTCCGCCCGAACCCTGTACCGCAGGTCATAGGGCTTGTCCCTGCACAGCGCCGCGCTGTAGAAGCAGGACTGGTGGCAGGGGATGTTCCGGTAGCAGGTGAACCCCGTAATCTCCGGCGGGGAGGCGATGACTACATCGCGCCTTTCCCCGCAGGTGTCCCCGTAGAGCACCAGCCTGTCCATGTCCGTCCCGGCCTGTTCCTCTTCCTCCAGAAGCCCCCTCGTCCGCCGCAGGACATTGCCGTCCGCGAACCTGTCCCCGCAGTTCAGGAACAGGAGGAAATCCCCAGTGGCGCAAGCCACCGCCTGGTTCATGGCATCGTAGATGCCACTGTCCTTCTCCGCGAAAATCCTGACCTTTTCCGCGCCGGGCCGGGCAGCGTTCTCCTTCCGCCACCGCTCCACGGAACCGTCCGTGCTGCCGCCGTCCTTTAATATCACTTCTACGTCTTCACAGTCCTGTCCCAATATGCTGTCCAATGTGGCGCTCAGCCTGTCCCCGGGGTTCAGGCATACTGTGATTATGGATAGTTTCATGTGGTCTCCTTCCCTGAGGGCCTGTTCCCTGCGTCAAAATATCTGAGACTTTGCAGAGCCACCCTGTTCATATAGACATTCATCGCCTTTATGTCATCCAGCAGCAATGCCCTGATGAAATCATTATAGCTGCTGTCCTCCTCGAACCAATCACGAATCATGCTTTCGATCATGAAGCGGATTTCCCTGTTCGCCAATGCCAAGGCGTAATACCACCTGCCCCTCTCCTCAGAAAATTCCGTATCCTCCACCTTAGATATCTTTCGGAAATCACCCTTTTATTATCGTCCAGGCATTTGCTCTCCATCAAAAAACCGTATTTATTATACAGTTCGGTGATAATCCGGCAAATCTGTCTTCTGGTGTCCGATGCCGATTGTCCTCGCCATAAGCTCCCTCCTGACATGATGATCTCTGTATGTAAAATCTTAACACATTTTCCTGGCATCGTCTATTGAATTTTATATATGAGAAAACCATCCGAATAAGACATATAAAAACGGGCCGCCGCACGCAATCAAAACCGTGCAGCAGCCCTGAGCCACAAATCCCTTCACTGTACCGTCAGCCCCGAATACCCCATAAGGCTCTCGTCCACGGCCCTGGCCGCCTCCCTGCCCTCCCGGATGGCCCAGACCACCAAAGACTGGCCCCGGCGCATGTCCCCGGTGACGAACACGTTCTCTTTGCTGGTCTGGTACTTCTGGCTTTCCGTCTTCACATTCGTCCGCTCGTTCAACTCCACCCCGAAGCTCTCCGCCACATAGCCCTGGGCCCCCAGAAAGCCTGCCGCAATCAGCACCATGTCCGCAGGAAGCGTCTCTTCGCTGCCCGGAACCTCCTTCATCTTCATCCGTCCCGTAGCTGCATCCTTCTCCCAGGAAAGCCTCACAATCTTCACCGCCGTCAGCTTCCCCTCCTTATCCTTCACGAACTCCTTCACCGTAGACTCATAGATCCTGGGGTCATGCCCATACAGAGCAATGGCCTCCTGCTGGCCATAATCCGTCTTGCAGACCTTGGGCCACTCCGGCCAGGGATTGTCCTGGGACCTGACATCCGGCGCTTTGGGCATCATCTCTATCTGGGTCACGCTCTTCGCCCCATGGCGGACAGCCGTGCCCACGCAGTCGTTCCCCGTATCCCCGCCGCCGATGATGACTATATCTTTGTCCTTTGTATCCACATAGGCTTTATCCGCGAACCCGGAATCCAGCAGGCTCTTCGTATTCGCCTTCAGGAAGTCCACCGCGAAATAGATCCCTTTCGCGTCCCTCCCGGGAGCCTTGATGTCCCTGGGATTGGATGCCCCGCAGGCCAGCACCACCCGGTCGAACTCCCGCAGCAGCTGCTCCGCCTTCACGTCCTTCCCCACATCCACGCCCGTGACGAAGACGACTCCCTCTTCCTCCATCACCTTACGCTTCCTGTCCACGATCCGCTTCTCCAGCTTCATGTTCGGAATTCCGTACATCAGCAGCCCGCCGATACGGTCAGAGCGCTCAAATACTGTCACCGAATGCCCCCTCCGGTTCAACTGATCCGCCACCGCAAGCCCCGACGGCCCGCTTCCCACCACGGCCACCTTCTTCCCCGTGCGCACCTTAGGCGGCTGCGGGGCCGCATACCCCTGCTCATAAGCATACTCGATAATAGCATACTCATTCTCCCTGGTAGCCACCGGCTCCCCGTTCAGCCCGCAGGTACAGGCCGCCTCACAAAGCGCCGGACAGACCCGGGACGTGAACTCCGGAAAGCTGTTGGTCTTCTTAAGCCTCCTATAGGCCTGCTCCCAGTTCCCCACATAGACCAAATCATTCCACTCCGGCACCAGGTTGTGCAGCGGGCATCCGCTGGCCATGCCGTTCAGCACCATCCCTGCCTGGCAGAACGGCACCCCGCACTCCATGCACCGCGCTCCCTGCAGCTGCTGCCGCTCCTGTGGCAGATGCTCATGGAACTCGTCAAAATGCTTTATCCGCTCCAAAGGCTCCTGTGCCTTGCTCACTTCCCTGCTATATTCCATAAAACCTGTCGGTTTTCCCATTTTCTTGTTCCTCCTGTTAGGTTTTGGCCATCACTTCCTGGTATTCGCATAAAAAGCCTCAATCTGCGCCTGCTCCGCACTCAGCCCTTTTTCCTCCATCTGCACAATAGTCTTCATGACCCGTTCATAGTCATGCGGAATAATCCTCTTGAACTTCGGCAGATACTCCTCAAACCGCTCCAGTATCTCCTTCCCCTTCACCGAATTCGTAGCCGCCACATGCTCCTGAATCAGCCCCTTCAGCTCCAGCACGTCATACTTCCCCGTCACCTCCCCGGAGGAAACCATCTCCTTATTCAGCCTCTTGTACAAATCGTTCCCCTCATCCAGCACATAGGCCACGCCGCCGCTCATGCCCGCCGCGAAATTCTTCCCCGTACCGCCCAGCACCACCACGCGCCCGCCGGTCATATACTCACAGCCATGGTCGCCAACGCCCTCCACCACAGCCGTAGCTCCCGAATTGCGCACACAGAACCGCTCCCCTGCCACGCCGTTAATGAAAGCCTTCCCACTGGTAGCCCCATACAGAGCCACATTCCCGATGATGATATTCTCACTGGCCTCGAACCTGCTGGCCTTGGGCGGATACACAATCAGCTTCCCCCCGGAAAGCCCCTTGCCAAAATAGTCATTGCTGTCCCCTACCAGCTCCAACGTCAGCCCCTTCGGAATGAAAGCCCCAAAGGACTGCCCTCCCGCGCCCCGGCACAGCACCCTGTAGGAGTCCTCCTCCAAATCGTCCCCCAGCCGCTTCGTGATCTCGCTGCCCAGAATCGTCCCGAAGGTCCGGTCCGTGTTGGACACGTCCACCTCCAGGCTCCGCTTCTGCCCCGCGTCTATAGCCTTTTTCAACTGCCTTAGAAGAACCCTCTCGTCCATGGTCTTCTCCAGCCCAAAGTCGTACACCTGCTTCGAATCGAAAGTCACCCTCTGCTTAGACCCCTCATAAGGATTGGCGAGAATCTGCGTCAGATCCACCGATTCCTGCCTCCGGTTCAGACCCTCCCGCACCTTCAGCAGATCAGTGCGCCCCACCAGCTCATCCACGCTGCGCACGCCTAAATCCGCCATATACTCCCGCAGTTCCTGGGCGATGAACCGCATGAAGTTCTCCACATATTCCGGCTTCCCTTTAAAGTTCTTCCGCAGCTCCGGATTCTGGGTGGCCACGCCCACCGGGCAGGTGTCCAGGTTGCACACCCGCATCATGACACAGCCCATGGCCACCAACGGCGCAGTGGCAAAGCCGAACTCCTCCGCTCCCAGGATAGCCGCGATAGCAACGTCCCGGCCGCTCATGAGCTTCCCGTCCGTCTCTATACGCACCTTCCCCCGCAGCCCGTTCTGAATCAAAGTCTGGTGGGTCTCCGCCAGCCCCAGCTCCCAGGGCAGCCCTGCGTTGTGGATAGAGCTTCTGGGCGCCGCCCCGGTGCCGCCATCGTAGCCGCTGACCAAAATCACCTGGGCCCCCGCCTTGGCCACGCCGGCAGCCACAGTCCCCACACCGGCCTCCGATACTAATTTAACGGAAATCCGCGCATCCTTATTCGCGTTCTTCAAATCATAAATCAACTGCGCCAAATCCTCGATGGAATAGATATCGTGGTGGGGCGGTGGGGAAATCAGGGACACCCCCGGCGTAGAGTGCCTGGTCTTCGCAATCCAGGGATACACCTTTCCCCCGGGCAGATGCCCGCCCTCACCGGGCTTTGCCCCCTGGGCCATCTTAATCTGGATCTCCTTGGCGCTGACCAGGTACCGACTGGTGACGCCGAAGCGCCCGCTGGCCACCTGCTTGATGGCAGAACACCTGTTCAACCCGTCAGGGCCGACGGTCAGCCGCTCCGCATCCTCCCCGCCCTCGCCGGAATTGCTCTTGCCATGGAGCCGGTTCATGGCGATGGCCAGGGTCTCGTGGGCCTCTTTGGAGATGGAGCCGTAGGACATGGCCCCGGTCTTGAAGCGGGTGACGATTTTCTCCACCGGTTCCACCTCCTCTAAGGGCACTTTCTTCTTCGGATAACGGAAGTCCAGCAGCCCACGGAGGTTCTTGATGGAATTCTCGTCGTTGACCATGGCGGTGTATTTCCGGAACATCCCATAGTCCCCCCGCCTGGTGGATTCCTGCAGCATATGAATGGTGGCGGGGTTGTAGAGATGCTCATCCCCGCCGCTGCGCATCTTGTGGTGGCCGGGGCTGTCCAGGGTCAGGTCGCTGGTAAGCCCCAGGGGATCGAAGGCCCTGGAGTGGAGCTCATCCACCTGGGCTTCGATGTCCTTCAGGGTCAGGCCGCCCACACGGCACACCGTATTGCTGAAATACTTGGCGATTACCTCCGGCGCGATGCCGATGGCCTCGAAAATTTGGGAGCCCTGGTAGGACTGTATGGTGCTGATGCCCATCTTGGAGGCAATCTTCACGATGCCGTGGAGGACTGCGTTGTTATAATCATTCACCGCCGCGTAATAATCCTTGTCCAGCAGCCCGTCGTCTATCAGCTCCCGGATGGTCTCCTGAGCCAGGTAGGGATTGATAGCACAGGCACCATATCCTAGGAGCGTGGCGAAGTGGTGCACTTCCCTGGGCTCCCCGGATTCCAGAATCAGGGCTACTCTTGTACGTTTTTTCGTTTTTACCAGATATTGGTTCAGGGCTGACACCGCAAGCAACGATGGCATAGGCACATGGTTCTCGTCCACGCCCCGGTCCGAGAGAATCAGGATGTTCACGCCCTCCCTATAGGCCCTGTCCACCTCCACGAAGAGCCTGTCGATGGCTCGCTCCAGGCTGGTGTTTTTATAATAGGTGATGGGTACCACCTCCACTTTGAAGCCCTCGGCCTTCATGTTCTTTATCTTTAACAAATCCGTGTTGGTCAGGATGGGATTGTTCACCCGCAGCACATTGCAGTTCTCCGGCATCTCCTGGAGGATATTGCCCTCCGTGCCTATGTACACGGTGGTGGAGGTGATGATCTCCTCCCGGATGGCATCGATGGGGGGATTTGTCACCTGGGCAAAGAGCTGCTTGAAATAGTGGAACAGGGGATGGATGGTATTGCTCAGCACCGGCAGCGGCGTGTCCGCGCCCATGGCTGCGATGGCCTCCCCGCCGTTCTTCGCCATGGGCAGGATGCTGGTCTTCAGCTCGTCATAGGTATAGCCGAAAGCCTTCTGCATCCGCTGGCGCTCCTCCCCGGTATATTCGGGCACCCGTTGGTTGGGGATGGTCAAATCCTTTAAGAAGACAAGGTTGTTGTCCAGCCACTCGCCGTAGGGCTGCCTGGAGGCATAGGTCTCCTTCAGCTCCTCGTCGGAAATCACCCTGCCCTGCATCGTGTCCACCAGCAGCATCTTGCCCGGGCGCAGCCGCTCCTTGCGGCGAATCTTCTCGGGGGCGATGTCCAGCACGCCCACCTCAGAGGACAGAATCAACGTGTCGTCCTCCGTAATCATGTACCGGGAGGGGCGCAGGCCGTTGCGGTCCAGCACGGCTCCCATGATGTCCCCGTCGGAGAAGAGGATGGAGGCCGGACCGTCCCAGGGCTCCATCATGGTGGCATAGTATTGGTAGAAGTCCCGCTTGGTCTGGGACATGGCTTTGTCGTTGGCCCAGGGCTCCGGAATGGCGATCATCACCGCCAGGGGCAGGTCCATGCCGCTCATCACCAGGAACTCCAGCGTGTTGTCCAGCATGGCGGAGTCGGAGCCGGTCTTGTTGATGGCTGGGAGCACTTTATGCATCTGGCCCTTTAAGTGCTCCGAGGCCATGTTCTCCTCCCTGGCCAGCATCTTGTCCGCGTTGCCCCGGATGGTGTTGATCTCCCCATTGTGCACCATAAGGCGGTTGGGATGTGCCCGCTCCCAGCTGGGGTTGGTGTTGGTGGAGAACCGGGAGTGCACCATGGCGATGGCGGACTCGAAGTCCGGGCTCTGCAGATCGGCATAGAAGGTACGCAGCTGCCCCACCAAGAACATGCCCTTGTACACAATGGTACGGCTGGAAAATGATACCACGTAGGTGTCTTCCGACGACTGTTCGAACAATCTCCTGGCGATGTAAAGCTTCCGGTCGAACTCCAGCCCCTTCTCCACATTCGCGGGCTTCTTCACAAAGCCCTGCATAATCGCGGGCATGCACTCCACAGCCTTCCGACCCAAGACGTTTGGAAAAGTGGGCACCTCCCGCCAGCCTAAAAATTCCAGTCCTTCTTTCTGGACGATGATCTCGAACATCTTCTTGGCCTGGTTCCGGCGCAGCTCCTCCTGGGGGAAGAAGACGAAGGCGATACCATACTCCCGCTCTCCGCCCAGCTCCATCCCGAGGGCCTTCGCCACCCTGGAGAAGAATTTATGGGGAATCTGGGTAAGTATGCCTACGCCGTCCCCGGTCTTGCCCTCGGCGTCCTTTCCTGCCCTGTGCTCTAAGTTCTCCACAATCTTCAGGGCATCCTCCACGATGGCACGGCTCTTCTCGCCCCTGATATTCACACAGGCCCCGATACCGCAGTTGTCATGCTCGAATGCCTCCCTGTAGAGGGGCGCCTGTGGGACTTCTTTCTTTACATCAAACATAGTGTCGCTCCTTCCTATGGTCTGTTTCCACTAACATAAAAACAAGAAAAAAGACGCAAACGAGCCTCAATGCGCTCCTTTGCGTCTTTGCTTTTCATACTATACAACATTTTTTCCCATTTGTAAATAAAAACTTTAGGCAGAATTGTCAGATAATTTGAATTTTTAAATCATTCTCCGATATTTTCAGAAAATAACCCATTTTTCAAAAAATCTTCTTCTCCTTATGCAGCATCCAGGCGCACGCCGCCCCTATAGCAAGGGCCACGATGCACACCGGCCAGTTTGCCAGGGCAGAGACTGCAGGAATATAGCTCAGCACATAACTCAGCACATTCGCCAGGATATGCACCGCCACCGCAATCCTGAAATCACCGAAATACTCATAGGCATACGCCATCAGGTATCCCAGGACTACCGCATAAAGCGCCTGCACGGAATTTCCGTGGTACAAGGCAAAGAAAATCGATGAAACCAGCATGGCCGCGGACAGCTTCATATACCGCTTGATGCAGCCGAAGATGACGCCGCGGAACAAAAGCTCCTCCGCAATGGGCGTGATGAGGCCGAAGCAAATCAGCCCGATTGGGAACCATGCGGCATACTGGGCCTGCGCCACCTCCTGGTAAGCCTCGGAACCCTCCACCGTGCCGGACAGCAGGAACAGGAAGTTCAGCCCCAGCGCCAGCCCTGCCGTGGCCCCTGCCAGGAGGCAGTAGTTCTTCACAGGCTCCGCCTTAATGTGCAGCAGTTTCATGTCCTCCGCCGTCTTGGCAATCGTCTTCTTCGCCATGTTCCAGATACAGAGCCCGCCCACCACATATCCGAAGGTGGACACCAGCACCGCCGCATTCCCTGTCATGCTTACCAGTTCCCCGCCGGCATCCCGGACGAACAGGAAATCCCCGCCGGACATATTGCTCCCTATGCTGGCTAAAAGCATGGCCCCTACGTTCAAGGCGATGTTCCTGGCCAGGAAGAATATCAGGAACGGCAGCACCATCTGCCAGATCCGCTGGGAGGTGGTCAATTGTTCCTTTTTCTCCGTGCCCCGCAGCAGGAACTTCTGCAGCTCCTCCACGGAGCGGACGATGTAGTCGCATTTGGCCTCCCGCAGCTCTTCCATGCTGCCATAGCCGTATGTAACGCCTACGCACTCCACGCCCACCTTCCGGGCGCCCTCCACGTCATAGCAGCGGTCTCCGATCATGTATACCTTGGTCTTCTCCACAGGCCAGTTGCCGAACAATTGCTTCAGGGCCTCCTGGATGACCTCTTCCTTCTGCACCCTGGTGCCGTCCAGCTCACTTCCCACTGCGACCTTGAAGTACTTCCCGATTCCGAAATGATCCAGAATCCGTCTGACGAACTCCGTGGGCTTGCTGGAGGCCACAGCCATAAACATGCCCTGGGAATTCAGGGCATTCAGCATCTGGGGGATGCCGTCGTAAAGCTTGTTCTCGAATATCCCTGTGTCCCGGAAGCGCTCCCTGTACTTCTCGATGGCCGCCTCCGCCTGGGCATCATCCATATTATAATACTTCTGAAAGCTGTCCTTTAAGGGCGGCCCGATGAAGGGCTCCAGCTTGTCCAGGTCTGGCTCCTCGATGCCAAAGGAGCTCAGGGCATACTGTACACAGGTGCATATCCCCACCTTGGGGTCTGTCAGTGTTCCGTCCAGGTCGAATAAAAGGTATTTTTTCATTTAAAAGCTCCTAATCTTGTCGTTGCCGTCGTCAGCGGTATTTTCTATTTTGACGATTCTTACATCATAGCCAATGGCATTGTTCACCTGCACATGGGCCGTCTGCCCCTCCTTCTTCCCCAGCAGTGCCTTGCCCAGGGGGCTTTCGTTGCTGATCAGGTTCTCCAGAGAGTTCCCCCGCACCGTGGTGACGATCTTGTAGGTCTCCACCAGCCCGTCCTCCAGGAATTCCACGGTGACCGTATTGTTGATGCCCACCTCGTCCTCGGCGGAATCCTCAGAGATGACCCTGGCTGTCTTGATCATCCGCTCCAGATAGCGGATGCGGCTCTCGTTCTGGTTCTTGAATTTCTTGGCCGCGTAGTACTCGAAGTTCTCGCTCAAGTCTCCCTGGGCCCTGGCCTCCTTCACGTCCTCCAGCGCCTTGGGGCGCACCACCAGCTTTCTGTGCTCTATCTCCTCTTCCATTTTCCTGATGTCGCTTCGTGTCAGTTGATCGTACATTTCAGATGCTTGCCTTTCCTATTCTATTTCTTTATATTGTCCAAATGCCCCTGTTCCGGCCCATTCATCGCAGTACCTCAGTCCCTTCCGGATTCCCGCCCTGCCGAGCCGCCTGTCCTCCCCGGAATTTACAGACCGATTCCATATACCACCGCCACCGCCAGGATAATCTGGATGATGGCGAAGCGGAACACCGTCTGGGTATTGGACCAGCCCCAGACCTTGCGCACCTGGTCGTGCAGAGGCGTGCGTATCTTCGTCATGATATGGATGCCGAAAGCGCGAATCAGCCCTACCTTTATCAGACCCAGGCCTCCGTCCAGTATCAGCACCAGCGCGATGGGGACATACAGGATGGGGCTGCCGCTCTTCAATATGGCGATGCTGATGAACACGCCCATGGCCCGGGAGCCCGCGTCCCCCATCAGCAGGCGGCTGGGCGTGGCATTGTACCACAGATACCCCAAGATGCAGGCGGCGAACAGCAGGATCAGGAACGGGAAATCCTCCCCTGTGCCCAGGATCCTGTCCACCACGTAAATCGTCATGATGGAGATAATGGTCAGCGTCCCGGAAAGCCCGTCCACACCGTCCGCACAGTTGGTCACGTTCACGGAGACCCATACCAGTACCACGATCAGGACGGCGTACACCGCTTTGGGAATCACCAGCTCGGCATGGTGGAACAGCGCCAGCCGGATGGTGTTTTCATTATAATGAAGAAACGTCATTGCCACCAGTATGGCCACGCACAGGTCAAGAATCCCTTTCTTAAGCTCGCCCCAGGGCTTCTCCGAGGCATCGTCCAGAAAGCCTGTCACCATGCAGACGACGGTCAGGATAAGGTAGATGGAAAGCTCCGCCGTCATGGGCGCGAACAGAAGCGCCGATGCCACAAAGGCCAGGACGAAGATGATTCCCGCGCCCCTGGGCTTCCCGGCGGAAAGCTTGCCGTCGACGGCGAAATCCCTGCCCGCGTCCTTGGGCAGATACTGGCCAAACTTCGCTATGGCGGCCACCGTGGCCACAAAGGCGAACAAGATGCCGCACAGGGCAAGCAGCGAGGAGTACTCACCGGATACAAATAAATGAAACATATAGCCCCCATCCGCAACTGCCGCAACGGCAGCCCGGGCCGCATTCTTGCGTCAGTTTACTATAATAAGCATGTCAGTCGTCAGTTCTTTTCTATAAGCATGTACGAATAGTTCGATTTTAACACAAAGCCATGGCAAATGCAATCAATTCCCCCGGGTATTTTTCCCTAAATCTTTCCAACATATTTTTATTTCCCGGGGTCATACTAAGACCAAGATAAGTCGCAGCGAAACACTTCACTTTGAATCTTCAGGGTAAGTGCAAGCGGCACTTATCTTGAAGATAGATAAAGGAAACAAATAGCATTGGAGGTGAAAAAGATGTCTGGAAACAGAACGAACAGAGTAGAAGTACCCGAAGCCAAGGCAGCCATGGATCGTTTCAAGACCGAGGTTGCGTCTGAGCTGGGCGTGAACCTGAAGGAGGGTTACAACGGCGACCTGACTTCCCGTGAGGCCGGTTCTATCGGCGGCGAGATGGTGCGTCGTATGATCAAGAAGCAGGAAGAGCAGATGAAATAAGGCTCCTCCGGCTGACCGGAAATAGAGCAGCCTGAGGACGGGCATGTGTGCGGCGGCAACGCGCATGTGTGCCTGGACAAAGGTGCCAGAAGACAAGGGGCAGCCCCGGCGTTTGATTCTATCAAAGCCGGGGCTGCTCTATTATGCCTGTAAATCCATTTGCCGTCCAGCCAATAGCAGTTCAACCGGCCGCCTCACTCGCCAAATACAGCCTTGTAATCCGCCTGGAACTTTGCTATCCCCGCATCCGTCAGAGGATGCTTCACCATCTGCTCGATGACCCCGTAAGGCACCGTGGCGATATCCGCTCCCGCCAGCGCGCAGTCAGTGACATGCACAGGGTTGCGGACGCTGGCCGCGATGATTTCGGTATCCAGATCCGTCACGGCGAAGATATCGGAAATCTCCCGAATCAGATCCACGCCCCTCTGGCTGATGTCATCCAGCCGTCCCAGGAAAGGGGACACGAATGCCGCCCCGGCCCGGGCCGCCAGCAGCGCCTGGTTCGCCGTGAAGATCAGCGTCACGTTCACCTTGATGCCCTCGGCGGACAGGGCCTTGCAGGCCTTTAAGCCTTCCACAGTCATGGGAATCTTTACCACCATATTGGGATGGATTGCCGCAATCTCCCTGCCCTCTTTGATCATGCCCTCCGCATCCGTGGTGGTGGCCTTCACCTCGCCGCTGATCGGGCCGTCCACGATGGACGCGATCTCCGCGATGACCTCCTCGAATACCCTGCCCTCCTTTGCAATCAGGGAGGGATTGGTGGTGACGCCGCAGATGACGCCCATGTCATTTGCCTTTCTGATATCCTCTACCTTTGCCGTGTCGATGAAAAAGCGCATAGTTTGAATCTCCTTTCTTCTGCCTAAAATATTGTCATGACTTTTACAGGAACCGCTTCGCGAACCCTGTAATCACAATACCATTATAGGCCTGTCCCGGAAAATCTTCAACCAGAATCTTTGAATTTCAGGCATGTATTCCGCTTGCCTTGCCCGGGGCTTCATGGTAAAATGGATATATATGCGGACAGACGCAAGGCAGGAAGGGGATGCGCAGGCCCTGGCCCGGGAGGGACACGAATGACGAATGAAGTATATCAGAAGCTGCATGAACTGTACATGATGCTGTATGACCTGAACTTCCTCTCCGCCCTGGTCCGGCTCTTCCTGGCCATGCTGCTGGGCGGCATCCTGGGCTATGGGCGGGAGAAGAAGCACCTGCCCGCGGGCTTTCGGACATACATGGTAGTCTGCCTGGGCTCCGCCCTGGCTATGATGGTCGGCATCTATGTGACGGATATCACCGGTGCCGCCGATGCCAGCCGCATCGGGGCCCAGGTGGTCAGTGGCATCAGCTTCCTGGGGGCGGGCACCATTTTGGTCACCAGGCAGAACCAGGTAAAGGGGCTCACCACCGCCGCCGGGCTTTGGGCCGTGGCCTGCATCGGCCTAGCTTTGGGCGCGGGCTTCTATTCGGGAGCGCTGATCTGCTTCGGCGCCCTCTGGGTCTCCATCCAGATCCTGCGCTTCGTGGACAAACATCTCCAGACCCATTCCAAGACCATCGCTGTCTACATAGAGTTCACGAAAATCGCGGATTTGAGCGCCTTCATGACCTTCGCAGGCACAAACGACTGCACCATCAGCAATCTGGAGATGACCCGCTCAAATCCCACAGATAAGGATGCTTTCGTCTCCGCCACCATGGTCCTGCACTTTCCGGAGGCTATATCCTATGCCCAGGTGGTGGAGACTTACGGGGCTTTGGACGGAATCATCATGATGAAAGCGCTGTGAGCCCCTTTATCTAGACAAATCTAGGCGATACCGAACTCCTTATATAAGGCTGCCCTTGCCTCCTTGTCCGCAGCCGCCCTTTGAGCATCGCTGATTCTCCCTGCCTCCGGCAACTGCCCTATCAGCTGGCCCAGCTTGTCTTCACCTTCTTCGCGACCCTCTTCCTTGAACATCTGCATGGTCTCGGCCTCATTCTATTCCGTGATGCACATATCCTACACCTCCGTCCTGTTCCCAATCAGGCACTTTCTGATTTCAAGTCCGTCGGCATGTCGTCTATGGCCTTGTCAACGGCCTCCTCTATCCCCATGCCCCTCTTGTTCCTTTTGAACAACCTGTCCTTGTAATCATTGTCTATCATCTTTCCCTCCATCCATGCGCGCCCCGGCGCATATGTGTACTTTTTATCGCTTACAGCCTGGGGCATGGCCGTCTTTCTCTTTTGTGAGGGGGATTTCCTTCTCTTCCGTCTCCGGGCAGCATTCGCCCTCTGGATGAGGGCTGGCTGCTTGGAGATGATTTTATCTTAACATAGAATTGGGGGGTGACAATTAGATTTTCTTAGTTCAGATCCCTTTAGATTTATTTCAGTCCTTTTCTAATTACCCTTGCCTTTAGAATTGATTATAGCTAAACTCTGGTGCCGTAGAAAAATTCGCATCCAATAGATGCATCAAAATCGCTGCCAGCATCATACCCATAGCAATTCCCTTTATAGTTCTTTTCACAATATCGTTATCACAAATCGCCCTGACTGAATCTATAAACTCCTTCATCAAAATTACAGGAAAATGTGTGCATTTCATTCCTCGTATCCTGGAAATGGACGGCGATTTGCTTAAGCTGCCGCGCCACCTCCCCCATGTCCGCCATGCGCTGCGCAGCTTCCTCCTCCGTGCAGGCCTTCAGGACGCGCCTCAGCCGCCTCCCTGTCCTCCATTCCCCGAGCGTCCGCCGTTTCTTTTCCGGATTTTGGAGCCTCCGGCCCCTATCCCCCAGCATGACAGCCAAGGTCTTCCCCAGCCCGTACACGTCACAGGCCGGCGTGAGGGCGCTCCCGCCCCGCAGCTGCTCCGGCGCGGCGAATCCCGGGGAGCCGGCCCGTGAGGCGACCTGCGCCGCCATGGAGCAGACGCATCCGAAGTCCACCAGCTTGACCCCGCCGTCCGGCCTGAGGATGATGTTGGCAGGCTTCACGTCCCGGAACAGAAGCCTCTCCGGCAGCTCATGCAGATATCCGAGCCCTTCCGCCAGCATGAGCCCTATCCGCACCGTCTGGCTCGCCGAAAAACGCCGCTGCTTCAGGACCTCCTCCAGGCTGTCCCCCTCCACGTACTCCCGCAGCAGTATCCCTATCTCCGCTTCCCTCCAGAACGCGTAGAATTCCGGGTACAAAGGGTGGTGGAGCCCTTCCAGTACCTTTGCCTCCCGCTCCAGCATCTGCCCATGCCAGCTTACCTTACAGGCGTACCTTCCGCCGCCTGCCGCGTCCTCCACGCAGTACACGTCCGAAAATGCCCCCTGCCCCAGCAGGCCCAGGCAGCTATAGCCGCGCCCGGCCAGCACGGCCCTGTCCAGGTACCGCTCCCTGCCCTGACGGTCCAGTCTTTCATACCCCATCCTGCAAGACCTTACCTTTCCTTTTTCATCCTTTAAAAAATATTAAAATATTGAAAATATCCGATTACGGACCAGAATCCATGACGGCCCTCCCTGACAGAGGGCTCTATAGCGACTTGCCGCGGACAAAAGCGGCCGTTTCGAAGAATGGGCCATGGCCCGGTGGGGAGGCCCTGCCGCCCCACCATTGCCGAACCCGCTAAACCTGGCTGCCGATTCATTTCATAAAGATATTCGACAGATCGTTGAAGAAGATGACCACCATCAGCACCATGAAGAACATCAGCCCCACGAAATGGACCATGCCCTCCTTCTCCGGCGGGACAGGCTTCCCCCGGATGACCTCCACCAGCAGGAACACCAGCCGCCCGCCGTCCAGCGCCGGTATGGGCAGGAGGTTCAGGATTCCCAGGTTCACCGACAGCATCAGCGTGATGTTCAGCATGCTCAAAAGTACGCTCTGCCAGCCGTACTCTTTGGCCGTATCGTAGGTCTTGCCCACCACGTTCACCGCGATGCCCACGGGCCCTGCCACGTCCTGGCGGCTGACCCTGCCCCGGAATATCATCCCCAGGCTCTTGTAGGTGGCCTTCACGGAATAGCGCATCTCGTACCAGGCGTACTTGAACGTCTCTATCCCCTTCAGCTCCCGGAAGTCCGCATTCATGACGCCCAGCAGATAGATTCCTGACGCTTCATCGTACTGGGGCGTCACCATGGCCGTGTGCCGCTGGCCGTCCCGTTCATAGACCACCTCCACATCGCCGCCCGTGTAGGAAGCCTGCATATAGAGGGAAATCTCCTGGTACAGATAGAGCTTCTCCCCATTGATGGAGACAATGCGGTCGCCGTCCTGAAGGCCGGCCGCCTCCGCGCCGCCTCCCTCCGCCACCTGGGTGGCGATGGGGTCGCGTATGGCGATGATGTCTTTCATGTTCACCATGACAAAGGCGATGATGAAAGCGAGGATGAAATTGAAGATCGGCCCTGCCGCCACCGTGGAGATCCTGCCCCAGACGCTGGCGTTCAGGAAAGACCCCTCGCTGTCCTCCCCTTCCTTGGCCATCAGTCCGTCCTCCCCCTCGAACATGCACGCGCCGCCGATGGGGAACAGCTTCAGCGAATATTTCGTCCCTTTCTTCTGAAAAGAAACCAAGCTGGGCCCCATGCCCACCGCGAACTCCACCACATGGATGCCGTTTGCCTTGGCCAGCAGGAAATGCCCGAATTCATGGGCGATCACTACCACCCCGAATATCACAATGAACCATATCAAAGTCATCATTTATCCGTCAATCCTTCCTTACCAAACCTCTTTTTGTCCCGGACTGCCCTCAGCCCGGCTTCCCTTTCCCTTCCATGACGCAGGCATATGTCGCCTGCTCCGTCTCCAGAATCTCCTCCACGGTGGGATCCGGAATCACCTTATGCCGCCCCATGGCCTCCTCTATCAGCTCCGCTATCCCCAAATAGGGCAGCTTCCCTTCCAGGAACAGCTCCACCGCCTTCTCATTGGCCGCATTGTATACCGTAGGCATGCTGCCTCCGGCCTGTGCCGCCCGGTAGGCCAGCGCCAGCCCCGGAAAGGTATCCGTGTCCGGCTTTTCGAAGGTCAGCTCTCCCAACCGGAACAAATCCACCCGCTTCCCCCCCATGGGCCTCCTCTCCGGATAGAACAGCGCGTACTGGATGGGAAGCTTCATGTCCGGCACGCCCATCTGGGCGATGATTGCGCCGTCCACGTACTGTACCGCCGAGTGGACGATGCTCTGGGGATGGACCACCACCTGAATCCGTTCAAGCCCCACGCCGAACAGCCATTTCGCCTCCATGACCTCCAGCCCCTTGTTCACCAGGGTAGAGGAGTCGATGGTGACCTTGCGCCCCATGGACCAATTGGGGTGCTTTAAGGCGTCCGCCGCCCCCATGTCCCGCAGCTGCTCCCTTGTCCTCCCCCGGAAAGGGCCTCCCGAGGCCGTGAGCAATATCTTCTCGATGCCCGCCTTCTCGTACAGCCCGGCACGCTTCCCGGTCCTGTCCGCCACCTCTCCGTTCAGGGACTGGAAAATGGCGCTGTGCTCGCTGTCCACAGGCAGGATGGCCACGCCGCACCTCTCGGCCAGGGGCATGATGATATGCCCGGCGGTGACCAAGGTCTCCTTGTTGGCCAGGGCGATGTCCTTCCCTGCTTCTATGGCCGCGATGGTGGGCCTGATACCAATCATCCCCACAATGGCCGTAACCAATACCTGGCTTTCCGGCAAAACCGCAATTTCCAGAAGCCCCTCCATGCCCGCCAGGACTTCCACGTCCAGATCCGCCACCCTGGCCCGCAGGTCCGATGCCGCTTCTTCCGACCACATGCATGCCTTCACAGGGTGGAATTCCCTGATCTGGGCCTCCATCTTCTCCACGCTGCTGCCCGCCGCCAGCGCCACCACCTGCAGCTCCGGGTTTGCCCGCACAATTTCCAGCGTCTGGGTGCCGATGGAGCCGGTAGACCCCAATATTGCTATCTTTTTCATCGTCGTCCTATGCCTTTCCGTAACGTATATCGATATGTCGCCAAACCTTATCCCTCTTTGCGTCTGTCTTGTCCCTCCGCCATGCCTTCCCCGCCATGCCGCTCGGAGGCCCGGGGCAGAGCTGCCGGTTCATGCCGGCTCCTGCCCGTCACGCTTCGGGCCAGGGCCGCCATGCCCCTGTCTCAGGGCAGCAGCAGAAGCGTCAGGAAATAGGTCATGGGCGCGGTGACGATCATGCTGTCGAACCTGTCCATGATACCGCCGTGTCCCGGTATCAGCTTGCCGTAGTCCTTGATGTCATGGTTGCGCTTGATCGCGGACGCCGCCAAATCCCCCACCATGCTCATCACCGCCCCCGCGGCGCAGATTGCCGCAATCGCCCAGGCCACGCTTTCTTCAGGGAAGGCCCGCCCCACGAAGAAGTGACCGTACAGCCATCCGATCAGAGCCGCGCCCAGCACGCCGCCGATGCAGCCCTCCAGAGACTTCTTAGGGCTTAGGACGGGGAAAATCTTCTTCCTGCCGATGAGCTTCCCCACCGCGTAGGCGCAGGTGTCGCACCCCCAGGAGCTGATGAGAATCGTCCACACCGTATAAATGCCCTGGGGCGCCGTCCTGGTCTCATAGACAAAGGAGAGCAGCACCGGCGCATAGAGGAAGGAGAAGACCACCGCCATGACCTGATCCGCGTGATACCTGGGAAAGGCCAGCACATAGACGAACATCGCCGCCAGGAACGTGCCCACGATGCACATCAGCAGAAAGGTATCCCCCGCCTCAAAGTACATCAGCAGATAATAGCAGAGGATTCCCGCCATCCCCGCCCATTCCATTCCGCCCGGCATAGGGGCAGTGCCGCTCCCGTTCCCGTCTCCGGCGCATTTCAGCGCCTTTGTCAGCTCCCGAAAGGCTATCAGCGACACGCCGCACAGAAGCGCCGCCAGCACCCATCCCCCATAGCTCATGGCGCCTATGGCGATAATCAACAATACAATTCCGCTTGCCAATCTGGTCCAAAACATAAGTCCATCCCCCTATCCTTGTCCGCGCCGCTTCTCCCGGGGCTCACTGCCCCGCCTTTTAAGCGTTTTTCAGCCCGCCGAACTTCCTGTCTCTATGATTATATGCCTCCACGGCTTTTATCAATTCTTCTTTCGTGAAATCCGGCCACAGCACCGGCGTGAAATAGAATTCCGTGTAGGCCAGCTGCCACAGCAGGAAATTGGAGATTCTCTGCTCGTTGCAGGTGCGAATCAGGAGATCCGGCTCAGGAATCCCCGCCGTGTCCAGGAAGCCGCTCAGGGTCTCCTCGGTGATTTCCTCGGGCCGCAGCCGCCCCCGGGCCACCGCAGCCGCCATCCGCCTGGACGCCCTGACGATTTCGTCCCTGCCCCCATAGTTGATGGCTATCTGGAAATGCAGGCCGTCGTTGGCTTTCGTGGCCTCCTCCAGCTCCTCGATCCTGCTGCGGATGTCCCCGTCCAGCCGGGACTTCTCCCCCAGCACCCGGACGCACATGCGGTTCTTCTCCGCGGTCTTCAGACAGGTCTTCATATAGCCCCGCAGCAGCTTCATCAGCGCATCCACCTCGTCCTGGGGACGGTTCCAGTTCTCCGTAGAGAAAGCGTACACGGTCAGGTACTGAATCCCCATCCGATAAGCGTCCTCGCAGATCGTCTCCACGGTCTTCGCCCCCTGCACATGGCCATAGTTGCGGGGCATCCCCTTGGCCCTGGCCCATCTGCCGTTTCCGTCCAAAATAATCGCCACATGACGCGGCATTTTCAGTTCTTCGCCCATTTCCGCTCCTATCTGCCCATTCCCCGGCCCCCAGGCCCGCAGGGGTTTGCCGTCTCGTCTTCTTTTATCCGGATTTCCGTTCTCAATAAAGCAAGGGGGAACAGATGTCCTCTTCCGCTCCCCCATACATATTCCCGCATTCCCAGCGCTCCGCGCTAAACGGTCATAATCTCCTTGGACTTCTTCTCCATCAGGGCGTCCACTTCCTTGATGTACTTGTCCGTCAGCTTCTGGAGCTGCTCCTCCAGCTGCTTGATCTCGTCCTCGGACACATCGGTCTTGCCCAGCTTCTTCAGCGCGTCGTTGCCGTCCCGGCGGATATTGCGGATGGCTACCTTGCCCTCCTCCGCCTTCTTCCTGACATCCTTCGCCAAATCCTTTCTGCGCTCCTCGGTCAGCTCCGGGAACACCAGGCGGATCACGTTGCCGTCATTGGACGGGTTGATGCCGATATCGGATGTAAGGATGGCCTTCTCAATCGTTTTGATCAGGGACTTCTCCCAGGGCGCAATCTGGATGACGCGCGCCTCCGGCACGGTGACATTCCCCACCTGCTGAATCGGCGTAGGCGTGCCGTAGTAATCCACACGCAGCTTGTCCAGGATATGGGGATTGGCACGTCCCGCACGGATGCCGTTGTAGTCCCCCTCCAGATATTCAATCGCCTTCTTCATCCTGTCTTCGTACACCTGTAGCCTGCTATCCATACTCTTGTCCTCTCCTTTTTCACCTTTTATACCGACACTTTCGTGCCGTTGAAGCTCCCTTTCAGGGTGTTCACGATGCTGTTCTCCTCGTTCAGGCCGAATACCCACATGGGCACCTTATTGTCCCGGGCCAGTATGGAAGCGGTCATGTCCACCACATGGAGATTCTTCGCGATGACCTCGTCGATGGTCACTTCGCTGTATTTCTTCGCCTTCGGATTCACTTCCGGATCGTCGTCGTACACCCCGTCGATGGACTTGGCCAGCAGAATCACGTCCGCCTCCACCTCGATGGCACGCAGCACCACGCCCGTATCCGTGGAAAAATAAGGATGTCCCGTACCGCCCGCGAAGAACACTACCTGGCCCTGCGAGAAGCACTCCAACGCCCTGTCCTTGGAAAAAAGCTCTGTAAAGGAGCCACAGG
This sequence comes from uncultured Acetatifactor sp., assembly GCA_910585615.1. GTDB lineage: Bacteria > Bacillota > Clostridia > Lachnospirales > Lachnospiraceae > Acetatifactor. Next base: position 44,803 of record CAJUFO010000022.1, read on the forward strand.
CAAAGGGAGTCAGGATGCTGGTGCGCATTCCCGTGGAGCGGAAAATCTCCGACACATAAATGCAGTTCATCACCGTGGCCAGCATGCCGATCTGGTCCGCCTTGGTGCGGTCGATGTTCTCGCTGGTCCTGCCTCTCCAGAAGTTCCCCCCGCCGATGACGATGCCTACCTGTGTGCCCCCGTCCACAAGCTCCTTCACCTGCAGGGCCACCCCCCTGACGGTCTCCTCGTCAAAGCCGGTCTTCTTCTGACCAGCAAGGGCTTCTCCGCTCAATTTCAATAGTATCCTCTGCGTTGTCACCACATCCTTTCCCTTTTATCTATCATCCGGCAGGCATGCCTGCCTTTCTTCCCTTCATCCGCCCCCGCCCGCGGCGGATTCGTCCTCCTGGCCGCTCTGCCACTGTATGTGCTGGACGGTGGGCGTCTCGTCCGTAATGGGCAGCAGCACCGTGTCCTCCATGGCCTGAATCTTCTCGATGATCTCAGGCAGCGCCTCCCTTGTGGTGGTCTTTCCCGCCGCGTCATGCATCAGCACCACGGACGTGCCGTGGTTTCCGATGGTGGCCGTGCAATTCTCTATCAGCATCTCCACGGGAACCACGAAGCTTCCCCCGTCGCCGGAAGAGATGTTCCAGTCAAAGAACCGTATCCCCTGGCTGTCCAGATATTCCGCGAACTCCCTCATGTCGATCTGACTGACGGCATTGGAGCTCCCTCCGGGGAATCTGTACAGATTGCTCTTCACGCCGGTGACTTCATAGAGGTACGCCTGCTCCCTCTGCAGGTCTTCCGCGAAGCTCTCCACAGACTCATATACCTCGGCATAATCGTGGGTATAGGAATGCATCCCCAGGGTGTGCCCTGCCTCCACAATCTTCCGCATGGTCTCCTCCGCCTGGCTGCCCTCTCTCCCCACCACGAAGAAGGTGGCCTTCACGCCGTACCGATCCAGAATTTCCAGAATTTCCTCTGTGTTGGCGCTGGGGCCGTCGTCGAAAGTCAGGTAGACTTTATGGGCGGCGCTGATTTCTTCAGGAGCGCTGCCCGGCCCGCCGGGGCTATCGCCCTGTCCGCCCATGCCCGCGATCCCCTGTCCGTTCACCGCCGCGGCACCCTCCTGCGGCTCTCCATAGCCTGAGCCCTGCCGCCCAAGCGCCCCATTCTCTTCCGGACCCGCCATCTGTGCCAGCTCCTCCAGCCTGTCCTGCTGCCTGGCTATCATCTGAGTCAGGTCGGCTATCCTGGTCCTCAGGCTCTCCGTGGTCCGATTCAGAAACCATATCCGGACCAGCAGGGCTGCGCACAGCAACATCCAAAGCACCGTACATAACCCATACATGGCCCCGCCGCCCTTGCCGGAGCGTCCCCACTTCTCCTGCCCGGCTTTCTGCTCCCTGCCGTCCCTGCTTTTCCCGGCCTTTGGTATGTCATTCTTTCGTATGTCTTTTACCGGAATCTTATCTTTTGAAATATGCTTTCCCGACATATTCCGCTCTGACATATCCGCTCCTGATCCACTTTTTGCCTTTCAGCTTTCAGTATAGCATATTCCTCTTTTTTGGGAAAGAAAAATTTTCAAAAAACGGCATGAAAAAAAGCTGTCTAGACAGCCTTTTTCTCCGGCGCGTCCCCGCTGCCGCCCGAAGCGCCGCACGCCCGGCTCCCACAACCGCCGCATGCGCCGCAGCTCCCACAACTGCCGCAGCCCCCTGCGCACTGCCCTTTCCGCAGCTTCCCCAGCTGGCTGCGCAGGATAAAGAATACCGCGGTGGCCAGAGCCGCGATGATGATAACGTCTGCCATCTGCACATCCTCCTAATCGTTAATTGAGAATCATTCTCATTAAAGTATATGCCATGGAAGGAAGAATGTCAAGCGGCAATTTTCTGAGACATCTATGAAACAGCTGCCACACCGCCTTGGAAAGGATCCCAGTAGGCAATTCCCACTTTTGTCAGGCATGCCCCTCAAAAGATTATAATATGCATTTGTATCCAGCAAATATTCCTTCGCCATTCCATATTCCCCGAAAAACGGAATTTCGTAATCTCATTTGCTAGAAGTCTTTGTTCCTCATACATATGGAAATTCCTTTTTTAAAGAAATTGACTCCCCTGGTGGGTAATGTCTATGGCACATTCCTATTTTAACACGGCTCTCCTGTACCGTCTACTGCATTTTTATATAGAGACCTTATTTCCATCGTCCTCCCGGTTCCGCAGCACCCCCGCCAGCATGTGGAACAGGACGCCGCACAGGGCCAGGAGCGCCGCGTAGAGCTTCCCGGTATTGCTGGCCAGGAGGGTCATGACGATGCCCAGCGCGGGGATATGGCGCTCCACTCTGCCGATGAGGCTGCCATAGGCCACAGGCTCCATGTCCTCCTCTTTGTTGGCATCCCCCTTGGTGACGAACTCGCCCTCCACATACCGGTTTTCCTCCACCCGATGGGTGACGACCGAGCTCCCTTTGGAAAAGGCGATGACGTCCCCGGCCTCCACCTCCTCCGGCTGCGCTGCTTTCACATAGATGGCGCTTCCCACGGGAATCTCCGGTTCCATGCTCCCGCTTACCACCTCATAGATTTCGTATCCCATCAGCCGGGGAAGCGTCAGCGGCAGGAACGCCGCGATGACCCCCAGCAGAATCAATGTCCCCAGCATGCTGCAAAGGGCAGGAAATACCTTCCTGCCCTTTCTGTCAGAGGGACGTGAAACCGATTCTCTCTCGCCTGTCATGCTTCCGACTCCTCTTCCTTCTTTTTCCGTTTCCTGAAAATCAGGAAATACCATCCCGTGCCTACGGCAACCAGTACCAAAGCGAGAACCACCGGCAGGGGAATCCCCAAAAGCCTGGCATCGGCAGCTACCGTCAGGAAATTGCTGGTGGGAACCGGATTCTCATCCAGATTTTCCAATTCGTTCGGCGCGCCCAGCGGCGTTTCGTCGTCCGGGATATTCTCTTCTCCGCCATCCGCGTCGTCCGGCGTGTCCCCGTCATCCGGCGCTCCTCCATCATCCGGCGCATCTGCGTCATCCGCTGCGTCTCCATCGTCTGGCGCTCCTCCATCGTCCGGTGCAGGGGCCTCCGGCTCTTCCTCCGGCGCAGGAACCACTACCACTCCTCCCCCTTCCACAGGAGCTTCCGGCCCAGGCCCCTCAGGCTCCGGTCCGGGCTCCTCGGGTTCTGGTCCAGGCTCAGGCTCCGGCGCGGGCTGCTGGGGCTCCGTAATCCTGGTATATACGAAATTGAACACATTCTCCAGCGGATCCTTTTCCAGGGTCTTGGTGATATTGTAGGCCTGGGGCTGCCAGCCGTCGATATACAGATAGGCCACCACGGGCTTATCGCCCACATTCCCGTAGTATGTCTCGCTGGGCGCCAGGGTGTTCCCCTCGCTGTCCACATAGTTGATGGTATAGGACGTGGCATCCCCCAGGATTCCATAGGCAATCACATAGTCCCTGTCCCCTGTCACCAGAAAGGAGGAGGTCTGCATGCTCACATTGTTGTCCTTGCCGCTCTCCCTGATTCCCCTGATATAGTACTTGCTGTTGTCGTTCAGCGTCACCGCGCTCTGGTAGAAATTCACCCGGTCCCCATAATGGCGCCCCTCGAAGACTATCACGTCCCCGTCCGCGAAACTCCCCTGCCTGCCGGAAAAGATGCGGATGGTATAGGTATACTCCTCCTCCTTGGCCGAGGCCGACAAGACATTTGGAAAAAACAGGCACAGAGCAAACAGCGCATACAAAACACGTCTCAGTCTCTTCATCCCCCTACGCCTCCTTCTTCCTTTTTCTATGCTCTCTGAAGCAATAGATGCAGTAAATCAGCAGAATCGTCCCCGTGACGCCGCTGATTGCCAGGTACAGGGGCAGATTGCTGTCGTCACTGGTCCTCACCACGCCTGTGCCCCGCCCGGGCGTGGGCTGGTTGGGCCTGGTATCGTCCACATTCTCCGGCGGGTTCCCGGAACCCGGCTGGTTCGGCTTATCCGGCTGGCCAGGCTGGTTCGGCTCACCTGGTCTGTCCGGCAGGTCCTCCCTCAGTTCCACCGCGAACTCCATCTGCAGGTCTGCCAGAGTGTCCTGATAGTCGTTGCCCTGGGTCTCGCCGTCCAATGCCACCTCCAAAGTGATGGTCCCGCCCTGTCCATTATATATGGTATCCAGATAGAAATAATCCTTTAAAGCGTTAGTAGCCCCATGGAGGCCCTCCCCCATATGGGCGATTACATCCTCCGCCGATTCGCCGCCTACGGTATCGCTGTCGAAGAGCACGTTCACCTCTCCGTCCGTGTCCGTATACACCAGCCGATAGGTATAAGCGCCTCCCCCTGTCTGGCTGTTGGCGCTTCTGTCCTCTAAGGAATAGAGCACCTCGTTCTGCATGTACCAGTCCGTGGCAGTGGGGTTAGTGTTCTGCAGCTTCAGGGTGATGATTACATTGTCCCCGGGCTGCATGCCGCTGACCACATCGTTGATGTCCGCCGTGGTGAAAGTGCTCGCCATCTCTTTCTCAGGGGTGAACGCAACATTCCAGTTCTCGTCGCCGTAGAAAGTCTCCGCGTGAACCGGAATCGCCAGCCCCAAAGCCAGCAGGCCGGCCAACAGGCTGGTCATAGCTCTCTGCTTTCTCATGCGCTCCTCCTTTCTAATCTACAAGGCTTAAAACGCCGTCATGGAAGACCACCCTTTTGCCCCATGCGCTCCAGATGGCGTCCTCGGCGTTATGCTCCTGCACGGCGTCCACTTCCACCTCAATCTGAAATGAAATCCCGTCGTAATCATAGGTGGTCACAATGGTAGTATAGTTTCCTGTCTTATTGGTCTCCTGGGAGACTTTCTTCGCGATGCTGCCGTCTATGGTGAGCGTATCCGCGAACAGAGGGGTCTCAGACTGCCCCTCCCCCTGGGCACAGAGCAGCTTGTTGTAATAGAGCACAGTGCGCTCCTGGGTCCTGGCCGACTCATCCTCAATCCAGTCTGTCCCCAGGTTCACCAGGTTCAGGTCGATCAGCGCCGGGGAGAGGTCCTGGAGCTTCTTTCCCTCTGAATCCAGCCAGTACTTGTAGATGCTGACCCGGACGTACTGGTTGATGGTCCCCGTGTTCCTGACTTTCAGGTTCTCTCTGTATGTCTTCCCCAGCACCAGGGACTCCCCCTCCGGAATCATATGCTCCAGGAGCACTCCTGTGTGCTCGTTCCATGTCCCATCCCCGGCGCTGTTGTAGTCCCGCCAGGACACCTCTTCCTCATTCTCCACCAAGCTGACGCCGATGTCATACATCTGAATCCGGGAGGTATAGGTCTCCGAGTAATAGGTGAGCGCGGCTTTCGTCCCGCCCACGGAGCTGCCAATCAGCATGGCCACCGCCACCGCGAACAGCGCCACAGTGACCATGGGGGATGCCACTTTCATCCGCTTCTTTTTCTTCTTCATGCCTCATCCCCTCCCTCCGCGCTGCCGTCGTCCTCTGCTGAGCCTGCCTCGGTGCTTCCGGTGTCCAGGACCTGGCTCCAGTCCGTCTCCTGGACGCTGAAAGCCGTGCCGTCCTCATGATACTGCACAGGTACGCTCTCATAGATGACGATTACATTGAAATAATCCTTGTCCGGCGTCTCCGGGATGCCCTCGATCCGGATGTCTAAGGGATTCGTCTCCTGCCCGCCGTAGAGGATATCATTATAGTAATAATAATCTCCCGCCTGGGTCCAGCCGTCGCCCGAATACACCAGCTCGTACTGGCTCCCGCAGAAAGCCCTGGCCCGGACATAGACCGGCTGTGAGCCCTCCTGGCTGTCAATCACCACATGCTTCGTCCAATCGCTGAAATCCTCACGGATTTCCGTCCGGTCTCCCAGCCTGATGGTGTAGCCGCCCGCTGCCTCCGCATAGGTGGTGAAATATGCCCAGGCCTGCCCTACGCTTGCACCCGCCACCGTCACGGCAGCCAGCGCAAAGACCGCAGGGAGATATCTCCTCTTCCTCATATCATGCCCTCCTACTTATAGTTCCGCATCTGCCCCCAGTACGGGCGCGATCTATCATCTCTCCTCCTCGGCCGGCCGGATGCCTGTGCGCACCGGCGGCAGCCCCTCATTGCCCCTGGCCTCCTGCGTGGGATCCGAATGCCAGAGCCATGCGCCGGATTCGTCCCGGACGAACTGGTTCTTGATGCCATGCCCATTGGTCTGGCGCCCATTGTACACATTCTCGAATTCCACCGAGACTACATCGTCCGCGGCGATTGTGGCGCTTCTGTCCCCGGGCACTGTGAGCTCATAGCTGGCCCCGCTGTAGACCTCCCTGACCGTCACCTGGGCCAGGGCCGGTATCTGATCCAGGACCACGCTCTCCCGGCCTGCCTCTGTGAAAGTGATGCTCTCCACCTCGCTGTAGACCAGCTCTCCCGCCAGCTCCCCCGTGACCTCGAAGACACAGGTGACAGACTCCTGGATTCCCTCCATGGACTCATGCTCCAGCAGCGTCTTCACAATCTCCAGGGAGCCGTATCTGGCGGCCCTCTCAGGCTTCAGGCTGATCACCGGCTCATAATTCCAGTCCCCCATATTGGTCACGGTTCCGTCCTCAGCCGTCTCCGTCAGCCTGTCGGGAAGCGAGATGAGCTGGGGCGCAAAGAGATAGGTATACTGGGCGGAGTTGGCCATGGTGGCAAGCCTTACCTCTCCCTCCTGGGAATCCGTCTCCTGCTCTATCTCGGTCACATAGTCTTTCGTATCCGTCAATGCTCCGCCTCTGGCGATTACCAGGTACAGCCCCGTATCCAGGCCCGTGATTGCCGTCCCCACGGCCATGCCCCGCTCCACGGGCTCCGCAGCGCCGTTCCCTCCCAGGGCCGTGCGCGCCGCCTGCTGGGCCAGCCTGACCCAGTCCTCCGCCTTTGGATACGCCGGAATCTCCAGGTCATATCCGTCCACCGGCTCAAAATAGCAGGCATCCTGCCCCTCTGTCTTCATGGCATCCGCCACCCGGTATATATCCACCACGACCCCTGCCTGAGCCAGGTCCTCCCCGAACCTCTCCTCCTGAGGCTTGTTCTGGTCCTCCGGATACACGGTCATGGAACACGTCCCGTCTGCCACCACCTTGCCGTCCCCATCCGCCTTAAGAGGCGCCGCATCGCCTGTCAGGGGACTTGCCGCCACGCCCACTGTGAGCGCCAGCGCCGCAAGCAGACACATCCATCTTTTCTTCATGAGCAGTTCCTCCTATCTTTACGTCTGACTTCTTCTCACCAGCTTATTTCCTCAGCTCCTCCAGCATCTGCTTCTTGCTCTTCGGAGGCTTCTTCACGCTGTAGTAAATCAATGTCGTCACCAGCAGCACGAACAGCATGGGAATCCCGATGGCCGGTATCACCACATATGTGGGAATCCGCACCGCCTCCGCCACCACGACCACCTCTCCGGCGATATTGTCTATCCTGCGCCCTCTCACCAGCATCCGGTGGGTGTTGACCCCGTAAGGGGTGCAGGTCACCAGCGTGCAGTAGTCCTCCCCGGGGACGATTGCCAGTTCGTCCACCTCCTCCGGCAGGACGATACGGATCTGATCCACCTGGTAGGTGATGGTCTGTTCCAGGACGTTCAGGGTGAAGATATCATCTTCCTTCATCTGGTCCAAATCAGAGAACAGCTTGGCGCTGGGCAGCCCCCGATGGCCGGACAGAACGCTGTGGGTCCGCTCGCCGCCTACCGGAAGCGAGGATCCGGGGATATGCCCCACTGCAATCTGCAGCACCGCCTCGTCCACGCTGTGGTACACAGGCAGGTTCACCCCGATGGCGGAAATCTGCACATATCCCATGATTCCCGTGCCTGAGATGTCCAGCTGCCGCAAGTATTCCTCATATTCCTCTTCTTCAAGGTCGAAATCAATTCCATTGGGAAGCTTTGCATTGTAAATCCGCGCAGCCTCCAGGAGCTCTTCCTTGTCCTCCCCCGACATATCGTTCACGCTATCCACATATCCCGCAATGGCCCGGGTGGCATGCATGGAATTCCACCAGTCGCTGACAGACGGGTATAAGAAGATTCCCGCGCCCACCAGCATGATGGCTATCAATATAATGGTCGATATGGAGGGGGCTTTTCGCTTTTTCTTTGCTTTCTTCCCCTTCTCCCCTGTCTGTCTCTTCTCTTTCATAGGTTTCCCCACAATACATGCTGTCTGGCGGTTGCCCCGGGTATCTCCCGGCGTTTCCTGTCCTTGGCTGCTCTCTGCCGGATCGTCCTCTTTGGGTCGGTCAATCCGTTGCTCGCCGCACACCACGGGAAGGTGTCAGCCAAAATGCGGCATGCCGGGGATGGGATCTGCCATCCCCGGCTGAATGCTTTTGCAGTTTTCAATACACGAGCATTTTAGGGCTGCATGCGGTTCGTCTTATGTATCCCGCGCATTTAACGGTTGCTCATGCGCTTCTTGGCTACAAGCAGAACGCCTGCGCCCAGTACCAGGATGCCGCCTACTACGTAGAAGATCGTAGTGCCGATGCCGCCGGTGGAGGGGAGCAGAGAGCCTTTGTGGTTAACAATGGTAGTTACAAGATTGTTTGTTGCCCCCATCTCAATAGCATCATTATCAGTTATAAATTCACGTCCTGTCCAAATAACTTCAAATGTAATTGGATCAATCCTATTATAGCCAGGAAGGGCATATGTCTCTTCAAGTGTATAGGAACCAGCTCCTAATCCCTTGAATGTAACAGTACCATCTTCATTAACTGTTCCTTTGACTTCTGTCACCTCATTTCCTACATTACCTTTAGGAATAACTTTTGTTGTCTTTTTATACTTATCCTTTGTGCTCTCATAGTATCTACTGTTATCATCTTCCCCACCGATGATTGGCCCTTCTTTAGTATAAGATCCGTCTTTTAATTTCCAGTACTCTCCCTCATCGCTCTTGTCAAAAATCTCTTCTGTAACCAGAATGATATTTACCCCCGCCCCGCTTAATTTAAATTCAACGCCGGGAAGAAAAGTACTAGCTTCATTAGTCTTAGTAATGGTCAATTCCGTTGTATACGTATCAACCCTCTTCTCAGGGGTCTCACCTGTCGGATTCTTAGGATTCGGCTCATCAGGGTTATCTGGCGTGCCCTTGTCGCTATTATTCGGATTGTTCGAATACTTTATGGATACATAGTTTGGATTCCCAGTTCCAATTAATGCATCTGTGTTAAGCTTAGCAGAATACGTAAGGATAACCCAGCTTCCTGCCTTCACTACTGCCTCACCATTTTCAGGATTCAAATCTCTCAAATCATGCATCCATACCTGAATGAGAGTACCACCTTTTTTCAGTGTATCATCACTCTCTACGCCGGTAACTTTCTTTTTAAAGTTTGCTGTTACATCCGCTATTGTTGTGCCCTCTGACACACTTCCTTCTCCCTCTACAACATCCATAACAGCCTTTACGTCTTCCTTCTTTGTTACAGTTTTTCCATTCAGAATCGAACCATTAACTACCTTAACTTTTATATCATAAACAGTGCTATTATCCTGTGTTGTTGAAGTAAGGGTTAAACCTTTGCTTAAAATATCATAGAACTCCAAATAATAGCTCTTATAATCTGCGAAATTTTCCGGAAGTTTTACAGGGATATTGTATTCCACTGTGCCACCAATTGGAGCCTCGTTAACTTTGAAATAATCCACACCTTCGGTGCCCTCTGGCGTAATATTGTTGACTTTAATATACTTATCATCTTCCAGAGTACCTCTTTTCGGCTTGGCAGTCAAATCGCCGACAATTTCCATCATATAACGGGTATACTCCCCATCCTCTGTAGGCACGTTGGTATTTGCAACCATGTAATAACCTACAGGTAATTTGTCAAATACATAGCCGCGATTAGCTGTAACTGTACTTACTTCTTTATATGCAGTCGGTGTAAATACATCCTTCTCCTCAACTGTAGTTGTTGTTCCATTTAAACACTTTGCAATATCAGCAGCAAACTTTTTCGCAGTATCTGAGTCAAACTCATTTGTTGCATCAGAATCCTCTGCACTTACGGCTATGCTTGCGGCAACATCAGCAGCAGTCATAGGTATAACATTTTCCTCCTCGTCTTTTACAACATTTCCATCTTTATCCTTTTTGGGGAAAACAGATGCAATCTTACTTTGATCTATACTTGCACCCCATTGGATATTCGACATCGTCTTTCTCTCACCATCTTTAGAAAGATCGCCTCTAAATATCTGGTATACCGCATAAGTATAACCAGTTGTTTGATCATCAATGGTTAGCGTAAACTCCCCATTCTCCGCTAATGTGTTGCTCGGATCCTTAGTTTCGTCCGTAGGCGGTGTCGCTCCTGTCGCAAACGCCGTCAGGCTCATGCCCAGAACCATCACCATCGCCAGCACGATACTGGCAATTCTTTTCAATCGTTTCATACTCTTCTCTCCTTTTCTTTTATTTTCGTGAAACTTTGCTTGTGCATCCATCCCCCCTCAAATGAGGAGCTCTGTTCAGATCTCAGAGATTTTTCGCCCTCCTTTCACTGAACTTTTTTCTATACAGAAGACCTGCGCCAAGCAGCAAGAACATAGCGCCTGCCATTGTATATAAGCTGAATCCCGAACCGCCGGTTTCAGGGAGTGAATAGAGAATCGGCGTATTGGCGATATCCAAAGCAAATTTTATCGCGCCATTTTCTTCCTCCCTTTTTGTATCTAACTTATGTCCTTTTCCATACTTCTTCGTACCGTCACTGGCCTCTTCCACCTTAGCTTCGTACACCGAAAGCCCATCCCCTCCGTCAGCCTCCACAATCCAAGGCCCGGCCTGTTCAAATCCATCAGGAACGGTTTCTTCCAGCAGATAAAGCCCCTTTACATTCGGAATCGAAGAAAGCTGCAGCTTTCCGAGATCATCAGTCTGGCCGTTTGCCTTGAAGATGTCCTCATTTTTCTTCCCGTCTGTCAAACCCGACAGCTGAAAGTTCACGTAGGACATATATCCGTTTTCTCCCTGCTCCACCTGTAGTGCATTGGTCTTTACAATTTCTAAAGTGAGCGTTCTCACTTTATCTTCATTGCGGAATGTCGGACTGGATATCTGTTGGTCTCCATCTTTTATGATTTTATTTACAATCGATAGATGCCCTCCTTTATGCCCTGTACCGCCGCTATAATTATTAACGCTGAAATTGTATTCGACGCTTGTATTCGGTATTTCATTCCCCGTTATTCCATCCACGACACTCACTTTCTTATTGGCATTGTCAACAATATAAAGCCAGTACTGCATAATTTCATAATTCGGGCCTAATACAATTTTTCTGCCCTGACAGCCTACATCGAACTCAATTTTATAGATGGTTTTGTCATACTGCATGAAATCCTGTTCTTCTGGTATAATCTCTCTGAGATAATAGGTATGATGGCCTATCGCTTCATCGCCCGTCACATCTTGTATGTCTGTACCGCTTATTCCGGAAAGCTTACTCGGGTCCACAAAATTGATTCCAAGGATTCCCAGTACATTCGTCCCGCTGGTATTTTGGCTCGCAGTCGTAGAAAATACTGTCAAACGCTTTCCGTCCTTATCTAACAGTTCAAACTGAAACTGACCATCTGTAGGGTTTTGAGTGTTGCCGCTCACCCCCAAATATTCTTTCGGAAAATCTATTGTCAGGCTATCATTATATAAGACTGTCTTTTTCTGCCCCAAGATTATCAGGCCATTGCACATGATTCCTCCGCCATGTGTTCCCGAATAGTTTCCTGAGATAAACACTCTTGCAGTGTTTCTTGCCCCATTAATAGCCTCTTGATCCGGATGCGCTGAAAGTCCCAATTGCTTGGTCGATATAATCTCCTGGGTTCTGTCTGTATCTGTAATAAATGCACCGTCACAGCTTCCTGTCCAATTAACGAGTCCACCACCTAACATCTTAGGTCCGACAATGCTGTTTAGTGCAGAAAAGATATCCTGAAAATCTTTCTTACGCTGTCCATTCTCTATCGCATTGAAGACCTCGCTATTAAAGGCATCATGATCCTCACTCTTGGTGGATCCCCCTCCTGACAGCCCTTGCTCCGAACCCTCAGCCACGTTTCCATATACTGCAGATCCCCTTGTCTCCTCAATGCTAAGACGTCCCGTAGAGCAGCCGCTCACACCTCCTCCAAAGCCTCTTGCCGTATTCTTCGTAACGACAGAGTCATAAATGGTCATTTGTCCATTGCTGTCTGAGATAAAGATTCCACCGCCGCCCCAGTCCTGATTGTTTCCGGTGTTGCTGATGGTCGTATTATTGGTAATATAAATCAGATTCCCAGTCTCTTTTGCCGCTTCCATGATGACATGGCCAGTGTTCAGACGAATGCCACCGCCCTCTGCCCTTGCGCGGTTGCTGGCAATGATACCGCCGCTTATTGTTCCTGAATCAGCTTGACTGATATAGAGCCCGCCTCCTGCCCATCCTGCTGTGTTCCCTGCAATGACGCCGCCGCTCATATCCAAGCTGCCGTTGACATGAATGCCGCCACCGCCGTTTGTAGCATAATTATTTGTTACAGAACCTCCATTGAGCATCAGCGTCCCCGTATTCACATTGATACCGCCGCCATCAGTCTTTGCTTCATTGCTGCAGATTGACCCACCATTTATTGTCAATTCTGCTCCAGTTATGCTGATGCCGCCGCCCTTTCCGCTACATTCGTTCCCGGCAATTACACTCCCCTCTTCTACAGTAATGCGCAACGTTCCTCTCTTCTGAAGATCCGCGTGGATGCCGCCTCCCAAATCCTTGCTTTTGTTTCCGGCAATCACAGCGCCCTCACCTACATGTATCCTACCGGAGCCATCCATATGGATTGCCCCTCCCCAGTCAAAACATGTGCTCGTGCCATTGCCAACCAGATAGCCATTTGTTATGTTAATTGCCCTGTTCTCATCCTCAATCGCTTCTATGGCATTGCCATACAGATTCGTCAGCCGCCCTCCCTCTATCGTTAAAGTTCCGTTGTTCGCCATCGCGATAAGATGCGGAGCTTTTTCTGAGTTCGTGTTCTCAATGGCCCCAACCCCGGCAAATGAAATTGTGTGTTTATATGTCGTTTCTACCGTTCCATCACTGGCAAACGCCAAAGCCCCTTCCTCTGCATTTGCTGCCCCGTTCGACTTTGTAAGGTAATACACCACCGTCTTCGTGTCTGGATTATAGCTGCCATGATACCCATTGTTCCAATTATTAAACCCAAATTCAACTTTTGCAGGAAGCCCGCTTCCTTCCTCTATATCATTAATTCTAACCTGACTCGAGTCTTTAATCGTCAGGCTCCCGCCATACCCATTCCCATTCTTTGCCATTTCGCCTACTCTGAACAGAGACTCCTTTTGACCTGCAGCATAGGAAATGGTGTGTCCATTCAAATCGAGAACTAGATTTCTGTTCTTATCCAGCCAAATTGGCTCGCCGGAAAACTCGATGTTCACCAGCAGCTTTACCGATATTATCGTTCCAGCGTTCTCCTCAGCATTACTTAACGAATTAATATAGCTTCTTAACCGATTCCAAGCATCCTGACTGCCTATCTCCCTAACAGAACGTGTTTCCACTGCGTAGTAAGAAAAATGCGGCGCATCGATGACGGCGTTTCCGTCTTCATCCTCCATGGCATTCATATCTTCCACAGTCTCATTCTCTGTATCCACATGGTAAACCTGGACCTTTTCTTTCTCCTGCTTCTCAGAATCCGTCCCCTCGCCGTCAACGGCACTTCCCTGGTCTCCGCTGTGAGAACCCTGCTCCTCTGATTCGCCTCCCTCCGGCTGCTCCTCCGAAGCATTCTGGTCAGCTCCTCCTGCAGGCAGTGTCTCTTCCCCTATCTGCGCTGCTGCCACAGTCCCTTTCTGCAGGAAAGAGACTCTCACCGGCTTCAAGGGCTGGATTTCCGCTTCTCCTGCCAGTACACGGATGTCAAAAATATCCCTGCTTATCCCGTCCTCTGTCTCCGGAACCTCTTCGCCGTCCCGCTCCACCGATATCTCAAAAGGGCGCTCCTCTGTCTCTTCTTCCTGAGCCGTCTTCTCCCGGAGCAGCTTCACTGCCGCCTTGTATTCCTCCGAATCCTCCGCCAGCTTCACGGCCTCCAGGACAAGCTTTCCCTCCGCATCCGGGAACGCGTCCGCAGAAGCCTCCAGCACGATGAAGTAATCCTCTGTCTCCGCAACCAGCTTGATTCCCGCTATCAGGCAGCTCTCGTCATGCACATGCTCTTCCAGCTCGCATGTCAGGTTCCCATCAGCATCATAGCATCCATCCCCGTGGACATGCTCTTCCAATCCGCAGTAGAAGAACGGCTCCTCTATCAGGCAGACTGCGCTGTGGACATGCTCTTCCACCTCACAGGTCAGGTTCCCGTTTTCATCATGGCATTCCTCTCCGTGGGTATGTTCCTCTTTCCCACAGTAATAGACCGGCTCCTCCAGACAGCTTTCGTCATGAGTGTGCTCCTCCAGCTCACAGGTCAGGTTCCCATCCTCGTCATAGCAGCCCTCTCCGTGGGTATGCTCCTCTTTCCCGCAGTAGAACACGGGCTCTTCCACCAGACAGATTCCATCGTGGGTATGCTCTTCCAGTTCACAAATCAGGTTCCCTGCCTCATCGTAACAGGCCTCCACATGCACATGCTCTTCTTTCCCGCAATAGAATACAGGCTCCTCCACCAGGCAGGTTCCATCGTGGGTATGCTCCTCCAGCTCACAGCTCAGGTTCCCATCCGCATCATAGCACTCCTCATTG
>CAJUFO010000023.1 GCA_910585615.1 uncultured Acetatifactor sp.
CGCCGTCCTCCCGTGGCCGGACGATGGCCGGCTGGGTCACGCCCTTGTCCTTCACACTGGAGACCATCGCCTTCATTTCTTCGTCATTGCGGACCTGGAAGGGATGGTCCTTGAAGGCGTGGAGCTCGGACAGCTTCAGGTAGACGATCTGCTCGTCACCGCGCCGGGGGGGCCTCCTGGGGCTGTGCCGGTCCGACCTGTACGGGGGATTTTGTCTGTGGCGCCTGCCCGTCCGCTCCCGGCGGTGTCTTTGCCGGTTCCTGGGGCTGGGACGTTTTCTCCGCCCTGGCTTCTTTTCCAGCCGGTGGGGATTTCTCCTTTTTCGTGGCCGCGGCTGTTTTCTGACCCGCCTTTTCCTTCTTTGCCGCAGGCTCCTTCTTCGTGGGAGCCGCCTTGTCCTTTGCCTCTTTGGGAGGGCGGCCCTTCCGCTTCGGCGGTTCCGTCCCCTTTTCCTCCTCTTCTTGGTTTTCTGGCATGAAAAAAGGGCTTGACCTCTCTTGTCAAGCCCCGGTAGTTGGGTTGCCTCCTTTCCCTGCGCCCATGAAAAAACCGCCCTTCGTTGTGAAAGAGCGGTTTTTCAGTAGGTTGGCAGTCCATTATTTTGTTTTTTTATATGTATCCCTTTGTACACTGTTGCAAAAATCAATTGTGCCCCCATATTCAATTCATTATTGAACATGGCTACAATCGCCCTGGTCAGCTTGAAATGTAGGCTGCTGTCCAATTCATCCACCACCAATATCCTGCCCTGTTCTATACCTTCTATAATGTAACTGGCCAGAGCCGCAATCTTCTTTGTCCCTGTAGAATCAAACAATATGCTGGGAACATGGACACCTTTGTATACAGATACCAATCGAATCTGATCCATTATCTGTTCCGGAATATCAAGCGCCTTTTCTTCCGGCATAAGCCTTCCGTTTTCATATATAATACACGTGCCACAAATCCTGATTTTTTCACGATTTGTGGCACATATATTATTCTTTTCCCTTTTTGCTTGATTTTTATCCCCTTAAAGTCCAAGTTGCCTTTACATCAACAATTCACTGTGTCTGCTCCAGCGCCCTTCTCTCCGTTGCTTCCTTCTGTGTTTCCCGCCCCGCCTCATACTCCTCCACCGCTGGGTCCACAATATCCCCCGTCCGCACCCACTCCTTCGTCCCTTCCACCTTCACCGCCGCCTGGGTATGCTTCGCCAAGAACCTGGTCAACGGATACACATCAATCCAGATTTCATTATTCCCTTCCTTCTGGGACTCATCAAAAATCAGCTGCAGCCCCCAGTGCAGGTGCACGATCTTGATATTATTCACATTCTCCTTCACACTGTACCCGGTATGCCCCATATACCCAATCACATCCCCCGCCGTCACCACACTCCCCTCCTGCAACCCCTCCGCATAAGGATAATTCTGCCGTAGATGCGCATAATAATAATACCGCTTCCCGTCAAAGCTCCGTATCCCAATCCGCCATCCCCCATACTGGTTCCACCCCAAAGCCTCGACGACCCCAGATTCAATCGCCATAATCGGTGTCCCCACCAGCCCCATCATGTCATGTCCCAGATGTTTCCTCTGATACCCATAGCTCCGCCCCACCCCGAAATCATCAAAGTGGGTATAATCGAATCCCCTGGCCAACGGGAAATACCCCTTCAGCCCATACCGTTCCGCATATCCGTCCTTTCCTGCGTCCGGCAGCTGCCCCCGTTCCTGCCCTGAAACGCTGTTTCCCGCACCCTTGCCTTTTGTCTGGGCCTGCGTTCCCCCATGGCCTCCCACGTCCGGCGCCTCTTCCCAGTACTCTCCCACCAGCCCGCCGATGGCCGCGTCATAGGCTTCCTTATAATAATCATAGTACTTCAAATCCTCCGTCAACTCCTCCATGGTGCTCTCGCCCTCCGAAAGCTTCTCCGCCGCCTTGTCCATGGTCTTCAGGGCATCCTTGCCGAACTCCCCGCCTGTCCTGGCCGCCGTGTATGCCAGAAGCTCCACCCAGTCAATCTCATGCTCCGTTCCATGGGTTTCCACATCCCATTCATAGGCCTGGCAGAGCGCCTCATAGGATACCGTGAAATCCACCCATTTTATGTAATCATCCTCTATGAAGAGCACATTGCTGCCAGCGCTTTCGGCTGCTTCCTTCCTCTCCCGGCAGAACGCCGCTGTGGCCGACAGCGCCAGCAATAGGCACTCCGCCAGAATCCCCCGCTTCAGCCACCCTGCGTACCGCTTCCCTGTCTTTTCCTGCGAATTTCCCTTCCTCGTCCATAGCAGACGCCCAAATCCTTCCTTTTGCCCTCTTTCCATTTCTACTCCAAGACATCCCAATCACTACCAATTATATGCGGAAAAGGAGCCGCCGCATTCATGCGACAGCTCCTTCCGTTCCTGTTTTCCGCTATAGTTCCACTTCCTTTGCCTTTTCCGGTCCTAGCCATACCCGTCCGCAGGAGTCAGTTCTCTGGCTCAATCAGCCCGTAGGTGTCTCCTTTCCTCTTGTACACTACGTTCACCTGATCCGTCTCCGCATTGATGAACACGTAGAAGCTATGCCCCAGAAGCTCCATCTGGATGCAGGCATCCTCCGGGTACATGGGCTTGATGTCGAACTTCTTGGTACGGACGATTTTCACTTCCTCATCGTCCGTATAGTTGTTGTCCACATACATCTGGCTGAAGGATTCCGCCGCCTGCTGCTTGTCCACTATCTTCGTCTTATATTTCTTTAGCTGTCTCTCAATAATCTCCTCCACCAAATCGATAGAGACATACATATCGCTGCTGACCTGCTCGGAACGGATAATATTGCCCTTTACCGGAATCGTCACCTCGATTTTCTGGCGCTCCTTCTCCACGCTCAGGGTCACATGCACCTCCGTATCGGGATTGAAATACTTCGCCAGCTTGCCGATTTTGTCCTCCACGGCTGACCGCAATCCGGGTGTTACCTCTAAATTCCTGCCTACAATGATAAATTTCATATGATCATCCCTTTCGGTTATTTATTGTATAGACATTATAACATGTCCCCCATAGCTTTTGCAACAATTTATGCTCAAACCTTACATATTTTAGAAATCGTTTCTGTCAATTGCCCTGCCGCTCCACTAGATGGAAAACCCAATTTTTGTCTATTTCGCACAAAACATATGTTTTGCTCCCTCATCCTTTTTAGTCTATGCTGATAGGCCTGCCCGATGTGGATTATGTGTATAACTCCGTGTATAAATCAGTTTTGCGGTCTTTTTCGGATCATTGGCTGTGGATAACTATTCCTCAATCCCGTATGGAAATTGTCTTTTAGCCATTTTACAAGAATTTTTTGGTAAATATGCACAGAAGCTCTTTTCTGATTGTCCCCTCTCGCCAATCGGCCTGTGCGCTGCCTTAACGGCATGTTTCTTCTGCGCAGGCCTGCGTGCAAAAAAAGCCGCACCCCGAAGGGTACGGCCCATACTTGCTTTTTTAGAAGATTCTCCTGATTGCCAGGATTTCCCTGTAGTTCGCATTGGAGACGATGATGCCCGTTGTGGAGCTGGAGGCATGCACAATCTGTCCGCCGCCGATATAAATCGCCACATGGCCCGAATAGCAGATGATGTCGCCAGGCTGCGCGTTCGCCAGACCGTCCACCGCATAACCCTGTGTGCGGTCTCCCGCATCGGAATGGGGCAGACTGACACCGAAGTTCGCATAGACGCTCATCACGAAGCCGGAACAGTCCGTGCCATTCGTCAGGCTGCTGCCGCCATATACATAAGGATTCCCCACGAACTGCAATCCGTAGTTCGCCACGGCCAGGCCCATCTCGCTGCCGCCGCTCGCCGCATAGGTGACATTATTTTGGGCCGCGGTGCTGTTCTGGGCCGCTTGTGCCGCCTGGGCTGCCGCCTGGGCCTTCCTGCGCTCCTCTTCCTCCTTGGCCAGGCGCCTTTCCTCCTCTTCCTTGGACTCCGCCTGGACGAATTCGCTGTGAAGGGACACATAATCACCGGATACCCAGCCTTCCCCTTCCTCTATGTCCACCCTTACCCAGCCATCTGCCTCTTCCAGGGCCAGCAGGTCGGCGGTTCCGGGCACCATGCCGATAATGTCGCATTCCGTGCTGGGCTCCTCCCGGACATACAGAGTCTCCGTGGTGACCGTGGCGATGCGTTTCCCTACCTGCTTCGCGATTTCCACCGCCGCCTCTCCGGTAACGCAGTACTCCGCTTTCACATAGCCTGTGACGCTGCCGGAATTAATCTGATACCATCCGTTCTCCTCCCCGATAAAGGTTCCCACGGAATTATCATAAAGCTTTCCAAGGATTTCCCCCTCTTCACTGGGCATGCTCCTGACATTCACATAACTGTCTACCTGCGCGATTACAAGGTTGCGGAACAAGTCCTCCTCTGTAGGCTCGGGAGCCTCCGAATCGCCCAGAGGAATGCTCTCTATGATAGACTCAATCGGCAGCGTAGCTACCTCCGACGTGACGTCTTCCAGCTTATTTCCGTTCTCCAGCGCCAGACTCACGCCGCCCCCCGGCAGGATGGAGGATGCCTGTGCCGTCATGCCCATCCCTGAAAAAGCCATCGTCGCCGTCAAAAGATATACTGCCGTCCTCTTCGTCTTATGTGCCATCATTATCTCCTCTCCGAATCTGAAACTATGTATACAGGTCGAATTTCCATCCTGAATCGTTATGTCTTTATCTGTAATTTATTACAGATTTATTACATCTGCCACTAAATATATCACGCTTTCTTAATTTTGTCAACCCGGAAAGAAAAATATCGAAATGCCTGAAAGTGCCCATTTTATGTGCTTTTTCAAGAATTTTCCAAAAAAAGAACTGCCCCGGGGACAATTCTTTTTTCAGTGATTTTTTATTATTCTTAATAAAAACACAAGAAATCCTGTTACCGGCATAAAGTCCCGGCGGACACGGCCGCGTTGGCCCCATCCGCCACTGCCGTCACAATCTGGCGCAGCGGCTTCCTGCGCACGTCCCCTGCCGCGAACAGCCCCCTGACATCAGTGGCACAGTCCTCGCCGGCCAGCACATAGCCGCTCTCGTCACAGGCCGCAAGCCCCTGCACCAGCTCTGTCTGAGGACGGATGCCCACCGCTACGAACACACCGGCCACAGGCAGCCGGAACGATTTTTCCGTCTTACAATCCTTCAACGTCACGGCTTCCACGGCCTCTTCGCCCAGGATTTCCTGCACCACATGGCTGTACAGAATCTCCACATTGGGCAGGGCCTTCAGCTCCTGCTGCAGCACCATGGCCCCCCGCAGTTCATCCCGCCTGTGGACCAGGTATACCTTTTCGCAGCTGCGGGCCAGATAGATGGCATCCTCCAGCGCCACGTCGCCGCCGCCCACCACGGCCACCGTCCTGCCCCGGAAGAACGCGCCGTCACAGGTGGCACAGTAGGACACGCCCTTTCCGCTCAGCCGCTCCTCCCCGGGCACGCCCAGCAGGGCATGGACAGCCCCCGTAGCCAGGATCACCGTCCTCGCCTCCAGCTCCCCCTGATCCGTGCGCACCAGCTTATGCCCTCCCCTGTCCTCCAGGGAAAGGGCTGCGGCCTCCCTGAACTCCACGTCCAGCTTATCCGCATGTTCCCGAAACTTGGTCCCCATGTCAAAGCCGTCCATGCCCGGCAGCCCCAGATAATTATCCACCTCATAGGTGTTCAGCACCTGTCCGCCGCTCATGGGATTCTTCTCCAGCACCAGCAGATTCAGTCCCGCCCTCTTTCCATATATGGCCGCCGAAAGACCGGCCGGGCCGGAACCGATGATAATCAAGTCGTACATACTGTTTCTCTCCGTTTCTTCTTTATCCCCGCGAGCAATGAGCCAAGCGGCCGTGCTTGCAGCGGGGTATTTGATTAAAATATACCCTCGTCTCGGGCCTTTGTGGTTTTCACAGAATATTATATGCTCATTTCGTTTCCTTTACAAGCCCCGCTCTTATTGACTTTCTTCCTCTCCCTTGCTAATATGTAAAGGGAATGGAGGAAACTGACATGATTAAGGAACAAAAGGGGGGAAAGGGGGGAAAGGCCCTGATCACTGGCGCGTCCAGGGGTATAGGCCGGGCCACCGCGGAGCTTTTCGCCAAAAGCGGCTTCGACCTGACCCTCGTCTGCCATCGATCCATAGAAGCGCTGGAGGAGCTTGCCCGTCATCTGGAGGCCGCCTGGGGGATTTCCTGCACGGCAGTCGGGGCAGACATGGGCTGCGAACAGGATGCGGCCAAGGTCTTTTCGCAGCTGAAAGAAATCGATGTATTGGTGAACAATGCCGGAATGGCGCATTTCGGCCTGCTCTCGGACATGACCAGCCACGAGTGGCACCGGGTTCTGGCCGTGAACCTGGACTCCTGCTTCTATACCTGCCGTGCCGCCATCCCGCTGATGCTGCGGAGGCATCGGGGCAGAATAATCAATATCTCCTCTGTCTGGGGAACCCAAGGCGCTTCCATGGAGGTAGCCTATTCCGCCTCCAAAGGCGGCATGAACGCTTTCACCAAAGCCCTGGCCAAGGAGCTGGCCCCAAGCAACATACAGGTCAACGCCATCGCCTGCGGCATCATCGACACCGCCATGAACGGCACATTGTCTCCGGAAGACCTGGCGGCCCTGAAGGAGGAGATTCCTGCCGACAGGCTGGGCCGGCCGGAAGAGGTGGCTCAGTTGGCCCTGTACCTGGCCACTGCTCCGGCCTATCTCACAGGCCAGATCATAACGATGGACGGCGGATGGTACACATAGCGCCCTCCGCCGTCCGACATTCAGAAAGCGCTTTCCCGCGCCTCCTCATAAATCTCCCTCACATCCGTGCCTGGCACCAGGGAGTCTACGATTTCCTGCATCTGTTCTTTCGTCTGGGCATCCCTGCAGCGCAGGATGACTTTCTCCTTCTGCGCCTCCGTGAGCCCGGCATAGCCGTTCATGGCCGCCTCGTTCGTGGCAAGAGCCATGCCGAAGCCTACCGGCAACTGTCCCGGCATGGCTGCAGCGTATGGCGTTCCCGCCCCGCTCCATCCGCCTAATCCTAATCCGTTCACATCCATTTTCTGCATACACTCCTTTTCTCGAGGCTGTTCGATTTTCCCCGCATTACAGAGTGTGCAGTTTTTCGACATTTATTCGGATATGCAGAATCTGTCAGCTGCCGTTTTCATACACTATTTTTTCATGCATTATTCTTTCCAGGCCGCTTCAAGCTTGCGCTCCGCGTCCTCGACATTTTCATAACCGTACATCTTTACGCTTAATTCCATTATATCGCGTGTCAGGTTCTTCCCGGATCTGGCATAGCCCACCACATATCTGCCATACAGTTCCAGCATCTTGTCCGAATAGGTTCCCAGCTCGCCCCGCAGATAGGTCTCATAGGAGGTGTCCTCGCTGTTGTCCTCATAGGTGTGTATCCTTCTGGCATTGCCCGCGAGCTCCGGATACTCCTCCGAGAACCTCTCCATCCAGCCCACCTGGAAGAGGACGATCTGCTCGATGATATCCTTCTTGTCCTGGCTCAGCTCCGGGAAATAGGACTTGATCTCCTCATATTTTTCCGGCGCGGTGCTCTCCATCATCCTTCCATATTTTTCCTCTATCAGGTTATGCCCTCTGCCATATTCCCTGTGGAAGTCATAGAGGTACTGTATCAGCATGGGCTTGCTCCAGGTCAGGTACTGGCTCTTGCGCATGATGGAAAAGGTGGCCCAGTCATTCTGGCAACTGGCCCTGCCTCCTTCGTTCTTCACCTTATCGAAAGCTTCGAACTCCAGCGTGGCAATCTCCTCCACCAGCTCCTCCTTCTCTTTCACCGCCAGGGAGGCCTTGTACACCAGCTCCTGGCTGTGGGCATCCAGATAACTTTCCGTATCGCTGATGAATCCCGCGCGGTACAGCTCTGCCGCGAAATAGGATGCCACCCGTTCCAGCTTTTCCTCAATGGTGTCCTCCTCCTGGGCGTTCTTCATGACGCCGCTTCCCGCCAGCCTGGAGGAAACATCCTGCAGCATATCTCCCATCTCCCTGCCCTGCTCCAGCTGCGACAGGCTCCGGTACAGCCATTTATCATGGGGCGGATATTTCCCCTCGATATAATGCTGCAGCTTCATAGCTTCCCTGATGCCGTCCCACACCATCATCTGGGCAGTAAGGATATCCCCTCTGCCCAGCATCCGGAGATAGTTGTACTGGGCCGTCTGAGAGAATCTGGCCGCGCTCTCCGCCAGCTTCACATAGCGAACGTTTTCCGGATATCCCTGTTTCAGTTTCTCGCGGAATTCCGTGAACACCCCTTCGTCGTCCCGGAACACTTCTCCGTTCACCGCGGCTGCCAGCCCTGCATCGCTTACGCTGTGCCAATCGATTTTCTCATAGGCATCCGCATCCACCAGCCCCTTGTAGAATTCTGATATCCGGACGACGCCCCGTCTCTTCCGGCCATTGACATGGGCTGCCCGCTTATAGCCGCCAAATTCCGTCGGAAGGCTCTCATAAGCCTGCTGCAGCGCCTCCCCGATTTCCTCATAGGTCTCATCTGTCACCCACATACAGAAGTCGGGGCCCCAGTCATGATCCCTGGATGCCGTGTCGTCATAGCCAAAGCAGTCGGACCCCCTTCCGGCCAGGCCCACCGCGATTCTCCCGGCATATTCGGGAAACCGTTCCTCTATCATCTGCCTGCCGCAGCTTTCATAATATTCCCTTGCCAGCACAAGGCCTGTCCCCTGCTCCTCTTTCACCAATGCCCTCTCGCAGGCAGCCGCATTCTCCTGCAGCCTATGATAGTACTCATTTCTGCCCAGATTCCTTTCCACTGCCTCCATGCCCTGCCTGTAATACTGCAGCGCTTTTTTGAAATCCTTGCCATGATAGCTGTAGGCCCCAAGCGTGGCAAGGGCAGCCGCATAGTGGCTGTCCGCCACATGTTCCTGCCGGAATATCTCGACGGATTTCTGGGCGTACCCGCATGCTTCTTCCCCCTGGCCCAGCTGCATGCAGGTGCTGGCCAGATTGGCATAGGTCACCGCCATCTCGTAGGCGACGCCCCTCCCCGACACGATAGCCAGGGCCTCCAGAAGCTTCTCCTTTGCGGTGGCATAATCTCCCATCTCCTGGTAGAGCAGCGCGATATTGTTCCTTAAGCCTGCCATGAGCATGCTGTCCGGCTCCAGCTGGCTGTCATATATCTCCTGCACCTGCGCATAATAATCCTTCGATTCCTGAAGCCTGCCGCAGGCCCGGTAAGCAGTGGCCACATTCAGCAATGTGGTCGCATAGGGAACAGTGCCCTCCAGCCCCATATCCTTCGCATGGCCGATGGCCTCAGCGGCTGTCTGAAAGACCCTGTCATTCTGACTGGTCTCACGGTAATAGCCCAGCAGCTCGTTCAGCATCTGCAGTCGGGCGCCATCGTCCCCGAGGCTTATGGCCTCCTCGATAGAGCGCAGCATCAGCTGCTCCGCTTCCTCTCCCCTGTTCTCCTCATAAAGCGCATCCACCTGCGCTAAAATCCGATCCGTATCTAATTGTCCATTTTCCATCCGCTTTTTCTCCCTCCAAACCATAAATCTGCTGAATAGTGTGTGCCGCTTCCATCATACTCTCTTACACAAATTCCTGTCAATCGGTGTCCTCTTCCTTCCATATTATGTACTGCCATCTACATGCCTTTTCCTCCCCGTCAGTGCCGAGACGATTGCAATAGCGATGCAGCCGCTCCCGATTCCGCTGAGCACCCCGAAAAGCACATCCGTAGGATAATGCACGCCCAGATACAGCCTGGATATTCCTATCAGGCCTGCCAGCGCCAATGCCGGGATTCCCAGACGCTTAGGCAGCCTGCGGTACAGCACCCACGCCGCCGCAAAGGAACTCCCCGTATGCCCGGAGGGAAAGGAATAGTCCCTTGGTTTCCCGATCAGCGGGACCAGCCCCTCTATGGTGTCATAAGGCCTGATTCTCCCCACCATATTTTTCAGGAGTATATTATTGATCAGCAGAGACACCAGCAGGGCAACCGCGCACATCAATGCTGTCTTCCGGGTCTTTCCTGAAGCCGCCATGCCCAGCGACATGAGAATCCAGACGACAGCGCCGTTCCCCAGCACCGTAATCGCCATAAAGACAGGGGTCAGCACAGGATTCCTGATTGTGTCCTGGATAAAAAGCAGTGTGCCGGCATCCAGCCTCGTAATCCACTCCATCATCTTCTCCCCTTTCCTGACAACCCAAACTCATGCCGCAGCTTACCTGTCTCCCATTGCAAGATACCCCTGCCTGTCACAGCAACAAAACAGATAAAGCAAAACGGCTCCATATACGCCAATCCTTTTATCACGCATATGATGCCGCTTTTGCCGCACAGCTTTGGTCTGTTCTTATATATGATTTATTTCTTGAAAAGGCCTTTCAGCGCATCCACGGAATCTGAAATCTTGTCGCCGGTGAGATTCGCCTTCACGCCCTTGACCACCTGTTCAATGACATCATCCGGCAGATCCACGCCCAAAACGCTCTCCAGCGCCTTTACCGGATCCTTCTGGAACTGTTCCTGAAGCTTTTGGTCCTTTGTGATCTTCTCCACCGCTTTTGTAATCTGTTCTTTTACGTCCATTTTCATTTCCTCGCTTTTTTGTTTATGGGTTTATGGATTTTGGATCCCCTCTACCACCATTATATATGCTTGCGGTCGGATTGTAAAGGAAAAGGTGAAAAATGCACGCATCCCTCCGGGCAGACAGCCGCGCATTTCCCACAACGGATACACTCCGGGGAACGGGAGATCTCCTCCGGGGCCAAATCCACCGGACAGGCCCTCTGGCACGCCTTGCAGGAAGTGCAGCGCTCCCTCTCCCAGCGCACCTGCACCAGGCTGAAGCGGTTGAACCACCCGTAGATGGCCCCCAAAGGGCAGAGATACTGGCAGAACGGACGATATACCTTCACCGACAGCAGCAAAAGGATCAGCAATATGCCCAGCTTCCAGAAAAAGAGCCCTCCTGCCTGGCCGCGCAGCGCCTCATTGGAAGCCATCAGGGGCAAGGCGCCGAACAGGGTGCCGGAGGGGCATAGGTACTTGCAGAAAGCCGGCACCTTGGCGAAGCCGCCGAACAGGAACAGGGAGCCCATGCCCACCAGGCAGGCCAGCACCACATATCTGCCGTATTTCAGGATATGGTGGAACGGCAGCCTCTTCCTTTTGCGCAGCACAGGGATTTTGTGCAGGAGATCCTGCACCAGCCCAAAGGGGCACAGCCATCCGCAGATGAACCGCCCAAAGATGCTGCCGAAGACGAAGAAAAAGCCCAACATGGCGAACGGGACCTGGAACCCCCGCCTGTTCAGCAGAGCCTGCAGCGCCCCCAACGGGCAGGAGGCCACCGCCCCGGGGCAGGAATAGCAGTTCAGCCCCGGAACACACGCGTACTTCAGCTTCCCCTGATAGATTTTGCCATGCAGATAGCCATAGGCATACCCATTCGTAAAAATAGTAAAAATTATTTGGACAATCGTTCTAATCCGTCTCATCATCCTATCCTATCCCGATACATTCCATACAGATCATCACAGCCTTCTGCCAAATCGCGGAAAGCTCCCCCCGCGCAGCGCCGATACCGAAAAACACCGCGCCGGCCAACAGGCCAAAGATCCATCCATGACCGCCACGCTTCTCCCGGCCTCTGCCCACGGCCTCTGTATGCATGCCGCTCCCACGGCCCTGCCTGCCCTTATCCATGCCTTCTCCTTTCGCTTCTGCCGCCCGGCCACGGCCCTCTGCCTAATCCAGAGCCCTCCGGCATTCCCGGTTCCTGTAGCCCTCTCCGCCTTTATAGGTCTTCCAGCAGCCCGTCTATCAGCTTCCTCCAGCTGTCCTTGTCCCTGGCCCCCACTACCGTGTCCAGCACCTTACCCTCCCCATCGATGAAAAAGGTGGTTGGCACGGCTGTCACATCTGTCAGGAGGGCGTTATACAGCGAGACATTGACCAACAGATGAGGATAGTCCGCCCCTGTCATCTCTATCAGGCTCTTCGCCTCTTCCACTGCCCTCTCGACCTTTTCGGCGTCCATTCCCTTCGTGGCCTCCGGCACGTCGCTGATGACACCAATCAGCTGGAAGTCGCCCGCTTCGTATTCCCCGGCCAGCTCTCCCAGTTCCGGCATCTCGATGAGGCAGGGATTACAGTAAGTGGCCCACACATTGATCATGGTAAGCCTGGATTGGCCGAAGATATCGGAGGTGACCGCATTCCCCTCTATATCCTGTCCCTCAAAGGCCACAGCGTCCTCCTGGGCCTCTTCCTCCGAGACCTGTGGCCCGGGCTCCTGGTCTTGCGCCTGATAGGAGCTGCCATCAGGGCTCTCCCCTCCACCAGCCCCATCCCCTCCGTTTCCGGCACAGCCGCTTAGAACTCCTGCCAGGAAAAATGCGGAGAGCACACAGGCCGCATATTTGTTTTTTGGTATGGTTTTCTTTTTTCTGTAAATCATATCTCACCTCAAGCAAAATTTCTCAGGGAGCCACAGAGAAGGAACCGCACGGCGAACCCTGTCGTCACAAGTTTCATTATAGCCCGAAAGCCGCTTTAAGTCAATGCGCCGATGGCCAGCAGATTATCCTTTCCTATCCCTTTCCTATCCCGCGACAGCCCTTCCTGTAGTATAGCATGGGGCGCTGCATTTGAGAACCTTAAATTTCTTTGCCTGGGAAAATACGGGCATGGCCGTTACTGTTCACTCGGTGCCGCCGCGAGGTGTTTTCATGCGTATTTTGCATGAAAATCCCGAGACAGCATGCGCCAAAATGAGCTCTTTTGCTCACTTCAGGAGAATAGAATTCTGCCTTTGAATTCTATTGTATGTGTGTTACGGCAAAGCCGTGAACTGTAACACATGGCCTGACGACAATCGCGCTGGAGATGGAATGGGGCAGCGCGGCCGGCATCCTAGTCGTTCTGGAAATCCAGACAGAATCAAATACCCCGCTGCAGAGCAGCGGGGTATTTGACCCTCGCGGCATTCGCCAACTGGCCGTGCAAGCACGGCCGCTTGACTCATTGCTCGCGGGAATAAATGCAGATTGCTGGCGAAAGCTGGCAGAGATTTTCCCCGGGCAACGGGCAATACTATTCCTGAAGCCATAGAGCCTGCGACACAGATTCATAGATTATAGAACAGAAAGGAATGGTCATATATTTATGGAAGATAGAGCAAACGACACGAAATTTACCGCCGCTCTGGCGAAGAACACCCTGGACGAGATTCCTCAGCCCAAATCCGATGCCAGGGAAATCGTGGGCCTCGTAAAGCACAGCGGCAGGATCGACGGCTATCAGCTCTCCGACGGCTCTACCGTCAGCAAGGAGGAGGGCGTGCAGATGGCGAAATCCGGCCATATCAAGGGCGTGGGCGTGGCCCACAGGGGCGACACGGAATACCTGAAATCGGTTCCCGACAGCTCCGAGGGCAACAATCTAGGGAGCCTGCCCTCCGTCTCTGGCTGATTGAACGGCCGCTGTCCCGGAATCATGTAAAATCGGTTTTTCATGTGACGTAACACTATATTCAGAAAACGGAAAGCCGTACCGGAAAGGGTTGCAGGCGCTGCCCTCCGGTACGGCTTCCTTCTATTTTATACTGCTTAACGATTTCACTTGCAATGAAACCAGACTGCATAACGCTGACTGGTTCAATCGCATGATTGCATTAGGCAGTATTCAGCGTTATGCAGTATAGCTTCCTCTCCCGGCTATGGAATCCGGTACACGAATCCCCCAGCGGCCCGTGGTCTTCGGGAACCGCCAGCGCCCCTGACCTGACCGCCAGGCTTCCGATCAGCCCCACCGTGTGGAACAGCAGCACATTCGCCACCGCCGGCTCCGGAATCTGCCCCATACTCTCCGGGGCATGCACACGCAAAGTACCGGATTCGGCGCGGCGCTTAATGGGAAAATGGTAAATCTCTTTCTACAGCCCGCACTCCAACTGGCAGTCGTAAGGCTCCTCTTCCACATGCCCCTGGTGGTACACTTCCGCCTCCACGCAGCCCATGGCCTTGTAGAAGGCCTGGCTCTCCACGGCGGAGTGGGCGGAGATGTAGAGCTTGCGCCCGCCCCTCTCCCTGGCCCAGCCCTTCGCCGCCAGGAACAGCGCCCGGCCCACTCCCTGACCCCGCATGTCCTGGGACACATGGATGCTGGACAGATCCAGATAGCCCTGCTCTCCCCCGAACAGCGCCGCCTCCACCGAGGCAAAGCCCTTCAAGGCGCCGTCCCGAAAAGCAGCGTACACGAAGCCGCCAGTGGCCAGAGTATTTTGCAGGCATGCCACCAGCTTCCGGTAATCCTCCTCCGTCCAGTCGTCCACGAAGGGATCGTCCCTTATGACCCACTCCCCGTCTACCCGCCGCCAGCATTTTCCTACCTCCTGGCGACGGATGAACTGCCCGAACAGTTCCCGGCAGATTTCCTTTTCTTCCAGTCTGCGATATTCTATCATAACTGCAATTTTCCTTTCTCCGCAAATCGCGCGGTCCCTTTCCTCTCCCGGCTCATTTCACCGCCCGGATCATGGGCGTATGGCTGTCGCTGGAATACCCCAGGCATTCCACGCCGGCGAAGCCTGCCTCCTGCAGAAGGCCCATCTCATGCTCTAATGTCAGGGGCGTGTCGAAATGGACGAACACATCCGCCCCGATTCCGCTCTTCTCCCGCCTGCGGGCGTATTCCGCGAAAAGGTATGCCTCCATCTCCTCCGACTCCGCTATGTAATCCGCCTCCAGGTAACAGCCGCCGGGCCTCAGGGCCTGATACAGCTTCCGGAATAAGATTATTTTGTCTTCCATCTTGAAGTGGTGCAGGGTCTCAAAGGATACCGCCGCGTCGAAGCAGCTTTCCCCGAAGGGCACCTGAAAATAGTCCCCCTGAATCAATCGGATGTCCCTGTCCCTGTGCTTGGCTTTCAGACGCTCCAGCATAGCGGGCTCCAGGTCGATGCCCGTGACACTGATGTCCGGGCGGAGCCGGAATATCTCGTCCAGCTCCAGCCCGGTGCCGCAGCCTATGTCCAGGAGGTTTCGCGCCTCCCCGGGAATCAGCCGGGCCATCCACTGATAGCTGTCCCGCCAGACAGCCATGTGCTCCTCGTATCCGCTGACGCGCCTCGCAAAGAAGCTCCCCATCTCCTCCAGAGGCTCATCCGCCGTGTCGGCCAGCCATTTTTTTATGTCTTCAAATTCGCTCATTTTTCCTCATCTTCCTCTTTCAAAAGTCTGTCCATGTATGCCGCGGCTTTTCGGAATCCCTGCTTTCCGGAAAGCCTGTCCTCCGCTTTATGCGGATCCCAGTACGCCGGCGCATGAATCCTTGAGCAATCAGCCTTGGCTGTCCACCCCGGTACTGCGTTGTCGTCAGTGGACGATGCCCCGCATCGCATCCTTCCTCCGCCTTGCCCTGGCGCGGACATCTAGCACCGATTACGCGGGAATTCACGCACCAGTGTACTGGTTTTCCGGGATTGGGCATCCGCCCAGCTCCAGCACGATCCGGCTCCCCACGTAATCCTGCGGCAGCTCCAGCTTTCCTTCCTTTATAAGCTGCCTGACCTTGCTCCGGGAAATCTGGCAGATTTCCGCCACCGCCTTGTCCGTCCTGATTTTCAGGCCCCAGGGGTTATGGATTGTCAGCAGACTGCTTCCCCTCCGGTCCTGCCGGAGAGCGTCCTGCCGCCCCTGGCCTATCCGGCCCTCTGGATTTTCCTGGCTCTGTGGGCGTTCCCGGCTCTCCGGGTTCTCCCGCACCTCCATCGGCCGGATTTCATAGGCCACATGCTCCCAATCTATCTCGGCCCTGTTCTTCGTGAAAATCCCTTTGTCCATACCGTACCGCAGAGCCGTCTCCCCATCGTTTTCCAGGAAGCGGCGGTACTCCTCCCCGGGGATGTCCTCCGGCTTCACCCTGTCGTAGATGGCCAGGTTGTAGGTGTGTCCGCAGCTCCCGCACCGGTAGATCAGCCAGACATCGATACGCTTCCCGTTTGCATTGACGCGGAAGCTCCCGGTGCTCTCATAGGCCGCCCTGCAGCCGCAGCCTGAGCAGTTCCGCAGAACCTGATAGCCTGATGTGGGGATGATTCTATATTCAGTTGTATTCAAATAGCACATTTTGCGTCTCCTCTTACAGACAGGCGCGCAGTTTTGCCGCGCATCCTGTTCCTCCGGATCTGCAAAGGCTATTACCTCATTCTCTTATATTTGCAATAGCCTCTGCTACGCAAAACGCTTGGGTGTGGTCATAAGGTTCCCTCCTTCCGTGCATCCTCTCTTCCATGCGCTGCCTTCCCGCGCACTTCCTTTCTACCATACCAGAAAATCCCCGCCGCATCCACCTCAACCTTTTTTCCAAAAAAAGAGGTGGCTGGCCTCTCCTCCATAAAATGTGCGGCCACGGATTGTTAAGGCGGGGAAACTATGCTAAAATATCTGGAAAGGGAGGTGATGTGCTATGGGCAGAAAATTAAAAGTGTATCTGGATACATCGGTCATAAGTTATCTGCAGCAGGAAGACACTCCAGAGCGGATGAAAGACACATTGGCGCTTTGGAAGCAATTTGAAGCTGAAAAGTATGATATATGCCTGTCGCAGGTAACACTTGACGAGGTAGGTGAATGCCGTGAGCCAAAAAGAACGGTGCTGTATGAATATTTGAGCAAGATTTCTTATACGAAACTGGAAATTACAGACGAAGTTCTCAAAGTCGCAAACCAGATTATAGCCATGAGCATACTGACGCCGAAAAGCTTCGACGATTGTCAGCATATAGCAACTGCTGTAGTGCATGGGTGTGATTGTATAATATCGTGGAATTTTAAGCATATTGTAAATATAAAGACTATCAAGGGTGTCAGGGCAATTACGCATCTTGAAAGCTATAAAGACATTGATATCATGAACCCGTCTGTACTGTTGGGAGGTGGCGAATAATGGCGTATACATTGGAAATCAGCCCGGATTTTACGATTGAGGATATACACAAGATCCGTGAGCATAATTACGAAGTTACAAAGTACATGACAATGGAGGAGAAATTGCTTTATTATAATACGCCAAGGACAGATGCGGAAGAACAGATAAAAAGGCTTAGGGCAGGGCGCAATTAAGCGGCGTAAAATCGACTCAGAAAGGATGAACTCTTATGGATACAAAAGAACCAAGGCAGCTCTTCCCAGAAAAGCTGATAGAAGCCCTGGACCAGGAGACTATCCAGGCCTTCCAGCGACTCAACGCCAGCTCCAGGGACCTGATGTCCTGCTACCGCTGCGCCATCATGGAGATCGAGACGAAGTTCCGCGTCCTGAACGAGCGCTTCTCCCTGCACCATGACCGCAACCCCATCGATGCCATCCAGAACCGCCTGAAGTCCCCCGAGAGCATCCTGGACAAGATGGTGCGGAAGAACCTGCCCTTCACGCTGGAAGCCATCGCGGAGAATATCTTCGACATCGCCGGCGTTCGGGTGATCTGTTCCTTCATAGACGACATCTATATGCTGGCGGACTGTCTCCTGCAGCAGGACGACATCCGGCTGATTCGGCGCAAGGATTATATCGAGAATCCCAAGCCCAACGGCTACCGCAGCCTCCATCTCATTGTGGAGGTCCCCATCTTCCTGCAGGACGAAAAGCGGCTCATGAAGGTGGAGGTGCAGCTGCGCACCATCGCCATGGAATTCTGGGCGAACCTGGAACACCAGCTGCGCTATAAAAAGGACCTGCCGCCGGAAGTCATCGCAAAGACAGAAGCCCAGCTCTACGAATGCGCAAAGCTGAGCTCCGTCCTGGACACCCATATGCAGGATATCAAAGATACGATTGAAAGCCATTCTTAGGGCCGGGAGTCCCGTACTGCTCCTCCAGGAGCGGGATGCCGTAGGCCCGGGGCGTGCCGTCGATGCGTTCCATGTACCTGCGCAGCTCTCCCCTGCAGTGCTCCGGCCCGCCTTCCCGCATCACCGTCCACATGGGATCCGTATCCGACCTGGAAGATTTCATCATCTGCTCCGTCCAGTCCAGGATCATCTTCGCCCCCCTGGCGCAAAGGTCGGGCCTTTCCGGCGCCAGATTGTGGAGCTCATGGGGATCGTCCTTCACATGGAACAGCATCTCCTCCGGCAGCAGGTGGTAGCCGCCATGGATGGTGCGGATATAGATGTAATCGTCAAAGCGCACGCTCCTCTGGCACACATGGGCGCACTGGGTCAGCACCGCATAGGGCTTGGAGCAGTCCGTGCCGTCCTTTAAGGCTTTCGCAAAGGAGACACCGTCATAGCGGAAGCCGTCCCAGGTAGCCATGGAGGTGCCCAGGAGCTCCTGCACGGTAGGGGCCAGGTCCGTATTGTCATGGAAGCCCTTCACCACCGCTCCCTTGCGCATCCCCGGCCAGCGCACGATCAGAGGGATGCGGCACACGGGATCGTCCGCCATGCCATGCTCGGCATACACGCCGAATTCCCCCAGATCCTCCCCGTGATCCGCGGTGATGATGATTGCCAGGTCGTCGTCGTACAGTCCGTTCTCCTTCATCCAGTCCATGATCTTCCCGATATTGTCGTCGGTGTACCGGATGCCGTCGTCGTAGGAATTCAGGAAACGCCTGGCCTCCTCAAGGGTCTTCAGGCTGCCGGGGTGCTTGGGCAGGTGGGCGAAGCTGTGGTCATTCCACATGTTGATCTCATTGGCTCCGTGGGGCCCGATATGCAGCAGGTGCTCCTGGAAAATCTCCTCCGTGATCCAGTCGTCCGGCATGGGCGTGCCCTCAAAGCTGTTCTCATAATCCAGAGGCGTGCGGTAGGGCGTATGGGGATCCCAGTAGTGCACATGCATCATCCAATTGTCCTCTTTCCCGTTGCGCTCCAGCCATTCCAGCACCTTGGGCGTCACCATCTCCGCCGATTCGCCGCCCCTCCTGCCCACATTGACGCACTCGTTGAAGCCCGCGTTGAACCACCAGGCGCTGTGGCGCTCCGCAAAGGTGGAGAAGGATACCGTGTGCATCCCCGCCCTGCGGAACTGCATGAACAGGCCGTTCTCGGAGAGCTCGTCCGTAAAGCTCCTGCTCCTGCCCTGCAGGCGCATGTCCGCCGCGGTTCCGCCATGCCCCACGATGCCGTTGTGGATGCCGTACTGTCCGCTGATCATGGACGCCCGGGAGGGCAGGCAGGGAGCGTTGGGGCAGTAATAGTCATCGAACCGCACTCCCTCCTGCGCTATGGAGTCGATCACCGGCGTGGTGTTCCTGCCATAGCCATAGCAGCCCATATGGTCTGCCCGCAGGGTGTCGATGTCAAACATGATTACTCTCATTTTGTTTTCCTCCTTCATTTCGGCCCGGGTCTGCGGCGATGCCACGGGCCGGATGTGAATATAAAATATGTATCTGAAGTATGTCTGCTTATTGTAAAGCATAGCATAAACCGGCCTGCAATTCAACCCGTAAATCCCCCGGCAAGCCTGGCCCGGCGGATGGTCTGCCCAAATTTTTATGCATTTATCCATGCATAATCCCATGCCATATTCATCCAATTTCATTTATTCCTTATTTTTTTACAGAATCCATTGACATTTTATGCATATAGTGCTAGTATCTGTCCATTGGCTCCATCCAGGGGGCCGATGAATACATATCGGGAGGATATTTATTATGAAGAAATGGATTGCGTTATTACTGGCCTCCGCCATGGTATTGTCCATGGCCGGCTGCGGCAGCGAGCCGAAGGAGAGCAGCCAGGCCGAAGAGAGCAGCCAGGCTGAAGAGAGCAGCCAAGCCGAGGAGAGCAGCCAGGCCGAAGAGAGCAGCCAGGCGGAGGAAAGCAGCCAGGCCGAAGAGAGCAGCCAGGCGGACAGCGCAGGGGCCGACCAGAGCAGCGAGAGCGAGGCAGGCGGCGAGAGCGGCGCAGACGCCCCCCCTGCTTCTGAGGCGGGGAGCTTTACCACCGCCGTGGAGGGGAAGCTCACCATGGCCACCAATGCGGCCTTCCCGCCCTATGAGTACGTGGAGGGCGGCGAGATTGCCGGCATCGATGCGGAAATCGCGGCGGCCATCGCCGGGAAGCTCGGCCTGGAGCTGCTGATCGACGACATGGAGTTCGATTCCATCACGGAGGCCGTCAAGAGCGGCAAGGCCGATCTGGGACTGGCCGGCATGACCGTCACCCCTGACCGCCAGGAGGAGGTGGACTTCACCGTCAGCTATGCCACCGGCGTACAGGTGGTCATCGTCACCGAGGACAGCGAAATCGCCAGCGTGGACGACCTCTTTGCGGAGGACGCGAGCCATGTGATCGGCGTGCAGCGCAACACCACGGGAGACATCTATACCACCGACGATATCGAGGATGAGGGGCTTGGCACCATCGACCGCTACAGCAAGGGCGCCGAAGCCGTACAGGCCCTGAAGACCGGCAAGGTGGACTGCGTGGTCATCGACAACGAGCCCGCCAAGGCTTTCGTGGCCGAGGTGGAGGGGCTGAAGATCCTGGAGACCGAGTATGTCACCGAGGATTACGCCGCTGCCATGAGCAAGGACAACAAGGCGCTGTACGATGCCGTGAATGCCGCGCTGCAGGAGCTGATCGCCGACGGCACCATCCAGGGCATCATCGACAAGTACATCAGCGCGGAGTAGGACCTGACGCCCGTTCCCGGAGAACGGATACCGCCACCTGAGAGCCTGCAGACATATGGCGGCGGCCCGGGCCCCGCGACAGTACGGCTCCCTGTCGGGACTCAGGAAACTGGGTCCCGCATTTTTTCACGAAAGCGCCATGTTCCCCACGGACCATTCCGTGACCTTCTTCCCATACGGAGGAAGCATCATGCCCTCTGCCACAGTCGGAAGGCATGCCCACATCAAAGAACTGCCCGCAAGGAAGGAATCGTCCGCAGTTCTCGAGGAAAAGGAGATGCACCCATGAAACCATCCGCTTCACAGACCTGGCCCCTGGAGGCCCCGGACTGGATCCTGAACGGCCCCGAGTGGTTAAGCGACCTGGGCTATGACTTTTACAAGAGCTTCGTCTTCGACGACCGTTACCAAATGTACATAAAGGGCCTGGGCAACACTCTGCTGCTGACCCTATTGGCCTTGCTGATCGGCGTGGCGCTGGGCGTGGTCATCTCCCTGATCCGGGTGTCCTGGGACAAGAACCACACCGAGATGCAGGGGCCGGGGAGGTTCTTCCTGGGCTTCTTCAACGCCCTGGCAAAAATCTACCTCACCGTCATCCGCGGCACCCCCGCCGTTGTCCAGCTCATGATCATGTACTTCGTCATCTTCGCCTCCAGCCGCAACAAGGTCATGGTGGCGGCGCTTTCATTCGGCATCAATTCCGGGGCCTATGTGGCAGAGATCATCCGGGGCGGCATCATGTCCATCGATGAGGGGCAGATGGAGGCGGGCAGGAGCTTAGGGTTCGGCTACGTGGCCACCATGCGCTACATCATCCTGCCCCAGGCCTTCAAGGCGGTGCTCCCCACGCTGGCCAACGAGTTCATCGTGCTGCTGAAGGAGACTGCTGTGGCGGGCTACGTGGGCCTCACGGACGTGACCTATGCGGGCAACATCATCGGCGGCAACTGCTACGACTATCTGTTCCCGCTGCTGATGTCCGCTTTGATCTATCTGATACTGGTAATGTTCTTCACCTTCCTGGTAGGGAAGCTGGAAAGGAGGCTGCGGAGCAGTGAGCGCTGATATCATACAGGCAATCAATCTGGAAAAGCATTTCGACGGCGGCGACATCAAGGCCCTGAACGGCGTGAACGCCTCCGTGAAAAAAGGCGAGGTGGTCGTAGTCATCGGCCCCTCAGGCTCCGGGAAATCCACCTTCCTGCGCTGCCTGAACCTATTGGAGGTGCCCACGGGCGGGCAGGTGCTGTTCGAGGGCGTGGACATCACCGATAAGAGGGCCGACATCAATCTCCACAGACAGAAGATGGGCATGGTGTTCCAGCACTTCAACCTGTTCCCCCATATGACCATCTTAAAGAACATGACCCTGGCCCCCGTGAAGCTGCTGGGGAAATCCCAGGCAGAAGCGGAGGCAAAGGCGAAGGCCCTGCTGGAGCGGGTGGGGCTTTCTGACCGGGCGAACGCCTATCCCAGCCAGCTCTCCGGCGGCCAGAAGCAGCGAATCGCCATCGTCCGGGCCCTGTGCATGGATCCGGAGGTCATGCTCTTCGATGAGCCCACCTCCGCTCTGGATCCTGAGATGGTGGGTGAGGTGCTGGAGGTCATGAAGGAGCTGGCCAAGGAGGGCATGACCATGGTGGTGGTCACCCACGAGATGGGATTTGCCAGGGAGATGGCAGACCGGGTCATCTTCATGGCGGAGGGGAAGATCGTGGAGGAGGGGGCGCCGGAGAAGATCTTCTCCGCCCCGGAGCAGGCCAGGACCAGGGAGTTTCTGGCGAAGGTGCTGTGAGCGGGAGAGCGTACACTATCTGTGCGGTAGTGTACGCTCTCTGGATTTTGTTTTTTACTGAAGCTGCTCTTCTATACACCTTATGAATTTCTTCCTGTTAAAAATCAGGAAGCGGTACGTCTTCCTATCTTGCGTTTCGATTACCGTTGTAGGGATAAAGAGCACCCATCTTGCCGCGAAAACCGACTTGATTTTCTCGTAGGGAATCAGCAAGTCCTTGTACTCGTCCGCTATAGTAAGTTTCTGACAGCGGAAGCGAAATCCATCGTCAACAAGATATGCCCCTCCGCCATGAATGCCACATATACATGCACTTGCATAGAAACTCTTTTTCATACTAATCAGCTCCTATATGAATTAAGCAATTGTACCTATGCACTAAAATCAATTATTTTATCACATGAATACTTTATTTCTTGATCATGTGTCACTATAATTATAATCTTATCTTTCTTTATACTATCCAAATAAGCCATAAAACGTCTTGCACTTTCATAATCCATTGCTGATGTTGGTATATCTTTATGGAGATTTAACATCGTCTGAATAAACCGGTATATCCGTTCTCGCATATCATCCGTAAGAGATTGATTAATTTTTTGGCCTCCTTCATAACAATAGGTACATTCAAAATTACAATAGCGTGTCAATAAAATGGTTAGAGAAAGCGTATCAGAAGAATACTTATCTCTATTGTGAAAGTATACTAACCTACTTTTCTCATCAACATCGTCATTTATAAGAATTCCCTTTGAACAATATTCTTCTATCCTTTCTTCTGGCAACTCATAAATTTTTCCTTCATCCAATGTTACTTTTTCATTTCCTGATAGCTTAAAAACTGCTCCGGTTAGTGAATTTGCTAACAGGTACTCTCCTACATTTTTATCAGACTTAATAAAAATATTGTACTTTGAGGTTTTCAATCTTTACACCCTCCCCTGTTTAATTTCTAGTTTTAGCTTATATTCAACACATACAAAATAGCCTAGAACCATAATTAAAAATATTATAAAATTAAAAATCACAAGAACCTTTGATGAAGCCCATACCAAATTCTTTATAACGAAATAAACAATTAGCCAAACAAAATTATATATAATTGAGCAAATTAAAAACTTGCGCATATAGTCACTAGCTAATTTTTGAGCATAATCCCAGATTCTTTTTGATTTTCTAGATGTTATTGTATTATAGCCAGTCCCGGATCCAAAGCTGCTTGGATGCTTAAAACATACATACATACAAAAAAACAGTGCTGATAAAAATACAATTGGTAAAAAAGAATACATTCTCCTCACCTCTCCATAATAACTTATCGGAATCTAATTCTCTTATTTCATAAAGCTTTCGTAGTCCTACCTCAAATAAACCACTCGGTTTTTTGTAACCCTTGGCAACTTGCCAAAAATTTGCTGCAAACCGTTTGATTATACTTCAAGCGCCTGGGGCAATTTCATTGTTGCCTATTAATCCCTGTCCCTATACCCTTTGCCAGAATAATATCCTATCCTGCACATCATACCTGTAGCAATTCTCTTATGTTTCCACAATATTACTTTTCCTATCATCAAAGACATTCCCACAATGAAGAAACCTATCGTTATCACAGCAATCAGCTCCTCCCACCTGAATGCCAACGCTATCACAAACAACGTACTTTCCAGCAATAATACCATCCTCGCCCGCTTTCGATAGACCCGATATTCCACCTGCTCTAAACGTTTATTTTCATTTTCAACAGGCGCCAGCAAAAATATAATTGCGAAGAAAAACGCTGTGACCAATGTGTAACCTATCTCTGGCC
Organism: uncultured Acetatifactor sp.; assembly: GCA_910585615.1. Lineage (GTDB taxonomy): Bacteria > Bacillota > Clostridia > Lachnospirales > Lachnospiraceae > Acetatifactor. The sequence goes on from CAJUFO010000023.1 coordinate 24,310, forward strand.
ATTCAATCCGAACAAAACAGATAACTGACACGAATAAAATTGCCGATGAATACAATAAGCATTTGCCTTTTGTCTCTGCATGGTACCCTCCGGCATTCTTTCTTAAGGGAAATATCAGCAACCATAGCAAAAAGCTACCTCGCAGGAAACCAAAGCAATATCCTATCAGCAGCGTAATAGACATTCCCAGCAGGCTGCTCCCAAGGTTTTCTAGGCCATACTCCACAATCTCTACTTCTTCCGGTGATATGATTCTGTCTCTTAGGAGCATTCCTGCCAGCTTTTTTCCAATCTTCAAAACTTCCGCAAAGTTTTGACTTTCTCGGATTCCTTTGGCTGATAGCCCAGGCATGAACATGCAGTATTGGCCTCAATGCTTGCAGATTTCTTAGCGATTGCCGCAATTGCACGTTCAACTTTTCTTTTAGCTTTCTCCATTCTCATTGCGTTCAACCTCCTTTCTGAAAGCAGTTTAGCACAAAGAATCAAATCGTGCCGTTTCTTGTACTAATTTGGCTATATTCATGTAATATTTAGGAGTTCAATTTTTATCTTCTGTCAGATACAAGAGCAAAATGACACGAAATAAATCGCCATCAGGACATGCTTCCATAATCCCATTATATTTATGCACGATTTTTCTTACATTTTCCAGGCCGATACCATGGCTTTCCTTTGCTCTTTTGGTTGTAAGAAATTTTCCATAATCTTTTTCCAGTTTCCCGTCATAGCTGTTTTCAATCTGTATTCTCAGAAAGCCTTGATGCAACTCAATCTCTATATCCAGCCTTTTCTCTTCTGTCTGCTTTGCCGCCTCGATACTGTTCTCCAGCAGATTCCCCAGGATTACATTGATGTCAAAAGAATGGGTCACAGTTTTGGGAAGCTGTGCTTTTACATTTACATTGCACTGTTCTTCCTTTGCCCTGTAAAGCATGTAATTCATTACACTGTCGATTTCAAAGTTTCCAGAAGCCACGAATTCATTCGGATTGACCATAAACTCCTGCATGTCATCAATATATTCTTCAATGGCTCTGTTCTCACCTTTTGCCGCCAGTATCTTCAGCTCATTCATATGGTGTTTCATATCGTGGTGCAACGCTTTTACCTTTTCTTCACCTTGCAGCATTACATTCAGTTGGTTCGCATACCCCTTAATCTCCTGCCACAGTATTTCGTTTTCATATTGATGGAACAAAGCTTCTGCCAGGACATTATATAGATAAAAAGCAAAAAAATTAACCAAAATAAGTCCGATGCTAACTATCACAATCCCTGTTCTTGTGCCGCTTTCCGTATAGGCTATCGCACAAATCATCCCGATGCTGCACAGCGGCACTAAAATAAACGAGATGTTCTGAATGTTCTCTGTCTTTCGCTGGGCATTCACAATTTTTTCCGTAATCTGCTCACAGACCAGCACCAGAAACACATCCAGCACTTCATAGATTTGATTGAATCCCATACCGTCCTTATAGTCTACAAATGGGAGTATAGCTGCCATGCTGCATCCCATGTTAATTATGTAAACGGAAGCGGTCACAAATAAAATCATCTTTAACGATTTCGTGTATGTCAGAGCAATCAGCCCGATTCCAAGTATATTACAGGCAACATTGACCCACATCGTATGAAAAGCCAGGTAAGTTGCCGTATTGACTATGAAAAAGCCCCCATATGCCAACACATGCCTCATCCGATTGCTGCCGTTTTCATTTTTGTCCTGCAAAAATATGTGCATAAATCTGCTGATTATGTAAATCCTGAAAAGGTTTGTGGTAACACAAATAATGAAATCCGTCATGATAATCCCTTTAACAACCTCTCTCTTACCTGTTTTCGATATGCTTTGCTGATTGACAGTATCGTGTTATTATCCATCTCCACTGTTTCATAGGCATATCGTACTACATGAGCCTGATTTATCACAAATGAATGGTGAATCGCAAAAAACTCTTTGGGCAGTTTCTTCTCCAAAACCCTGATTCCACCGTAAAACTCTTCCTCCTCACCCACTGCTACTATTTTTATTTTCCGTCCCTTGCTCTCAAAATATAGAATGTCTCCGTATGAAATATAGTAATAGTCCCTACCGTTTTGGAATCCAAACCTTTCCGAATTCCTCTCAGTCAACTTCATTGCCAGTTCCAGAGAATCTTCTATCTGCTGCATAGTGATTGGCTTGACCAGGAAATCCATAGGTTGAGTCTTAAATAACTTTTGCGCATATGCAGAATGCCCTGAAATATAAATAATCTGCATTCCTCTGTTTTCCATCCCGTTTCGGATAAAATCACCCACCTCTATCCCCGTCAGCTTAATCAGCTCTATGTCCAGAAACAGTATGTCCAGATGACCTCCCTGTTCAAGATATTGGCACAGCTCTTCTCCTGCGTACCATACCTGAATATCCATTCTGAATTTGTTCTTCTCAGCATACTGCAATATCATTTCCTCAATTGCAGCACAAGTATTTTTTCCATCATCACATATTCCAATATTGTACATACTATTCCCCCGTATTATTTCTTTTGCAAAATCATACATTATCCATGCTTATATTTCAACCCCTTTCTTTGTTTGACATTAGAAAACCAGCCGGAGATTCCTCCCCGGCTGTATCGTGTATTCCTCTATATTTTTTTATTGCATTTCACATTTCATATCCTTCACGATACGCTGGATACTTTTCTCCGACAGGAAGTATCTGCCCGCCAGCTCCGCGCATCCCGCGCCCTGCTGCCAGTCCGCGTAGATATTCCGGTTCCTGGTCAGCAGCTCCTGCCTGATGGGGGTGCCGCTGCCCCACTGCCTTCTGTTCCCGGCCTTTTTGGGGATGTAGATATTCTCCCCGTCCACGTACCGCTGGATGATTTCTATGATTTCCGCCGGCAGAATCTCTTCTGCTCTCCTATAGCCCATCGCGCCCTCCTTATTGCGTATTTTCCCACAGTCGAATCCTCGCCCGGCGAGTCCTCTCCTGCCATGAAAAGAGCACGGCTATAGCAAATTTATCTTCTCTTTTTTATAAAATTGCGATAGCCCGTGCTACGCAATATACTCAGGTCTTCCCATAGACAGATGCGCCTCCCTTCCCCGATAAAGCCCCACGGCCCTTACACGATGGCCTCTATCAATATCTTTCCGCCAACCGCGATCTCACGGACTCCAATCTGCTTCTTTCTGTTGAAATTGAAGCTGACCATATAGCCCTTATCCTTGTGATAGGCATCCAGATAATCCACAAGCTGTTCTTCACCGCGCCTGTTGTATTCTTCACCTCTCCACACCTTCATTTCTATCACATATTGTTCCCCGCGATAGTCCACGATGATGTCCGTCCTCTTCAGCTCCCGCGTCCTTGATTCCACATAGTAATTCCCTGTCCCATTGATTATCGGCCTCAGATAGAGCAGGAAATAAAGGCCTCTCCCCTGTCGCCGTACAAATCATTGAAGTGTATGGCGAAGCTCTCCAGAACCAGTCTCATGTCCAAATGGCCGTCCACGATGAACCGGTTCCTGTCCTGCAGAGAAGCCTTGTAGATTTCCAGGCCCTGCATCTCGGCCAGGGAGAGGTAATAATTATAAAGCCGCGTCTCAAAGATACGGTTGGCGATGACTGCCACGCCGCATTGGTTTCGGATGAATCCAAACATGGTAGCCGCATCCATCGCCGGGTCGTCCGCATTATATACGATGCTTCTTCCGGTGAAGAGCAGCGCGCGCAGCATCCCATTCAGGGTGGGGTATCCCGTCAGCTTGCCTGTCAGAGATTCAAAGAGCGTGTTTTTTTCCGACAGAATCACCCTCACCGCCTTCTGGAATCCATCCTCCGTCCAGGCCCTCTTCTTCACACTATTTTCCAGCGCTCCACGGCCCTGCGTCCCGCCGATTTCCTCATCCATCAGCTTACACAGCCGGGATACGAGAAACGGATATCCTGAAGTATACGCATGAATCAGATTGGCCATCCTCCCGATATCCATACCGATTCCGTAATCAGAATCATACTCCTCCAGCATCCCCTCAATATCCCCGGGCGAAAAGCTCATGTCAATCTTGAAATCCGTTGCTATATTCCAGGGACTATTTACCTTATGCTCCTCCTCGGGCCGAAGCTTCCTCCTCAGATTCTTTACATCGCACACCCCGGCCAAAATCACCGTGCGGAAAGTGGGCTGCAGCGAACGCCGGGTATAGTACGCCCGCAGCTGTGCAAGGAAATCCATGAACACCTGGTTGTCCGCCGCGCTGTCCACCTCGTCAATCATCAGCACTATGGGCCGGTCAGCGGCAGCGCAGATATCGCTCAGCTCCTCGAACAGCTCCATCAATGCGAACTCGCCCCTTCCTCCCTGGGCGCATTCCTGCAGCCGGGACAAGGCTGCCTGGAACGCCTGGCTCCCTTCTTCCTTATCCCTCCTCAGAGCGCGCAGAAAGGACTTTGCGAAAGCCGCTGCAAAGGCGCTGCCACTGCGGAATTTTTCCGCGTCAAAGGTCTGGAAATCCAGCAGGACCACGCGATACACGTTCTGCAGATAGCGCTCTAGGGCCATCAGGACAGTGGTCTTCCCATATTGTCTTGCCCTGTTGACAGAAAAATACTTCCCTGCGTCCACCAGCTCCCTGATTTCCCGCAGCCTCTCGTCGAGCTTGACCATATAGTGTTCTTCCGGGATACATGCCCCTGTCACATTGAACGCTTTCGCCATCCCTTCCGCTCCTTTCCTGTCTGCTGCCGTCCCGTGCTTCCGCCTCCCTGACTCTCTGAAGTCAGTTTCCCCCGGCTCTTACTCCTTATATTCGCCTACCGGAACAGGGGCTTACAGGCCGGGTAGATTCGCTTGAACTGCTGATACCGCTCCTCGTATTTCGCCACCAATTCCGCCTCCGGTTCCACGGTCTCCACCACTTTCACCACCTTGGCGGCGATTTCCTCTACACTGGCATACTCCCCGCAGGCCACCGCCGCCAGCATGGCGCCGCCCATGGAGGGGCCCTCCTCGCTCTCCGGCACTTCCACCCTCAGATTCAGCACATTGGCCACGATTTTCTTCCACAGGGGGCTCTTCGCGCCGCCGCCGCAGATCTTCGTGCTCTTCAGCTCAATCCCCAGGGACTTGGCCACCTCCAGGGAGTCCCGCAGGGCGAAGGCCACGCCCTCCAGCACGGCCTGGGTCATGTCCGCCCTGGTGGTGTCCATGCTCATGCCGATGAAGACAGCTCTGGCTTCCGGGTCATTGTGGGGCGAGCGCTCCCCCATGAGATAGGGCAGGAAGAACACATGGTTCTCTCCCAGCTTCTCGATGGGCTGCTGTTGGGCGGCGTAATCCTTTGTGCCGATGATCTCGTCCATCCACCACTTGTTGCAGCTAGCCGCGCTGAGCATGCAGCCCATGAGATGGTAGCTGCCGTCCGCGTGGGCGAAGGAGTGCAGGGCATTGTATCTGTCCACGCCGAACTGCTTCGAGGAGATGAAGACGGTGCCGCTGGTGCCCAGGGAGATGTTGCACATATTGTCTCCCACGGTTCCGGTTCCCACCGCCGCCGCCGCGTTGTCCCCGGCCCCGGCCGCCACCTTCACGGAAGGGCTGAGGCCAAGCTGTGCCGCCACCTGGGGCAGCAGGGTACCCACGGCCTCATAGCTCTCGTAGCATTTCGCAAGCTGTCCTACCCGGATGCCGCAGATATCGCACATTTCTTCCGACCATCTGCGGTTCTTCACATCGAACAGCAGCATGCCGGACGCGTCCGACACATCCGTGCAGTGCACGCCGGTGAGCTTATAGGCGATATAGTCCTTGGGCAGCATGATTTTGGCGATCCGGGCGAAATTCTCAGGCTCCCGGTTCTTCACCCAGAGGAGCTTGGGGGCGGTAAAGCCCGCGAAAGCGATGTTGGCGGTGTACGCCGACAGCTTCTCCCTGCCGATCACATTATTCAGGTATTCCGTCTCCTCCCCTGTCCTGCCGTCATTCCAGAGGATGGCGGGACGGATGACATTATCGTCTTCGTCCAGGATCACCAGGCCGTGCATCTGGCCGCCGAAGCTGATGCCGGCAACCTGCTCCTTGTCCACGTCCTGAATCAGTTCTTCGATTCCCAGGATGGTCTGTTCATACCAGTCCTGGGGCTTCTGCTCCGACCAGCCGGGGTGGGGGAAATACAGGGGGTATTCCCTGGAGACGATGTTCACGATTTTCCCCTCGCTGTCCATGAGCAGCAGCTTCACGGCTGACGTTCCTAAATCTATTCCTATATAAAACATGTAAATCCCTCCTGTCTGTCTCTTCAATATACACACAATGCACACTGCTTCTTCCCGCACTTCCAGGATATGCCGAAAACCTACTTCCTGTCATGCCGCCTACGGCGGCACAAACAATTAATGAACTGGTGCAAGTCCGTAAGAATGCCTATACTTGGCATTCTTACCGGAATGATTTAGATTTTCTTAGTCCCGCGTACTTTGCGGGCTTAGAAAATCTTCATTCCGTGCACACTTCAGTCTTCCGTAAGGCACAGGTTCCTGCCCTTCAGTCCCAGGAAGCTCCCCTCGTCCAGTCCGCCTTCCGCGTGGCCGATCAGCCATTTGTTCACGGCGGTGAGCATGGCGTCCTCGTCGGAAAGGCCCGCGCCGGACTTTGCCTCGTCCACCTTTTTGTGGGCTTCTTTCAGGGGATAGTTCGTCCCTTTGGGCAGCACGATGGCAACCTGGAAGCCGCTCGCATCATCTACATGGCAGGGCGCGTAGTGCAGGGAGGTGGCATATACCTCCACCGCTGTCCCGGCGGGCACCAGGAAGGCCTCCACCTTGGACGTGTCGTATGTATGGTCTGCCTCCACGTCCGCCAGCAGCCCCAGCATCAGCACCGCGTCCGTTGCCGCCACGTTGATTTCGGAATCCCTGTGGTACTCCAGGGCGTTGAGCTTGGTATTGTGGCCGTTGCAGTAGCCGATCTGGATGGGCATCTCCCCGTAGGCCACTCTGGACAGTTCCTCCATCACGGGCAGGGCTTCCAGCGCCTCCACGGAGGGCTCGTAGGCCACATCCGCCGGAACCGGGGTCTTTTTCAGCTCCTCCACCAAATCGGTGAAATCTACATTGTCTACCACTCTGCCGTATCTCTTGAATGCCTCGTCCGTCACCTTTAAAATCTTCATCCTTCTCCTGATACCTCCTGTTATGATTTCTTTTCCTTCCGCTGTCTTCCAGCCAGTTTACCGCCTCAGCCTCAGATTTCTTTCCTGCTTTCAGATACCGTCCGCTGTCGGCCGGTTTACCGTCTCAGCCCCAGATTCCCTCCACCAGCTTCCTGGAGCTTCCCCCTCCCAGCCACACCTTCGTCCCGGGCACTCTCTTGCTGCCCGCGGGCTTGTCTCAGACTCCCGCCGCCTTCTTCCAGGCTACGGCGATGACCTCGTGGCCCGCAGCAGTGGGATGGACGCCGTCGCCGGTCCAGCGCTGCGCCGGGAATTTCTTCTGGGCCTCATCAAAAGCCTCCTGCAAATCCACGTAAGTCAGTCCGAACTCCTCCGCCAGCTTTCTCGTCACCTCCCTGCGGGCCGCCACCTCGCCGGAGAACACATCCCAGTCCGGCGTGGTGGCCGGGCCGGGCATCACGTAAGCGCCCATGAGGATGAGGCGCGTCTGCGGCAGCGCGGCAAAGGTCTCCCGCAGCAGAATCCGGTACACTTCCTCGAAAAGCGGCACGCTGACCCCGTCATGGTTCCCGAACTCATGCCACACATCGTTGACGCCAATCAGAATCGTGATCACATCCGGCTTCAGGTTCAGGCAGTCCCGCTTCCATCTGGCCAGCAGATCCACCACCCGGTTGCCGCTGATGCCGCAGTTCATCACCTCGCAGTCTCCGTCCTGAGCCATCAGGTCTGCCTCCAGCAGGCGCGGATACCCGCAGCCTGTGGCGTAGGGGTTCCCGTAGTCCCCTCTCCCGCAGTCCGTGATGGAATCTCCCTGAAATAAATATCTCATCTCATCATTCTTCCTTTCCGGTAAAGTTTAGTTACTTTCTATATTACACCATAACGCTTCTGATTTCCATGAAAATTTGCGCGATGCATGGAAAAGGCATGGAAAATAGATACAGAAGCCCGTCGACAATCATATCCGGCACTTCCTTCAGCGGAATCCCTTTCCTCTGTGCCACCCCTTATCGTCAAAAAGGCTGTGGGAATCGCAGGAGCAGTCATAGTACGCACAGAGCATCTGGGCCGCGAAGGATTTCCCGAACGGGCGGGGCCTGCTGACGCATGTCAGGTTATTTACCATGCCGATTGTCTCATTTATCAGGCGGATCAATCCTGTCTTGTCCACATATTCGCTGTTCACGATTCTCTGAAATCCACTGTTTCCCGGATTGAAATAGATTCCCATGCAATCTCCTTCCCGATGCAGAACTTGATATCACTTTATTCAATCTTATGTCTTATGCCCCCTCCAATAGATACCCCTGGCGAACTGCGCGAATACGCGTTTGACTTCCACGGCGCTTCTCTCCAAGACGCATGCCTTAAAATGGAGCTGGACGGTAGAATCATATCCGCGTCTCCAGCTTCCGGAACAGCCTCACCAGCACGAAACCGGCGATGCCGGCAAGAAGGACTTCCGCCGTGACCTGGGCGTAGGGCATCCCATAGAGAGGAAATATTTTATTCAGGATAAAGAGTGCCGGTATTTCGAACACAATCTTTCGCAGAACAGCAAATAGCAGCGCCTTGTTCCCCATGCCGGTGGCCTGGAACACCCCTACTGCCAGAAAGTCCACGCACATAAAGGGGAGCTGCAGGCACATGCCCCGCAGGAAATGGCTGCCATAACCCACGATTGCTTCATTATCCATGAACATACCCACCAACGCCCCCGCAAATACCAGATATCCCACTGAAACCACCGCCACACAGCAGATTCCCAGCTTCATGCTGTACAGGACCGTCTCCTTCATGCGCCGGTAATTCCTGCTGGCGTAGGTATAGCCCACCAGCGGAAGGATTCCCTGGAACATGCCGAAGAACAGGTTCAGGGGCACCATGTTGATTTTCTGGGCTATCCCCATGGAAGCCACCACATCGGAGCCGAAAGAGGCGGCGAAATTGTTCAGCAGGGTCATGCTGGTCACGTTCAGCAGATTCTGGATACAGGCAGGAATCCCCACCGCAAATATGCCCAGGAGGATGGTTTTATCAAAGGAAAACATCTTCGGCGATATGGACACATAGGTTTTTCCCCGCCGGACGAACAACAGCACGAAGAAATAGCAGCAGGCCAGCGTATTGCCCAGGAAAGTGGCAAGCCCGGCTCCCGCGGCTCCCATATCCAGGCCCCAGGGCAGGATGAAGATCGGATCCAGAATCATGTTCAGGACACATCCGCTGATGGTTCCGATACTGGCATGGAAGGTAGCTCCCTCTGACCGGACCATGTACGCCATGACCACGTTCAGAATAGCCGGAACGGCTCCGCAGCAGACCGTCCACTGCATATAGGCGCCGGTGGCAGCCATGGTGCTTTCCTCCGCGCCCAGCAGGGCAAGCAGGCCAGGGCGGAACAGGATGCTCAGCAGGGAAAACATGGCAGAACAAAATACCGTACAGTAAAATCCGATTACGGAGCAGCGCTTCACCATGTCATGCTCATGCCGCCCCAGCGCACGGCTCATCATGCTGCTGGTGCCCGCTCCGAACAGGTTGTTCACAGCGTTGAAGGCCAGCATCAGCGGCGCCACCAGAGTGACGGCGGCATTCTGTAGAGAATCGTTGAGCATGCCCACAAAATAGGTGTCCGCCAGGTTATAGATGATGGTAATCAGGGAACTGATAATCGTGGGTATGATAAGCTGCCTTACCGCTGCGGGTACTGCCATCTTCTCGAAGAGCTCGGTCTTGTCCTGGTTTTTCATGGTTTCTTTATCCTCCCTGTCCTGCTTATGGTGCGATTCGGTCGATTAATCCTGTTTTGTCCACATATTCACTGTTTATGCTTCTCTGAAATCCGCTGTTTCCCGGATATAGATAGATTCCCATAAGGACTCTTTTCCCGTGCAGGTCTTGACATCAGTGTTTTATTCAATCTTATGTCTTATACACTGAAAAGTCAACGGCATTCACTAGAAGTTTCATTATACCGGAAGTGTGAGGGGGATTCTTCACATACAGCTTCCCGTCCCTGATTTTGTCCCGGCAGACCATGAAACGGCCGCCCAGCCAGTCCGACAGGCCATAGAGCCGGATTTCCTTTCCGTAGGAAAAGTCGTACATAGCATGGTACAGATAGTCGCAGCGCCGCTCCTCACCCGCCAGCTCCGCCTGGGTCATGTTCCTCTTCTGTCATCTCTGTCTTATGTCTTACCCATATCCATGGTTTCCTTCCGTTTCCGCAGGGTCGTGAATCCCTGCTTTTCCCGCTGTCCGGTGATGGGTTCAGTCTATCACGGGGGACAGGGGCGCATCAAACAATTCTCAATTGTCCCCGTCTTCCATTCTTTTGGATTAAGTGATATAATATTGGCTCATAAGGAAACTGAAACTTAGAAGAAAAGGAAGGTAATTCTCATGAAAGCAATCTCAATCCGAAAAGCCTTTGCGCTTTTCCTGACCACAGCCACCATCTTTGCCACAGCCTCCTGCGGCTCCTCCCCCTCCGGGGAAAGCGCCAGCCCCTCTGGCGAGGGCGCGTCCCGGCAGTCCTCCGGGGAGGAGAGCTCCGGGGACGAGAGCGCCCGGGAGCAGTCCTCTTCTCCCAAGAAAAATCTCCTGATGAACAATGCTTCCGCCCAGGCCCTGGTAGAGAGCTACGGCAGCTTCGCCGAGGCCCATGACGCGTTCACCACCACCCTGGCCAGGCAGGAGAACGACAGCGATGCCGTCCCGGAGCCTCCGGAGGGCCTCTTCGACCTGGTCTCCTACTCCTCCAAGGTGGGCGACCTGGCGGCCTATGTGTCCAGCGACCCCGGCGACGGGGAAAAGCACCCTCTGATCATCTGGGTGGTAGGCGGCTGGGGCAATGGCATCGACGACTTCCCCTGGTGCTATCCGGCCTGGGACAATGACCAGACCGGCTCCGCCTTCTGGCAGGCGGGTGTCCTGACCATGTACCCCTCGTTCCGGGGCGGAAACGGCAATCCCGGCCATTATGAGGCCCTCTTCGGCGAGGTGGACGATATCGTCTCCGCTTACGAGTATGCCGCCTCCCTGCCCTATGTGGATCCGGACCGCATCTACCTGGGCGGGCACAGCACCGGCGCTACCAGGGCGCTTCTGGCCTCCGAGTACACGGACAAGTTCCGGGCGGTCTTCTGCTACGGCGCGGTGGACGAGGTGAAGTACCACAACAACAGCCAGTTCACCTTCGATACGGAGAATGAGGACGAGTTCACCATGCGCTCCCCCATCCACTGGCTGGACAATGTGAAAAGCCCCACCTTCCTCATCGAGGGCAGGGACGGCAATTCCGAGAATCTGGAGCGGATGCAGCAGGCTACGGACAATGAGAACATCCACGGCTATGTCATAGAAGGAGCCGACCATTTCTCCACTTTGGCCCCTCTCACCAGGCTGGCGGCGGAGAAGATCCTGGCGGATACCGGCGAATCCTGCTCCATCTCCATCACCCAGGAGGAGCTGGACGCGGCCATGGCCCGGGAGCCGGAGGTTCCTATGCCTGTGATGGCTTCCCGCACCATAGACTGGCTGGGGCTGACCCTTTCCTGTCCTTATGTGTGGGTGATCGATGATTCCGACGAGGAGGAGACGTCCCTCTATTCCCGCTATGAGGACGACAATGCCTGGGATATGTCCATGCTGTACCTCTCCGGCTTCACCCTGCAGGGCGGAGGGAGCCTGGCAGATCTGAAGGGCCAGTTGACAGAACAGGGCTATGAAGTCACGGATACCACAGTGGGCGGGCTGCCTGCCCTTGACTGCATTGGCAGCCCCCAGGATGACGATGGCAATTCTTTCTATGACCGCTATGTGCTGGTGCAGGACGGAGATGCCTTTGTCTCCCTGGACTACATAATCCACGACAGCTACATGGACGAGGCCGTGCCCCTGTTCCAGAGCATCCTTGACAGCGTGACCTTCGGAACCGCGCAATAAGCTCTGCAAAAAGCGCCGCAGACAGCGGGCATCCCACTTCTGTCTGCGGCGCCTCACGTGTTCCCCTGAGGCGGTCCCAAATCCGGCTATTCCGACAGCGACATCTTTTCCCTTATGGCAGCCGCCACATATTCCGCGATGCGCTCCGCCCATTCCCCATCCGGATGGATGTGCCCATGGTCTCTGGCGATCTCCCCGGTAAAGCCGCTCTCATAGTACGAGTCCACGAAGTTCACCCCGCAGAAGCCGCTGATCTTCCTGATGATCTCCCTCTTTGTCAGGAGCGCTTCCCGGCCTACGGCAGCCTGGTCGCTCTCGGGGGCGCAGGCCTGCAGGGGAGATGCCACGAAGATCTCCGCCCCGGGGCATCCGCGCTGCAAGGTCTCCACTGCCCAGCGCAGCGCGCTCCCCAGGCTCCTTCTGGTGAGGGCTCCGTATTCCTTTCTGCATACCTGCTCCGTGTCGTCCTCCAGGGGGACGGGGCTCTCCTCCCTCCAGTCCCTGGCTCCGTCATTGGTGGATATGGCGATGTAGATCACCCGGGGGCTGCGCCCCTTGTCCTCTGCCGCCTTCAGCAGGCGCCTCACCTGGTTGGACAATACGTTCTTCGGCGAGAATTCATTGGGCAGATCCTCCAGACAGCAGAGCGTCAATGTCTCCTCCCCGTCATGCCAGTCGGAGCCTGTGGCCCAGCCGAAGGCAAAATTGCCCAAAAGCTCCATGCCCAGCTTCCGGCACACCATGGTTCCGATTCCCGTCACCTGCTCGCTTGTGATGCTGTCCCCCAGGCAGGCATACAGCATGCGCTCTTTTCCTCTCATGTACTTCCCCTCCATTCGGGCTCCCGTACCGTCTGTCCGCTATCCCCGGAACCGGTTCAGGCAGGCGTACAATTCCTGGATTCTGGGCCTGGCCAGGCCGCAGGGCACGAAGGAGCCCGCAAAGGGCTTCCAGTTCTGCTTCTCCCAGGCATTCCAGATGGCCTCCACGGTCTGGCGCACGGTCTTCTTTCCGTCCATGACCTCCTCTAAGCCGTACCGCAGCAGATGGGCCAGGGCATTCACCTGCTCCGAATCCAGGAGCTGCTCCAGATAGCGCACATTGACTTCCTCCCTGTCCATGGAGAAGGATTCCAGGCCGAAGGATTTCGTCTTCATGTGCTCATGGCGTCCGTCTCCGCCGCGGTTGCCGCCGCGTCCTCTTCCGCCATGCCCCCTGTCCTCTCCGGAGCCATATCCTCTTCCGTCTGCGCCGTTCCCCCGGCCCTCGGAGCCTCTATACCCCCGGCCTCCTCCCGCACCGCGGGACTCTGCCACGGTAAAGCTCCCGCTCTCCGCATCGCCTGCGCCGTATCCGATGTTCTTCGTCTCCAGCTCCCTGCCGTCCCATCCTCTCCCTCTGCCCTTCTGGGCTTTCCGGAAGGCCGGGAGCACCCTGTCGAAGGCGGGCACCGCAAATCCCGGCGCCTGCACCCTGGGCGCGGCATGCCCCTGGCACAGCCCCTTCACCCGTTCCGTGATGTCCACAGGGCGGTAGCAGTCCATCATCAAGATATGGTCCGCAATATAGAAGAAGGCCCCGGAGCTGCCTGCCACCAGAATGGTGGATATCCCCGCTTTTTCATACAGGTCCCCTGCCCGCTCCAGGAAGGGTGTGATGGGCTCCTTGTCCCGGCTGATCACCTGCTGCATGAACTCGTCCCGCACCATGAAGTTGGTGGCGGAGGTGTCCTCGTCAATCAGGAAAAGCCTGGTACCCGCTTCAATCCCCTCCACCACCGCAGCTGCCTGGGAGGTGGAGCCGCTGGCATCCTCGGTGGTGAATTTCTTGGTGTCCTTCTTATTGGGCAGGTCGTTGATGAACAGGGAGATGTCCACGTTCCGGATAGACCTGCCGTCCTCCGCCCGCAGCTTCAGGGCCGTATCCTCGGTGATGACGAATTCCCGTCCGTCTCCTTCTATGTGGTCGTACACTCCCATCTGGATGGCCTCCAGCAAAGTGGATTTCCCATGATAGCCGCCTCCCACGATCAGCGTGATGCCCTCCGGGATGGCCATACCGGTAATCTTCCCCCTGTGGGGCAGTTCGAAAGTCCGTTCCATGGACTGGGGGGAGGTGAAGACCACGCTGTCCGCCATGGGCAGGTCGGATATGCCGCTCTTCCTGGGCAGCACGGAGCCGTTGGCCACGAAGGCCACCAGCTTCTCCTCCCTCAGGATGCGCCGCATGGCGCTCTGATCCTCCGCCAGGTGCACCACCCGCTCCAGCTTCTTTCCGTCCAGCCTGGCATAGAACAGGCTGGACTCCACGCAGCGGGGCAGGAAGTCGAAAAGGATCTTGTCCAGCTCCCCCGCGTTGATGGTGCGCCCGAAGGCCGGGAAGCCCACATGGAACCGCACCGTCAGGCCGTCTCCCGTGATCTCGCAGGCACTGCGCTCCAGCACTGCCTGTCCGCAGCGGCTGATGGACAGCAGGCCGCTCTTCCCCGAGCCCTTGGCCTTGAAATTGTACTGCTCGAACTGCTTTCCCACCTGCCTCACCAGGAAGTCCTGCAGGGCGATGCGGGAGCAGTCTTTTGCATAATAGGCCGCCGGGAATTTCGCCAGCCCGTGGGGAATCTCCACATGGAGGCTGGAGGGGGAGGCGAAGGGATCCCCCTGCACATGGTCGATGACCAGCGTGTACCGGTCGAATTTCCACGCGCCCGCCAGGGATTTGTAGGCCGGGTAGCTCTTATGGTCGATGGAGCGCAATAATGTCCTCAATTCATTCTGTGTCTTCATAGTCGTCCGTTCCTCTCTGATACAGATAAAAAGCGTCTCTGTTCCGCTCTCTATTCTAATATATAAAATCCGCCGCGTCAATGCTTACGGATTTGTGTTTCGCGGCTGTTTTATGCTTGACAGATATTACGGTTAGTGATATATTTATTACAGTAAACGTAATAAATATAGAAGGAGGTTCTATGAGAGATTATGGCAAGGGCGGCGCGCTCACGGAGGTGACCTTCTATATCCTGCTGGCCCTCTACACTCCCAGGCATGGCTACGCCGTCATGCAATTCATTGAAGAGAAGACCGGCGGGCGGCTCGTGCTTGGGGCGGGCACTTTATACGGCGCGCTGAACACGCTGGCGGATAAGGGCTGGATCGCTCCCTGGGGAAAGGAGGACAGCGCCACATGCGAGGATAACGCCCCCCGGGGAAAGGAGGGCAGCGCCACATGCGGGGACAACGCTCCCCGGGAAAATGAGGATGCCTCTCCGTCGGACAGCACCCACCGGAAAAACCAGGGTGCCTCGGGCAACAGGGGCACTGCCCCCTGGAAAAGCAGGGACGGAAGGAAGAAGGAATATATGATTACACCCCTGGGCAGAGAAATCGCCGCAAGGGAATACGGGCGGCTGCAGGAGCTGACCGATGTGGCGGCACATATCATGGATATCCGGCAGACATAAGGCGCACCGCGTACCGTTTTCAGAAAAAGAAGAACGAAGTCAAGAGCATAAGGAGGGATTCTGTTATGGCAAAAAAATATTATCGCTTTTTCGGCAGTTTTCTCATCGCCCAGGAAAGGTGGCTGAACAAGATGGCGGATAAGGGCTATCGGCTGATCCGCACGGAAAAGCTGCTGTATGAATTCGAGGAATGCCCGCCGGCCCGGACGAGATACCGCATGGAGTTCATCGGCGGGAAGTCGAAGCTAAACGCCGCCCAGTACCGCGCGTTTCTGGAGGGCATGGGCTATCGGGTGTTCTACAAGAACATCAATCTGAACTACTCCGTGGGAAAGGTGCGCCTGCGGCCCTGGGCGGAAAAAGGCGGCCGGATCGCCACCAATTCCACCACCTTCAACCGGGAACTGTTCATCGTGGAGAAGGAGAATGACGGGCGGCCCTTCGAACTCCACTCCACCTACGAGGACAGGATGCAGTACTACAGGAACCTGCGGGCCCCCTGGCTGTTCCTCTTCGCCATGTCCGTGGCGCTGGGGATACTGGCCAGGGCCTGGTTGGGAGGCGTTTTCGCGGTATTTTCCTTGGTTCCGCTGGCGCTGTACCAGCTTGAGCTGATCCGGCTGGGGAAGGAGGCCAGAACCAGGGAATGGTAAGCGAATCGCCCGGCGCATTTTGGACTATCCGTACAATGCAATATGTGTTCTGATATGGTACAATCTTCCTATTACCGCCCCAATACTGGTGACAGGAAGGGGGTGCTGTCATGCATATTTCAGTCGTCATAACCGTTTACATTATAGCATATACGGCTTTCGATTACAATATACTAAAAAATTTTTTATACGGATATCGCCACCAAAGGGCTGTTCAGAATCCGCAGCTTCCGCTCCCGCTCCCAGAGCCCGCACAGCTCCCCGAAATACTTGTCCGGCTCCGCCATCCACCCGGCAAGGAGATCCAGCTCCCCCAGCTCCTCTTCCGTCAGCCGCTCCAGCCTCCCGTCCAGATAAGCGGGCAGGAAGGTGTATGTCAGCTCCTGGTTCATCAATGCATGGAAATCATAGATCAGGTAGCGAATCAGCGCGGGAAGGGAGCAGGTTCCCAGACAGTCCGCATAAAGGTACTGCTTCCCGTCCGTCTCCCCCCTGCGCACTGCCAGATAGGCCTGCGCCGCCCAGTCAAAGCTCTCCTGCGGTATGTCGTACTGGGTAAGGGGCATGCCGTTCTCCTCATAGAACCCGTCCGCATCGAAGGTGACCCAGCGGCCCTCCTCCCGGCTGTAATACTGATTGATCCAATGATCCATGCTGACCCCTTCCCTGAAATAAGGGGCGAACCCGGCACGGCATCTGGCGGGAATGCCTTTAGCCTTCAGGATCGCGCTCATGAGCACGGACACATAGCGGCATGTGACCACCATTTTGTCTTCCGTCTTCCTGTCCCTCACGAACCCGCGCCCGTCCATGCGGAACAGCTCCGCCGTCATGGCCGAGGCCGTCAGCAGGACATCATCCTCACAGCGCATCCTGTACCAGGGGTATCTGTCCATATCGCCGTAGAGCAGTGTGGCGTTGGCATTGGTGTTGCCCTCCTTCAGGGTGACCCTGTGTATCACCTGGCCGCAGACCAGTCTGCCCAGCATGGGTATATCATCCGGCAGGGAGCGGAAATACTCCCCGTAGGCCCCTGCGTAAGTATAGGTGCTCGTCTTCCTGTAATGCTCCAAAATATTCGCTTCCATAAGCCGCGTCCTCCGAATCGGTTTTTTCGGCATCTGCCCGGACATGCTGTCCCGGATGCCATTGCCAGTATAGCATCTACCGCCGCGGCTTTCCTGATTCTGAATGCTTTCTTTTGTCCGCGCCCTTTTCCACCCAGTCCGCCATCTCCTGGAGCCTCCCCAGGCATTCCCGGAAGAACATCCTGTACCCCTCGCAGAAGTAGCTCCTGTATCCCTTCTCCTCCGGGTAGAACAGCTTGCTCCTCTGGCATCCGCCCCTGCAGACCCTGTAATACCCGCAGCTCCTGCAGACCTCCGAAACCTTCCCGGATTCCTCCACGAACGCGATTTCCCGGCGCTTCGCGTCAATGTCGTCCACCCGGTCCGTGTTGAAATTCCCCAGCCGGTATCTGTCCATCACATAGAAATCGCAGGGGTAGACGCTGCCGTCCGCCTCCACTACCATCTGCATGCCGCAGACGCCCCTCTGCTCGCAGGACTCCGGCATGCGCCCCAGGAGGATGGCCACATAGTTCTCGAACTTGCGGTTGTAGGGCATCCGCCCCCGCCGCCAGTCCTCATGCCACAACGTGAATAAATCAACCAGAAACCGACCATAGGCCTCCGGCGTCAGGGAGTGGGGCTCCTGTCCCCATTCCTTCTCCAGAGGATCCAGGCATTCGATGTATTGCTGGTATTTCCATCCTTTTTTATCGTAGAACCGATATATTTCTTTGATGTTCTCCGCCACCTGCCTGGTCACCACCGTGAGGATGTTGTACTCCGCCCCGTGCCTCTCCAGCAGCCCGGCAGCGGCCGCCACCCTGTCGAAGGTAGGCCCCATGTCCCCTCTGCCCCGCCGCAGGGAATCATGGATTTCTTTCGTGCCGTCCACGGACAGGCCCACCAGGAACCGGTGCCGGGCAAAAAAGCGGCACCAGTCATCGTCCAGGGCGTATCCGTTGGTCTGGAAGGCATTTGAGACACGGATGCCCCGCCTGTTGTACAGCTTCTGGTACTCCATGACCTTTCGGAAGAAATCCAGTCCCCGCAGGGTGGGTTCCCCGCCCTGGAAGGCATAACTGATGTAGCCTTCGGCCCTAAGCAGCGTCCTGCGGATCACATTCTTCAGGGTCTCCTCCGTCATGAAACCGTAGGAGGGCTGCGCCCTGTTGCGCATCTCGTCGCAGTAGAAGCAGTATGTGCAGTTCATGTTGCAGTTGCCCGAGGAGGGCTTTATCATTACGCTTAGTGGTGGCATCTTTCTCTCTCCTTATATATCGTAAATGGTTCCCGGACAAGGCCATGGGCAGCAGAATCCAGAAAAGCTATCCCCACCCAAGCTTAATTCTCTTCCAGGATTCGCAGCAGCCTCTCCTCCGTATTCGTGAAGAAGATGCCGCTGCCGTTTAGCTTCTCCTGGCTCATGGTCAGGTCCCTCGGGCTCTCCGCATAGGCCTCCCCGTCCCTTGCGAGCCGCTCCGTCCCCCAGCCAAGCCTCTCGAAAAGGGAATGCACCATGTCGAACATCGATTTTGTGCCCGGCGCGCCGAAATTGTAGACGCCGCCCTCCAGGTCAAAGGCCGCCTCCAGTTTCTCCGCCACCTGGTTCACGTCCGTGATGCCGCGCATGTCGTTCGCAGGATAGCGCAGGGTTTCCGAGGTCCGGAGCTTTGCCAGGAGCGTCCGCAGGAAATCGCTGTGCTCCCCCGGGTTCAGCGTCCGCGCGTCATACATCCAGGACAGCCTCAAGCTCACGCTGTCCGGATTCGCCTCCATGCACCGCTCCTCGGCGGCCAGCTTTTCCCGGCCATAGAGGTTGCCCGGCCGCACCGCTTCCGCCTCCCTGTGAGGCCCCCTGACAGCGCTTCCCGCATACACCTGATCCGAGCTGCACAGCAGGCATTTGGCGCCCACCAGCCCTGCCGCCTTTGCTATGTTCACTGCGCCCTCCACGTTAATCCTCCGGGAGCGCTCCGGCTCCCTGTCGCACTGCCCAATGTCCGAGATGGCCGCGCAGTGCACCACGTAATCCGGCCTCCAGTCACGGAATCTCGCGATGACCCCCACCTCGTCCGTAATGTCCAGCTCCCCATGCCCGGGGGCGCAGACCTCATATTTCCCCCGATAGAAATCCGCCACCCTGCTGCCCATAAATCCCGATGCCCCTGTCACCAACAGTCTCTTCATGTCATCCTCCGCCTTCCTTATCTTACTTCCAGCTTAATATAAAACGCATCCGAATTCAATCTTTTTCCGGTCACAAATTTTAAATAATTTCGTAACACTCTTGTCATTTTCTATATCTGGTATTATAATACCTTTATCTGCTACAAAATATTGTTATGATTCTGATACGGAACCGCAACAGAGAATCCCCACCAAGGAAACGAGGCAAAGACAAAGGATGAATCTGTCTGACCTGACGAGAAATTCACATATGCTGCGAGGCTCCCTGGCGAAAAGAGGCTACATGCGCTGGTGGCATTCCTTTTCCGGCGTACAGCCAGGAACCGGGGAGGCCCGCACCTTTTTCGTGGAGTTCTTCATCATCAATCCCGGTCTGGGCGCGGCCCGGCCCATATTAGGCCAGCATCCCTATTTCAAGAAGCGGGGCATGCGGCCCTCCTATGTGATGATAAAGGCCGGCGCTTTCCCCGATGAGGAGGGGAACGGCGGCAGGCAGTTCCACGCCTTCTACCCGATTTCCGCGCTGCAGGCTACGGGCAGCCCTCTGGTCATGCAGATAGAGGATCCATGTACAGGCCCTTTCCTCTACAGTGAAGACCGGATTACGGGCAATCTGGAGGTGACGCCGAAGGAGGCCAGGCACCGCTCCCGCATGACGGAGGCGGGCACCATAGAATGGGACGTAAAGGTGCAAAAGGCCGTGTCCTGCCACACAGGCGGCCTCTGCAACAGGCTCGCCGAGGCCTTCCGCAGGCTGGACAGCTTCTGGCACGGGGAGGGCATCCGCAGCTTTTTCCAGGGCAGCGTCACGCTGGACGGGGTGTCCTATGAGGTGACCCCGGAGACAAGCTACGGCTATGCGGACAAGCACTGGGGCCGCAGCTTTAACAGACCCTGGTTCCAGTTCGCCTGCGGGAAGCTTTTGAGCCTGCGCTCGGACAAGGAGCTGCGCCACTCCGTGGTAGCCTTGGACTGCCTGCGCCTCAGATTCCTCCTATTTCCCCTGCGGCCCCGGCTGATGCTGCAGCTGACCTACATGGGGGAGAGCTTCCAGTTCGCCCGCTGCAAATGGGAGACCAAGGAAACCGGCAAGCGGTTCGTCTGGCATGTGCTGGCCCAGAATAAAAACATGGTGGTAAAGCTCTCCGGAAGCTGTACCAAGCGCCAGATGCTACATCTACAGTACGAAGACCCGGATGGGGACAGGGAGGATGCCCCTCTGTGGGGTGGCGGAGGCGGCATCGGCACCCTGCAGCTCTTCCGAAAGACCTCTGGAGGCAGGGAATGTATGGATACCTTGAAGCTGTCCGATGCCCTGTGCATCTACCGGGGAGTGTGATTGCAGGCGGCGCTGCTTGCTTTTCCTATGCTGGGGACATGTGCCAGGCAGAATCGGAAAAGGCGGGCAGCATCGTTTTTGTATGTCATCTGGAAGGCGAATCTGTAGCACTCGGATTTGTCTAAAGCATATCCAGGACAATCTCCACCAGAAATCCCCCCTCCGGCCCGCAATCCAGCCTCACCTGCCCTCCATGGGCCTTCACGATTTGGCGCACAATCAGAAGTCCCAGCCCGTGTCGTAGCTGCACCCCGGTTCCGCTGTCCATCATATAGTGGGGGGTGCTGCGCAGCGTCTCAAGCTGCTCCTCGCTCACCCCCACACCGTCATCGAACAGCCGAATTCTGGCTTTTCCTGCCTTTCCCTCTTTTCCCGTCTCCGCCGCCAGCTCCATAAAGAGGCTACAGCCCTCGGGATTGTGCTGCCTGGAATTGCTCAGCACATTGTAGACCGCCCTCTGCAGCAGCTCCCTGTCCCCCCGCATCCTGCACGCGCCAATCCCCTCCTGGCACCGAAAGTCAATCGGGTACCTCCCCTCCAGATTCTCGTTGGCAAAATCGGCCGCCGCTTGGCGCAGCACCGCCGTCAGGTTCAGCTCCTCCATCCGCACCGGCTGCATCTGGTACTCCAGCTTGGAAGCCAGATTCAGGTTCCCCACCAGGTTCTTTATCTTCACGCTCTGGAGCCGGATGACCCTGGCCTTACTCCTGGCTTCCTCCGGCAGCGCCCCGTCCTCCTCCAGCTTGGCCGCATATCCCAGCACCATGGTCAGAGGGGTGCGGATGTCGTGGGAAACGCCGGATATCCAGTCCGCCCTGGCGTTCTCTCGCTTGCGCAGCGCCCGCTCCTGGGCTCTGAGCTTTTCATTGACCTGGTTCACCGCCCCAGCCACCCCGGAGAGGAAGCCCTTCTCTCTGACATGCACGTCCTGCTCCGGCAGCGCCTCCATGCCCTGTACCACAGGCTTCACGGACCGCAAGATGCCCGTGCCCAGAATCATGTAAATCAGGAAGACCAGAGCGCCGTTCAGCAGCAGGAAGCTCAGCAGCATCCTGGGCAGCCCCGCAATTATGCCATAGTCGAAGGTGTTCCACAGCAGCTTCCAGTAGGCGGTCTTTGGATGCCCCAGGACGACAAGGTCGTCTTCCCTTGCCCCAACTGTGGTGGGATAATCCGCGATGTAGCCCCTGGTGTACCAGGAGATCTCCGCCGCAGAATAGTGCAGCGGTATCTCCACCGGGAGACCTGCGCTGTGCCAGATGACATCCCCTGTCCCGTCCTCCACCAGGATGCCCCAGGCGTCATAGTCCGCCAGTATCTGCTGCCCTGCCGCCGAGAGATGGTACTGGCCGTCGCTGCCTAGGGACAGCTCCTCCCCCACCTTGATAGCCGCCTGCCAGCCGCCGTTGTCGCTCCTCTCCCGCCATGTATAGGCGATGAACATAGCCAGATTCAGAAAGAAGAGCACTGGCACCACGCACACCGTCAACAGCAGGAATCTCCTTATCAGCCTGATTGTCCCTTTCATTCCATGCCCCTTCCTTCTGCCGTCATGAGCAGTATGCCCTCTGAGCGCATTGCCATGCCCGGTCGCATCCATTTCGGCGTATTTAACGGGTTCCCGCAATTTCTCACTTCCCGGCAAGCACCAGCTTGTACCCCAGGCCCTTCACCGTCAGCAGGGATACGGGCTTTGACGGATTTTCCTCTATTTTCTCACGGATGCGGCGGATATGGGCCATGAGGGAATTCTCGTAGCCATAGGGATTGTCTCCCCAGGCAGCCTCGCAGAGCCCGTCTATGGTGACGATGCGGCCCGCATTGCGGTACAGGGCACCAAGCAGCTCGAACTCCTTGGCGGTGAGGGGCAGTCGCTCCTCCCCACGCAGAACCTCAGCCCGCTCGAAGTCCAGCTCGCAGGCCGCCAGCTTTACCCTGGGGCATTCCTCCTTATAGGAGCGCCGCAGGACAGCGGCTATGCGGAACAGCAGCTCCCTGGGCAGGAATGGTTTTACCACATAGTCGTCCGCTCCCAGTCCGAAGCCCCGGAACTTGTCCTCCTCCTCTCCCCTGGCCGTCAAAAACAGCGCTGGGATGTCCCCTTTCCCACGCAGTTTCGAAAGCAGTTCAAAGCCGTCCCCGTCCGGCAGCATCACGTCCAGGATGGCCAGCTCCGGCTTCCAGGCCTCCGCCAGGGAAAGCGCATCCGCCACAGTCCCTGCCGTCCGCACCTGCGCATATCCCTCCTGAGTCAGGATAGACGTGACTAACTCCCGCAGCTCCTCCTCATCGTCCACAAGCAGGATTCTTTTTTGCTTCAGATAATCGTATTCCATGCTCAGCACCTCTCTCTAAGGTAATAATACCACATTTTCCCCTTATTTTCATAAAGTTGCGAAAATATAAGGTAATTGTAAGGTTGCGGGAAGGTTGCCGTAAAGAGGAGACGTTATACTGGCCTTAGCAAATCGGCAAACCCCGATTGCAAAAAAGAATGCGAAAAGGAGTCTGACATGAGCGCGAACATCATCGAGACCGAGAATCTCACGAAATCCTACGGCAACTTCACCGCTGTATCCAACCTAAGCCTCCATATCAAGAAAGGCAGCGTCTACGGCTTCCTGGGCCCCAACGGCGCCGGGAAGTCCACCACCATGAAGATGCTCCTGGGGCTGACGAAGCCCAGCAGCGGAAGCTTCCATATCAATGGCAGGACCTACCCAAAAGACAGGCTGGCCATCCTGCGGGACATGGGCTCCTTCATTGAGGCTCCCGCTTTCTACGGGAACCTCACCGGGGAGGAGAACCTGGAGATCCTGCGCCGCATCCTGCAGCTGCCCAGATCCGCCGTGGAGGATGCCCTGGAAATCGTAGGGCTCACCGAGCACAGAAAGCGGCTGGCAAAAAAGTATTCCCTGGGCATGAAGCAGCGGCTGGGCCTTGCCGGGGCGCTGCTGGGCCATCCGCCCATTTTGATCCTGGACGAACCCACCAACGGGCTGGACCCCATCGGCATCCATGAGATACGCACTTTGGTGCGCTCCCTGCCGGAAAAGTACGATTGCACGGTGCTGGTGTCCTCCCACCTGCTGCCGGAGGTGGAGCTGATGGCGGACGACTTCGGCATCCTGAACCACGGCAGGCTCCTGTTCGAGGGAACTATGGCGTCCCTGAAGCGCACCGCGGATGCCGCGGGCCTGCCCACCCGCGACCTGGAGGAGACCTTTCTCGCCATGATCGACATCGACAACCGGAATCGAGGTGAGCGCAGATGACAGCTTACATAAGTCCCTTTTGCATGCCTTTCCTGGAGACGCGGAAAATGAAGCGTACCGGCTTCTGCCAGGCCTTTCTCGGCGGCGGCGCGCTGGCGGCTCTGGTGCCTGTAGTGAACATGGCCCTGCGGGCGGAAATCTTTACCTCCCAGCCGGGCAGCCCTTTCCAGATCCTCATGGAGGCCAACTGGCAGCTGATGGCGCAACTGAACATCTTCCTCCTGGTCTGCGGAGCCTGCCTGCTCTACCATACGGAGTACGCGGACAATGGGCTCCAGAAAGCCCAGTCCCTGCCCCTTGGGCCCTCCGGCCTGTTCCTGGGGAAGCTCGGGATATTGCTGTCCGCCTGCCTGATTCCCCTGTGCCTGGAGACGGCCTCCCTGACCCTGTGCTGCATGCGCTGGTTCCCGGACAGGCCGGGCGAAAGCCTCCGGATACTGACTGGCATGGCCTTTGCGTTCGCCGTGCTGCTGCCCACCGGTGCGGCCATGCTGCTCCTCTCCTCCATGTGCCGGAACATGTGGATCAGCCTGGGGGCCGGGGTGATTCTGGTCTTCTTCGCCTCCATGTTGCCTGCCAGCTCGTCTTCCGTCAGCGATGTCCTGGCGCTTGTGCCTTTCTGCGGCCCTTATCGGATGCTGCATGAGCTTCCGGGCAGGGAGGCGGCGCTGTGGACGGTCTGTCTGTGCCTGGGGGAGGGCGTCCTGCTCTGCGCCGCGGAGCGCGTTTATCAATCTATCAGGAGGTACTTTGCATGAAAACGGAATTTCGTCCGCTTACCCTGTTCTCCCTCTTCGGCGTGGAGCTGTTGAAGATACGCCGGTCGAAGATTTTTTTGATCCTGCTGATTCCGGCTGTGATGATGTGGCTGCCCTCGGCCATGAACGCCAATGTGAACTTCCTGGGTTCCTACGACATTTCCCCGGAGCACAATTATTTCATCCAGGGATATATGGGCATGGCCTGGTTCATGATCCCCGCCACGCTGATCGTCTGCACGGTGCTGATGAACCAGACGGAAATCTCCAGCCGCGGGCTGGTGAAATGTCTCTCCCTGCCGGTGGCGGCCTGGAAGATTTGCCTGGCAAAGTTCCTGGCGGTGGTGTTCCTCACCGTGGTGCAGTTGGCCCTGTCCATTATCGCTTATTACGGGTCGGCGGCGCTGGCCTCAAGGCTGTATGACTACGACTTCGTGCTCCCCCTGCCCTATGTGTGCCGGGCCGCCTCCCTAATCTACGCTGCCGTGGTTCCCGCAGCGGCTGTGTACTGGATGATCGGCGTGCTGATCCGAACCCCCATCTTCTCTGTGGGGCTTGGGCTGGCCTCCATCGTGCCCTCGGTGCTGATGCTGAATACCAAGGTGTGGTACTGCTATCCCATGGACTATCCCTTCTACATGCTGATGACGGAGTACGGCAAGCTGGTGCCGGAGCTGTTCTCCACAAAGGTAGAGCTGGTTCCCATGGTGCCCATCGGCATCGGCACCACGCTCCTGTGCCTAGCTGTGGCCTGTAGGCGGTACGGGGCGGTGGAGCGGAATTCCGGCTCCCTGTGACATGAAATCAAGACTTTTATGAGAAAGCATTTATAAAGAAAGGAATAGTGGTCATTATGAAAAACAACAATCTGAAACAAACCGTCTTAACCGCTGTCTGCATCATCATGCTATTCCTGCCCTGGACCATCCTGCCCCTGCGCAGCTTCCCCTGGGCCTTGGAGTCCCCGGCTGCGGAAATCATGATTTCCGGCTACGCGGTGTTCATGATCTTCAGCGGAATATTCACAGCCGTAGTCTATGCAAAGGGCAAAATCCAGCATACGCTCATGAAGCTCTGCGTGGTCATAAATGGCCTCTATGCTTTGGGTGGCATCATCGCCTTTGTGCTGATGATATCTCAGGGGACGCTACGGTTCCGATAGGCGTGCGGGAAGCCATATATGGATGATGGAAGGGGCAACGGCTCCCCCGGCAAAGTGAATCCTATGCCAGAGGGAGCCGTTGCTTTTTTATGCCATACGAAGGTTCTGCATCTGCCGTCCGCCAGGCTGATATGGGTCATTTCATGTCCAGGTTCTCCGTGACGATGCCGAAAGATTCCAGCTTCGCCTTGACCAGAGCAATCTGGTACTCCAGTTCCTTCTCCGTGTCCACTGCCTTTTTTGATGCGCTGTAGATTTGAGCAAACGTCAATCAGGTAATTAGTCATCTCTTTATCGCCAGGCACTCTTTCATCCCCCTATACATGCAACGACATTATCGGGCTAAATCAAGCTTGCAACGCTGCAGAGCAGAAAGTGTCCTTCGGACACTTTGGTATTTGACCCTCGCGGCATTCGCCAACTGGCCGTGCAAGCACGGCCGCTTGGCTCATTGCCCGCGGGAATAAAGTATACCAGGCCGGAAACGTAAAGTCTATGAAAAATTATGCTTCTTCCTGCATCCACACCCGCATCTGGTTCTCGCCCCGGTTGGCCCAGGCGTAGTAAGGGATGGCCGTCATCTGCGCTTTCTCCTTCACGGGAGGCTCCTCGCTGTACAACTCATCGCTGCCCACCATGCGGAGACCCTCAAATTTCAGCAGCACATTTCCTTTCAGCACGCCCTCCTCGCAGGTCACAGCCTCCGCCTTCAGCTCTTTGGGAATCCGCAGGCTCTGGATCAGATCCCCATTGTCCACGCCCTCGAAGCAGTAGACCACAGGCCCACGCAGCAGGGCCACGCAGCCAGCATCCTCCCGCACATGCTGGTTTGCATAGGCTTTCCGCACCTCCATGGGGAACTCCACCTCTATTACATCCCCGTCTTTCCACTTCCTGGTAATATAGGCATATCCCTTCCTCACCAGCTCCTGAACGTCCAGCCGCTCTCCGTTAACGGTCAGGGACACCCTTTCGTCATCCGGCTTCACATAATAAGGGATGTGTATGGCAAAGGTGAACGCCTCCTCCGTCTTGGGCGCGACGGTATAACGGGTCCTCCCCTCCCAGGGGTAGCTGGTCTCCACGGTCACGTCCGCCTTCTCAAGCTGCGCCCTCTGCCCAATCATCAGGTGGGAGTAGACGGTGGAGTCATTCTCGCTCCAGCAGTACTGCCCCAAAGAGGTCACCAGCCGCACCAGGTTGGGCGGGCAGCAGGCGCAGGCGTACCAGCCGGGTCTTACCGGCAGGGAGTGCTGATACCCGAAGAGCTTTCCGGACACTCCCGGCTCGCACTCCAGAGGGTTCACATAGAAATACTTCTTCCCGTCCAGCTGCATGCCGCTGATGGTGCTGTTGTACAGCTCCTTCTCCATGATGTCCGCGTAAGCGCCGTCCATCTCCATCTCAAGCATCCTGTGGGCGAAGAACACCATGGCGATGGAGGCGCAGGTCTCCGCGTAGGCCATGTCGTTGGGCAGCTCGTAATTGTTGGAGAAGGCCTCCCCCTCCGGGTTCCCGCCCAGGGCGCCGGTGATGTACATCTTCTTGTTCACCACATTGTCCCACAGGGTCCGGCAGGCCTGATACATCCTCTCGTCCCCGTCCGCCCCTGCCACATCCGCCATGGCAGTGTACATATACAGGGCGCGGACCGCATGGCCCACCGCCTCCTTCTGGTCGTAGATGGGCTCATGGGCCTGGTTGTAGGTCACGTCCATGGCCTCGATGCTGTACTGCCCCCAGTGCTGCCAGCCGCGCTTCAGTTTCTCCTGGTGGAAATAGTCCGGATTCTTCCCCCGCTCCTCCAGGAAATATTTCGCCATGTCCCTGTACTTCTCTTTCCCCGTGGCCCGGTAGAGCTTCATCAGGCCGATCTCCACCTCCTGGTGTCCCGGGATGCCGTGCTCCTTGCCCTCCTCGGGGCCGAAGCGGTCTATGATATGGTCGGCCATGCGCTCCATCACATGCAGGAGCTTATCCTTCCCGGTGACGTCGAAATAGGCCACGGCGGCCTCCATCATATGCCCGGCGCAGTAGAGCTCATGGCACTCGTGGAGGTTCTGCCAGCGGTGCTCGGGCTCCTTGATGGTGAAGTAGGTATTCAGATAGCCGTCGGGCTGCTGGGCCTTCCCGATGATATCGATGATGTCGTCCGTCCGCTTCTCCAGCGCCGGATCCGGCTTCACGGACAGGGAATAGGCCACGCCCTCCAGCCATTTCGCCAGGTCGCTGTCCTGGAACACCATCCCGTAGAACTCACCCTGGCTCAAGCCAGCGGCGATGCGGAAGTTCTCGATCGCGTGGCTCTTCGCCACCCCGGGGACTTCGTCGTTCAACACCTTCTCCTGGAAAGGGATGACTACATCTATGACTTTCTCCTGCATCCCGCTCCAGAATCCGTCCGCCACCTTTACCTGGCTGACATTTACCTCTTTTGCCGTTTTTTTCATGTCCATCCTCCATTCTGCCGCCAGGCGGCATGTATCCTTGCGGTCCGTCTCATATTCAGATGTGTACAAATACGAATATCTCCAAAACGGGAATTGCCTGTTCCCAAGAACTATGTTATCATTTTCATAAATAAACGCAACATACAGTTTTCAATGAAAGGTGGACAAATCATAGATGTTGTACCTGGTATCAGATGCCTCCAGACCGGTCCGTTTCCTGTCCGCGGGCAATCTCAACAATGAGGACCAGTTCCTCCATTCCAAGCGCACCATCCAGTCCTATGAGCTCATCTCCGTCACCAGGGGCACCCTGCACATCCAGTCCGGCCAGAGGGACTATGCGCTGAGCCCCGGGCAGTTCGTGCTGCTGTTCCCCGGGGAATGCCATTTCGGCACCCGGGCCTCCCAGGGGGAGCTGGGCTTCTACTGGACCCATTTCCACTTCGACGCGGAAGTCAGCGCCGTCTACGAGGAACCCCCGGAGGCCGCCCTGTTCCCGGACGAGAACCGCCCCCGGTACATCCTTCCGGAGACCGGCACGCTGTCCGCCAACAGCCGGGTCAATGTGCTGTTCGTGCAGCTCCTGGATCTGGCCAAGCGCTTAGGGAGCCTGTCCTCCACCCAGTGCAGCTATGCCCAGAGCACCCTGCTGCTGGAGGTGACCCATGAATGCTTCTTCCGCCGTCACCTGATGCAGCAGAACGAGAAAGTCCCCCTGGGCATCGCGGACCTGATGGAATGGCTGGAGCTCAATTTCGACACTGCCCTGTCCGTGGCGGGCATCGCGGAGAAGTTCGGCTACCATCCCTCCTACCTGACTTCCGTCTTCAAGCGCTACAGCGGGTGCACCATCACCGAATATCTGAACCGCCAGCGCATCCGGGTGGCGAAGAACCTCCTGACCTCCACGCCGAAGCTGACCCTGGCGGAGATTGGCACCCAGGTGGGCATCGGGGACGAGAAATATTTCATGCGGCTCTTCAAGCGCTATGAGGGCGTCACCGCCACCGCCTACCGGGAGGCCTTTTCCAGGAAGCCGCTGAACCGGTAGGATTTGACAAGGCCGGCAGAGCCCTGGAAAAAGAAGCTTGCGTTATGGGTTCGTTCCATTATATAATGAGGGTGGCCCTTTGGGGCCGGGACTTCAAAAAACAGGAGGATGGATGACCATGCTGGAATTTCGATACGACACGCAATTGCTGATAGAGGGTGAAAATCTGGACGAAGATACGATTACGGATTATTTCACGGAGAACTTTAAGGGCGACTGTCTGCTGGCGGTGGGGGACGATGAGCTGATCAAGATCCATTACCACACCAATGAGCCCTGGAAGGTGCTGGAATACTGCGCTTCCCTGGGGGAGATCCATGACATCGTCATCGAGGACATGGACAGGCAGGCCAGGGGGCTGCAGGGCTAGTACGCCGGTGCTTGAATTTCCGAGTAATCAGTGCTTGATGTCCGCGCCAGGACAAGGCGGAGGAAGGAAGCGATGCGGGGCATCGTTTACTGACGGCAGCGCAGTGCTGGGGTGGACAGCCAGGGCTGATTGCTCAAGGATTCATGCGCTGGGGTACTAATTCCTGTGCGGTTGCTTGCTATACCACCCAGTCTATCACAACCGGTACTCCTAATTCCCTTACTTTTCCTTTCTCTTCCTTTGGTATTTTTACCCCTCAGACCGGGTTGGGCTTGTGTTTGATTCCCCCTTCTGAATATGCGGCATTCAGGTTTTTGCTTCTAAGAATCATATCCAGCAGGCTATCCATCTAAAGTCCGTGTTGGTGTCAGAGTTTCCGATAATCCATTCAAGGGCATACACTCCTGTTGCATTTCCCTGTTCCGCAGGTATCTCTTTCTTGTAGTCTTCGATATGAAGTCGTCTGTACTTTACTCCATGTCCTATTTCCATTTGGAATTGGCACCTCCTACTGTTTGGCCTTTCCCACGACGTTTGCGACCGCCAGAGCATTATGGCCTCTGCTAACTTATCACAGCAAGCTTTACTCCGGAAAACCTATTGATTACAGTAATTGTACCTGCTGTAGCAGGCTCACCCCCGCACACGCGGGGAAAACGCTATTGGACTAAGCATGCCTGATATTCCCGTGGGCTCACCCCCGCACACGCGGGGAAAACCATGGCGTCCTGTTGGTCAAGCCGGGTCTCCCAGGCTCACCCCCGCACACGCGGGGAAAACGTGGTCACATTTGGAACGTTGCCAAGGCCGATAGGCTCACCCCCGCACACACGGGGAAAACCACATCTATTGCTTTCAGCATCAGGCCAGTCTAGGCTCACCCCCGCACACGCGGGGAAAACGGATGTACGATTTATTACAAAGGCCGGTCTCTAGGCTCACCCCCGCACACGCGGGGAAAACTTGTGTTAAAAAGGTCGCCAGCAACAGCTCTTAGGCTCACCCCCGCACACGCGGGGAAAACGCAAACAGGGTAAAAGAAGTCATGGCGCAATTGGGCTCACCCCCGCACACGCGGGGAAAACGCGCAGTGGGCTTACTGGGACTTATATGCGCTAGGCTCACCCCCGCACACGCGGGGAAAACATGTTCTTCCTCAGACAGCATGCCATATCCCAAGGCTCACCCCCGCACACGCGGGGAAAACGTTTGCTGGAAGCTCTCTAGCATGTCCCCATAGGGCTCACCCCCGCACACGCGGGGAAAACAGATCTGATTCTGACAGTTGGGGAGGCGACACAGGCTCACCCCCGCACACGCGGGGAAAACCTTCGCTCATTTGCACCACCTCCATCTGTATTAGGCTCACCCCCGCACACGCGGGGAAAACTACTCCTTTCTCTCAAACACTTCAGGACATACAGGCTCACCCCCGCACACGCGGGGAAAACTTCTTTTTCCTTTTCCAGCTGTTTTTTGTAGCAGGCTCACCCCCGCACACGCGGGGAAAACCCCTTACAAGCCCCATATACGGCTTTACAAACAGGCTCACCCCCGCACACGCGGGGAAAACTTTGTTTCCAGAATTGCGTGACAACTTTGCCCGGGCTCACCCCCGCACACGCGGGGAAAACCTAAGCTTAAGGCAGCCGGATTCGATGCAATTAGGCTCACCCCCGCACACGCGGGGAAAACTATTCTCAACTTGTCTTTTTCGATATTATCATAGGCTCACCCCCGCACACGCGGGGAAAACAGCATACCGGAGGTCATATTCCAGGAAAGGCAAGGCTCACCCCCGCACACGCGGGGAAAACAGAAGAATAGGGCCGAAGCCCAAAAGCATACTAGGCTCACCCCCGCACACGCGGGGAAAACCGGCCAAAGCGTGGGGGAATCTGCGGACGTTGAGGCTCACCCCCGCACACGCGGGGAAAACCAAAGCTGACGCTGACGGGAAAGCACAGGGACAGGCTCACCCCCGCACACGCGGGGAAAACGACAGCAGGACAAAATCCATCAAGGAAAAACTAGGCTCACCCCCGCACACGCGGGGAAAACTAACAATGTTAATAGCCTTTTCTGCCATAATTAGGCTCACCCCCGCACACGCGGGGAAAACACAACGCCATAGATTACAACGCGTGCTGGCTTAGGCTCACCCCCGCACACGCGGGGAAAACCTTTATCTCTCCCCATTTCTGTGACGCTGTCTGGGCTCACCCCCGCACACGCGGGGAAAACCGATTATACAGCCGAATTGGATCCCCACCCATAGGCTCACCCCCGCACACGCGGGGAAAACTTGATGACTATTGGGTACGTGTCGATTGCGGCAGGCTCACCCCCGCACACGCGGGGAAAACCGCGTAATGTCACTTATATTGGCGAACCGCAGTAGGCTCACCCCCGCACACGCGGGGAAAACCCACAGCGGTTTTCCGGGCCGTTGCGTACCGTAGGCTCACCCCCGCACACGCGGGGAAAACTCTCCAAATGATAGCCTGGACATCCAGAAATCAGGCTCACCCCCGCACACGCGGGGAAAACTACCGCTTGACTACTTTACAGTAAAAGACTTGAGGCTCACCCCCGCACACGCGGGGAAAACAATTTTAAAGGAGGAATAAAAATGGGAAGCAAAGGCTCACCCCCGCACACGCGGGGAAAACTACTCTTTTACGTTACTGTTGGATATGTATATAGGCTCACCCCCGCACACGCGGGGAAAACTGCCAAGCGCAGAAAAAGAGAAGCTTATGGGAATGGCTCACCCCCGCACACGCGGGGAAAACAGAATCAGAATATCCGCTTGATGAGGTAGTCTAGGCTCACCCCCGCACACGCGGGGAAAACCAAGCGGTTCGCCGTGTTCGTGCGCCAAGATGAGGCTCACCCCCGCACACGCGGGGAAAACTGGATACGAAAAGCCATGCATTTGTGACGATGAGGCTCACCCCCGCACACGCGGGGAAAACACTAAAAAAACCCAGAATTTCCAAGGACTTTTTATCTTGGCTTATCACAGTTTATTGTAACTGTTCAGCATCCCCTATGAAAAGATAAACATAGGGTCGCCCGAAACCG
>CAJUFO010000024.1 GCA_910585615.1 uncultured Acetatifactor sp.
ATCCTGGCTAAAGTATAGCAGGCTTTTGGGGAGATTTCCAAAAGCCTGATTGAAGGAGGTTTTTGTTGACATTTCCAGCCCTATAAAGTAAGCTATTCTTATCAAAATTCCTTAAGAACAAAAAGCAGGAAAGAGAGGAGAATAATCATGAACAAAAGCGCATTCCATCAATTATCCTACGGCGTATACGTAGTCAGCACCTGGGACAAGGGCAGGGCCACCGGCTGCACGGCCAACAGCGCCATGCAGATCACATCGGAGCCCGCCACCATCGCTGTGAGCATCAACCACGACAACTACACCAACCAGTGCATCCAGGACACCGGGAAGTTCGCCATCTCCATCCTGGGAGAGAATTCCAGGCCCGGCATCATCGGCACCTTCGGCTTCAAGAGCGGCAGGGACAACAATAAGTTCGACGAGGTGGACTATGGGGTGAAGGGCTTCCTGCCGGTGGTCACCGATGCCTGTGCCTACATCGTCTGCGAGGTAATCGACAAGATGGAGACATCCACCCACACTGTGTTCCTGGGCAAGGTGCTGGACGCGGACATCCTGAAGAAGGACACCCCCATGACCTATGCGTATTACCATAACGTCATCAAGGGGAGGAGCCCGAAGAACGCGCCTACCTATATAGCGGAGTAAAGCAGGGCGGCCTGCTGGCATGGGATGCATGGCAGGGGCGGACACTGTGAAAGGGGATTCCGACACTGCAATAAGGAGGCGCTTTAGGCGGACATCAGACAAAGCCAGGGGAGCGTCACGCGGTAAGGGGCCGCGGGGCAAAATGAGGGGCGGTACATGAAGATAAAAATAAAAGAGATGCCTATCGAGAAGGTGCTGGTGCGGCCCATGGGAATCCACCGGAGCCCTGTGAGGCCTACATGGATTTTCAGGCTGCTGCTGAAGCTCCTGTCCATACAAGATCTCCGGGCCACGCATTTCACATACAGGGAAATCGGCATGGAGCGCCTGGGAAAGGGGGAGCCATGCCTGGTTCTCATGAACCATTCCAGCTTCATCGACCTGAAGATCGCGGCCACCATCCTGTATCCCAGGCCCTTCAACACCGTATGCACCTCCGACGGCTTCGTGGGCAAGAACTGGCTCCTGCGCGCCATCGGCTGCATCCCTACCAGGAAGTTCGTCACGGACATGGCGCTGGTGCGGGACATGCTGTATGCGGTGAAGGACCTGAAAAGCTCCGTGCTCCTCTTCCCGGAGGCCAGCTACAGCTTCGACGGCACTGCCACGCCCCTGCCGGACAGCCTGGGGAAATGCCTGAAGATACTGGGTGTCCCGGTGGTGATGATCCGCACCTACGGGGCCTTCGCCAGAGACCCCCTGTACAACAACCTGAAGCTGCGCAAGGTGGACGTGAGCGCGGATATGGAGTATCTGCTGTCTCCGGAGGAGATTCAGGAGAAATCCGCCGGGGAGCTGAACGAAGCGATCCAGGAGAGGTTTGGCTTCGACAATTTCCGCTGGCAGCAGGAGAACGGAATCCGCATCGCGGAAGACTTCCGGGCGGACTGCCTGAACCGCGTGCTGTACAAATGCCCCCATTGCGGCACGGAAGGGCAGATGCTGGGCCAGGGCAGCCGGATTTCCTGCGGCAGCTGCGGAAAGGCCTATGAGCTGACGGAGTACGGCTATATGGAGGCGGTGGAGGGGGAGACGGAGTTTGAGCATATCCCCGACTGGTACCGCTGGGAGCGGGAGAGTGTGCGCAGGGAGCTGGAGCAGGGAAGCTATCTGCTGGACGTGGCTGTGGACATCTGCGTGATGGTGGACACGAAGAGCGTCTACCGGGTAGGGAAGGGGCGGCTGCGCCACACGGCGGCGGGCTTCCACCTGACGGGCTGCGACGGGAAGCTGGACTATGGGCAGAAGCCGGGCGCCTCCTACAGCCTGTACGCGGACTATTACTGGTACGAGGTGGGGGACGTGATCTGCATCGGCAATGGGGACCTGCTCTACTACTGCTTCCCCACAGAGGGCGGGGACGTGGTGGCAAAGACCAGGCTGGCCACGGAGGAGCTCTATAAGATGGGACGGAGAGACGGCGGCAGGCGCGCAGCTGGCAGGCGTGCCAGCGACAAAATGCTTGACAGAGCCGCCGGGATAGGGTAGACTGGTAAAAGCACCGGGCCCCGGGGCGGATTCGCGCCTGCGGAAGGCTGACGGCCTGTGAGGATAAAAAAGAAAGGGAGGACTTTATGCGAAGCATTGTGATGGAGGATTCTGCAAAATAAATATTGCAGAGAGTAGCCGCCTGTGGATTCCACAGGTCTGCTCAACATGCCGGCGATGCAGCCGGCGGCCGTACAATGTGCTTCGTATAGAGACTTTTTCCCGTGTTGTCATAGGTGGGATGCTGATTTGGGCTCTTTCTTAGAGCGATGGGCATCCGGCTTTGGAAAGAGAATGATTTTGACTTAGAGAGCATATCTGTATAGGTGTGCTCTTTTTTGATGCACAGTCTTGTACGGAAAAGGGGAAACATAAAAACCATTAACTGTGAAAATGAAAGAGGAGAGGTCATGAGAAAGACAGAGGAAATCCTGGAATTCGACAAAATAAAGGAAAAATGGGCGCAGCTTGCCCTGACGGAGCAGGCAAGGCAGAGAATCATGGAGCAGGAGCCCTGCCTGTCGGAGACGGAGCTCGCCCTGCGCCAGCGGGAGACCACGGAGGCCAGGACGCTGCTGGAAAAGGAGGGGACGCCGCCGTTGG
This sequence comes from uncultured Acetatifactor sp., assembly GCA_910585615.1. Lineage (GTDB taxonomy): Bacteria > Bacillota > Clostridia > Lachnospirales > Lachnospiraceae > Acetatifactor. Next base: position 2,740 of record CAJUFO010000024.1, read on the forward strand.
TGTCCATGGAGGGCATCGGGACGCTCCTGGCCGTGGCGAGCCGGGGCGACTGCCTGACGGCAGCCCAGCTGGAGCAGATAGAGAGCGCCCTGACGGCGGTGAAGCGGCTGAAGGACTACCTGAACAGAGGCAAGGCCCTGGAGCTGTCCCTGCCCTACTATGAGGAGAACCTGGACGGACTGGCGGATCTTCGGGAGGCCATCCATGTCCAGATCCGCAGCGGCCAGGTGGACGATTATGCCTCCAAGCTGCTGCATGGCATCCGCGCCGACATCCAGCGGACAAAGGAGCGGATGAAGGAGAAGGCCGACGGAATCATGAAGAGCCATAAGGAGTGCATGTCCGACAGCTACAGCACCTTCCGGAACGGCCGCCTGTGCGTGCCGGTGAAGAAGGAGTATAAATTCCGGATATCCGGAAGCGTCATCGACAAATCCGCCACAGGCAGCACCCTGTTCATAGAGCCTGCCGCAGTGGCGAAGCACAGCGAGGAGCTCTCGCTCCTTATGATAGACGAGGAGAATGAGGAGCGCCGGATCCTCTACACCCTCACCGCCCAGGTGGCGGAGAGCGGGGAGGCCATGGCACAGAACCTGCGGACCATGGAGAAGCTGGACTTCATCTTTTCAAAGGGGAAGCTGAGCATGGAGCTCCACGGAACCCGGCCCCGGATTAACACCGGACGGCGCATCCTGCTGAAGGAGGCCCGCCATCCCCTGATGGACAGGGACAACTGCGTCCCCCAGGATTTCCGCATAGGAGATGATTATAGAGGGATAGTCATAACGGGGCCCAATACCGGCGGGAAGACCGTGGCCATCAAGACCGTGGCCCTGAACTGTATGATGGCCCAGTGCGGCCTCCATGTGAGCTGCCGGGAGGCGGATGTCTGCATGAACAGCGATTTCCTGTGCGACATCGGGGACGGCCAGAATCTGTCGGAGAACCTGTCCACCTTTTCCGCCCATATCACCAATGTGCTGGACATCCTGAGAGAGGTGGGGCCGGAGAGCCTGGTGGTCATGGACGAGCTGGGCTCAGGCACGGATCCTGCGGAGGGGATGGGCATCGCCGTGGCCATCATGGAGGAGCTGAAAAAGAGCGGCTGCCTGTTCCTGGTGACCACCCATTACCCGGAGGTGAAGGAGTACGCCGCAGCGGCGGAGGGGCTGATAAACGCCAGGATGACATTCGACCGGGAGAGCCTGCAGCCCACTTACCAGATGGTGATCGGGGAGGCGGGGGAAAGCTGTGCCTTCTACATCGCGGCCAGGCTGGGCATGCCGGGGCACATGCTCCGGACAGCGGCCCGGACGGCCTATGGGGCGGCGTCCTTCGCAGGGGGCGCGGGAAGGCCGGACAGTGGGACGACCGGAGCGGAAAAGGGGACTGGCGGGGAAAGGAGAGCCGGAGCGGAAAAGGGAGCTGCCGGGGAAAGGGCCGCCAGAGCGGAGAAGGAATCCGACAGGAAAAGGATATCCAAGGGATTGGTTTCGGAGGCCCGTGGAGAGGATGGCGGACAGGAGCCCGGCAGGGGACAGGAGGAATGGGAGCGGCACCTGCCAAAGACAGAGCAGATGGAACATGCCGGACAGCAGCCGGAGAAGGCATCCCGGCCTAAAATCCAGAAAAAGAAGGAGCCCTCCCACAGGAAGGACTTATCGGCGAAATTCCGCCTGGGGGACAGCGTCATGCTGTACCCGGACAAGAAGATCGGCATCGTCTGCGAGCCGGTGAACGAGAAGGGCGTGCTGCGGATCCAGCTTCCGGACAAAAAGATATGGATCAACCACAAGCGGGTGAAGCTGCATGTGGCGGCGGAGGAGCTGTATCCGGAGGGGTATGACTTTTCCATCGTCTTCGACACTGTGGAGAATCGCAAGCTCCGACATCAGATGGAACGGAAATTTGTGGAGGAGGGCATGGTTTTGGAGGAGTGAGGCTGGCTTCAAGTCGGGCAATGCCGGAACAGTCCGGGCTCCTTCCCGTCTGGGGCAGTGCCGGAACAGTCCGGGTTCCCTCCAGGCCCGGCCGTTACGAATCAGCCTGGGGCATTTTCTGCGCAGGCGCCGCCGCTTCCAGGCTTTGGCGGCGCCGCTCCTTTTCCGCCTTATTCCGCTCCCGGAGATCCGCGAAGAAGGCCTTCAGCATGGTGCTGCACTCCTGCTCCAGCACGCCCCTGGTGACGGCGGCCTGGTGGTTGAACTGGGGCATCTCCAGGATGTTCAGGATGGAGCCCCCGCAGCCCGCCTTTGGGTTCATGCAGCCCATGACCACCTCGGGGATCCGGGCCTGTATGATGGCTCCGGCGCACATCTGGCAGGGCTCTAATGTGATGTAGATGGTGCATTCCTCCAGCCGCCAGTCCCCGATGGATTTGCTGGCCTTGCGGATGGCGGTGATCTCCGCGTGGGAGAGGGTGTTTTTGTCCGTGTTGCGGCGATTATACCCCCGCCCGATGATTCTGCCCTCATGGACGATGACGCAGCCGATGGGCACCTCCCCCAGGGCCAGGGCCTTTTTCGCCTGTCGCAGGGCCTCCTTCATATATTTTTCATGGATGCTCGTCACTGCTGCCATATATCCTCCCTGGCCATGGCGCACCAGTCGGCTCGGCCTGGCCGATACGCCTTTTTTGAAGATTTGAAAAACGGAAGCGGGACCGCTGCCAGGCCCTACTTGCGCCTGACAGCCTCCTCCATGGGCAGACCTGTAGCGTAATCCAGCTGTCTGGGCTCGTACTCCTCGTTTTCCCGCTGCCTGGTATAGCCCGTGTAGCTCCAGGTGGGGGCTTCCACGTCCTTCCGCCAGGGCCGCAGCTCCCACTGGTATCCCCGGAAGGGGTCCCTGGTGGCGTTCATCCATTCCAGGAGCAGCTTGTGCAGACGGACCTTTTCCCGGTCGTAGGCTTCGTCCCCGATTAGGTTCTTCATCTCCCAGGGGTCGGCGTCCATATCATAAAATTCGTCCACAGGATCCAGGAGGTGCACCGCCAGCTTGTAGCGCCCGTCATAGATGGCCCGCATCATCTGTAGCCCGCCGAAGCCGTCATGGTCGATTTCATAGCGGGTAAATTCCGTAATGACATAATCGTTCGTCCGGATTTCCGGATCGTACACCTCCTGCAGCAGGCTTTTGCCCTCAAAGCATCTGGGGATGGGCAGGCCCATGTATTCCAGGATCATGGCCGGGAGGTTGATATGGCTCACCGGATGCCCATCCACCACGCCTTGGGGCACGCCGGGGCCCGCGATCAGCAGGGGGATCCGGGCAATCTCATTATACATGACAGGCCCCTTGGAATGCAGGCAGTGGCTCTCCAGGCCGTCGCCGTGATCCGAGGTGTAGATGACCATGGCCTCGGGGGCGTAGGCCCTGACGCAGTCCAGCACCCGGCCCAGCTCCGCGTCCGCGAAGGCGTTGCAGCCCAGGAACCTGGGGGCCTTAATCTTTACCGCGTCCCGGTCGGTCTCCCGGTTCTTCCCGGCCCAGCATTTCTGATACTGCGGCTTCCCCTCCAGGGTGTCCCACACATTGGGGGCCTTGGGGAATTCGTAGTCCGCGAACATGGAGGCGTAGGGCTCTGGGCACAGGCCCGGGTCGTGGGGCTCGTCCAGGGACACCGTCAGGAAGAAGTCCTCCGTCCCGTGCCTGTGTAGGAAGTCCAGGGCCCGGTTGACGCAGCGGTGGCCGAAGGTAAAGTCAGCGGAGATGCCTTTGGCGCTTGTGGCGCTGTCCCGGGAGGCGAGCCGCTCTTCCTCCGTCAGCTCCTCCAGGTAGCAGCGCATGTCGTACCAGTAATCCGGATCCCAGCCCTCCGGGCAGGTGCCCAGGCCGAAGTAGTCGCCGCCGTCCAGATGCCATTTCCCGATGTAGGCCGTGCGCAGCCCCGCGTCGGCGAGCCGCTGGCCGATGGTCTTTACGTTGGCCCCCAGGGGCACGCAGTTCGTGAAGCTTCCGTTGGAATGGGGGTATATGCCGGTGAACAGCGCCGAGCGGGCAGGGCCGCAGACCGGCTGGCAGGTATAGGCGTTCTGGTAGCGAATCCCTCTTTCGGCCAGGCTATCCAGGTTCGGCGTGTGCATATCCGGATTTCCGTAACATCCCACCATATCCTGGCGGGTGGAATCCGTCATCAATAGGACGATCTGTCTTCGGGAACGGTTCATTGTGTGGCCCTCCTGTTCTCTGGACGTGCATTAGATTTCGTATGTCCATTATAGCATCCGACAGGGATTTTTGCAAAAGAATCTGTGAGGCCAACGGACTTTGCGGAAAACGGTAAAAAGAGTTGACTTTCTCCGGAATAAGAGATAATAATAGAATCAAGAGGCAAGTTCACGGCCGCGGGAGTTCCGCGGAGGGAAAGGGAGAGGACATGGGACAGACGAAGAATTCGCTTTACCCGCTGTTCTGGCAGCACGGGGAGAAGGAAGAGGAGCTCAGAGAGGAAATCGGGAAAATGCAGGAGGGCGGCATCGGCGGGTTCATCGTGGAATCCCGCCCCCACCCGGATTACTTAAGCTACGGCTGGTGGCGGGATCTGGAGGTGATTCTGTCCGAGGCGGAGAGGCGGCAGATGGAGGTCTGGATCTTCGACGACGGGGCATACCCCAGCGGCCTGGGGGGAGGCAAGGTGAAGGCGCTCTACCCGGAGGCCTGCAAGCGCTATATCGCCAAACGCCAGATAGACGCCCAGGGGCCGCTTCCGGGCTCCGGTATACCAATATGTACCTGATATTTGAATAAGATAAAGAAAAAGGAGGACGACACTATGATCAAAGGATTCAAGATGAAGCTGTACCCCGGCCAGGAGGCGGAGTACGAGAAGAGGCACAATGAGCTCTGGCCAGAGATGCAGGACATGATTCACGAGCACGGCGGAAAGAACTACACCATCTTCCTGGACAGGGAGACTTTGACCCTCTTCGGCTACATAGAGATCGAGGACGAGGCGCTTTGGGCCAAGGGGGCGGACACCGCCATCAACCGCAAATGGTGGGACTTCATGGCGGACATCATGGAGACCAACCCGGACAACAGCCCGGTGAGCATCGACCTGCAGAATGTGTTCCATCTGGATTAAAGAAAGGGAAATCTATGGCCAGAAAGGGGCTGTCGGGAAAGCGTCGACAGCATTTACCGACAGCCCCATCCCAGCTTTTGCTGGGCAGGCCCAAATAGCATCTGAGTCTGTTTTATCCCCTGAATTTCCTGACAGTCTCAGCAAAAGGATCCGCACACTCCGTCAGCATTTCCAGCAGCCTTCCGCAGAATTCCCTCACGAGCTCTGGATTCCGGGGCGCAAGGTCGTCCATCTGAAACGGATCTGCCTCGTTATCGAACAAAACGGCTTCCATCGGAAGTGCCATATCGTCTTTCTCATGATGTACCACAAAAGTATATTTGCCATCCGTAAAACCGCGGCTTCTGTATGTATGATGATAAATCGCAAAGGGAATGTTCCCGTCCCTATTCTGTAGGATTTCCTCTCCTGCGTTCTTTCCGCGGATATCTCCCGGAATGGCCTCCTTTAATCCCATCACGGTCAGGAGGGTGGGCATCAGGTCTATGGTGGAGATCAGCATATCAGTCTCCCGCGGTAGGATTTTTCCAGGATACCGAATCAGAAGGGGAACTTGGAATGCTTCGTCATAGTATACATTTTTATGCATCAGGCCATGGCTGCCCATCATCTCGCCATGATCCGAGGTGTAGACTACAATCGTATCATCCCGGATCCCTTTTTCGTCAATCGCCTTCAACACGCGCCCCAGCTGTTCGTCCAAACCGGAAATGGCCGCGAAATACTGCTGCACGCTTTCTGCCGCTGTATGGTTTTCCCGCACATTCGGCCGGTTCAAAAGCTCCTCTGGGGATTTATCTTTATAAAGCTCCAGATATTTGTCCGGCACCATTTCGAAGGGCATATGGGGCGGATTATGCGCCAAAAACAGGGCAAAGGGCTTGCTGGCATCTGCATTTTGGATATACTCCACCGCAACATCCGTTTCGTGCTCCGGTGCCCACTGCTTCACATGGATGCAGTCCTTCACGTCCGCGTCCGATTCCCAGTAATGGGGCTCGAAATGGTTGTCGCAGCAGCCATAGGAATGCCAGAAGTCAAACCCATGGCGGCGCTCCCTGGGCGTATAGGCATCCCAGATTTTTCCGTCCGCGCGGCGGGGCGGCAGATACGGATAGTCCTTTTCTCTCGGATGTTCCAGGTGCCACTTCCCGATATAGCCGCACCGATACCCGTTCCTGCTCAGGATATCAGAGAGACAAAGGGCGTCCTCCCTCAGATAACAATCGGGGCTTGCGGAATTGCAGTTCGTGATCACGCCGTTTTCATACGGATATTTACTGGTAAACAATATGCCGCGGTAAGGGCTGCATACAGGACTGTTGCTGTAAGCCCTGTGGAATGCAAGGCTTTCGCCGGCAAGCGCGTCCATATTAGGGGTGATGACCGGATCCTCTCTCCGGAATCCCATGGCCTGTGCCCGAAATTCATCCGGCACGATAAATACCAGGTTCGGCTTTTTCTGTGATGCCATCGCTGTCTCCTCCTTTTTTGTATTCCTGACATCTGATCCGGCACCTTTTACGACGCTCAGTGGGGCGCAAAATAGACCAGATTCGCATCAAACGCATTTTCTTCCCCGCAGCGCCTCAGCTGACCGCTTCCGGTCACCGCATATTTTCTCCCGTCCGTTTCTTCCCGTGTGTACGTATCGAACCACTGCTCCATTCCGGCCTTCAGTTCGCGTACAAGAGCGGCATGCGCTTCCTGACCGATCAGGTTCCGTGCCTCCTCCGGATCGTCTTCCATATGATAAAGTTCATCCGGCCCATCCGGATATCGACTCACGTATTTCCAGCGTCTGGTCCGAATCATCCGTGTCTTACTGTATTCATCAAAGACGACCACCCGGTCCGGTGCCTCCTTCCGGGGTTCCCGAATCAGCTGCATCATGCTTTTTCCGGGCTGCATGGGCTCTGCTTCGAACAGGCAGCCGGCCATTTCCAGAATCGTCGGATAGAAGTCGTACTGGCATGCCATCTGACGGCAGACGGCGCCCTTTTCTCCATCCGGCATCCGGACGATCAACGGCACTTTGATTGCAGTATCAAACATGTTCTGCGGGTATGTCCCGTTCCCCTTTCCCCAGATACCGTGATGTCCCATATTCATTCCGTTATCCGCGGTAAAGATTATAATGGTGTCTTCAAGGAGTCCCTGCCTGTCCAGCTCGTCCATGATCTTTCCGATGCCTTCATCCATTGCGCTGATGGCGGCATAATACCCCCGCAGATTCTCGGCTCTTTTCTCCGGCGTATCCCCCACCGGACAGGTTCCGACCTGATTCGGATGGACCGGCAGATTCGGCGTCGCCTGAAACGCGCAGTCCCTGTACCAATCCAGGAATCGCTTCGGATGCTGCTCCTCTTCCCATGGGCTGTGCGGTGCCGTATAATGCACGCTCAAATAAAACGGCTTTTCCTGCTGCGCGAACTCGCCTACATACTGTATGGCCTTTTCCGTGATCAGGTCTGTAATATATCGTTTCGGCGCAGAGAAAGCGCCGTTCTCACATACATCCGGATTGAAATAATGGCTACAGCCCCCTGCTCCAATCGTAAACCATTTTTCGAAGCCCCTTTTCTTTTCCGCATTATTTCCAAGGTGCCATTTTCCGCTGAGTCCACACACATATCCGTTTTCTGCCAGGACCTCCATATAGGTTTTGTGCCCTTCCAGATATTCGATTGCATGATCCCTTGTTTGGAACCGGGAATGGCCTGCCATTTCCGGATATCGATTCGTATCGATGTTCCCGCCCGCAATCCAGTCCAGCACGCCATGGCAGGACGGTGCCTTTCCGGTTACGATGGAGGCTCTCGCAGGAGAGCATACCGGAGACGCGCAGTAGAATTCATCGAACCGGACTCCGCTCTCCGCAAGCCTGTCCAGGTTCGGTGTGCGCAGGTCTTCATTTCCCGCACAGTGCATTGCCCATGCCCCCTGATCGTCTGACAGGATAAAAACAATGTTCGGCTGCTTTTTCAAGGCTCTCATATCCTTTCCTTTCAATAGCTGTAATGATAATTCCCAACCTCTCCGGCAAGCTTCCTCTCAAGCTCGCTTAAGATTGGCCCATACGCTTCTTCCAGAACCAGATTCCTGCTTTCCTCCGGATCATTTTCCAAATCGAACAGCATGCATGGGATTCCTGTCTCCGCATCCGCAACCAGCTTATACCGCTCGCTTCGCACTAGATACCATGGCTTAGCCGTCATGTGGTTTTCCGCAAAAACCGGTACATGATCGATTTCCTTTCCTGTAATCAGTCCGATCAGACTTTCTCCCGGTAGCTTCTTTTTGCTTTTCCCACCCGCAAGCTCCATGCATGTCGGATAGAAATCTACCGTGGAAACCGGAACGGAGACCACCTTTTTCTGATGCAGCCACGGAATTTTGATAATCAGCGGTACCCCGCAGGACCGTTCATAGGGGAGGCACTTATTTTTCATGCCATGGCTTCCCTGCATATCGCCGTGATCCGATGAAAAAAGCACTGCCGTCCGGTTGGCGATTCCAAGCCGCTCCAGCTCCTCCGTAATCCGTCCCACACCGGCATCCATCTGTGACACCATCGCATAGTACAGCTGCAGATACTTTTGCATATTTCCGCCGTACCTGACAAAATCCGGACACCTTTCAAACGGGCGCTGACTGTAAGGAGAATAAGTCGGCGTATACGGATCGACCGGCTCATATTGCTCCGGCAAAGGAATTTCCTGCCCCTCATAGAGCTGTTCGAAATGTAATGAAGGCTGCTCCGGATAATGGGGTGCCTGAAAAAAGATAGTCTGCAGAAATGGCCTGCCCATTTTGGCAAGCTCCCGCAGCCGTTCGATCCCAAGCCGGGCGGTTGCATCCGTCCGATGCTCCTTCTGTAAATGCTCCCTTCCCTGCTCATCATAAAAGCAGACCTGATCCCAAAAACCATTATAACACTGATAGCCAATAAAATGTTGATGTCCTGCCCAATATTTTTCCGGAACAGGGCCATTACCGTCCCCTCCCAGATGCAATTTCCCCACAAATCCGGTTTCATATCCAAGCCGTGCAAGCTCCTTCGGAAAAGTTTCCTCTTCCACACTTAGGGCTTCCCCGTTCCTTTGTACCCCACAGTCCTTGCTGTAGCAGCCGGAATACAAAATGCCCCTATACGGCCCGCAGACTGGATTGTTTGAATAGGCATTGGTAAATAATGTCCCCTGCTGTGCCAGCCGGTCCAAATGCGGCGTCCTGACAAAGGGAGATATCGCTCCAAGAGCATACTTGTGCATCTGGTCGGCCATGATTAGCAGTATATTCGGCTTCTGTCCTTTTTTCATAAACTCTCTCCATGGGCTCTTTGGTTCCCGTTACAGACAAGAGCTGCGAAAGCATACTCCGCAGCTTTTGCCTGGGGATTTCTCATCCCTTTACGGAACCGATCATAACACCCTTTACAAAGTACTTCTGTACAAAAGGGTACATGACTAATACTGGCAGAGAAGAAATAATGATTACGCCATATTTTATTGTACGGGCGATAAGCTTCATATGCTCCAGCGTCTCCGGATCGAGACCTTCCGGATCTACAGACTGGCCCGTAATAAGAATGTCTCTCAGGATTAGCTGTAATGGATACAGCTCTGCCTTCGTCACATAGATCAGCCCATTAAAGAAGGAGTTCCAGTGGCCGACTGCATAATACAGGATCATGATTGCAATGATTGCTTTAGACAGCGGAATCACTACAAAAATGAAATACTGGAAGATGCCGCAGCCATCGATTTCTGCTGCTTCCTGCAGCTCCATCGGCAAAGTGTTCAGAAAGAATGTACGGGTCAGAATCAGGTTGAATACCGAAAAGGATCCCAGGATCATCAGGACATACGGCGTATCTACCAGCCTCAGGCCTTTTACCACCAGATAGGTAGGGATTAGGCCGCCGCCGAAATACTGCGTGATGATCAGCATCTTCATGATTAGGTTGCGTCCGGCCATATCCTTTCTGGACAATACATAGCCCGAAGGAATTGTGAGGAATAATGCAAACAATGTACCAAAAAACGTATAACGGATGGTATTGTAATATCCGGTCCAGATTCTTTTGTCTCTCAGGATGTACCGATATCCGTCCAGATTGAATCCCTTGGGGAGAAACAGGACCTCTCCGGATGCTACCATATTGGGATTGCTGACTGATGCAATGACCACGAAATAGAGCGGATATAAAATTGCAAGAGTAAGCATAATCACCAGTCCGTACACGATGAACAGAAAAACCGCATCCGACGGATTGCTTTTTATTTTTTTTGTCAGATTCATGCTCTTTTCTCCTTACCACAGACTTACATCCGCTACTTTTTTCGCGATTTTATTTACTGCCAGCAATAAAGTCAGGTTAATGATATTGTTGAACAGGCCGATTGCGGCGGAATAACTGAACTGCCCTCCCTGGATACCGATTTTATATGTATAGGTGGAAATGATTTCGGAGTAAGTCAGGTTCACATTGTTCTGTAGCAGGAAGGCTTTCTCGAAACCGACGCTCATGATTTCCCCGGTCCTCATGATCAGCATGATGACCATCGTAGGTATGATTGCCGGAAAGTCGATGTGGCAGAGCCTCTGGAACATGCTTGCACCGTCTACCTTTGCCGCTTCATGCAGTTCCTGTCCTACTGAGGTCAGCACAGAAATATACATGATGGAACCCCAGCCCAGATTCTGCAGCACGCCGGACCACACATAAATATGGCGCCATTTTTTCGGGTCAGACATAAATCCCGCCGGTTCGAGCCCAAACAGCATCAAAAGCTGATTGATAATTCCGTCATTTGCGAGAAAAATCATGATCATGCCGCAGTATACCACCATGGAAATGAAGTGTGGCGCGTATGTGACCATCTGCGAGAACTTCTTAAATTTTCCATTGGTTACATAGTTCAAAATCAGCGCGAACAGAATCGGTAGCGGGAACCCGGCAATCAGCGAATATAAGCTGACTGCCAGTGTGTTCCACAATAGAGTTCCGAACTGATATGATTCGAAAAAGGTTTTGAAATGCTTCAATCCTACCCAGGCGCTTCCCCAGATTCCGTCTGCTGCCCTGAAATCCTTGAACGCTAGCTGAATGCCGTACATCGGCACATAGCTGAACAGAATGACATAAAGAAGCATGGGAAGCACAAACAGATAGCAGACCCAGTTTTTTTTCAACATGCTAAGGCTGTTCCATTTTTTTGTTTTTCCCGTTGTCCGGGCAATCCTGTCTTTTTGTTTCTCCCTCATACGCTGTTCCATCCTAACGACTGAAGTAATCGTCTACATAATCCTGACAAAGCTGTTTATATTCGTCACATTTCAGGTCCACCAGTGTCTTTAGATGCGCTTCCCACTTCCCTTCGTCAATGCCGTTGATGATGGAATCCGCCACAAACTTCTTCAGATAGGTGTCGATATCCGTCCTTAAAATAACCCTTCTTTCCTCATTGGAAGGATCGGAAGACATACCAGAGGGAAGTCCGAAAACGGCCTTGGGAAGCATTTCGTCCAGCGCATCTTTGCGGTAATTGGGGACAGGAGTTGCCGGATCGTTTACCATAACGGTTTCATAGCTCTGTCTCCAGAGAGAAGGGGTCGATCCGGAAAAGCTCTCCGCATTCCTGTACTCACCGGCGTTGGTGTAGCCGCCTGCCGCCGTCAGGTCCTCACCGGACATCAAGATCCACTGATATGTGCCGTCCTCCAGCTTTTTCCATCTCACATCCTCCGCGCCGCGTCCCCAGAGCAGGGCTTCCTCCACAGAGGAGTTGATGTAATCATACCACCTCACCAGCGCCTCCGGATTCTCACATGCAGTCGTGATTACGAAATTATCGCCGGGATACGCATTGTTCTGACAGGTCATCTGTGTGCCGTCCGGACCTTTTAACAGCGGAAGAGGCACATATCTGTCTGTATCGGAGGAGCCGTCGCCGTTATCCACGCCGCAGTTTCCGCCGGAATAATTGATATGCATACCGATTATGTCCCCGGTGGAGCCCTTTGCGTCGTACTGTTCCTGGCTCATCGTGAATACATCCTTATCGATTAGCCCTTCGTTATACAGATCATTTAGGTATACCAGGCATTCATAGTACCCCTTTTCCTCCGGGCTGAACACTACCGTATTGTCATCCTTTAAGAAGACATGGCCGGAATTCTCTACCACGCCCCAGGGGCCAAAGAAATCCTCGATTGCGTTTCCCCATCCCCACACGTTCATAAAGGTAAACGGAATCTCATCTTTCTGGCCGTTCCCATTGGGATCCTGATCGCGGAAGGCGATTAATACCTCCTTCAGCTCTTCCGGAGTCTGAGGCATTTCCAGATTCAGCTTCTTTAACCAGTCTCTGTTGATCCAGCACAGAGAATCGATCGAATTGGAATAAGACTCATCGCCGATAGGCATGCAGCGAATCTTCCCATCGGGCGCAATCAGGCTGTTCGGATAATCGTCCCTGGTATCAAAAAAAGCGTTGACATTGGGAGCGTAGGTTTCCATATAGTCATCCCACGCGAGCAGCTGCTCATAATATTTGGACACGTCTACGCCGCCGCATATGGCATCCGGCAGACTGTCTGTGCTGAATAAGATGTTGATCTTCTCTGACCATCCGGACTTGGGAATCTCGACCCATTCGATATGGATGCCGGTTTCTTCCTCCGTCCTCTTTACGCACTCCCGCTCCGCGGCCGCCTTCAATTCGCTGGTCTGCGGCACTGCGATGGTAAAGGTAACCGGCTCGTTCACGATTGGCAGCCCCTCGGCGTTTACCATGCCATCGGATCCTTCCTGCGTATCGTCCTCTGCAGCGCTTTCCTGTGTGCTGGCATCTTCCTTATCTGTGCCTTCGCTGGCGCTGCCGGCATCGCTGGCGCTTTCTGCGCTGCTGGTGCCGCTGTCGGCGTTGCTTCCGCAGCCGGTCAGAGAACCGGCCAGCATTGCTGCCGATAACAATAGCGCCACGGCTTTTGCGATATCTTTTCTTTTCATATGACATCCTCCTGTTTGTGATATTTTGCCCCTCCCGCTCCTCTGGGACGGAGCTTTGTGGGATGAATACAGAATATCCCTCAATCTCTCTATTGTCCACCGTCCTTTGTTGAATATTTTATGCAATTTGTCCATTTTATCACGTTTTTTGGATGTGCAATTCAACAAATAGAGACCGTTTGTACACGGATTTTTCATAAAATTCAACAGCGTAAGACAAAATTCAACAAGAATACCCCATTCCCTTCTAAAGAAGCACGCAAAAATCCCTCCGACAAATGCAGCTGTTCCATTTTTTGTCGGAGGGATTTTCTACATATTCTCTCGGTATTCTTTTGGCGTCATGCCTTCATATTTTTTGAACATAATGGCAAATCCGGTACTGCTTCCATACTGGAGGAGGTCGGCGATTTCTCCGACCCTCATGTCAGTTTCCCTTAAGAGCTGTTTGGCCTTATCCAGCTTGATACGATCCACATAAGATGAAATGCTCTCCCCCATATTCTTTTTGAAAAAGTGGCTCAGGTTCGATACGGAGGTATCGAAGCAGGAAGCCATGTACTTCACGGAGAAGCCCGGATCCAGATAATGCTCATGAAGATAGGCCAGAATGTCGGTAATGCTTCGTTTTCTGTAGCTGGCTGCCACAACCGGAGCGCTCTGCGCTGTTTCCTCTGTCCTGTATTCCTCCATGGCGCAGTCGAATGCCCTGAGGATATCCTTTCCGGAAAACCTTCTTCCTTTCAGCAGCAGATAGAACTTTCGGAAATCCACCCCCAGCAGGTTCATCGTCTCAATGCTTACCAAAACCGCGGTAACCTCATCTGTCTCTGCGATTATCCCCCGCAGCTCCCGCAGGAGAATCTCCATTCTGGAATCCTCTCCCAGCATAATCGCTTCCTTCAGCGATTCCATTTCCATCCGGGGATAATCGTCTTTGCTGTACATCCGATTCACCCTGTGGATCGTCTCTTCATAGGATTCCCTGATCCTGCCCGCATCGGAAACGATTTCCCCTCTTTCGAATACGGCTCCTGCTGCCGCATATTCTTCCAGCTTCTGCTCGATTTCCTCCGGCTCTTCACAGCTTAACACCAGCCAGCTGTAGACATCGCCGAACAGATTGATCTTATACGCGCTGGAATACGGATCCTCCCGCTTCATCCCGACGAAATAGTCTTTCAACCGTTCATTCTCCTCCGATTTTGAAAACAGGATGATATACTGGCTTTTCCGGTCGATATGCACGCCGCTTTCCAGACATTTCCGCCAGAGGTCATCTCCTTTTTTCAGATCCAGCGTCAAAAGCTCATACAGGCAGGTTTCCGCCTGCAGCGCATTCCGCTGATTCTCCAGCGCCGCAGTATGATCCACCAGTCCATGAAAAAACACATACCTGCGTCTGGAATAAATAAGGGCGAGCAAAAGCCCGACAACCAGGGAAACCAGAATCCACAGCACATAGCTCTTCAGATATCGCATGCCGTCTCTCGTGATCTCCGCTTTGGGGATATAATTCCGGACCGTGAAGCCGCTTGTCATCTCCTGGCTGTAGATTTCAAAATCATCCTCCACGCCCTCTTCCAGAGATATCCCCTCCATGCTTTGATAAATCACATCGTCCTGCCATGTGATTGCCGTGATTCCCCCTGTTCCCCTGGGAGTGAACTGCTCCATCAGCTTATCCCTGGTAATCGTGACAAGAAGATACTGTCCGTCACTGTCTGGCCGGTCTATCTCCGTTTTGCTGCGCAGGGAAAAGACAAGAACCATTCCCTCCCTGCTTCCCGAATAAAAGCTGGCCTTTCCGGCGGCCATTCCTTCTTCCCACGCAGTATCCAGAAGCTTCTCGTCCATCCTGCACCGCCCGGAAAAGAAGAACTTTTCGTTGTAGGTTCCGTCGGAGCTGAAGATTCTGCGTTCCTCTCTGCTGCAGAAATATAATCGATCCACGAAAGGAAGCACGCTTTCCTTCTCTTTCAGATCCTGCATGATATCCAGATAACTGACCGGAAATCCTGGATTGTATGTAGGGCTGTAAAGCTTGCTGTAACGGCAGTCATTATAATGAAGGGAAAGGACTGACATTTCCTGCTCCCAGTATTTGCTCTGGCTCTCTGTCTTGAGCTTTGCTTCCGTCATCACCCGCTGCAGATTATGCTCCTTGACCACAAAATAGGTACTGAGCACGACAATCAGCATCGGAATGAGCAGAATGATATTGTAGTTTATGACAAATGAAAGATAATTTGTCTTTTTTTCGTTCCCCATGCCATTTTCCTTCATTTTTGCGATACACATAGTCCTTTATGGCGATTCCTCTATAAAGTGTTTCACAGTATCCGTATTTTGACGCATAAATGATGTGCTTTTGCTCCTGCCGTCTGGAAAGCCACATGGTACTGTTCAGGCATAGTCACCTGCACCTCATCTGCAACCCCATCATTCACATCTGTCTCAAAGCATTCATCCACTGTGGCTTTGCCGCTAAAGGAATGGTCCGGGATGATTACGGCACATTCTCCCTGATGCATCAAAAACAGGCTTCCGTCCTCCTGCACAGTGGGCCTGCTCAGCATATGCAAAAGCCACGAAATACGGCATTCCCGCTTTGACTGAATCTCATCATGAATGATTAGCTCCCTCTCTGTCAGCTCAAATGTCCTCTCATAGTGTTGCAGCATCGGATACGCCGCAGCCAAATCCACTGTCAGGCGGAAAAAGCATGCCCCGTCATGTTCCCACCGTACAAACCGCCCCGTTGCCCGATGGCTGTCCGCCTCCTGCCCGATTCCGTCTACCAAAATGCAATTATGCGCTTTCGTTGTTTTCGTCCAGTTCCGATGATGCTTTGTCCCCCAGCACCTCCCGAAATAGCCGGATGGTGAGATCAGCGTATGGTTATTCCGGATCAAAGCGAACGAGCCTTGATCTGCATGCTGATGGCTGACGCTGCCGAATTTGCTTGCCCGGACGAGCAGGCCTGTCCCGTGCGCCTGATTGGCGAGATTTGTCTGACAGCTTGCAAGACCGCTTTCCTCGAATACTGCCATGGGCGAGGCGCTTCCCGTCAGAAGATGCTCCGGTGCCTTCCCTGTGGGCAAAAACACATCCAGAAGATGCAGCTCGAACAGCTTCGGGGCAGCATGCTCTGCCGCCTTCTGCCGCGCTTCATCCGGCCCGAAGCGCTCACCGTAAAGCCGGAACGGATTCTGTGCAAAGAATCCTGGCCATTCCGAATCCTCGCTCCCACACCAGTAGCCATCCCCGAAGGGATGGTTTTCCCTCCCTTTTTCCGCAAAATGCAGGAAAAACTGGGAAAGTCTCTGATAAAAGGGGCGATTCAGAAAGCGAACATCCGCATACCGCTCCACCGCCATGAAAAACGGCAGATACCATCGAGTATAGCTGGATGCATAAAAAGGCCCCTCTGCCCAGCCGCCATCTGACGTCCCATAGAACGGAAAGATCCCGCCGTAAATTTCCAGTGCATCCGAGAGCCACAGAATCAGGGTCTCTTCCGATATATAGCTGCTTCCCTTTAAGACCATTGCGGCCTCTCCCAGATATGCCGGAAGCCGCCCCGCATGGGAATCTCCGGGGTTTTCCGTAAAATCCAGTGTATGCAGCCGTTCCCTGCACTGCTTTGCATATGCGATAATCGTTTTTTCTACAATATACTTCTGCTGTTGCGATAAAGAATCGTACAATAGGTCATACACGGCCGGCAGGCAACGGGCATTGCTCAGGCCGATTTCGTCATTCCACGGTGCATCCACTGCACATGGGCCATCGGGATTCCAGCTACAGATAGTCAGTAGAAGCTCCTTTGCCTTAAGGCCGGCGCTCCTGTCTTTCAGCAGTGCATGACCCAGCGCGCAGGCGACCAGATCCCTGTCGCAATATTCCCGGTACGCTCCAAAATATTCCCGGTATTCTACCTGATTCGGAAAGCTATAAAAAAGGGGCGGCTTTGGAAGCGGCCGGGAACATGCCACCTCGATGTTGCGCCGCAGCGTTTCCATTTCTGGCTGCCTTTTTTTCAGGATTTCGGGAATGTCCTCCGCCAAAAACAGATGACGCGGCCGCACGTCCGGGATTGCCTCAAATACGTCTGGTGCTTGCGGCCGCAGAAAAACCACGGCATTTTCAGAAATGTAAAAATCCCACCAGCCCCGTTCCTGTTCCCCGCAAAAAAGATTCCAGCGATAGCTTCCTGCCGCCAGCTTTTCCTTTGGGATTACATAATTTTTTTCCGTTTCCTTTTCAAAAATGATTTGACCGGACACATCACAGACGACAACGCGATAACGCTTTTCCTTCCCGTCCCGCAGAAACGAAAAGACCGGAGGGGTCTCTTCTATCTCCTCATTGCGGGCTGGTGACGGAAAAATCTGACTGCCGCAGGTTCGCTTCTGCTCCAACAGGCCTTTTGCCTTTTCTGAATCTGACCTCATTCCTGCCCCTTCTGTTCCCAATGATATGCACCTGTTTCCGGATCGATCGTGCCAATCTGCCTTGCCGGAGTCCCTGCCATGATTGCATAGTCCGGCGTGCTCCTGGTCACGACGGAATTGGCGCAGACCAGATTGCACCTACCCAGCTTTACCCCTCCGGTTACGATTACGCCGGAGGCCAGCCAGCTTCCTGCGCCGATTCGGATGCTGTCATCTCCGTCTTCCTCTGTTCTGGCGCTGAACCATCCTGTCTTTGCATCAAACTTATGATTTCCTGCGGCCAGCGAACAATTTGGCCCAATCAGCGTATTCTCTCCAATCGTCACGTTTCCGTTTATATAAGTGTACAGACCAACGAATACATTTCTTCCGATTTTTTCTTTGTCATGAACACGGACGATTGCTCCGGGAGCTACTCGGATTTCCCTGCCGCCAAAGCCCAGTGCATCAGCCCTGCGCCGATTATCCGTTTCGTTATCGCTCTGATTTGCGTATGCTGTCAGCGCTGTGAACAGCTCATCGGACAAAATCACTTTTCCATACGCTCCCATCTGAACGAGCCCTGCCTCTTTTAATTTCGTCAGTTCCATTTACGATATTCCCTTCCTACTGTAAAAATGGCAGATTCTTTTATTCCCGCGAGCAATGAGCCAAGCGGCCGTGCTTGCACGGCCAGTTGGCGAATGCCGCTAGGGTCAAATACTGCTCTGCAGTGTTGCATGCTTGATACCCCGTTGCCTGCAACGGGATATTTGATTCAGGATGACTCAAACCACCCGCCTGCTATAGATAAATTATACATTATACTTACTAAAAACGCAATGCAGATGATATAGTGCTTCTGGCATTGCGTGTCAACAACTGAAAGGGGCTGTCGGGAAATGCTGCCAACACACAATATATAGCTGTGAGCTTCAATTCATCACAGTATATATTGTGGGAATATGGCCATTTCCCAACAACCCCTATGAAAGTGCGGCGGTTAGGCAACCGTCCCTTGTCGATTGGCAGAGATATGTTTTCGCTGCCTGTGCTGCCCGCCTGCTATCACAGGCTCAGATATCCAGCTCCGGCGGCACGTCCAGTTCCTCGGGGGCATATTTCCCGTTCTTCTTCCGCTGGCGGACGCACTCCGTCAGCAGGTACTCTATCTGACCGTTGACCGAGCGGAAGTCGTCCTCCGCCCAGGCGGCGATGGCGTCATAGAGCTTGGGGGACAGCCGCAGGGGAACCTGCTTCTTGGCGTCTGCCATCAGTAAAGGCTCCCGGAATTCACGATGGGCTGGGCATCATGATTCCCGCACAGGACCACCAGCAGATTGGAGACCATCGCCGCCTTGCGCTCCTCATCCAGCTGTACCACATCCTTCTCGTTCAGCCGCTCCAAGGCCATCTCCACCATGCCCACGGCGCCGTCCACGATCATCTTCCGGGCGTCTATGATGGCGGAGGCCTGCTGGCGCTGCAGCATCACGGCCGCGATCTCCGGGGCGTAGGCCAGGTAGGTGATTCGGGCCTCCACCACCTCGATGCCGGCCTCCTTCACCCGGGCCTGGATCTCGTCCCGTATCCTGGCGGCCACCACATCGCTGGAGCCCCGCAGACTCCCTTCGTCCGCATGGCCGTCCCCGGTGGTGTCCACATTGGGGGCCACGTCATAAGGGTAGACCCGCACCACCTGGCGCAGGGCGCTGTCGCACTGGAGGGAGAGGAATTCCTTGTAGTTGTCCACGTTGAACACGGCCTTGGCCGTATCCACGATCCGCCAGGTCACCGCGATGCCGATTTCCACAGGATTCCCCAGGCAGTCGTTGATCTTCTGCCTGCTGTTGTTCAGGGTCATGATTTTCAGGGACAGCTTCTTGCTGCCGTAATCGGCGGCCAGGTTCATGCTCTGGGCCCCGCTTGCTATGGCCCGCAGCCCGCTGCCGGGCTCCGACACGTCCCCGCTCTGGCTCAGCTTTGTCTTGGCCGCCGGGTTCACGCCTACGCAGAAGGGATTGACGTAGTAGAAGCCGTTCTCCTTCAGGGTGCCGATGTACTTGCCGAACAGGGTCAGCACCAGGGCCTCCTGGGGCTTCAGGACCTTAAGGCCCAGGAGAGGGATCCAGCCAAGGGAGAGCACTGCGATGCCGATGACGAGTCCTGTGACGCTGAAGGCCGAGGCCCCGTATCTGTCGATATCGATGCCGCCGATGACCACTGCGGCAATGGCCGCCGTATAGGCCAGGATTACTGTCAGCAGGACGGCCATACCGTTCTTTGCGCTTTTTAAGAGTTTCTCTTCCATAGAAATTTCCTCGCTTTCTTCGATTGTGTCTTTAGAGGTTTGCTTGATATTAAAATGATATCATATTGATTTTTGCTTTGCAAGGAATTTGCGTGAATTTTTGAAAAAAAGTTTGAAAAAGTTTGATAAGAGCGGCATGAAGCTTGCGGGCCCTATGGAAAACATGGTACAATGGCAGATAAAGAGAGGAGGAATCGGAATGGACGCGTTGAGGAAAGGAGCATTTTATACGATAGATGACATCTATGCTTTGCCGGACGGGGAGCGGGCAGAGCTGATTGACGGACAGATTTATTATATGGCTCCTCCGAGTCGGACGCATCAGGGGCTCAGCATGTTTTTGTCCAGCGCCATACTGGCGCATATCAGGGAAAAGGGAGGAGACTGCGAGGTCTATGCGGCGCCTTTCGCGGTATTCCTGAACGATGACGAAGTTAACTACGTGGAGCCGGATATCTCCGTCATATGCGACATTTCGAAACTGGACGAAAAGGGCTGCCATGGGGCTCCGGACTGGGTCATAGAAATCGTGTCTCCCAGCAGCAGATCCATGGACTACTTTACCAAGCTGTTCAAGTACCGCACGGCAGGCGTAAGGGAGTACTGGGTGGTGGATCCCCACAGGAAGACGGTGACCGTATACCAGTTCGAGCAGGATCAGATGAATGAGTACGCCTTTGGGGAGAGCGTCCCCGTGGGCATTTATGAGGGATTTTCCATTACGGTTTCGTAATCGGGGACTGCGTTCTTTGTAAAAGCGATTCCATCAAAGCTGCCAGGCAATGTTTCAGGGGCTAGCGGGAAATGATGCCATTTCCTGACAGCCCCATATTTTTGCAAATCAGCCTCAGAAGGGAAGTGTCGGCAGATTCCGTGGACGCCTGGCGCGGCGGGTAGGGAGGAGCGTCTTCCCTACCCGACTTTCACGTCATTGGGGCTTTCCTTCCCTTCCGCATAATCCATGGCATTGCGCAGCGTGGTGGCGGCGATGGCCCCCAGGGCCTCCCTGGTGAAGAATCCCTGATGAGAGGTGATCATCACGTTGGGGAAGGACAATAGCCTTGCGGTGGTGGAGTGCTCCAGGATTTCGTCCGACCGGTCCTCGAACACATTGTTGGTCTCCTCCTCGTACACGTCCAGGCCCACCCCCGCGAACTTGTGCATGCGGATGCCCTCGATCAGGTCGTCGGTCTTCACCAGAGCGCCCCGGGAGGTGTTCACCAAAATGACCCCGTCCTTCATCTGCCGGATGGTATCGATGTTGATGATATGGTAGGTGGAGTCCATCAGCGGGCAGTGCAGGGAAATGACATCACTGTCGGAAAGGAGCCGCTCCAGGGAGACGTACTCCACGAACTCCTTCAGGGACTCGTTCTGGTACACGTCATAGGCTATGACCCTCATGCCGAAGCCCCGGCAGATGCGGCACATGGCCGCGCCGATCTTCCCGGTGCCGATGATGCCCGCGGTCTTCTGATAAAAGTTGAAGCCCATGAGGCCGCTCAGGCTGAAATCATTCTCCCGGACTTTATTGTAGGCCTTGTAGAGGCGGCGGTTGCTGGCCAGCGCCAGCGCCATGGCGTGCTCCGCCACGGCCTCCGGGGAGTAGCCGGGCACGCGCATGACCCGGATGCCGTATTTCCTGGCGGTCTCCAGGTCTACGTTGTTGAATCCGGCGCAGCGCATCAGCAGCAGGGTGATGCCCTTCTCATGGAGGATCTCCATGGTCTGGGTGCCGATGTCGGAGCTGACGAAGGCGCAGACGGCGTCGAAGCCCTCCGCCAGGGCCGCGGTGCGGGGATCCAGGTCGGATTTTGTGTACTCGATGGTGATGCCTTGGTAATCCTTCAGGGTGTCCTGGAAGGATTCCTTGTCATAGCTTTTGGTGTCGTAGAACAGGATTTTCATAATGGTCTCCTCTCTTTTTCGGATATATCTGTCAATTCCAGTATGTGCTGGAGCTGCTGACGATTTTCGTCTCCCCATCCTCCGTTGTGGAATAGATTCTGGTGGTCCCCCACCACTGGGCGCTTGTGTCGCCCTCCCTGACATCGTAGGAATAGGACGCCTCCGCGCTCAGCCCGGGATGCTTTTTCACAAGGGCCTCAAAGGCCCTGGAGATTGTTCCCTCCGTATGGGTTGTAATGGAAACATTATACCATACTTTTCCCATCGCGGCACATTTTTATCACAGGAATCCGCCCCCTTTTAAAGGTTGACAGATTGACGGCCGGCAGATATGATTAGAGAAAGGCCCGGAGAGGGCGGACCAGACAGAGTCTGACAAAGAAACGGAGGAAAATCATGACGATACCGGAGGCATTGAAGAACAGAGCAAAAAAGCTGGAGGCATATTACCAGGCCCACTACAGCGCGCTGGCGCCGCTGGCGGCCCAGTGTTTCCTGAACACCATGGAGACCACGGTGAAGCAGTCGGAGGACGGAGGGTACTTCGTCATCACCGGCGACATCCCCGCCATGTGGCTGCGGGATTCCGCGGCCCAGGTGAGGCCCTATGTGAAGTATGCCGGAGAGGACGGCCGGCTCCAGGAGATTCTGGAGGGCATCATCGCCAGGCAGGCGAAGATGGTCTGCGTAGACCCCTATGCCAATGCTTTTAACGAAAGCGCCAACGGGGCGGGGGCGGGATACGAGGACGAGACTTTGGAGAACGCCCATGTGTGGGAGCGCAAGTATGAGGTGGACTCCCTCTGCGCCCCTCTTTATCTGGGGTACTATTACTGGAAGGAGACGGGGATCGACAGGATATTTACGGAGGAATTCCATGAGATGATCCGGGAGATCGTCCATACCTTTACCGTGGAGCAGGACCACAGGAACTCCCCCTACTTCTTCCGGCGCTACAACTGCGTGAAGACGGACACCCTGCCCTGTAAGGGGAAGGGCCGTCCTGTGAACGTCACGGGCATGACATGGTCGGGCTTCCGCCCCTCGGACGACACCTGCTGCTTCGGCTACCTGATTCCCTCCAACATGATGGCGGTGCAGGCGCTGGGCTTCGGGGCGGAGATCTGCAGGGAGTGCTACGGGGACGAGGCCCTGGCGAAGGAGTGCGGGGAGCTTGCGGAGGAGATCCGGGACGGCATCGAGACCTACGGAGTGGTGGAGCATCCCAAGTACGGGAAGATATACGCCTACGAGACGGACGGCTTCGGCAACCACATCCTGATGGACGATGCCAATTCCCCCAGCCTGCTGGCCATGCCCTATCTGGGGTATTGCGGTAAGGATGATACGGTATACCGGAATACCCGCAGGTTCCTTCTGTCGGCTGACAACCCTTATTACTATGAGGGCAGCCTGGCAAAAGGGATGGGGAGCCCCCATACGCCCGCGGGCTTCGTATGGCATATCGGCATCACCATGCAGGCCTTGACCTCCGACGACAGGGAGGAGATACTGCAGTGCCTGGATATGCTGGCAAAGACCCACGCCGGGACCAACTACATGCACGAGTCCTTCGACCCCTCCGCGCCGGAGGAGTTCACCAGGCCCTGGTTCGCCTGGGCCAACACCCTGTTCGCGGAGCTGCTGGACAGGTTGATGGAAGAGGGCTTTTTCGCCTGATGTGAGGCGCGGAAAGACCGGGCGGCGGACTGGATCCAGTGTGAGGGGACATTGCCGGAAAGGGCGGGGGAAGGAGCTGGCCTCAATCCATCCCCAGCCCTCTCTCCAGAATCCTGGTGCAGACATCCGCCATGGCCTCCGGGCTTGGCGCGTCCGGCTGGGACAGCCAGGTCTCGATGACGCCAGTGCAGCCGGACACGGCGAAGGCCTCCATGTAACAGCCGTCGCTGTCGGCCTGCCTGGCGGTGAAGATGCTGTCCAGCCGCTCCTTTACCAGGTTCTTCAGCCGGTTCACGAAGGCCAGATCCCCGTGGGGCCCGATCATGGCCCTGACCACCGCCCTGTGCCGTTCCAGGAAGGAGAAGATTTCCAGCAGCGTGGCCCGGGACGCATGGACCGGGGTATCCGGCTTCAGCGTCCGGTCGATGATGCCATGGAATTCCAGGAACAGCTCGTCCTCCAGCTGCGCCAGCATGTCATAGACATCGCTGTAGTGCAGATAAAAGGTCCCCCGGTTGATGTCCGCCAGGTCGGACAGCTCCTTCACGGAGATATCCTTCACATCCTTGGTCTCCATCAGCTGCATCAGTCCCTGCAGCAGCAGGGCTTTGGTTCTCCGGACTCTCCGGTCCGTCTTCGCGTCTGCCATCGCATGATTCCTCCTTTTCGCTCGCCACGGGTATTTCTAAACATTTCATAAATATGCGACACTTCCCGCCGCAAATGTCCAGAAAGATACATTTCCCCCAAAACTGTTTATTGCGCTTCTCTCTGTTTCCATTATAATTACATTTGAAGAATAAATCAACTGTTGTTAAGTAAAAAACAGAAATATGTTTTATGGACGGCTGCCGGAAAACGCGCCGAGGGCTGGCAACAGAGAAAGGCAATGGCATTTTTTTATGGAAACGGAAAAAGAGAAGAAGGACAATTCTTTCATGATGCGGCTCTCCACCCTCATCGTGGATAAGCGGAAGGGCTTCTACCTGGTGTTCATCCTGTTGATTCTGTACAGCGTGCTCACCATGGATAAGGTGAAGGTCAACAACGACCTGACCTCCTACCTGCCGGATACCACGGAGACCCGCCAGGGGCTGGACCTGATGGATGAGCAGTTCCTTACATACGGCACTGCCCGTATCATGGTCTGCAATGTGACCTATGAGGAGGCCAAGGGGCTCTCGGAAGAGCTCCGGGAGATGGACGGGGTGGCGATGCTGGACTTCGAGGACACGGAAGAGTACTACCACGACATGGAGGCCCTGTTCAAGGTGACCTTTGACGGGGAGGCGGGAGACGAGACGGCGCAGGAGCATCTGGACAGCGTGCTGGAGGCCCTGTCCGGGTACGATGTGTACTATTCCTCGGACATCGGCCAGGAGGAGCGGGACGCGGCGGATCTAAGCAATGACATGATCGTCATCCTGCTGCTGGCAGGGGTGGTCATCGTGGCGGTGCTGCTGTTCACCTCCACCACCTATGCGGAGATCCCCGTGTTCCTGATGACATTCATCGTGGCGGCCATCCTGAACAAGGGGACCAATTACTGGTTCGGCACCATCAGCTTCGTGACGGATTCCATCGCCGTGGTGCTGCAGCTGGCGCTGGCCGTGGACTATGCCATCATCCTCTGCCACCGGTTCATGGAGGAGCACGAGGACAAGGAGGCCAGGGAGGCCGTGATCGTGGCCCTGAGCAAGGCCATCCCGGAGATTTCCTCCAGCTCCCTGACCACGGTGTCCGGCATGGTGGCCATGATGTTCATGCAGTTTAGGATCGGCTATGACATGGGCATCGTGCTGGCAAAAGCCATCGTACTGAGCCTGATCTCCGTGTTCTTCCTGATGCCCGGGCTGCTGCTGACCTTTGCCAAGGCCATAGACCATTCCCATCACAAAAGCTTCGTGCCGAACATCACGGCCGTGGGGAAGTTCTGCGTGCACACCAGGTTCGTCATACCGCCCGTGCTGGTGGTGGCGGTGATCGCCGGGGCGGTGCTTTCCGGCAGGGCGGATTATGTGTACGATGTGAACACGCTGCAGTCCAAGAACATGAGCGAGAACAAATTCTCCGTGGAGATGGTGAACAGGAACTTCGGCACCGTGAACCAGCTGGCGGTCATCGTGCCAGGCGGCGACTATGAAAAGGAGGGACAGCTGCTGCGGGAACTGGAGCGTCTGCCGGAGGTGGATTCCTGCATGGGCCTGGCCAACATCGAGGCCATGGACGGCTATGTGCTGACGGCCCAGCTCTCCCCCAGGGAGTTCGCGGAGCTGATCGACATGGACATCGAGGTGGCGAACCTCCTCTACTCCGCCTATGCGGTGGACGACAGCAATTACGGGGCGCTGCTGGGCGGCATCAACGAGTACAAGGTACCGCTGATCGACATGTTCCTCTTCATCTACGACCAGAAGGAGCGGGGGAACATCACGCTGGAGGACGACCTGGAGGAGACGCTGACGGATGCCTACTCCCAGATCAGCATCGCAAAGAACCAGCTGCTGGGGGAGCGGTGCAGCCGCTTCGTGCTGGAGCTGTCCGTGCCCTCGGAGGGGGAGGAGACCTATGCCGCCCTGGAGCGGATCCGGGGGGTGGCGGCGAAATATTATGGCGATGAGGAGGTCTACCTGGTGGGCAATTCCACCAGCAACAAGGATCTGAGCGATTCCTTTGTCATGGACAACAATATCATCACCATTCTGACGGCCCTGTTCGTCATGGCGATCCTGCTGTTCACTTTCCAGTCCGCGGGGCTGCCCGTGCTGCTGGTGGTGACGATCCAGGGGAGCATCTGGATGAACTTCTCCCTGCCATATCTCACGGGAGAGGTGGTGTACTTCCTGGGATACCTGGTGGTGTCCGCCATCCAGATGGGGGCCACGATAGACTATGCTATTGTAATAACAAGCCGGTACATGGAACTGAAGACCTATATGCCCATCAAAAAGGCGATTGTGGAGACCCTGAACCAGGCGTTCCCCACAATCGTCACCAGCGGCTCCATGCTGGTGGCGGCGGGCTTCATCATCAGCAATGTGTCCAGCAACGCGGTGGTGGCGGCCATCGGGCTTGCCCTGGGCCGGGGGACATTGACGTCCATCGCGCTGGTGCTGCTGGCCCTGCCCCAGACGCTGCTGATCGGAGACATCATCATCGAAAAGACGGCGTTCACCTTGAAGCGTGAGACGATCAAGCCGCTGCCCTCAGGCGGCAGGATACGGATGAGCGGCCACATCAAGGGCTATGTGAACGGTGTCATAGACGGGGAGTTCTCCGGCGTGATCGACGGCGAGATGGGGGCCGTGGTGCGGGCGAAGGACAGCGTGGAGCAGCTTCGGGAATATAAAGTGGAGGCCGGGGAGGCGCAGCCCAGGCTGGCGGTGGAGGACGGAGACGCCGGGGAGCCTGGGGAAGACCTGCCGGAGGGAGAAGCAGAGGAAGACCTGCGGGGGCCCGATGGCGTAGGAGCGGACGGCTTTGCGTGGACAGTAGACGGAAGCGGAAAAGGCAGAGGCGGAGAGCCGGAAGAAGACGGAGAACAGGAGGCGGCGGATCATGAAGCGTAGCAACAGAAGCAGACGGATGGCATGGATGGCATTGGCGGGCATCCTGGCCCTACAGGACGCGCTGCCGGTATGGGCCGCGGAGCCGACGGCATTCGAACAGCTGATTTCCGGGGACAGCGCCGGGGAGGGGCAGAAACCAGAGAGCGAATACATTAGGATATCCATAGCCACGGAGGAGGATTTGGCCCGGCTGGCCCTGGACTGCCAGGTGGACGCCTGGTCCAGGGATAAGTATGTGACCCTGGAGAACGACATTGTCCTGCGGGAGCATCGCGGCCTGACCATCCCCAGTTTCGGCGGCATCTTCGATGGCGGGGAGCATACGGTTTCCGGTCTGGAGCTTGCTGCCGACGGCTCCGCTGTGGGGCTGTTCCGCTATGTGCAGGAGGGCGGCGTGGTGCGGGGCCTTGCCCTGTCGGGGACGGTGGCTCCCGGCGGCAGCAAGAGCCAGGTGGGGATACTGGCCGGGATCAACTACGGCAGGATCGAGAACTGCAGCGTCTCCGGGAACGTGGCCGGGGCGGAGGACGTGGGCGGCATCGCCGGGGCCAACAGGGCCACGGGGGAAATCCGCCGCTGCCAATCCGCGGCCTATGTCACAGGCGACCACTGCGCGGGGGGCATCTGCGGCAGCAACCAGGGGACGATCAACAATTGCCAGAACCTGGGCAGCGTCAATACCCACAGCACGGAGGTGAGCTATAGCATAGAAGACATCACCATGGAGGGAATCGAGGACATCAACAGCGCGAAAAATGTGGCGGTGCACACGGACACGGGAGGGATTGCCGGTTACTCGGATGGAAAAATCTATTATTGCGCCAATTCCGGCACGGTGGGCTACCAGCATGTGGGCTACAATACCGGGGGCATCGTGGGCAGGCTCCACCAGGGCTATCTGCAGAACTGCACCAACACGGGACATGTGCTGGGCAGGAAGGACGTAGGCGGCATCGCGGGGCAGCTGGAGCCTTTCCTGGAGATTCAGTACCTGAACGACAAGTTGGGAGAGCTGGACAGGGAGACGGAGGTGTTCTTCAACCTGCTGGAGGCGGCCCATGAGGACATCAGCGGCTATGGCGGGGAGGCGGCGGAGCTGTCAAGGAGCATCAGCGGCCATCTCAACACCGCTTCCGCGGCGGGCGCAGGCCTCACCGGGACGGCAGGTGAGCTGTGGTACATCTACAACCAGGAGCTGACGGGGATAGGCGATGATTTGAGCCGTTTGAACGGGGAGTGGAGGGGCCAGGCACAGAACGACAGGGACCAGGCGGAGGCCGGGACGGCAGGAACAGGGACGGATGAATCCGGAATAGAGGAATCCGGGACGGAGGCGTCCGGAATCAACCTCACCGGAGAGGTGTACATCGGAGACATGCAGACAGAGCAGGAATCCGGAGAGGGGAATCCGGCCGGTCAGGAGGGAGCCGGAGGACAGGATTCCGGGGAAAGTGCCGGGGTACCGTCTGAGGGACAGGCGCAGGAGGCTTCGGCTGCACGGACAGAAGCGGAGGATGCGGCGGAACAGGAAGTTAAGCCAAAGGATTCGTCAGAAGGCGAAGAGGCCGGGGCAGATGCCGGGGAAGAGGACGGAGGGCAGAATCCCGGCGGAGGCGCTGACGGAAGCCATATCTTTGAGGGCGATATAGGCTGGCCCGACTCTGACGAAACAGATCCTGATTGGCCGGATTTCAACAAACCGGGCATGGATAAGCCGGATCTTGACTTCCCCAATTTCGACAAGACAGACATCGACAAGGCAGATATCGAGAAGCTGGGAAAGGACATAGAGAGCTACATGGCGGCCCTGCGCAGGTTCGGCGAGGGCGTGGGCACCCATCTGGGCACCATCACCTCCGCCACCAGCGACCGCAGCGGCGGCATTGGGGACAATCTGCAGACCCTGAACCAGGAGCTGGAAGCGGCGGGGAATGACCTGCTCCGGCTGGCGGAGGTGCTGCAGCAGGGCGGGGACAGGACTTCCGCCGATGTGGACGCCCTGCTGGCCCAGGCCAAGGTGGTGCGCCGCTGCATCAACGAGCTGCGGGACGACCTGTTCCGCTATGAGGGCATCACGGTGGAGGACGCCTCGGACGAGGCCGCAGGCGGCGACCTGGAGAACCTGGGGGCGGAGCAGCCCCAGGAGGCCTACTATGACACCACCTCTTTCCAGCAGGGGAAGATCACCCTCTGCATCAACCAGGGGACTGTGGAGGCGGACACCAATGTGGGCGGCATTACCGGGCTGATAGCCACGGAATACGACTTCGACCCGGAGGACGACATCACCCTCACCGGAGCGGAGAGCTTCCGCATCGAGCAGTCCGTAAAGGCCGTGGTGCGGGAGAGCCGCAACCTGGGCACCATAACGGGCAAGAAAGACTATGTGGGAGGAGTCGTGGGCAAGGCGGATTTCGGCGCGGTGGTCTCCTGCGAGTCCTACGGGGCGGTGGAGAGCACGGGCGGGAGCTTTGTGGGCGGCATAGCCGGTTCCTCGGACTACTGCGTCAGGAGCTGCTATGCGATGGGCCCTGTGTCCGGGGAGACCTATGTGGGCGGCATCGCGGGCCGGGGCTGCGACATCTTCTACAGCTATGCCTACCCGGAAATCGATTGCTCCGGAGAGAGGGCAGGCTCCGTGGCGGGGTGGCTTCGGGAAGAGGGAATCCTCTGGGGGAACTATTATGTCCAGGGGAACGTGCCCGGCGTAGATTCCGTGGGCTACGAAAGCGGCGCTGCGCCCCTGCCTTATGAGGAGTTCTGCCGCCTGGAGGGCGTGCCGGAGGCGTTCTCGGAATTCACGGTGAGCCTGCAGGCGGATGGCCGGGAGCTGGCCTCGTTCCGATGCGCCTACGGCGGTGCCATCGACGGGAGCCTGATTCCCCAGGTGCCCGAAAAGGAGGGATATTACGGCACATGGCCTGATTTTGACTGGGATTTCGTCACCGGGAACCAGGTGCTGGAGGCACGGTACGAGAGATGGGTCACTTCCCTGGCCAGCGAGGAAAAGGATGCGGAGGGCAGGCCGCTGGTGCTGGTGCAGGGAGAGTTCCTGCCGGAGAGCAGGCTGAAGCTGGAGCAGGGGCCGGAGGGCGGCACGAGGCTCTCCGTGTGGCTGGACGGCCGGGAGCCTGACAGCGTCTACGAATCCGGGCTTCTGGTGCGGGCGCTCTGTGAGGATGCGGAGCATACTACAGTGGAGCTTTGGACAGGGAACGGCTACCAGGCGGTTGAGAGCAGCACGGTGGGAAGCTATGTGGAATTCTCCATGGAGGGAGAGGGGACGTTCCGGCTGGCTCCTGTGGAGGAGGACAATGGAAAGCTTGTGGCGATTGCCTGCGCCGGAGGATGCGCGGCAGTGGCGGCGCTATTGATTCTGCTGATTGGAAAAGCCAGGAAGCGCCGTGGGAAGCCTGGGAGAAAGGGGATGGAACAGCAGGAGAAATCCGTGAGGAAGCGGAAAAAGCGCCAGGAAAAGCCTGCGGGAAAGCGGATGCGGCAGACAGGCGAAGAAGCGGTTGGAGAGGAGGGCGATGACAAGGGCAATATATGAAAACCCTCAAAAGAGCAGTTTCCATTTTCCGGAATTTCCTGTATAATGGATCTTAGACAATAGAATCCTGCATTTGGATTCTATTGTAGAACTTGGATAAAAGAATCCTATTGAACTTAACTGGAGGACCATCTTCGTGAGGAAAAAGAACACCCTGCTCCAACTGTTCCTGAATATGCTCTATATCAGCGCGTTCACCTTTGGAGGCGGCTTCGTCATCATCACCCTGATGAAGCGGAAATTCTGCGACGAGATGGGCTGGCTCGAAGAGAAGGAGATGCTGGACATCACGGCGCTGGCCCAGTCCTCGCCGGGGGCCATCGCGGTGAACGCTGCCATCCTGGTGGGCTGGAAGCTGGCCGGGGCAGCGGGCATGGCCGTGGCCGTGACGGGGACCATTATCCCGCCCATCGCCATCCTGTCGGCCATCTCCTATATCTACGAGGCCTTTGCCTCCAACGTATACGTGGGCTACGTGCTGAAAGGGATGCAGACCGGAGTGGTGGCCGTGCTCTTCGATGTGGTGTACACCATGGGGGCCGGGGTGGTGAAGGCCAAGTCCTGGCTGAACTATGGCCTGATGGCAGCGGCATTCCTGGCCACGGCAGTGTGGAAGATAAATGTGGTATACATCATCCTGGCAGCGGTGGCCGTGGGTATCCTGTCCCGGGGATATGCGAAGTGGAGGGAAGGAAAGCCCTGAGCCGGTGCAGGGCAAGGGGCGCGGAATGGAAGCCGTGCCCCTTGGCACGCCGTGAGGCGGCTGCCGGGGTGAAAAGCGTTCTGCATCGGTCCTGCCGTATGTGCCGCTGCAGACGGCAGGACGGGAAGTCTGGAAAGGAGAGTCATGGGGATTTATTTAGAGCTGTTCTGGAGCTTCATTCAGGTAGGGATGTTCAGCATCGGCGGAGGCTACGCGGCCCTGCCTCTGATACAGAGCCAGGTGGTGGAGCGCCACGGCTGGCTCACCGCCGGTGAGTTCAATGACCTGATTACCATAGCCGAGATGACGCCGGGGCCCATGGCCGTGAATTCCGCCACTTTCGTTGGGATACGGATCGCCGGGATTCCGGGGGCGCTGGTGGCCACCTTCGGGTGCATCCTGCCCTCCCTGATCCTTGTGTCGATTCTGGCAAAGCTGTACTTCAAATACCAGAACCTGGATGCCATCCAGAATATCTTAGGCCGCTTGCGGCCTGTAATCATCGCGCTGATTGCGGCGGCAGCGCTGTCCATTTTGAAGACGGTGGTGGCGTCAGAAAGCAATCTGTCCGTGAACGGCATCAACCTGTCCGGAATCCTTCTGGCCGCTGGGGCGTTCTTTGTGCTGCGCAGGACGAAGAAGAGCCCGATCCTGATCATGGTGGCCTGCGGCGGCGTGAACCTGCTCCTCAATCTCCTGATATAGATGGAAATCCAGTGCAGATGCCTCATTGCTTTGCGGAGATAGCTGGACAATGACCAGGGAGATGTGTCCGCGCCGGGATTCATGCTGTGGCAGGAAATGTAGAAATCTGAGAAAATAAGGAAAAGCGCTTGCCGGAGGGCAGGCTTTTTTTCTGTCCATTCTGCCGAAATAATTTGCAAAGCGCCTCATCCTGTGCTATGCTAAACACAGAGCAGATTTTCTTTCGGTAAAAGTTCTGAATGCAGTTTCGGCTATTCTTGTAAATCGGAAAATTCCTGCTTGTATATCCAGTTAAATAGTGGGAGTTTCCCAGGAACCTCCCCAAAATGGAAGAGGGAGGTATGGCATAGGTGGCGGAGAAAGACATACTGGAGAAAATCCTGATGTCTCATGCGGATGTGTTCGCGGACTGTGTGAACGCGCTTGTCTACGGCGGGAGGCACAGGCTAAAGGCCGGGGACTTGTGCCCCGCGCCCACGGAGAGCTTCTACCGTGGCGGCAGGAGGATGCATAATCAGTTCTGCGATGTGAGCTTCTGGCTTGTGGAGGACGGCAGGATAGTCCTGCAGTACATCATCGGAAACGAGACCAGGCTGCGCAAGAGGCAGATTCTGCGCAAGGCATCCTATCAGGGCGGCATCTACAGGTCGCAGCTGGAAGGGAAGGAAGAGGTATATCCTGTGATAGGAACGGTGCTGGACTGGACGGGGAAGAGGAGCCGGATTCCCTTAAGCCTGCGCGGGCTGCTGGCCCAGGGAGGCGCGTCCCGGGAGGATTTGGAGCTGGTGGATGAGATGAAGCTGACAGTCTGGCACATGCGGAACCTTTCCCCGGAGGTAAGGAGCAGGTTTGTCAGCGATTTGGGCTTTGTGGTGGATTATCTCAACGAGGGTAATTTTGAAGGCCGTAAAGGACAGCGGATTCTCCACGGGGAGGCGCTGTGCGAGATGATGGAGGCGCTTACCGGGGACACAAGGTTCACGGCTTTGATAGAAAAGCTGCAGAGCAGACAGGAGAAAGGAGAGGAGATTGTCATGTGTGAGTATATCGATATGCTGGAGGCAAGGGGAGAGGAAAGAGGAGAAGAACGTGGAATGATAAAGGGCGAGAACAGGCTGGCCGCATTGCTGACAAAGCTGTACGCCCTGGGGCGGGACGAGGACGCAAGGCTGGCCCTGGACGACAGACAGATAAGGCTACGGCTGTACGAGGAACTGTGCATCGGGTGAGGAGGAAACATCGCGCCGGGATGCATGCTGCGGCAGGAAAGGAATCGCTGAGAGAATGCGGAAGGAGAGTTTCGGCCATCCGGTTATTCGGATGGCCGTCGATTGCTTAGGCAGGTTCCTCTAAGCCGTCTCCACAGCCCCCTGCCCCTCGAACTGGGAATTGTACAGCTCCGCGTAAAATCCGTTCCTTCCCATCAGCTCGTCATGGCTGCCCTGCTCCACGATGTCCCCGTCCCGCATGACCAGGATTACGTCCGCGTCCCGGATGGTGGAGAGCCTGTGGGCGATGACGAAGCTGGTGCGGCCCTTCATCAGGTTGTTCATGGCCTTCTGAATCCGGATTTCCGTCCTGGTGTCCACGGAGCTGGTGGCCTCGTCCAGGATCAATATGGGATTGTCCGCCAGGATGGCCCGGGCGATGGTGAGCAGCTGCTTCTGGCCCTGGGACACATTGGAGGCGTCCTCCCCCAGTTCCATCTGATAGCCGCCGGGGAGGGTCTGGATGAAGCGGTGGACATGGGCCGCCTTGGCTGCGGCGATGACCTCCTCGTCCGTGGCGTCCAGCCTGCCGTAGCGGATGTTCTCCATGATGGTCCCGTGGAAGAGCCAGGTGTCCTGCAGCACCATGCCGAAGTTCTCACGCAGCTCGCTGCGGTTGAACTGCCGCACATCATGTCCGTCCACCCTTATAGCGCCGCCGTCCACGTCATAGAAGCGCATCAGGAGCTTTACCATGGTGGTCTTGCCCGCGCCGGTGGGGCCTACGATGGCCACTGTCTGTCCCGGCTCCACTTCACAGCTAAAGTCGTGGATGATCGTCTTGTCGGGCCGGTAGCCGAAGCGCACATGGTCGAAGGATACCGCGCCCTGCATCCGCCCTGTGGCCACAGCCCCTTCCACGGTCACGTCCTCCTCCAGCTCCTCCAGGAACTCGAACACCCGCTCCGCCGCGGCTGCGGTGGACTGGAACATGTTGGAGACCTGGGCCACCTGTGTGATGGGCTGTGTGAAATTTTTCACATACTGGATGAAGGCCTGAATCTCGCCTACATCGATGATGCCCCGGATAGCCAGCATGCTGCCGCTGACCGCCACGGCCACGTACCCCAGGTTGCCCACGAAGGTCATGATGGGCTGCATCATGCCGGAGATGAACTGGGATTTCCAGGCGCTGCGGTAGAGGATTCTGTTGGTCTCGCCGAATTCCGCCAGGGCGGCCTCCTCCCTGTTGAAGGCCTTGATGATGTTCTGACCGCTGTAGACCTCCTCAATCTGGCCGTTTATCTTGCCCAGGTAGGTCTGCTGGTCGATGAAATATTTTTGGGAATGTTTCACCACCACGCCGATGAGCCCGCCGGACACCGGCAGAATCACCAGGGCGATCAGCGTCATCATGGGGCTGATGGACAGCATCATGATTAGGATGCCCACAATGGTGGCCACCGAGGTGATTAGGGTGGTGATGCTCTGGCCCAGGCTCTGGCCCAAAGTGTCCACATCATTGGTGATCCGGGACAGCACCTCGCCCACGGTGCGGGACTCGAAATAGGCCATGGGCATGCGGTTGATTTTCTCCGAAATCTCCCGGCGGAACCGGAAGCAGAGCTTCTGGGAGACCTCGGTCATCAAAAGCCCCTGTACGAAGGACAGCAGGGCGCTCAGGGCATAAAGCCCCAGAAGAAGCAGCAGAATCTGGCCGATGCGCTGGAAATCGATGCCGCCTGTGCCCGCGAACTTGGCCATCATGCCCTCAAACAGCTCCGTGGTGGCTTTTGCCAGCACCTTGGGGCCGATGATGTTGAAGACTGTGCTGCCTGCCGCGAAGATCATGACGGCGATCAGCGCAATCTTGTACCTGCCCATGTAGGACAGGAGCTTCCGGAAAGTCCCCTTGAAATCCTTTGCCTTTTCCCCCGGCATCATGCCGCCGTGAGGGCCATGGGGCCCGTGGGGCTGTCTGCCCGGCCTGGCGTTCTGAGCCGTATTGCCGCTGGGGCCAGAGTTTTCTGTTTGGGCTGTATTGGCGCTGGGGCTAGGGTTTTCTGCCTGAGCCGCAGCGCCTGTGTTCGTCCTCTTTTCTCCGCTCATACTGCAGCACCTCCCTTCAGTTCCGCCTCGGACAACTGTGACCTGGCGATTTCCCGATACGCCTCGCATTCCCGCAAAAGCTCCCTGTGGGTGCCCATGCCGGCGATTTTCCCATCGTCCAGCACGATGATCCGGTCCGCGTTTAGGATCGTGCTGATGCGCTGGGCCACGATGATTACAGTGGCGTCCCCTGTCTTCTCCCGCAGGGCCCTGCGCAGGGTCACGTCCGTCTTGTAGTCCAGGGCCGAGAAGCTGTCGTCGAACAGATATATTTTGGGCGACTTTGCGATAGCCCGGGCGATGGAGAGCCGCTGCTTCTGTCCGCCGGACACATTGGTTCCGCCCTGGGATATCCCGCTGTGGTACTTCTCCGTCTTGCTCTCTATGAATTCCGTGGCCTGGGCTATCCTGGCCGCCTCCTCCATGCTGCTGTCTGTGATGTCCGAAGCGCCGTCCTGCCATGTGCCGCCGAACTTCAGGTTGGAGGCGATGTCCCCGGAGAACAGCACTGCCTTCTGGGGCACATAACCCAGGAGGCTCCGGAGCTTGTGCTGGGACAAATCCCGGATGTCCACGCCGTCTATGGTGATGCGGCCCGCCGTCACATCGTAGAACCGGGGAATCAGGTTCAGCAGCGTGGACTTGCCGCAGCCGGTGCTGCCGATGACGGCGGTGGTCTCCCCGGGCCCGGCCGTGAAGGTGAGGTTCTCCAGGGCGTCCTCATCAGCCCCCGGATAGCGGAAGGACACGTCCTCGAAGCTGACCACGCCCTTTGCCGACCGGAGCTTTTCGTCCTGCACCTGCTCCCTGTCCGTGACGCTGGGGCGGGTGCCTATGACCTCCTCGATTCTCCCTGCGGCCACCCTGGCCCTGGGCAGCATCACGGAAATCATGGTGAGCATAAGGAAGGACATGACAATCTGCATGGTATATGTGATGAAGGCAAGCATGTCGCCCACCATCAGGTTGCCCAGGTCGATGCCCTTTGCCCCGAACCAGACGATCAGGATGCTGATGCCATTCATAATCAGCATCATCACGGGCATCATGATATTCATCACCCGGTTGGTGAACAGTTGGGTCCGCATCAGGTCCCGGTTCGCCCTGTCGAACCGCTCCTCCTCGAACCGTTCCCTGCTGAAGGCGCGGATTACCGACACGCCGGTGAGGATTTCCCGGGACACCAGGTTCAGGCGGTCCACCAGAGCCTGCATCTTCTTGAACTTGGGCATGGCCACTGCCATCAGCACGCCCACCAAAGCCAGGATGAGGGCCACCGCCACCGCGATGATCCATCCCATGCCCGTCCTGGTGCCCAGTACCTTCACAATGCCGCCGATGCCGATGATGGGCGCGTACACCACCATCCGCAGCATCATCACCACCACCATCTGCACCTGCTGGATGTCATTGGTGCTGCGGGTGATTAGGGAGGCGGTGGAGAACTGCTCCATCTCCGCGTGGGAGAAGGACACTACCCTGGAGAACACCCGCTGCCGCAGATTCAAGCCCAGCCTCGCCCCGATGCGCGA
The DNA here is from genome assembly GCA_910585615.1 of uncultured Acetatifactor sp. Classification (GTDB taxonomy): domain Bacteria; phylum Bacillota; class Clostridia; order Lachnospirales; family Lachnospiraceae; genus Acetatifactor. The sequence continues at coordinate 39,557 of CAJUFO010000024.1, forward strand.
CGCAAGGAAACCCACCAGGATGGCCGTGGCCATCATCACCACGGAATAGGCCAGCATCATGCCGCCGGTTCTGTAGAGGTAGCTTCGCTGGATTTTGCCCAGGTCCATCCCCAGGCTTTCATATTCCGCCTGGAGGAACAGCATGGCCCGCTGGGCGATGACGGTCTCCCCTGTCTCCCCCAGGCTTTCCAGCACCTGATCCCGCAGCGCCAGCACCTGGTCGTCCGTGGGCGCAAGGATTGAGGCCGACAGGTCTGCGGGGGGATTTCCGGCTTCCCCTGAGATGCCGCCGGATTCGGTTCCCGCTGCGTCTGCCGCCTCCGGCCCGCCCACGGCAGTACCTGCCCCGGGCATGCCGCCGGATTCCCTCATGGCGGACAGGATCAGAATCGGTATGCCGATGCATTCATCCAGAGCCTCTTCCGTCTCCTTATCTCCCTGAAAGACATAGCCGCCGTCATCTTCCTGCCCATAGGCGGATGCCATCAAAGCCCGCTCTTCCTGTGTCATGAGGCTCATCAGCCCGGCGTAGGTTTCTGCTCCCAGCCGTCTGGGCACGGCATTCTCGATTCCCTTCTGGCCGATTCCTATGTCCACGATATCCGCCGTGTACTGGGGCAGCGCCAGGTCGCAGTAGGCCTGCACTACCAGCAGGGCGATGATGGCCAGCACGGACCACTTGGATTCCTTTAAGTACTTGAAGATTTTCAGCATATAGGTCTCCTTCCCTTTCCAGAGCACATTTTCGGATATGCCCTGATTATGCCGACGCTCGAAGGCCCGGCTGAGTTTCCAGATTCTTCCCGTGCGGCGGATTCTTACATTATAGTGAGCGATTTGCGCCATTACAATTAAAAAAGGATTAAAAAAATGGAAAAAATGCGAGATAAAAAACCTTGAATTTCCGCAAACAAGCGGCCTTCCCGAGCAGGGAGGCACCGTGTGCGGATTACCTGATTGTGCTGGGAGCCCGGTGGAAGAGCGCAGGCCCCGGCGAGGTGCTGCGCAGACGGCTGGACAAGGCTGTCCCCGACCTGTACAAGGGCAGGCCGGGGGCTTCACGTAAGTATGGCCGGAATCAGGACTGTGACCACGGTGCCTTTTCCGGGACAGCTCCTGCAGGATAAACCATAGGGGGCACCATAGGCCAGGAGCAGCCGCTCCTGGATGTTGCGGATTCCGTAACCGCTGGAGATTATCCTGCGCTCCGGGGTCTCATGTACGGAAAAGTTGGCCAGAACCGTTTCCTCATCCATTCCCATGCCGTCATCCTCCACGGTGATCCGAATATCACCGTCCAGACGCCGGATGCTTACTTTTAAATGGCCTGTCTTTGACGATTTTTCGAATATTCCGTGAATAATCGCGTTTTCAATAATGGGCTGCAGTACGATTTTGATAATCTGGCAGCAGTCCGCAGAGGGATCCATATCCCATTCTGCGGACACCCTGTTTTCAAAGCGCAGGTTCTGGATTTCCACATAGAGCTTCGCGTGCCTCAGCTCTTCCGCCAGAGTGATCACTTCCCGCCCGCTGCTGAGGGACAGACGATAGAACTGCCCCAAAGCGTTGACCATACGGCTGATCTCCGGAACATTGCGGCTGATGGCGGTGCAGTTGATCAGATCCAGGGAATTATATAGAAAATGCGGGTTGATTTGAGCCTGAAGGGCTTTCAGCTCCAGGTTCTTGATCTGACGTCCGTATTCCACCCGCTCTTCCATCAACATGTCCACCCGATCCATCATCTGGTTGAACCCGTCCATCAGCTGAGCGATTTCGTCCTCCCCCGACGGCTCTAAGCGTACCGCCACATTGCCGTTTTCCACAGCCTGCATGGTACTGGTGAGCTGAGCGATGCGTTTCAGGGTAGACTGGCTGATCAGATAGGCGAGCAGGTAGGCGGCCAGCCCGACGGCCACTACGATGATCAGCATCTCTGCGCTCATTTCCCGGCTTAGCCGAAACACGTCCTTGTGCGGCAGGATACTGGCGAGCAGCCAGCCCGACGGGCCGATTTGTTCGCAGCGGGCATAGTATTCCTGCCCTTCTGCGGAGATGGTCTCCCAGGTGCCGGGAATCAGGGACTGTACCTGGCTGACCAGTGTTTCCGGAGGGATGGGGGAAGCACCGGAATCCGAAGAGAGCAGAATCTGGCCTTTACGCAGCAGCAGCAGCATCCCGTTTTCCGTAATGGAGGTTCCGCACACAATCTGTTCCACCCGGCTTGCGTCGATATCCGCACGTAGGACTGCCAGAGGTTCTTTCACCTTGTTGGGGTTATAGATTACCTGTACGGAAGAGAAACAATTCTGCAGCGATTCGTCGGAGGCATCCTGAAAATCAATGGGAGCGCACCACAGGCGGCCGCTGCTCTCTGCGGCTGTTTTGTACCAGGCGTTTAATGCCACATCGCTGATCTGGATGATATTGTTTCTGGTATTGGAGTAGGAATATTCATTGTTCACATAGAGGCGGATGAGATCGATGTCCGCAAGCATGCAGAGATCCTCAAAGGTGGTGGCAAGCTGATCCGAATCCTCCAGGCGGTGGATGTAGGTATAGTCCCGGGAGTCGTTGGAAGCCATGGTGTAGACCAGGGAATCCGTGGACAGGATGTCGATGACCCCGTCCAGGCGTCCCAGAAGGCCCTCCAGGGACAGACAGGTATCATCGAATGCGGTTCGGGCAGCGGAAAAGGTCTGCTCCTGCACCACGGCCCTGACCCGCAGATAGGCATAGAAAGAAAACAGCCCAAGGGGAAGGACGATCAGCAGAAAATAAATGCACATCAGTTTGCTGCCAAGCTTTCCGCAGGCCAGCCACCGCATAAACTTATTCTTCATAGGAATGCCTCTTCTGGTACTCTTTGGGCGACAGCCCCATCTCCCGCGTGAATAGCTTGACAAAATATCTGGCGTCCCCATAGCCCACGGCGTTGGCCACTTCGTAAAGCTTGCGGTCGCTGGAGACGAGCAGTTTTTTGGCATGAAAGAGACGGATTTCCGTGAGCCGCTGATTCACGGTCTTGCCGCAGGACTTCTTATAAGCCGCGCAGAGATAGGTATTGGTGAAGCCCAGGTCTCCGGCAATGGTCTGCACGGTGAGTGCGCAGTCCTGGTAATGGCTTTCCAGATAGCTCTCCACCTGTGAGGCGATATCCGGCAGGGCGGGCTGCAGGGCGCCAAAATATTCCCCCACAGTCTGCAGCAGAATTTCCTGAAGTCCCGCAAGGGTCTCCTGTCTGGACATGGAATAGAGCAGGCGGTCTGTCTGATTGGTGATCGTCCGGATATTGCGGGTGTCGGCAGCATGTAAAAACAGAAAAAGAATCCGGCAGTATACAAGGCGCAGCTCCTCCGGCGCCGTGCCCTGGCAGCGCATCATGGTTTTGTACACTCTGTCCAGCAGGAAACACACCTCTTCCTTTTTGCTGTGGCGGATCAGATTTTCCAATTGTTCAAGAAGGGGCTCCCCGTCCCGGAACACCTCCTGATTTAAAGGCCTGTCCGGAAAATGCCCGCCCAGGAAAAAGATTTCCTCTGCCGTAGGCTTTTCCTGGCTGAGCAGCTGTGCGGTAATCTCCCTGACCGCAGCCGTAATCTCCTCCAGATTCAGAGGCTTTTCCACATAGTTTGCTGCTTTTAACCGGATGGCGCCCTTGAGGTATTCTTTGTCGGAATAGCCGCTCAAAAAGATGAACTGACAGTCCGGCAGAAATTCCCGGACCGCGGCAGCCATTTCCAATCCGTTCAGATAGGGCATTTTGATGTCGCTGATGATGAGTTCAGGACGGTATCTGCGGGCCTGCTCCACGGCTTCCACCCCGTCGGAGGCCAGATAGACCCGGGTTACGGAGAGCTCTTCCCAGGGGATATAGTTCTGTAAGACATTGCGGGGCATGGCCTCATCGTCTGCAATCAGAACGGTAAAATTCATGATATTCACCTCAAAAATCGCTTTCTTTCTATAATAATATAGCAAATCTCACAAAAAATCAAGCGGATTCCGCCGGCCTTTGACTGCATAAAGACCATAAGAATACCCTCTTTTCGAAATTCTGTCCCGTTGTTTCCGAACCATTCTTCTGTTAGGATAGAACCATCAGATCTGCGGAGGATACAGGCAGGAGCAGGGGAGGGAAAGGGATGAAAAAGAAGGGACACCCGTTTTGGGAGGATTTGAAAAAAAACCGTACCAAGTGGCTTATGATTCTGCCGGCTGCTGTTGTGGTCATTTTGATGTGCTATATCCCTATGGCTGGAATCGTACTGGCCTTTAAGGAATTCAATTATCATGACGGGATTTTCGGAAGTCCCTGGGCGGGATTTAAGAATTTTGAATACTTTTTCCAGTCCGGCAAAGCCTGGACCACCACCAGGAATACCATTCTATACAATGCGGCATTCCTGTGTGTGAACACGTTGCTGCAGATTACCTGTGCCATACTGCTCAGCGAACTGGCAGGGAAATATTTCAAACGGATCACCCAGTCCGTGATGTTCCTGCCCTACTTCATCTCCTGGGTGGTGGTAGGCGCATTTATCTACAATATGTTCAACTACGAATTCGGGGCGGTGAACAGTTTCCTTCGTTCTATCGGACAGGAGCCCCTGGATGTATACTCCAACAAGGCTGCGTGGCCGGTGATCCTGATTATGGTCAGCGCCTTTAAGAACGTGGGATACGGGACGGTGATGTATCTGGCCAGTATCGTGAATATCGATGGGGAAATGTTTGAAGCGGCAGACCTGGACGGGGCTACCATGTGGCAGAAGATTCGATATATCACGCTGCCCTGCATACGGCCAACGGTGGTGATTCTGTTCCTGATGGCCATCGGCACCATTATGAAGGGCGACTTCCAGATGTTCTGGCAGGTCACGGGCAATAATCCCATGGTTCTGGAGGTGACGGACGTGATTGACACCTATGTGACCCGCTCTCTGCTGAACCTTCAGGAATTTGGCATGACCAGCGCGGCAGGCCTCTATCAGTCGGCACTTTCCTTTGTCCTGGTCCTGATTGCCAATTATGCCGTGAAAAAAGCGGAACCGGATTACGCGCTGTTTTAGAGGCTGCTTGAAAGCAGAAGGGAGGCCATGGCAATGGCAAAGAGAAAAAGCCGCGGAGGAAAGCCTGTAGGGCGTGACCGCATTTTGTTCAATATACTTTCCTACATAATACTGACAGTCCTGTCAGCTGCATGCCTGCTGCCGTTCTTGCTGGTGTTGAGCGGATCCGTGTCGGAACAGTACGCCATACAGCTCCACGGCTACCGGCTGATTCCGGAGACATTTTCCTTTGACGCATATAAGATGCTGTTCCGGATTCCGGAGGAGCTGCTGCAGGCATATGGTGTGACGATTTTTGTGACGTTGGCAGGAACGCTTCTGGGACTGTGGCTCACCAGTATGGCGGCGTATGTACTTGCAAGCCGGGATTTCCGGTATCGGTATCAGGTATCCTTTTTCTTTTACTTTACCTCCATTTTCGGAGGCGGTCTGGTGCCCTGGTACATTTTCAATACCAAGTACCTTCGCTTTCACAACAGTATCATCGCGCTGATTCTTCCGATTCTGATTAATGTGACTTATCTGCTGATCCTGAAAAGTTACATGATGGGCATTCCGGAGGCCCTGTACGAATCCGCGAAACTGGACGGGGCGGGAGATATGCGGATTTACTGGAACATTGCGCTGCCCCTGTCCAAGGCAGGCCTTGCCACAGTGGGATTGTTTATCGCTTTGAACTACTGGAACGACTGGTACAATGCCATGTTGTTCCTGGATGAGGGCAGGCGGGATATGTATCCGCTGCAGTATTTTCTGAACAATATCCTCACCAAGGCCCAGGCCATGAATGCGGCGGCTGCGAGGAGCGGCATTCCCGCCAGTGACGTGCCCAGTGAACCCATGAAGCTTGCCATGACAGTGGTTGCCACAGGCCCCATTATTCTGCTGTATCCTTTCCTGCAGAAATATTTTGTAAAAGGCGTTACCATCGGGGCGGTAAAGGGCTGACCCCTCGCATCAATCATCGAAAAAAGTTCGCAAGAATTTTTTTATAGAAACCGAAATGCAAAAAAGCAAAAAAGGAGGAACGTTTTATGAGAAAGAAAACAAAAATCAGCGGTCTGCTTATGGCAATGCTGCTGGGACTGGGCACTTTGAGCGGATGCGGCAGCGAACCTGCGGCTACGGGCTCATCCACTCCGGCAGATGTGCCTGTGTCGGAAGAGTCAGAGGAGGCATCGGATTCTGCATCCGGGCAGGAGTCTGCATCCGAATCAGCGCCGGAGGCGGAGTCTCAGGCGGAAGGCCCCGATATCTCCGAGGAAGTGACCCTGACCATGTACCTTATCGGAGACCGCCCCGTGGACAATGACGAGGTGTTTGCGAAAATCAACGAAAAACTGAAGGCGGAGATCAATGCCACCATTGATGTGAAGTTCATGAGCTGGGGCGAATATGAGCAGAAATATCCGCTGATCTTTGCTTCCGGAGAAGACTGGGACATCATCTATACGGCCGACTGGTGTTTCTACAATGCACAGGCCACCAAGCAGGGATTCTGGGAGATTACCCAGGAAGCACTTGACACTTACGCACCCATGACTGCGGCAAGCATTTATCCGGAGGCCTGGGAGCAGGCAAAGGTAGACGGACAGGTATTTATGCTTCCCATGAACTATAAGGAGATTACTTCCTATGTGTACATGGCAAGGGGCGATCTGATGGATAAATACGATATCAAGTCCGTTGCATCCCTGGACGAGGCGGAGGCCTACATGGATGCCATCGTGGCAAACGAGCCCACTTTGATTCCCCTGGATGTAGGCTCCGATTACGACAAGCTCTTTGTGTTTGACCGCATGTGGCAGAAGGCGAACTGGGAGTCTGAGGAAAAAGTAGCCGGAATCGGCACATGGCAGGCAATGGGCAGCGTCAGCGAAACGGACGACAATGCGGAAGTGAAGGGCGTTTACGATCAGCCGGAGTTCCAGGGTGTGATTGAGCGCCTGAAGAGCTGGAAGGACAAAGGATTCTGGAGCAAAAACGCTGTTGTCAATACCCAGAACAACACGGAAAGCTTCCAGGCAGGAAAATCCGCCTTGGCCCTTTGCAATGCAAATACGGCAAAAAGCATCTACACACAGATGTCCACCGAGCATCCGGAATGGGATGTGCGCGTATTTGACGCCCAGGACGGCGTACCGCCTGTCTTGAATTCCTATCTGGCAAACGGTATGAGCATTTTCTCCAAATCCAAATATCCGGAGCGGGCGCTGATGGCTCTTGATTATCTGCGCAACGATGTGGAAATCAACAATCTGTTCTGCTACGGCATTGAGGGCAAGCACTGGGAAGCTTCCGGAGACAACGCGCTGGTATCCCTGCCTGACAGCTCCAATTATGCTTATGACAGCAACTGCAACTGGGGCGTGCGAAACGATGCAAGCTGGCGTGTTGTGGAAGGCGGCATCCCGGGGCTGGAGGAACTGAATGCCCAGTGGAAGGAGACGGCCTACAGCAGACGTTATCAGACCTTCGTGTTCAACGATGGGGATGTGAAAAACGAGATTGCTGCCATTACCGAAGTCTTCAACTCGGAATACAAGCTGCTGGGACTGGGCTTTACGGATGACCCTGCGGGCGACATCGCAAAGCTGAAGGAAAGTATGGCTGCGGCAGGCGCGGACACCGTGTATGCGGAGATGCAGAAGCAGGCCCAGGAATTCCTGTCGACAAACGAAAACTGACGATTGATTCTCCCTAAACAGAGGAGCAGCCGCACTGGGCAATCAGCGCGGCTGCTCCTCTGCCGGGGAAAGAAGAGGATGCATAACCAGTTCTGCGATGTGAGATTCTATCTTGTGGAGCAGGGCAGGACGGGGCTGCATTACATCATCAGTCATGAGGCCAGGCTGCGGCGGAATCAGAAAAAGCGCAGCTGCTCGTAGTCCATGCCTCGTTCTAACGGAGCCGGGACTTTTTGCAGGAGTTGTTCTGTGCGGCTTCCGTCCAGAATCCAGCCGACGGCCTCCTCCCGGGACAAAATCAGGGGCATGCGGTCATGGACTGGCTCCATGGAGCTGTTGGCCGCCGTGGTCAGGATGACGAAATGCTCGCCGTCCTGGTATGGCCTGCAGCACCCCGCCATGAACAAGGCTCCTCCCTGTTCCCGCCGGAAAGTGAACTTCGCCTTGCGGGAATCCCATTCGTAGAAAGCGCTGGCCGGGATGACGGTGCGCCTGTGGCGGATGCCCTCCCGGAACAGGGGCTTTCCCGCGGCGGACTCACACCTGGCGTTGAAGACCAGCCCTTTTCTGGAGGCCTGCTGCAGGGGAAAGCCCCACCGCAGCCAGGCACAGCCTATACGTCCGCCTGCGGCCAGGAGGACAGGGGCTTCGGCTGCCGGGTGGATGTCCGTCTTCTGGATCCGCTGCAGCGCGGCGGCAGTCTCCCGGCTCAGCTCCCCCTGGATTTCCCTGACAAGCTTCTCAATTTCGGTTGATGTATCATCGTCTATATAATATCGCCCACACATACATTTCGCCTTTCTGGATTTTATGTTTCTGAGGTTATGCTCCGGAATAGCCTGCGCCGCATTTGCTTTTGCCACTGTCAGTATATACCATTCGGACCTGCTTTACAACTTCCCAAAATATGCCACAGGCCTCATGTAAGGCATCAGTCAGCTTTGAACGTCCTTAGGATTTCCATGGGCAGAGGTATAATAAGTGAGAAATTTGAAAACTACACACTAATCACAAAATTCTATGTTATGCTGTTTTCTGGAGGTGTCATTATGCAGAAAATTTTAGTCGTTGAAGATGACTTGGATATTCAAGAGCTATTAAAAAACTTCTTGCAAGAGGTAGGCTATGAAATAATTTTAGCGAATGATGGTGTTGAGGCTGTATCCATATTCCCTACCGCACATTTTGATTTGGTATTACTTGATGTAATGCTCCCCAAAATTGACGGGTTTGCCGTCTGCGAACTAATACGCAAGCAATCTCAGGTTCCCATCATCATGCTTACTGCGTTAAGCGGAGAAGAAGAACAAATCCGAGGACTGGATTTGCAAGTTGACGACTATATTACAAAGCCTTTTTCCATGCCGATTTTAGTTCGTAAAATTGCCGCTGTTTTACGGCGTAGCGGCGGACCAGAGGAGGATACGCATAAAACGATTGCTTACCAAAATCTTATTTTGGATTATGACAATTATACGGCCACGGTGGACGGGGCCGTTTATGAACTGACACAGCGGGAATTTGAAGTGCTGAAAGAACTGCTCACGAATCAAGGACGTATTTTGACCCGGCAAAACCTTTTGGACAAACTGTGGAGGTATGACTTTTATGGAGACGAGCGCGTAGTCGATACCCACATCAAGAACTTGCGGAAAAAGCTGGGCATTGACTTCATCCAGACGATCAGAGGGGTGGGGTATAAAATTGATAAGGAAAATTAGAAGCAGTCTATATGCAAAAGTGTTTCTCACCACAACAGCGATGCTTTTATGTGTGTCGCTATTGGTATTTAGCTTATTAGCATGGCTGATGCCGCAAACCTATTCCAACAGGCTCAATACAGTCTTGGATGAACGGGCGCAGCGTTTTGTTTCCGAACTGGAGCAAGTAGCTTTTCCGAATAGCGGCGGTTTGTTCGACCAGCTTCTTCAAGATACGGAAATCAATTCCGTCGAACTGTATAATGGCAAAGGCGAGTCCGTGCCCTTGCCGACAGAACTGTTTGCCGAAGCGTGGGGCGGCAACACGGCGCATATTGAGTATACGCAGATTAATGAGCTGGGCGAAACTGCACCCCTTCTGTCGGGCAGCTACCACTTTTCCTTTTCTGATAGCAATGAGCGATATATGCTCATCGTTTACGGAGCAGCAGAACAAATCGGGGAATTGCAGCAGTCTTTTATCCGTGTATTTCCGTTTATCCTGTTGATTGTTTTAGCAGTCGCTTTTATTGTGTCTTGGCTTTATTCTTGTATGATTACAAAGCCTGTACTGGAAATCAGCCGCATATCCGAAAAGATGTCTGACTTGCAGTTGGATTGGACGGTTGATGAACAACGGACTGACGAATTGGGAACACTGGGGAAAAGCCTGAACAGGCTATCGCACAATCTTTCTGTCACCCTCTCTGATTTGCAAAACGCAAACAAGAGACTCGAAGCCGATATTGAGCATGAAAAGAAATTGGAGCAGGCCCGTACAAATTTCTTTTCGGCGGTGTCCCATGAGCTGAAAACACCTGTAACCATTATCAAAGGGCAGTTAGAAGGAATGCTGCTCGGTATTGGGGCATACAAAGACCATGAGAAATATTTGACGAGATCGCTGGAAATTGCAAACACCCTTGAAACAATGGTGCAGGAGATATTGACAATCTCCCGGCTGGAAACTGCGGGGGCAGAGTTCAAAAAAGACCATTTGGATTGTGTCCAGATTATCAAATCCTATTTAAGTGAAACCGAAGATTTGACTATGGGAAAAGATTTGCAGATATATCTTGATGCTCCACCATCCGTTCTTATAACTGGGAACAAAATGTTGATGGAAAAAGTGTTTTCCAATCTGATCGGAAACGCAATCAAGTATTCCCCGCAGGGAGCCTCTATTCATATCTCTATCCATACGGAACATGAACAGATAGAATTTTCTGTTGAAAATACAGGCGCGCATATCCCGGAGGATAGTATTTCAAAATTATTTGATGCGTTTTATCGTGTGGAGCAGTCCAGAAGCCGTAAAACCGGCGGAAGCGGGTTAGGGCTGTATATCGTGCAGGAGATACTGCACCTACATGGAAGTGAATGCACGGTCTGCAATACACAGGCCGGGGTAAAGTTTTCTTTTACAATCTGACAGATATAGGAAAGCGGCGGGCGATTGCCCCGCCGCTTTTCAACTACACATAAATCACAAACTAAGTGCAAGGTCAATTACATGGACTGGGAGAATGAGAGCGTCCAGCATGGGCAGAGCGTGTGGCTTCCTCTTGCAGCGGGGACAGTTCTACGAACCCTTTGCGCTGCAAATCTTTGGAAACCATATGGATTGTCTGCTTGGGTATGAGCCGCTGCAGGCTAAATTCTGCGGGAAAATGTTATTTTTTTGTGAATTCTCTTGAAAACTAAACGCTGACGATTGCGGTTATGGTCTCTCACTTTTTCAGCAGGAAAAATACACTCAGGCCGGCCCGTATCCATGGGTATATTCATAAGGCGAAAGAACTGGTGTTCAACGGCTGTTCTGTCTTTGTCTCGGAAATAGCCATGGGAATGATTGCGATGTTGTTCAACCGTCAGATTATGAATTATTTTGGTTCAGACGCGCTGGCGGTATTTGGGGTCATTGTCCAGATTTCCGGTCTTGTCCAATGCTTTACTTACGCTGTGGGACAGGCGGCTCAGCCAATTATCTCTGAAAACTACAGCGTGCATAAGTGGGAGCGCATCAAGGGAACGCGGAAATATTCCCTGTGGACAGTTGCAGCCTTCGGTGTTTTATGGACAGCTGCAGTGCTTTTGTTCCCGAATGCTTTTGTGAAAATATTCATGTCCCCCACAGACAGCGTATTGCAGATTGCTCCCGGCATTATGCGGATCTATGGTCTTGCGTATCTGCTTTTGCCGCTGAACATTTTCGCAACCTATTATTTCCAGTCTGTGATGCAGCCGAAGACGGCTTTGATCATTTCTATGGCACGGGGCATGGTTCTGTGTGGTGTATTAGTGTTCGTGCTTCCGGCGCTGTTTGGCGCTAAACTTCTATGGTGGGTCATGCCGGTTACAGAGTTCGCGGTCGCGATATATACTATTTTGTGTATGGTAAAAAGCAACAGAAGCCTTGCATCGCAGTAAGGAACTGTCTCTGGCAACTGGGTAAGAGCCGGGATATTGTGAAGAGACTGCGAAAAAGGGATTGTCCGCTTTTTCCCTGCGCAATCTGGCGGCATCCTTGGGTGTACAGGTCTCTCATACTCCAATCAGGCGATAGCAGGTATGGGGATTGCGAAAAAGATTGATATGCTTGCATTATGAAATGATATTGAATAACGCGGCCTATCATCTGCAGCAGGCGGTGAAGAAGGCCTTAAAGGGGGCCTTGGAGTGCGTAGGCGTCACGGCGACGAACACCCATAAGATTACGAAGCTCCTGGCCATGACGGCCGACAATGGCGTGAAGCTTGTGATAAGCCATGGGTTGACTCCCATCCCCTGTGGGAGCTATCCACATTTCCCTACGAGGAATATCCCTACCGGAAATTCAGCACCCACTTCCCCTCTGTCTGAAAGAAAATCAGCCAGGCGCGGATGCACCTGTCTCTGATTACAAGGGTACAGTCATATTCCATGGACGGTATCCCGGCGTACCGCTTTTTGGTCTGGGTATGCACCGTGATGTCCCGGATGGTCTGTATCTGTCCTTCTTCGTCTTGCAATTTAATCATCAACGGCGTTATCTTTCCGGTGCTGGTGCACCAGCATTCGCAGGCGACTTCCCGCTGTGTGCCCCGGAGGAGGCCGGTCTCCCTCCTCCCGTCCATAGCTGCGGCATCTGCCGCTATTCCAAATGCCATTTTCATACCTCACTATGCGCCGCAGCGCGCGTGTTTCCCATCGTACCGCCTGCGGCGTCAGCGCCGTCCTTGACGGTACATACAACGGAAAATGCTTTCTGTAATCAAGAACAATCAATGAACTGTTGCGGGGACGCCCCCGCACATGTGGCTGACGGGCCGGTTCAGGAACGCGGCCCGCTTTACGATGTCTGTGCCGAACCGCTGCCGCAGGGCGTCCACCGTCCTGTCCATGACAGCCAGCTTCTCATAGTTGATTTCGTCAAAAAGGCTCATCTGCCTGCCGCAGGCTCCGTACCTGGCCCCGCCGGTGTGCACCCCCAGATGGCGGATGGGCCTGCCGTCCCAAAGCTCTGGGAAAAGCCCCCTTGCGGCGTGGTAGATTTCCAGGGTCAGGTCAGTGGGGGAGGCCAGGGCCCTCTGGTGGGAGAAATAGGACAGGTCCGCGTACCGGATGCCCACGGAGACTACGGAGACCTTTGCCCCGTCCGCCCGCAGGCGGCTCCCCAGCGTCTCCGAAAGGGCCAGCAGCACCAGGTTCGCCGTCTCTGTGTCCGTCACGTCGAAGGGCGTGGTGGTGCTGTTCCCATAGCCCTTGTTGGGGGCGGGAGATGCCAGCACCGGGGACAGGTCTATGCCGTTTGCAAAGCCCCAGAGGGTCTCCCCCTGCTTCTTCAGGACGGCCTTCAGCCATGCGGGGTCGGCGGCCGCCAGGTCTCCGATGGTGGAAAGCCCCATGGAGAACAGCTTCTTTGCCGTGGCAGGGCCTACGAAGAACAGATCCGACACAGGCAGGGGCCACATCTTCCCGGGGATCTCCTCCCGGTACAGGGTGTGGACGCAGTCCGGCTTGCGGAAGTCGGAAGCCATCTTGGCCAGGAGCTTGCTGTGGGATATGCCGATATTCACGGTGAAGCCCAGCTCCTCCCGAATCCTGTCCTTTATCAGGGTGGCGGTTTCCACGGGGGTGCCGAACAGATGACAGGTTGTAGTCATATCTACGAAGGCCTCGTCAATGCTGTAGGGCTCTACCGTATCCGAATACTCCCCCAGGATGTCCAGAAAGGCTGCGGAGCATTCCCGGTACAGGTCGTAGTTTGGCGGCACCAGCAGGAGGTTCGGGCACTTCCGCCTGGCCTCCAGAATGGTCTCTCCGGTCCGAATGCCGTATTTTTTCGCGGGGATGGATTTGGCCAGGATGATGCCGTGGCGCTTCGTCACGTCCCCGCCTACCGCGGAAGGGACTTCCCGCAGGTCCATGCCGCCTCTGTACGTTATGTGGCAGCCGGTCGGCTGGCCGGCCGTTTCCGTGAAAGCGCCGTGGGCCAGACGATAAACAGCCTCCCAGGAGAGGAAGGCTGAGTTCACATCGATATGAAAAATGATATTTTCCAAACGCATGTTCACCTCCTTGATACAACATTATAGGAAACGTGTGTTTGGGATGCAATAGGAGATTACTGGGAATCGAACATCCACTTCACGATTTTCTCCGTGTACTCGCTCCAGAACTGCATATCATGAGTTCCCTTGCTCTCGAGATATTCATGGGGCACATGCCTGCTCTCCAGGAAGCGGTGGAATTCCCGGTTGTTCTCAAGCAGGAAATCCTCTGTGCCGCAGCTCATATAGATTTCCGGAAGCTTTTTGTCTTCCGACAGGAGCTTGTCCACGAGGGTCTCCGGATTGTTGTCGCTCTCCAGCACCTGATCCGGCTGGCCGAAGCATTCCCGGTAGTACTCGTAGTTCGCCACCTCGTTCCCCTTGCCGGGCGTCATCCCGGCCACCTCATGGACGATGAGCGCGGAGGACATGGCTCCTATCTTGCCGAAGCGGTCAGGGTATGCAAGCCCTGTATGCAGCGCGCCGAAGCCGCCCATGGACAGCCCCAGGATGTAGGTGTCCTCCGGGCCTTTCGCCAGTCCGAAGGTCTTGCTTACATAGTCCGGCATCTCTTCGCCCAGCAGGGTACAGAATTTATGCCCTGTGGAGATGCCGTCCAGCCAGAAGCCGTTCTCCCCATTGGGGGCGATCACCGCGAAATTGTACTGCTCCGAGAGATATTCCGGCACGTAGTTGTCCGCGCTCCCCGTATAGCCGTGGAGCAGGAACAGCGTCTTCATGGGGCGCTTCCTGTAGGGATTCTCCCCCTGCTCCCAGGGCAGGCTGGCGCGCACATCGTTGGGAAGATACATCTCGAACGTGGTATGCCTTGCCAGGCACTCAGAAAAATATTTGACCGTCAATTTTGCCATAGCAGCTCCTCCTGATGCATTATAGAAATTTGATAATAGAATCCTGTCCTAGATTCTATTATATGGAATATTAGAGCGCATTTCAATAAAACATGGATACATTACTATAAAAAAGGTTTGTGAAAGATATGTAATGAAAGGTATATGGAGCAAAATAAAAGGGTAATAATGGATAAAAAGCATAAATGGTAATAACGTAATTAAAATAAAATATAAGCGAAATACAATGCAACCCGAAAGCCGATTGAAGAAAAGGAGCAGACATGATACATTACAGCGGACTATCTGGGAGAGCACCGTGGCCTGTCCGCGGTTCCAGGGCCGCCTCCGAAAACCGCCGTTTATATTCCTCCAGTTCTGTGCGGAGCTTCTGTACTTCTATCTCTGCCAGTTCTGCCCGCTGCCGTTCTTTTTCCTTTTCCTGCAGAGCCTCTTCCTTCGCCTTCCTTTCGCGTTCCGTGTTGACACGCTCCTCCGCAATGGCTTCATCCCGGGCATCTTCCCGTTCAAGCTCTATGCGCCTGTCAAATGTGTAATCCAGTTGCGTCACCTTCGTCACCTCCTCGCGGCGCCGTATCAGGAATTCCCGCAGCACGTCCTCCTCGATGCAGTGGTCTATGGCTTTGTCGATTGCTTTCATCAGATTCTTCTCCGGACACGCCCTCAGGGACTCCCGCACATAGCCTACGAATATCATGTACTGCTCCAGGACCGGGCATCCCGACAGCAGCCTTCTGTTCCTTCCCGCATTGATGTTGTATACGGTGCAGGTCAGCTCAAGCTCCGGCTCCTCCATGGGGTTTGCGTATGCGTCCGACAGCTTCAGCTGATACTGCTCTGGCTGCTCCTCCACCCCATTGTAGAACACCGCGAACCGGGGCGTCGGGATCTTCACCAGCTTCCTCCCGTAAATATTCCTCTTCTTGACCCACTGCTCCAGGATGTTCGTCACGTAGATCAGCGCCCGCAGGGGCATGTTGGGGCAGACGGTGGACTCGTGCTCATACACGCTTAAGTCCATGTCCAGGATGAACGCCGCGTCATTGCGCACCGACAGCGATATCCCTCTCTCCAGCTTACATATCTCCACAAGCCCCGAATCCCTGTAGTCCGAATGGTTCAGCGCATTATACACCTCCAGCGCATACCCCGGCTCCTCCATCAACATGCCGAACACGTCGCTTTTGTACTCCCTGTTTCCTGCCATAAAGCTCCTCCCTCTGCGTGCAGGAGGGCCGCGGATTGGGGATTACATGCGGAAACTCCTGCTCTTATTGAATTTGAATGGATAAAATAAAAGCATGGATTTCCCTGACAGCATGAAAAACTTAATATTTGACGAGTATGCAGCCCTGACGGCCATACCGGATTTGAAATAATGCTTTGTACAAAGTCTAGCATATCCAGGGAGGAAAGGCAAGTGATTTTTTGGCTTAGGGGTTTAGGGGGGCCAGGCGGGCATATCACGGATGCACCGGGGTGG
>CAJUFO010000025.1 GCA_910585615.1 uncultured Acetatifactor sp.
CTTACCAAAAAGGAGTCATTTTTTACCAAAGACACAAACTTTTTTACACTACCTCAATCACTGAAACCACTGTCGATTCTAGATATCGAACTTAAAATACCGCACCGCGTTATAATAAGAGATATCCCTCACGATCTCCGACAAGGTATCCATATCCGCCGGGAAGCCGCCGCCCTCTACCCAGTAGCCAATCAGGTTGCAGAGCACCCTGCGGAAATACTCATGCCTGGTGTAAGACAGGAAGCTTCTGGAATCCGTCAGCATTCCCACGAAGCCGGACAGATTGCCCAGGTTCGCCAGGGAAATCAGCTGCTCCCTCATGCCAATCTTGTGGTCGTTGAACCACCAGGCGCTGCCCTGCTGTACCTTTGCCACGGCGCTGGAGTCCTGGAAACAACCGATGATGGTACCGATGGACTGGTTGTCGTTAGGGTTCAGGCTGTAGAGGATGGTTCTGGGCAGCTCGTCAGTCTTGCACAGGGCATTGAGGAAATCCGCCATCTGCGCGGAGGGAGCGTCGTTGTTGATGCAGTCATAGCCGGTATCGGGGCCGATCAGCTCGTACATCTTTGTATTGTTGTCCCGCTTGCAGCCAAAGTGGAGCTGCATGGCCCAGTCCAGCCTGTGATATTCCCGACCCAGGAACAGCATGAAGGCCGTCTTGAACTTCAGCTGCTCTTCCCTGGTGGGAATCATCCGGTTGAGCCTCTTTAAGAAAATCGCCTCGATCTCATCGTCGCTGGCGGGATAGTACATGACATATTCCAGGCCGTGGTCGGACACATTGCATCCACAGGAGGCAAAGAATTCCATCCGCTTCTTCAGGGCTTCCTTCAGGGAAGCGAAGCTGTTGATTTCGCCCATGCCGGCGGCTTCGCACAGCTTATCCAGATAGTCCAGATAATCGGGCTTCTCGATGTTCATGGCCTTGTCGGGCCGCCAGGCGGGCAGGACCTTTACGTCAAAAGTGTCGTCCTCCGCGATTCTTTTATGCCATTCCAGGGAATCCACAGGGTCGTCTGTGGTGCAGATCAGGGTCACGTTGCTGCGCTTGATCAGGCTGCGGGCGCTCATGGAGGGCTGGGCCAGCTTTTCATTGCAGAGCTTCCAGACTTCGTCAGCCGTCTTCTTGTTCAATACGCCGTGGTAGTCAAAGTATCTCTGCAGCTCCAGGTGGCTCCAGTGGAACAGGGGATTGCCGATGGCCTTGCCCAGGCACTCCGCCCATTTGCAGAACTTCTCATAGTCAGAAGCGTCCCCGGTAATATATTTCTCCTCCACGCCGAAGGAACGCATCAGGCGCCATTTGTAGTGGTCTCCGCCCAGCCATACCTGGGTGATGTTGTCGAAATGGCGGTCCTCCGCTATCTCCCTGGGATTGATGTGGCAATGGTAGTCCAGTATCGGTGTGTTTTCCGCATAATCGTGGAACAGCTTCTTCGCTGTCTCGGATTCCAACAGGAAATCCTTGTCCATAAACTCTCTCATGTTCTTTCCCTCCATTCGAATTTTTATGAGTTCTGTTTCGTTCCTCCGCGCAGTCTGCGGGTGGTGCCCCGCTCGATGATCTCGCCGGAGAAGACAGTCTTCTTCGGCATCTCTCTTCCCTCCAGGATGCCCAGCAGTGTCGTGATCAGGTGCTGGCAAAGGGTCTCCAGCCTGTTGTCGATGCTGGTCAGCTCCGGTTCGCAGCAGCCGGTGAGCATGGAATTGTTGTAGCCTATGGCGGAGAACTCTTCCGGAATCCTATACCCGGCCGCCCTGGCATATTTGACGGCAGCCAACGCCAGCGTGTCGTCCGCGGCGATGACACCGTGGAAACCTATACCCTTTTCACGAACCGCTTCCAGATGCCGGATCATGGCGTGGATATCCTCATGGGAGCCAGGATAGAACTCTACCAGCGGCCCGGTTCCGGGAAGAGCCTGCTCCATTGCGGCCAGGAAGCCGGAAAGCTTGCGCTTGCCGCTGTAGGAATCGGAGTTATAGAAGTACAGGATGTCCTCTATGCCGCCTGCGCGCATCTGTCTCGTGGCCTTATATATGGATGTGTAGTCATCGGACAGGACGCTGTACACATTGGGGGCGTCAAAGGACGCGTTCAGCAACATCACCGGAATTTGGGCTGCGGCCTCCGCGATGTATCGGTTGTCCTGCTCCTTTTCATAGACGAAATTGGAGCCCACCAGGATGATGCTGTCCACTTTCTTCGTAATCAGCAGGTCCATGGATGCCGCCTTGGACTCCAGCTCATAGCCGGTGCAGCACAGGAGACTGTCATAGCCGTGGGCACGGAGCTTCTGCTCGATATAGTAGACAGCCTTGGCCAGGTACAGGTCGGAGCTGTCTGCACACATGATGCCGATGGTCTTCATGGTGTTCAGCCCTAAGCCCCTGGCGAAAGCGTTTGGGGTATACCCGTACTGCTCGATGGTGTCCAGCACCTTCTGTCTCGTCCGCTCGCTGACGCTGCTGCTGCCGTTGAGCACTCGGGAGACGGTGGCGATGGAGACACCGGCCTTTTCGGAGATATCGTAAATCGTCATTGGTCTTCCTCATCGGCACAATGTAAGTAGTTTCAAAAAAGTCCTATCTGAATTATAGCAAATGCATTTTTTTTTGCAAGATATTTTTTTAACAATTCGATTTTATTTGATTTTGCTGTTGACGGAAAAAACTTTCTGAAGTAAGATGAGAAATGTAAGGGCTTACATGGTATCGGGAGCAAGGATAAGGGAAGACACGGATTCTTGGCGGCCGGATTTGCGATGCAGGCATATGGAGGAACCGGACATAAGCGGAAATCAGGGGGAGAACCGATGGAGATTTTTGGAAAGGCGACGACAGGCAAAAAGGAACGGCCTGTAAGGGTGGTGCAGTTCGGGGAGGGGAACTTCCTCCGGGGATTTGTCGACTATATGATTGACGTCGCAAATGGACAGGGGTTCTTTGACGGGGATGTGGTGCTGGTGAAGCCCAGAGAATCCGGGAGCCTGGAGGACTTCCACAGGCAGGGCTGCCAGTACACGGTGTCCCTGCGGGGGATGGTGGACGGCCGGGCACAGGTTCAGAACAGGCAGATAACCTGCGTCGCGGATGCAGTGAATCCATACTGCGAGTATGACAGATACAGGGAGCTGGCCCGGCTGGACACCCTGCGGTTCGTGGTGTCCAATACCACTGAGGCGGGGATCGTCTTCGATGGGGAGGACAGGTTCGAGCTGGAGCCGCCCGGGACATTCCCTGGAAAGCTGACGAAATTCCTGTACCATCGATATGAGGCTTTCGGGGGCGACAGGGAGAAGGGGCTGGTGATGCTGCCGGTGGAGCTGATAGATGACAATGGCAGCATGTTGAAAAGCTGCGTCAGGCAGTTCATCGACCTCTGGAAACTGGGGGAGGGCTTCCGGACATGGGTGGAGGAAGCTTGCGTCTTCACCTCCACGCTGGTAGACCGCATCGTCACGGGCTATCCAGGGGATGCCGCGCAGAAGGAATGGGAGGCGCTGGGGTATGAGGACAGGCTTATGATTATCGGGGAGCCTTTTGCGCTGTGGGTCATCGAAAGCCCGGCAGATATCAGCGGAGAGCTTCCTTTGCCCCAGGCCGGGCTGCCGGTCATTTTCACGGAGAACCAAAAGCCTTATAAGCAGAGAAAGGTGCGCATCCTGAACGGCGCGCACACCTCCTTTGCGCTGGCGTCTTTCCTGTGCGGGAATGATACCGTAAAGGAGTCTATGGAGGATGGGGATATCCGGGATTTCATGGAGAGGACGATTTTTGAGGAGGTGATTCCCACTCTGGCTTTGCCGGAGGAGGAGCTTAAGGGATTTGCCAGGGCGGTGATAGAGCGGTTCGAGAATCCGTATGTGCGGCATGCGCTGCTTTCCATCTCCCTGAATTCCGTCTCCAAATGGCGGGCCAGATGCCTGCCAAGCCTTTTGGGATATGTGGAGAGGTACGGCAGGATTCCGCAGCGGCTGGCTTTTTCGCTGGCGGCGCTGATTGCGTTCTATCAGGGGGCGGAAGGGGGGCATTCGGGGGAGCGTCTTATGGAAGGGGTACATTCCATGGGAGAAGGGGACGCTACGGAAGAAGGGCACTCCCGGGAGATTCGGGAAGGAGCGCTTATCGGCTACAGGAGCGGGCAGGAGTACCGCATCCTGGACGACATGGAGGTGCTGGAGTTCTTCCGCGACAACTGTGGGAAGGACAGCAGGGAATTTGTGAGGGCATTTCTTGACCGAGTGGACTTTTTCGGGCAGGATTTGAACCGGACAGCGGGATTGACTGATGCGGTCGTCCGCTTTCAGGAGGATATCAGAGAGAATGGAATGAGGGCGGCGTTATGCAGGATTTCATAAGGATACATGAAAACGACAATGTAATGGTGGCGCTGCGGGACATCGCTGCGGGAGAGGAAGTGGATATTTCAGGGGGTAAGATTACGGCACTGGAGCCGATTCCCACAGGCCATAAGATGGCAATCCGCCATATCCCTGCGGGTGGGGCGGTCGTCAAGTATGGTCATCCCATCGGGAATACCAAGGATGCCGTGATGGCTGGCAGTTGGATTCATACCCATAACCTGAAGACGGCGTTGGGAGATTTGCTGGAATATGAATACGCTCCCGTCTTTAATGCTGAGGCCTCCGATTTCGAAGCGAGCGGGATGCCCATGCAAAGAGACGGAGAGAGGGGGCTGGGCAATGCAGCAGAAGGCCGGGAAGCGGCACCGACCTTCCGGGGCTTCCTGCGTCCGGACGGCAGAGTAGGGGTGCGCAATGAAATCTGGATTATTCCCACCGTGGGCTGCGTAAACAATGTGGCCACTGCCATTGCGGCACAGGCCAACAGGTGGCTAGCGGATTTCCGGAGCGCTTTCCGCGGTACGGACCCGGGCGCGGAATCGGATGCTTCCCCGGAATGCACCGTGGAGGAGGTCGTCGCATTCCCCCACCCTTACGGCTGTTCCCAGATGGGCGAGGATCAGGAATGCGCCCGAAGGATACTGGCGGATCTGGTCAACCATCCCAACGCGGGCGGCGTGCTGGTGCTGGGGCTGGGCTGTGAGAACAGCAATATCGATGTCCTGAAGCCCTATATCATGGAATGCGCCTCTTCTATGGAAGGTGGGCATTCCGGCGGTTATGATGGGGAAAGGGTGAAGTTCCTGGTAGCCCAGGAGTGTGTGGACGAGGTGGAGCAGGGGCTGGAAATCGTAAAATCCCTCATCAGACATGCCGCCACCTTTCGGCGGGAGCCTGTCAGCCTGGACAGGCTGATTGTGGGCCTGAAATGCGGCGGCAGCGACGGTCTGTCCGGCATCACGGCCAATCCTATGGTGGGGCGCTTTTCCGATAAGCTGGTTGCGGCAGGCGGCACTACCATCCTCACCGAGGTGCCGGAGATGTTCGGCGCGGAGACCATCCTGATGAACCGCTGCGCCAATGAGGAGCTGTTCCGCCGGACCGTGGCCCTGATTAACGATTTCAAGAATTATTTCAAGAGCCACAACCAGACCATCTACGAGAATCCTTCTCCCGGGAATAAAAAGGGCGGGATATCCACGCTGGAGGAAAAATCCCTGGGCTGCACCCAGAAATCCGGCAGCGCGCCAGTGCGGGGCGTGCTGCAGTACGGCGAGACGATATGGAAGAGGGGTGTTTCGACCGGCCTGAACCTTTTAGGTGCGCCGGGAAATGATTTGGTGGCCTCTACGGCGCTGGCCGCGGCGGGAGCGCATATCGTACTGTTCACCACAGGGCGGGGGACGCCCTTCGCCTGTCCTGTGCCTACGGTGAAGATTTCCACCAATTCCGCCCTGGCCGCAAGAAAGTCCGGCTGGATCGACTTCAACGCGGGCGTGCTGGCGGAGGACGGTTCCATGGACGAGGAGAGCGAGAGACTGTTTCGCTATGTGCTGGAGGTGGCCTCGGGCAGGAAGGTCCGCAGCGAGGAAGCGGGATATCACGATATGGCAATCCTCAAGCAGGGCGTGACGCTGTAGGCTTGAGGCCAAATAGAAGCTGTGCGGATAAGGAGGAAGAGAAAGACATGAGGTACAATGGTAGCAAAGCAGAGGACATCAAAATCGCCTACGTGGGCGGTGGTTCCAGGGGCTGGGCCTGGGGCCTGATGAGCGACCTGATGACCTGTGAGGACATCAGCGGAAGAGTCGATCTGTATGACATCGACATACAGGCGGCGAAGAACAATGAAATCATCGGCAACAGATTCAATTCCGCCAAAGGGGCCAGGACCACATGGCATTACAAAGCGGTAGAGACGCTGGAGCAGGCTCTGACCGGGGCGGACTTCGTCATCCTGTCCATCCTGCCCGGCACCTACGACGAGATGGAGTCCGATGTCCATACGCCGGAGAAGTACGGCATCTATCAGTCCGTGGGCGACACCAGCGGCCCTGGAGGGATACTTCGGGCCATGCGCACCGTCCCCATGTACGAGGTCATCGCGGAGGGCATCAGGAGCTGCTGTCCGGATGCCTGGGTCATCAATTATACCAACCCAATGACACTCTGCGTGAAGGCGCTGTACCATGTCTTCCCGGAGATAAAGGCCTTCGGCTGCTGCCATGAGGTGTTCGGCACCCAGAAGTTCCTGGGGGAGGTAGTGCGGGAGGAGCTTGGCATCCCGGCGGTGGAGCGGCATGAGATCAAGGTCAATCCTGTGGGCGTGAACCATTTCACCTGGCTCACGGAGGCAAGGTACCGGGACGTGGATTTGTTCCCGGTTTACCGTGCATATTGCGAAAAGCATCCGGACGGACGTGGGGGAGAGGACCCTGCGGACAGCAACTGGATGAACAATGCCTTCGCCTGCGACGAGAAGGTGAAGATGGATCTGTTCCTGCGCTTTGGCCAGATCGCGGCGGCAGGGGACAGACACTTGGCGGAGTTTTGCGAAGGGAAATGGTATCTGGAGAGCCCTGAGCGGGTCAGGGAGATGCATTTCGGGCTTACGCCTGTGTCGTGGCGCAAGGAGGATCTGGCAAAGCGCCTGGAAAGGAGCGCCCGGCTGGTGAGCGGGGAGGAAGAGGTGAAGATAAGCGGCACCGGCGAGGAGGGCGTGAACCAGATTCGGGCCCTGCTGGGATTGACCGAACTGGTTACCAATGTCAACATCCCCAACCGGGGACAGATTCCCAACCTGCCGCTGGGGGCGGTGGTAGAGACCAACGCGGTGTTTCGGGCGGGCAGCCTGACCCCGGTCTTCGCCGGGAGCATCCCGCAGTCCATCTACCCGCTGATAGCCAGGATCTGCGGGGAGCAGGAGACGCTGTCGGAGGCGATTGCCAGACGGGACGTGGAGGGCATCTTCCAGGCCTTTGCGGGCGACCCGCTGGTGACCTGCGGATTGGAGGACGCAAGGAAGCTTTTTGAGGAGATGTGCCGGAATACGAGGGCTTATCTGGGGATGTATGGGATATAGAAGGAGAGACGAAAACAGGATTGGATATAGGGCTGTCATAACGAATGGCAGCCCTGTTTTTTGTCCGATTTTGCAATCTGCTTCTCCCATGTCTTTTCGGTCTGTCTTTTTAGGAAATTCCGCAGGGGCGCCAAATCCTGTCCCGTATCCCACGCCTCCAGAGCGGCATAATACTCCTTTCGGTCCTCCTCGTGGATGATGATGGGGGGATGCCCGTGGAGGACCAGCAGATAATTCATGGCCAGCCGCCCGGCTCTCCCGTTGCCGTCCGCGAAAGGATGGATATTCTCGAACTTGGCATGGAAATATGCCACTGCCGTCAGCGCCTGCTCAGGGGCAATATTCTGCAATTCCTCCAGCAGCTCCGCCATCTCCTCCTCTACATCCTCCGGAGGAGCCCCTACCTCATTCCTCCCCGTCACATAGTCGTGAAGCTTATACTGGCCGGGGCGCTCGCCCAGCTGCCAGCGCCTGGTATCGTAGGTGCCATGGGTCAGCTGGAGCTGCAGCTCCTTCAGGAAAGCCTCATCCAGAGGGCGCTTCTGCCCGAAGGACTCCAGGAACAGCTCATATGCCTCTTTTGCGTTTCGAATCTCGAACAGCGTCCGCAAATCGCCGGTGTAGGAGGTGACACCGTCATGTTCGAAGATTTCCCGGGTATCGTGGTAGGTGATGCGGTCGTTTTCGATTTTCCCGGAATGGAAGGCGAAAGCGATGCTGTGGCTGCTCAGGGCCTCAGCCAGAGCGGCGTCCGTGGTTATGTTTTTTTGATGCCATAGTTCCAACGCTTTCTCGTAGCCTGTCATGGGAAACCTCCTGGTCGTGGTAAGGGTATTATAACATATCGCCAGGAAGTTTTGGAAAAATTTTTGCGGTAAATGAGGAAAAGTCTGCTGGCAGCAGACACCTGACGGTGAAATTTTTGCTATAATAGGTAGCAGAGAGCAGCCTGGCAGGGACGGCGGCGACACCTATCTGCCTTAGCGCATGGGATATTTTAAAGAAAAAACCAGAGTGACACATTCTGTCATACTCTCTGTGTATAATGGAGGATAAAGGACAAGACCGAATATCATTTGATATACGGTACGATGTCCTCGATGAACTTATCCAACGACAGAAGCTGGACATAGCTCATAGAACCCATCTTTTTATGCAGAGACTGCAGCAGCTCCTGGGTCTCGTCGGCATTGTCTGTGGGAATGTGGATGATATCTTCTATACCAATGTGGAACAGGCTGCAGACGCTGACCACCCGCTGCAGGGTGAAATTCCGCTCGCCCCGTTCCAGCTGGGCATAGTACTGGGGATCCAGATTGAGGTGCTGGGCCAGCTCCTCCTGGGTCATATTGTTCAGAAGGCGGTATTTTTTGATGTTCCGGGCTACGGAATCAGGTTCGTTTTTGTTCATGCGATTTACTCCTTATAGGTTTAGTATGCCGTTAGTGGGAAGAAAAATTAAGCGGCAAATAGATTTGCTAAGTATTGTATTGCTATTTGCTATAAATTTGGATATAATACAGAAAGATGCAGAATTCCGCGATTGGTGATTATGCTGTGCCTAAGAGTGAGAAATATGTCGAATTGTCAGTTATGCCATGGATGCTTGTCGGATATAATGATAGCCATATTACAATATGATAGCGAGGATGGATGCAGATGGGGGATTTTGAAAACGGCAGGGCGAAGGATAGCGGAAATGGCAAGATAGAACGGGTACTGGGGATTTATACACGGCTTCTCAATGGACAGGCAGTGAACAGGGCGAAGGAAGCGGAGAGGTACGGAGTCAATGAGAGGAGCATCCAGAGGGATATCGACGATATCCGCAATTTTCTGGAGCTGGAGGCGGAGGAGGCCGGGTATATCAATACCGTCAGCTACGACAGGGAGAGCAGGGGCTACCGGATGGAACAGCTCTGCAAGATGAAGCTGTCCAACAGCGAGATACTGGCCCTGTGCAAAATCCTGCTGGGAAGCAGGGCCTTTGTAAAGGAAGAGATGGAGGACATGCTGGACAGGCTGATTTCCTGCTGCGTGCCCATGGAAAACCAGAAGCTGGTGAAGGGGTTGATCGGCAATGAGATGTTCCATTATGTGGAGCTCCGGCACAGGACACGGTTCCTGGACACCATGTGGGACATCGGGGAGGCTATCCGCGATTGCAGATATATTGAAATCGAATATGGGCGGATGAAGGGCAGCAAGGTCGTGACGCGGAAGGTGAAGCCTGTGGCGATTATGTTCTCGGAATATTACTTCTATCTGACAGCTTTTATCGATGATGAGGAGGTGCGGAAGGACTTCGATGTGCTGAACGATTCCTTTCCTACGATTTACCGGATTGACCGGATCAGGAAGCTGAAGGTGCTGGAGGAGCGGTTTATTATCCCATACCGTGACAGGTTTGAGGAGGGGGAATTCAGGAAGCGGATTCAGTTCATGTATGGCGGCAAGCTACAGAGGGTGAAATTCAAGTTTTTTGGGGAGAATGTCGAGGCCGTGCTGGACAGGCTGCCTACGGCTCGGATTCTTTCGGAGGAGGATGGGGTTTATACTGTGTCGGCGGAGGTCTTCGGGAAGGGGATTGGTATGTGGCTGCGGAGCCAGGGGGAGAGGGTGGAGGTGATTGATTAATCTTTTAGGTGATCGCAGAATAGATTTATACATTCTGGCTAGATGGAAGTAGAAGCTAGATTTTCATTAGTGTATTGGAAAGACAGTTGATGAGAATATAGTGAAAGTCGGTTTGAGGGCCGACAGACAAAAAATAGACGTACTGATAATATGAAATGTGGAGCTGACTTACTTTTAAGTAGTCCGAAAAAATAGCTTATAAAGAAAGGCTTTCTAAATATTAACGGGAAGGAGATATATTTGGGTGTTTGAGATACATTTTAAGCAGAAAGGCTTTTCTTCAAGACTATGTGTTCATTCCGGTAAAATTATCATTGCTATTTGCTATAATTTCATATGTAGGGGAAACGAGAATTATGAGGAAAATGGCAGATTTTTGATTCTGCTGTATCCCATGATAAAAAACTGTCCAAATTTTTGAAAAAATAAAAAAATACAGAAGGGAAAAGGGATATGATTCAAGACTATAACAAAACAAAAGATAATGTCCTGACTATGTATAGTGATTTTTGTAATCTGATTGCTATGATCAAAGGCGACAAGAGTAGTACTTATGACTCCTCGTTAGAGGTGTTGGCGGAACAGGTTGAGAATATCAGCCAAGATAAATTTTTGCTGATGGTGGTGGGTGAAGCTAAAAGTGGTAAATCCACTTTTATCAATGCCTACTTGGGTATAGAAATCCTGCCCGTGGATGTCGAACAGTGTACTTCTGCCATTATAGAGATTCGTTATGGTGAGGAGATTACATTAATTGCTACTTATGCTGATGGCAGCACTACTGATATCCATGATGAACAGAAAATCAAAGATTTCCTTGCTGTAAATGCGGCTGTAGATGACAACTATCGTGCGATACCCATTGCTGCTATCAACTATGAAATCTTGCTGAAGTATAAAGACAGGAAAATTCCTAATGAAGAAATTGATAATTTTATCAAAGGGGTAAAGGGTGACAATCTATATCATCTTCCTGAAGCGGAATACAGTAGTAAGATTCGCGAGTTCATAAAACTGAAACAACCTCTTTGGAGAAAAATTGTCCAAAAGATTGAAATCTTCTATCCTTTTGCAGATACAGACCTTAAGAGTATAGAAATTATAGATACTCCCGGCGTCAATGCTGATGGTCGCATAGGCGATATTACAGATAAGTATGTGGAGCGAGCCAATGCGGTAATGTTCCTTAAGCCTATCACTGGTGCTGCCCTTGCAGCCAGTTCTTTTAGGCGGTTCCTGGACTCCAAGAGTGCTGACAGAAACAAAAACGCTATGTTTCTTATTTTGACAAGGGCCGCCAATGAAATTGAGGAAAATATTACTCGCATTCATGAGGAAGCTATCAAGCAGTTCCCTAATATCGGTGAACAGCAAATTATCCCTGTCGACAGCAAGGTGAAGTTGTTTTACAACAGAGTGAAAGACATGACCATCGAAGAAATGGAAACCTTGATTATGCAAGAAGTAGCTGCAGGTCGGCTGGACTCCTTTATTAAAGTGTGCTGGTATGATGCTCAAAGAAATCGAGACATATTTTTGCAGAAGCTGATGGAAGTGTCACGGTTTGATGTAATGAATGATGCTCTCAATCAGTTTTCTCATAAAGTTCAGTACATTGCTTTAAATGAGCTTTTGACTCGTATGCTGTCTGTCATAGATAAAGCTATGGATACTTTGACTGAGAATATAAGGTTTAATAAAGAAAAGGCTGTCGATCCTATTGCGCTGGGTAACAGGATGAATAAGATTAAGGCTGAACTGGAAGAAATGCTTCAGAAAATCAATGAGACCGTGGAGGGCATAGCGATTCGTTATGGTGAAACTGGGGGTTTTATTGATAAAAGAGTGAATGAGGAGGTGAGTGGTTATATAGCAGAAATTGCAAAAATAAGTTCTTCAAGTTCCAGCAGTATAGATGAATTGGAGAAAATCTCTTTTCGAAAAATTGATATGCTTACTCAATTTAGTGATGAACTCCAAAAAAGAATCGTAGAAGAATGTGATGGCACCCTTATTTCCCTTAGCGATAGAAGTAGTATTAAGCTTACTACACTTAAGCCTGACATTACAAGAGAGACCTTCAAAAAGGTAAAGGAAGAACTTAGAAATAGCCCTGATGCGCAAGAAACCTATAAATATGAAACAGGTGGTTGTTTTAAAAAATCAAAGACAGGCACTCGATTCTCTCAGTCTAAATACTTTGATTTAGTAAAAAAGGATATTGAAGGAAGAATCGAAAAATTAAAAAATCAGATGATTCGTGAGCTGAAGTGTTTTGTGGCCGCAACAACTACGGCGTATAGCGAAGAATTAAGCAGAAACGCAAGGGTCAAGAGGGAAGAACTAAATGCTATCTCTGAGAAGAAACAATCAGCAGAAGAGATTCAGGCTGAAATTGCTGAGAATGAGGAACTTGTTGCAAAAATCGCATCCTTGAAAGACTACATTGCAAGCGTCAAGGGAGGGATTGAAAAGCATGTCTGATGTAAAAACAAATATTCACCTGCTTTTTAAGGAAATGGATGCGGAGGTTAGGCGTATTGTGGCCGCTTCTCATACTGCTGATATGGCAACAAGGGGGCTTCTGGACTATGTACCCGAGAAAGTTGCAATGGCTGCCGAGGGTTATATGATTGACCTCTATAAAGTCCTTTCTGCAAATACGCTCAGTGAACCTGTTTTCCAGAGTGCTGCAAATGCAAACAGGTTCTACGAATTGCAACTCAGGCAGAAGATTGCAGCTGCCTATCGGTTTGATGTCAAAGAACTGCAAGATTATATTAAGGGTAAATCCTTTAATGAAATCAATGCTCTTTATTCTACTGCTATTGCTGGCTTAGGCGGATTAGTAGTAGGTGGAGCTTTGTTGGGCTTGCTGTCAGGTGCCGTGGTTCATATATCTGTTGCGGGTATCATTGCGGGCGCTATTGTTGTTGGTCTTGCCAGTGCAGGCATATATACTGGTGTATCCAAAATGAGGAAGACAGATTACCTTATAGCTGTTCAATCATTTATGGCAGATTTGGAAAAAGAACTGATGAAATGGGTTGACAATGTGATTGACTTTTACAATTCTGCCGTAAATGAGTTGAAGGATAGATTGAAAGGATGAATTTATGGATAATTTGACAGTACCTAGCTTTGATGATATAAAGGATTTAAACACACAAGGATCAGCTGAACTGGCTGTCCTACAAAAAGATACGGCTGCTGTTTTAGGTCAACAGGCAGGTATGTTGATTGAAACGGTTGCTCCTTATCTGGCGGTAAATCAAAATAATGTGAAAGACTACCTGGACAACAACTCTGTCCAGGTAGTTGAAACCATGAGATTTTTTAAGCTGATAAGCTGTACAACAGAAGAAGTAGAGGATTTGTCCCTTTTCCTCAACGAAAAAATGGGAAGGCTGTTTACGGCGATATCTTCCCTGCAAACTCCTGTTGCTTATGGTGTGGTTAGCTATGAAGGAAAAACAAATCTGGTGTTAGGTGTAGACAGTAAAAAAGCACAAGATGTTATTGAGTCTTTTATCAAAGGATTATTGACAGGTATTGAAATTGAACCTTATACCCCTAGCTTCTCTGCTTGCGGAACTTATACTGTTGGCGGCGTAGTATCTGCTATTCCTATAATGGAGATAGAGGAAGAAAAACAGAAGTTTGATATCTCCACCTTAATGAGAAGCATAAATGGTGAGAATTACACTGTTTTGGTTATGGCACAGCCCTATGAAATTGCGGATATTCAAAAAAGATATTCAACATTGGTTCAAATTAGGGATGAGTGTTTCAAATTCAGTAAGAGAAACTTTTCAGAGCAAGACAGTGCTATGGTCACAAAGTCAAAGGGTGAAAGTCAAAGTAAATCGTTTTCCTTTGGCGCTATGGTTGGCGGTCTATTTGGTTTGATGTTTGGCATTAACGCCGGGGGCTCTTTCAGCAAGACTATTTCTGAAGATGTTTCAAGGGCATTGGGCAAAAGTACAACAACCGCTTTTGATGTACAGAATGGTTTTGCTCTTGAAATGATGGAGTATTGTGATGCTGCTATCAAAAGGCTCAGGCAGGCTCAGAATGTAGGACTATGGGGTTCTGCTCTGATTTACTCTGCTGATAAGTCTACTGTAGGAGACATTATTCAGGCATGTCTGAGTGGGGAACTGGCGAAGCCTGCTGCTGCTTCTTTACCGCCGAGTAAAATTTCATATTCACTGGAAGCAGAGAAACAAATTCTTATTCCTAAACTGACCTCTAGTAATCCTCTCTTAGCGCCGATTACTTCTTCAGAGTTGGGGATGCTTTGCACTCCGCCATTTGAAAGTGTGCCTGATTTTGAGTTGAAGAAGGGTAAGCTGTATCCCATGGTGGGATCTTCAAAAGATGGGGTTGTTATTGGTAAAGTTTCTGACGGTAACAGACCTATAGAAACAATGGATTTCTCATTGAGTGAAGTGGATTTGAATAAGCACACTTTTGTGTGCGGTATAACGGGTAGTGGAAAAACAACAACTGTGAAAGGTATTCTTCAAAACTGTAAAAAGCCTTTTATGGTAATCGAGTCTGCAAAGAAAGAGTATCGAAATCTCAGGCTGGATAATAAGGATAGAGGTGGTTTAGTTGTTTATACTTTGGGAAAGCCCGAGTTGAATTGCTTACAGTTCAATCCTTTTTATATTCAATGTGGCATCAATCTCCAAACACATATTGACTTTTTAAAGGATCTCTTTAATGCATCCTTTTCTTTCTATGGTCCTATGCCCTACATTTTGGAGAAGTGCTTGCACAATATATATCGTAAAAAGGGTTGGAACCTGACTTTAGGTTATCATCCATATCTTCTCAACATTGAAAATCAGTCCAAAGTATTTGATGCGGGCTATCTGGA
Source organism: uncultured Acetatifactor sp. (assembly GCA_910585615.1). Classification (GTDB taxonomy): domain Bacteria; phylum Bacillota; class Clostridia; order Lachnospirales; family Lachnospiraceae; genus Acetatifactor. The sequence continues at coordinate 14,975 of CAJUFO010000025.1, forward strand.
GAGCCAATATAGCTTAGCGGTTCATAAATATCTTTTTCCGACGATGCAAGACTTAAGAGCAGAAGTAGAGCATTATATAAAGACAGAGATGGATTATAAGGGGGAGGTGGCAGATAACATTAAAACGGCAATGCTTGCTCGTTTGGACAGCCTCTGTGTTGGCAGTAAGGGATTTATGCTGAATACAGTTGAACCTATTCCTATCGATTACCTCATGGAGAAAAATGTGGTATTTGAGTTGGAAGGCTTGGCAGATGATGCAGATAAGGCTTTTTGTGTTGGTCTATTGGTAGTGTATATCAATGAGTATAGGCAGATTTTCAAAGATAAGCATTTTACAGAAAAACTTGGTTTGCAGCATCTTTTGGTCATAGAGGAAGCCCATAGACTGTTGAAAAATGTTGAGACCGAAAGAACCTCTGAAAATATGGGCAATCCCAAGGGCAAAGCCGTCGAGCATTTTACAAATATGATTGCAGAAATGCGGTCTTATGGTCAGGGCGTCATTATAGCAGAGCAAATCCCAAGTAAGCTGGCTCCGGATGTTATTAAAAACTCCTCGAATAAGATTATTCAGAGAGTAGTATCTGCTGATGACCAAAGGCTTGTAGCTAATACCATAGGCATCAAAGAAGAAGATTCTGTTTACCTTGGAAATCTAAGGACAGGGTTCGCCCTATGTCATAAAGAAGGTATGAATTTGCCTGTTCTTGTGAAGGTAAACAATCTTTCTGACAATCTTATATCAGATGATGATTTGCTTGCCGCAGAGGGCGGTAAGATGTTTGGGAAAATCAATCTCAGTTTAATGAGAGAGAATACCTTTGACATGATGAGTGAATGGAGTTTGTGGCTTTTAAATGCTGTTTTGAGCCAGAAAAACCGAGAAGTTATAGAATCATTGACCCAATGCAAGCAAGCCATGAAGAGTACCCTTCGTAAAAAAGATGTATCATTGCTTTTCTGCAATAATATGGATGCTCTTCTGGGACAGGTTATAGCTGAAAATATTGTTAAACTGCTGATTTGTGGTGCGTATGGGTTTAAGAAAATAATATCCAACGACTTCTACAAGGCCCTTTGTGAATTGTTTGTTTTGGGCAGATATGAAGATGTGGATGAGGTCAAGGGGTTCTTTAAGAACAGCTATATGGAGGATCCGAAAAGCAGATGCATTCGCATAATCGCTGCATTGATTATATTCCACTATGAAGATAATGTGGATATAAAGAAAAGTGCAGAAAAGTATTTTCTGCTGAAAGATGAAGCAGTTATAGCTCAAATAGTGGAGACTGTCAGAAAGGAGAGATGCTAATGTCATCAATAGAAAGTATAACATTAGCGGCTGCAACAGCAGAGAGTGGAACTGCTATTGAGCGTGTAGCTGCTGCCAGGGGTGCAGTTGAAAGTGTTTCTGTTGCAGAAAGCGCCGTAGATGTTGTAAAGCAAGCAGGTGAAATACCTGATTCTATTGAAAAAGTAGAGCCTATTGCGGAATCTACAAATCGTCTTGAAGACGCAACAAAAATCCTTGAGCCTGATATGGGTGTAATTCAGGAAGTAAGTCTTGATGCCATAGAACAGGCTAATATTGAGAAAGCAGAAGCAAAAATTGATGAAACCTCACAGTCCCTGAGAGAGTTGACAGAAGGGGAAAAGCAAAAGCTGAGAGAAGAAAATAACCTTCCTGAAAATCTCATAGATGCTATCAGAGTGGACGAAAACGGTAATTATAAAGTCAAGTGTATCAATGAGAAATATAAGGGTGTGGAGAATCCAGACACAGGCATTCGTTATATAGAAAAGACCATAACTGTTAATGGGGTTGAAATTACTGTTGTAGTTCCAGAGTTTCCCAGTATTTTTGATGTTGAGATACCTTCGGAGATATGGGAAAAAGGCGATACCGCTATTTTTATGTATTGTACTGAAAAGCTGAAAGAATTTCTGGATGCTAATCCTGAAGCAAAGGCCAATTTTACTTCTGAGCAGTTGGATATCATAGAAAAAATTTGTTCTGGTGAAATACGGAATCCTCGTATTCCAGGTTTTACTTGGCATCATAGTGAGATACCTGGTAAAATGCAGTTGGTAGATTTCAAAACACATTTTGATACTAGACACACAGGGGGAGACTTCTTGTGGTGTGGTGGTATTCGCTAAGGAGGTATAAAGATGGCAAATGTTGAATGGGATGCTGTGAAGCCCCTAAAGGTAGGTACAGAGGTTGATGTTTTGGAAGTCAAATATCTGTATTTGCTACCTGCGGATTTGAAAGAGTGCATCAAGAAAAACAACGGTGGCATGCCCTTCCCTTTCTCCTTTGATATTGGGCAGAACAAGGGTATGGTGTTTGGTGGCCTGCTTTCCTTTAACGAGGGTGACACGGACAGCATTTATGATGTTGTAGGCAGATTTGAAACTTCTGATAAGAAACTGTCAATGTTCCCCTTTGGAGTTGACCCTGCTGGAAATTTGCTGTGTGTAAAAGATGGTAAGATTGTTTTTTACTACTCTGAGATGGAGGAACCCAATTTCATAAGCAAAACTTTCACTGACTTCTTGAATATGCTCTACGAATAAAACTTACAATTCTTTTTTGAGAGAGGGATGTCAAAAGCGACTTCCTCTCTCATTACTACATTATATGTAGCGGAGATTGTCTTCATCGATGTATGAATATCGTATAAAAAGACATAAAAAAGGAAGTCATTCCATGAATAGAAAATTGACAGAATTCGTGTTCATCATTGACAGCAGCAAGGCAATGCGCGGCCTGGAGGATGCCGTGACAGAAGGGTTCAATTCCACGCTCAGGGAGCTTCAGGCTGCAGAAGGTGAGGCACTTATCACGACAATGCTCTTCAACGACAGGTACGAGCTGTTCCATGACAGGACTGAACTCCAGGCGGCTGCCCCTCTGACAGAAAGGGACTATGTTGTCCGGGGCGGGACGGCGCTGTTGGATGCCATAGGCAGGGCCATGCATAAGTTCAGGTGGATCAGGCATGGCACAAAGGCAGAGTTCCGTGCGGAGAAAGTGCTGTTCATCATTATGCCCGATGGCAGAGCAGAGGAATACAGGCTAGGCGGATACGGACCGGATGACGCAATTGTCTGGTGATGTGAAAGTATCATGAGCACGTCCTAAAAATCAGTAATCCCAGACGGCCTCAGGCGGCATATGCCTGAAGCTGTCCGGGATGGAGTCTCTGCCAATGATTGCTTACAGCCCGAATGCCTTTCTGGTGCTTTCCACATCATCAAGATCACAGCCAACCATCTCTGCAATCTGTGCGTCCGTAAGGCTAGGATTGCATTGTAAAGCCCTGAATATCTGTGCAGAGAGAACCAGACCCTCTCCCCGGCCCTCCTTCCGGCCTTTCTGCATCGCCTCCTGCTGCTTTACCTGGATATCTTCCTCGTAACTGTATTCCGCTATCAACATATTCGTCACCTCGCTCCCTTTCCGTTTCAGATAGTCCGACAGGATTCCCTGCCTGATGCATTCATTGATTGCCCGCTTTATCGAATCCTCTTCTATCGAGTGCTCCCTCACCTTATCCACGAACAGGCTGTACTCCCTTAATATCCCGCATTTTTTCAGGATTATATGTGCTTTGTTGGAATTGATGTTTATGACCTTCACCTTCAGCTCCGCGGAATTTCCGCCGGGTGCGTCCAGAAAGGCATCGGACAACCGCAGCTCCTTCTCCAGTGGGAACTCTTCCGTGCCGTTATAAAAGGTATAGAACTCCGGCGTCGGTATCTTCACCTGCGTCGTCCTGTACCGAGCCTTCTTCTCCACCAGCTGCTCATAGGCCCTCCCCACGTACATCAGGCAGCGCAAGGGCATGTTGGGGTTCACGGTGCTCTGGTGTTCCCCCAGCACCAGCATCCTGCCGTCCGCCTCACAATTTTCAAACAGCCTGTCATTACCGCGAATTGGCGGAAATCATTGCTCTTCAATGCCCGGCTGTAGAGGCTGCGGATCAGCTTGACCATATCGTCGTAATAGCCGAAGTGCTGGGCCTTGTCCAGGGGCACATCGTACTCGTCAATCAGGAGGACGGCCTTCTGGCCATAGTGCTTATATAGGCACTGGCACAATGTCCGCAGGCTTTCTGCCAGGACATCATCCGTCATGACATAGGCCGCCTCCCCGTTTCCGCCGACTGCGATGAGCTGCCTATACCGTCCTCTTTCATTTTCCGTGAGCTGTCCGCTTTCCGAAAGGAACTGGAACCGCATGGCCTCGTTGCCGATGATGTCGCACAGCTCCGTCTCCCTGGCGATATCCAGCCCTTCAAAGAGGCGGCTGTCACAGCCGTACTCGAAGAAGCATTTGAGCATGCTCATGTTCAGGGACTTCCCGAACCTGCGGGGCCGCGTGAACAGATGGACTTCGCTCCAATTGTGCAGCAGCTCCGTTATCAGGCCGGTCTTATCGATATAGTAGAAGCCTTCTGTACGTAATTTTTCGAAATTATCGATGCCCACAGGCAGCTTTACAGTGTTGTCCATGCTTTGGGAGCCCCCTTCTGGAAGCTTTCTAGCATTAGCTTAACACAGATTTACAGCCCCAACAACTCTATATCCCCAATTTATAACACCTTCAAAAACACGCCAAATAAGGATGGAACAGACAGAAAATATGTGCTATACTGTTTTCACATAAAATAAGGAGAAGCACAATAAAGGAGAAGCCGCAATGTCCGACAGAAGACAGCAACTCATAAACGTATTCCAGGACACTCAGAAATTCTACACAGAAAACAAGACCCTGTCCGCCGCAGTATCCTACGGGCGGCAGAACGCGAAGCTATACGAAGCGGACGACTACCCACAGCTCCCCGCCGCAGCCCCAAAGCCCGGCGGCATCCAGGTGACCGCCGCCAAGACCTTCCAGGCGGCCATGAGCCTGCACGAGGCATCCCCGGACAAGAAAATCGCCGTCCTGAACTTCGCCTCAGCCACCAGGCCCGGAGGCGGCGTGAAGAACGGCAGCAGCGCCCAGGAGGAGAGCCTGTGCCGATGCTCCACGCTGTATCCCACAATCGACAGCGGCCGGTTCTGGGAGAGATATTACAATGTGAACCGCGAGAAAAGGGACAACCGCCATACCGATGCCTGCATCTATTCCCCGGGGGTCATCATCTGCAAGACGGACGATTCAATCCCAGAAAGGCTTCCGGAGGAGGACTTCGTCACGGTGGACGTGATCACCTGCGCCGCCCCGAACCTGCGAAACGTGCCCTCGAACCGGCACGATTCGGAGACCGGCAGGCCCGTAAAGATGGACTCCCGGGAGCTGTACGCCCTGCATGTAAAGCGGGCGAAGCACATCCTGCACATAGCCGCGGCCAATGAGGCGGACATCCTGATCCTCGGCGCATTCGGCTGCGGCGCGTTCCAGAACGACCCGGATACGGTGGCAGAGGCCTATGGCGCAGCCCTGGAGGAGTACTGGGACAGGTTCCACAGCATCGTGTTCGCAATCTATTGTGGCGGCAATGACAAATCGAATTTCAGCGCTTTCGAGAAGCGGTTGGGAAAGTAAGAAATTTGAGCTTTTGCGATATAGTTAAAAACGGAGGGATGAATTATGCAATTAGGAATCAGATTACATGACACTGCAAAGTGCCCTTTCGAGGAGCGAATCGCGGATGTGCACAGAATGGGCTTCGCCTGCGGCCAGTTGGCTTTGTCCAAGCTGATTGACGAGTTCCCTACGACAGACGAGACGTTGACGCCGGGGCTTGCCATGTACATAAAGAATGTGTTCGCGCGAAACCAGGTGGATATTGCCGTGCTTGGCTGCTATCTGAATCTGGCCAATCCGGATAAAGGACAGCTGGCGGAGACGATTCGTCATTATCTGGCCCATATCCGCTTTGCGTCATGGCTGGGCTGTGGCATGGTGGGTACGGAGACAGGGACGCCGAATGAGTCCTATAGTTATACGCCGGAGTGCCATACAGAGGCCGCATTGCTTACGTTCATGGAAAACCTAAGGCCGGTTGTTGCCTATGCGGAAAAGATGGGCGTAGTGATAGGCATCGAACCGGTCTGCCGTCATATCGTGGGCACGCCGAAACGTGCAAGACGGGTGCTGGATGAGATAGCCTCCCCAAACCTGCAGATTATATTCGATCCGGTAAACCTGCTGGATGCGGGGAACTATAGAGAAAAGGATTCTGTCATAGAGGAAGCCATCGAACTGCTGGGGCCTGATGTAGCGGCGATTCATCTGAAGGACTGCGTGATGCGGGACGGAGAATTAATCTTCACAGGATGCGGGCAGGGAGAGATGGACTACAAACCAATCTTGAGGTTCGTGAAGGAGCACAAGCCTTTCATCCATGTGCTGCTGGAAGAGACCAGACCGGAGAACAGCCAGAGGGCAAGGCATTACATGGCAAGGATGTACGGGGAGGCGTAATGGAAGGCGCATCTCCCATTACATCGTTGCATTTTACATATAGCGTGTCGGGACAAAAAGAAAGGTGAAGACAGAATTATGATAAAAGACATGTTCGGAACAGACAGGCTGAAAATCAACCTCCACCTCCATACCACGGAGTCCGACGGCCATAAGACGCCGGAAGAGGCCGCGGCCATATACCGGGAGGCGGGCTATGACATCATCGCGGTGACGGATCACTGGAAATACCGGGAAAGCGGGGCTATCGGCGGCCTGCGCATCCTCTCCGGGGCGGAGTACAATATCGGAGGCGGCGACGGCGCGGAGGGCGTGTTCCATATCCTGGCGCTGGGCTGCGGCCGGGAACCGCGGATCCACAGAGAGACCGGGCCCCAGGCCATAATCGATGAAATCAATGGCTGCGGCGGCATGGCGGTGCTGGCCCACCCGGCATGGTCGCTGAACACGGTGGAACAGACGAAGGGGCTGGAGGGAATCGGGGCCACGGAAATCTACAACACGGTGTCGGACGCGGGGGAGTCCTCCCGCCCTTATTCCGGGTATTTCGTGGACACATCGGCCTGCAGGGGGCGGCTGTATCCCCTGATTGCCGATGACGACACCCACTATTACAACGGAGAGGACGAGACGGTCTCCTATATCATGCTGGCCTGCAGTCCGGAGGCCTCGGATGCCGAGCTGCTGGAGGCGATTCGGAGGAATGCGTTCTACGCCACCCAGGGCCCGGAAATCCATCTCCGCCGGGAGGGCAGCCGCGTCACCGTGAACTGTACTCCGGCCGTCCGCATTTCCTTTTTCTCCAATGCGGTCTGGGCCAGGGACAGATGCGTCCGCGGCAGCAATCTCACGGAGAGTTCCTGCGAAGTCCAGCCCTTCGAGACCTTCATCCGGGCGGAGGTGACGGACGCGGACGGGCGGAAGGCCTGGAGCAATATCATAGATTTACGATAGATTATGTGTCTGTGGCGCCGGCTGACCTGGGAGAAATGGCTTGCTGCAAAATGAGGTGGAAGCGGTTCTAAGTGGGAGTTGTAGGAATTTATGACTCAGTAAAATAAGGTTTTGAAGCTGTAGCCCGGGAAGGGCCTGCCCGCAGGGCAGGAGACGGAAAGGCCGATGACTCGGGCAGCGGCGGAAATGAGGAGAAATGCATACTGACGGTAAAATCTATATGGGCTTGGCCCAGGGGCAGCAGGTAAACATGGAGCTGAGCATGAGCAACCGTCACGGCATGATTGCGTGAGCCAGCGTCACGGGCAAGACTGTTACCATGAAGGTGATGGCGGAAGCCTTTTCCAATGCGGGGGTGCCGGTGTTCCTCTGCGATGTAAAAGGGGATGTGTCGGAGCTGGCCATGCCGGGGGAGGCATTACTTCCCGGTACGGAAACTTCATCCGAGTTCCTGTTTTCGGAAGATGGCTCCCGCTCTGTCATAATCGGACCCAAGGGTGTTACATGGGATTATGATGAGAATGGCGTAGCTGTATTTACGGAGGACTGCGAGCAGAAGATGGCTGAAAATCAGGGTTATCTGTGGGAGCAGGGGGCGAACAGCTATCTCAGCATCATTGGACAGGACTATGACGCGCTGGCAGCCACTGAGGCGAATAAAGGCGACAGATATTCAGAGGAGCATGACGAAGATTAGCGACTATCTGCTCCAGAACGTGCCTGTCATGGTGTTCTCTGCCACACAGGAAGAGTTTGACCAGAAATATGCGGAAATCCAGGCTGAACTGAAGAACATGGGCTATGATGAGGTGAACGCCTACTTTGAGGAGGCATGGGAGAAGGCAAAAGCGGAATATGCGGAGCTGATGGGGAAATGATGATGCCTATCCGATAGATGGGACAGGCCGCGTTTTTCCCTGAAGATTGGCTCGCCGGATCAGGAGGCGGAGGAGCCGCGGTGGGCCTCCCGGTACTGGCTGGGGGTCATGCCCGTGCCCTTTTTGAACTGGCGCATGAAGTGCAGCTCATTGTCATACCCGCAGAATGCCGCCAGGGAGGAGATGGACATCTCCGAGATGCACAGATAGAGCTGCGCGTACTTGATCCGGGCCCGGATGATGTCCTGGATACAGGTGGTATCGAAGAACTGCTTATACAAATGCTGAAAATGGGATATGCTCAGGTGGAGCCTTTGGGCCAGCCGGGGCGTGTCCCATTTTTTGTAAGGGGCATTCAATATCTCCATGCGCAGCTCTCTCATGGGGCAATAATATTTATGGGCCGCATTGCCGTCAGGGGCTGCATGTAGCTGGCTGGCCAGGGAATAAAGCAGGGCATGCATCAGGGAATCGATGATCTGAGGGCTGTGGGGACGGGCCGACAGCTTCTCCTGCACCACCAGCCGGGCATAATCCGTCAATGTCCCCAGATAGGGGAGCGTAAAGGGGCGGTTCACAGGAATTGCAAGCTTGCGCAGGAGCCCTCCGTCCTCCCCCTGCAGCTCGAAATGGATCCAGTCGTCATTGTAATGGGGATTCCGGCAGCCATAATGCACAGGAGAGCCCATGCCGTAGACCATCACCGTGTTGGGCCCGAAGTCCAGCATCTCGCCATCGATTTCGAAGAAGGATGTCGTCTTGATGAGCAGCAGGGCATGATCCTCATAGCCGTCAGGATAGGAGCGGTCGAACTTCATCTTATGCATGGAATCATAGCCGCAGACGTTCACTGTAATCATCGTATATTCCCTTTCCTTATATTGTATATAGTGTCTTAAAGCTGCTACAGGCAATGTTGCGCCTTCCAAGCTTCCTGGCATACATGCAGAATTGCAGAAAATATCAGTTGATTACATTTTAGGAAATGGGAAAAGATTTGTCAATATGGTAACATATATATAGCGATTAAATTTTGCCAAAAACCGGATAAACGGCATGACTGGCTGTGCTATGCGACTGGCAAGAATTAAATGCCGTTTATATAGAAAAAGAAACACGAAAAGGTAACGGAAAGCGAAAAGAGAACGAACAGAAAACGAATCAGTAAGCGAAAAGTAAACGAATCAAAAAGTCGGAAAGAAAAAGAAGGAGGAATTTCCCATGATACACAACCCCATCCTGAGGGGCTTCCATCCGGATCCGTCCATCATCCGGGTAGGAGCGGACTACTATATCGCCACGTCCACCTTCGAGTGGTGGCCGGGCGTGCGCATTCACCATTCCAGAGACCTTGTCCACTGGAGCCTGATAGAATACCCCCTCACCCGCACATCCCAGCTGGATCTCCGGGGCGTGGGACCTTCCCAGGGAATCTGGGCGCCCTGCCTGACCTATGACAATGGTGTCTTCTATCTGGTATACACTATTGTCAAAGCCTTTTACTGCAATATGTACGACACGGAGAACTACCTGGTGACGGCGGAGGACATCCACGGCCCCTGGTCGGAGCCGGTGGCGCTGAACAATTTCGGCTTCGACCCCTCCCTGTTCCACGATGACGACGGCCGCAAATACATGGTCAGCATGGTGACGGACCACAGAGTGCCCAAGAAATACGCAGGCCGCCTGGTGCTGCAGGAGTTCGATGCCGTCGGGCGGCGAATGGTCGGGCCGGTGAGGGACATCTACCGCGCCGACTGCATCTTCCTGGAGGGGCCGCATATCTTCAAGCGGGACGGCTGGTACTATCTCTTCAGCGCGGATACCGGCACAGGGGAAGCCCATGGACAGACCATCCAGAGGGCCAGGGATATCTGGGGGCCCTACGAGATGTACCGGCCCGCGGATGCCTGCAGGCAGGAGGGGGAGGCGTACTCCATCCTGACCTCCCGCCATCATGAGGACATCCTGCTCCAGAAGGCCGGGCACTGCGACCTGGTGGAGACGCCGGAGGGAGAGTGGTATATGGTGCATCTGTGCGGCAGGGCCTCGGAGGAGCGGAATCCCCGGGACGCGGAGCGCTTTGCCGGAGCCAGGCGCTACATGCTGGGCCGGGAGACAGCCATCCAGAAGGTGCGCTGGACGGAGGACGGGTGGCTGGAGCTGGCAGAGGGAGGGAATGTGCCCCGGGAGGAGGTGGAGCCGCCGAAATGCCAGGAGAGGGCAGAAAACAAAGCGGAATGTGCGAAGTGCCTGGAGAGGACAGAAAGCAAAGGGAAATACGCGGAAGGGCTGGTAGAGGCAGAAAGCAAAGTGGACTGTACAGAAAGGACAGATGTGGCAAAAAGGGCAGCAGAGACAGCCGGAGAGCCGGACAGTGCAGAACAGAAGCAGCCTCTGCCAGGCGGGGCGCTGGTGCGGGACGATTTCGATGCGCCCACTCTGCATCTGGACTACCAGTCCTTGCGGGTTCCCATGGACGAGCGCCACATTTCCCTGACAGAGCGTCCGGGGTGGCTGCGGATGTACGGGCGGAGCGGCCTGGCCTCCCGGTTCTCCCAGTCCCTCGTTGCCAGGCGGGTGACGGAATACTGCATGGATGCGGAGACCTGTGTGGACTTCGCGCCGGAGGTGTTCAAGCAGATGGCCGGGGTGATTCTGATGTATGACACGGACAACTACCTGTACCTGCACATCTCCCATGACGAGGACGTGGGAAAATGCATCACCCTGCTGAAAGCGGAGAACAAAAGGTACGAATACCTGACAGATTATATCCCGATAGAACAAAAACATGATATCGTTCTAAAGCTGTCCCTGCGCGGCACACAGGTGCAGTTTTTCTACGGACTGCGCGGAGAACCGTTACAGGAAATAGGCCCCACCGTCAATGCCAGCTTCCTGTCGGATGAAGCCTGTAAGGAGGGGTGGTTCACCGGAGCCATGGCGGGAATCTGCTGCCAGGATTTGACAGGCTTTGGAAAATATGCGGATTTCGACTGGTTCGAAGTGCGAAGGAAACCACTAAGCTCGAAAGTATCTCGCTAAGTGATTTCAAGCTTCGCACGGAAGAACGCAAGAGAAGCGTTCTTCCAGTCTTGCACCAATTTATACTGCTTAACGATTTCACTTGTCATGAAACCAGACTGCATAACGCTGACTGGTTCAATCACATGATTGCAATAGGCAGTATTCAGCGTTATGCAGTATATTTAGAAGGAGGAGCATAAAACATATGAACAGACAGGAAGGATGGGCAGATGCCGTAATAGCGAAGATTCGCGAAAAGATGGCATGGGTCAGCGAGAAGAACAGAGAGAAGATTCCCTACAGAACCGATGGGAACGGAGACTATGACGACAGGTCAGATATGTCGAAGCAGTGGCGCATGGACGACGGCCTGAACTGGTGGACCAACGGCTTCTGGGGAGGGATCATGTGGCTCTTATACCAGGACACGGGAGAGCGGCGCTATGCCGACATTGCCCGGGTCTCGGAACGGAAGATGGAGCAGTGCTTTGCGGATTTCTACGGCCTGCACCACGACGTGGGCTTTATGTTCGTGCCTACGGCGGTGGCGGATTTCAGGCTCACAGGGAACCCTGATTCCAGAAGAATGGCCCTGCACGCCGCCACCCTTCTGGCGGGCCGGTTCAACCCCGTGGGGAATTTCATCCGCGCGTGGAACGACCTGGAGGAGGATACCAGAGGCTGGGCCATCATCGACTGCATGTTCAACCTCTCCCTCCTGTACTGGGCCAGCGAGGAGACGAAAGACCCCAGGTTCCGTCAGATTGCCACCCTGCACGCGGACACCGTCAGAGAACATTTCGTCCGCCCGGACGGCTCCGTATGCCACATCGTGGAATTCGACCCGGAGACCGGGAAGATGGTGAAAAGCCACGGCGGCCAGGGCTATGGGGAGGGTTCCGCCTGGACCAGGGGCCAGGGCTGGGCACTGTACGGTTTCATGATAAGCTACATCCATACGGGAAGACAGGAATACCTGGATACGGCGAAGCGTGTGGCGGATTACTGTCTGGCGAATATTCCGGAGAGCGGCATTATCCCCGTGGACTTCCGCCAGCCCCCGGAGCCCGCCTATGAGGATTCCTGCGGGGCCTGCGTGATCGCGGGAGGCCTGCTGGAGCTGGCCCGGCATCTGTCGGAGGAGCAGCGCGGCAGATATGAAGACGCAGCGGTGAAAATCCTCCGGGCCATAGCGGACGCCCGGGCGGACTTCGGCCGGGGATGCGACGCCATCGTCCAGAACTGCAGCGCGGCCTACCATTCCCCGGAGCATCATTTCACCATGAGCTACGCGGACTATTATTTCATAGAAGCCATGTACAAGGTGAAGGGCGTGGGCAGATTGCTATGGTAATCAATCCGAGGCATTCGGCTCTGTTTATGGCATAAGGCTGTACCGGGCTGCGCGCCCGTTTTTGGCGCAGCCTGTGTGGGATAAGAAAGGAGAGAGGATGGCAGGAGCGTATTCCTATAAAAGTTTTTTTCGGAATCTATACAGAAATCTGGGACAGGCGTATGCTTTCCAAGCACAGACACCGGAGGAAGCCGGGCAGTGGCGGCGGGAATTCAGGCAGGCGTTGAGGGAGGCGCTGGGGCTTGACCTGCTGGAAGAGATTGCCGCCGGATGGAATCAAACGGGAAATGAACACATTGCCACAGGATGGGGACAGGCGGAGAAGGAAGGACAAGCGGAGAACAAAGGACAGGCGGAGAACGAAGGGCAGACGGAGAAGGAAGGCCGAGGGGAGAGCGGAAACCGGGCCGAAGATTCCTGCCCCTGGCCAGTGGAGCAGCTGGAGCGGGTGGAGGAAGAGGGATATATCCGATATAAATTCCTGATGGAGACCCTGCCCCGGGTATTCATGCCCTTCTATATGCTGGTGCCGGAGGCTGCGTCGGCGCAGAAGCCGACCAGGGCCGTGATAGCCATCCCTGCCCATGGAGCCAATAAGGATACCGTGGCGGGGGTGCCCACTGGCAGCGCCGTCCGGGAGAAGCTGTCCAGAACCCCCAAGGAAGCATACGGCTTGGCGCTGGTGAAGCGGGGCTACGTGGCCCTGTGCCCGGATCCGCCAGGCTATGGGGAGAGGATTGAACCTCTGCCCACAGAGGCTACGGCATTTGCCCCACCGAACCCCGAAAACGCCAAGGAAGAGGCGGCATCGGTGCCTGACCCGCTGGGCTGCTCCTGCAAGGATCTGGCCCAGACGGCGGAGGCCTTATCCTTAAGCCTGACGGCTCTGGAAATCTGGGATTTGATGCGGCTTGTAGATTTCGCGGCAGGACGGAAAGAAATAGACGAAAAACGAATTGGCTGTATAGGTTTTTCCGGAGGCGGCCAGTATGCCATGTGGCTGGCGGCAATGGACCAGCGGATTCAGGCGGCAGTGGTCAGCGGGTATGTGCACGGATACTATGACAGCATCCTGGACGTCCATCTGTGCCCCTGCAACTACGCGCCTAGGCTCTGGCGGCTGGGGGACATCAGCGATATCTGTTCCCTGATTGCTCCCAGGCCCCTGTTCGTGGAGAACGGGCTGAATGACCCTCTGAACGGATACCGGGGAATCATGGGGCCCAAGGAACAGGTGGACAGAATCAGGAAAGCCTACCGGCTCTACGGGCAGGAGGGGAAGCTTCTCCATGCCACGCCGGAAGGGGGCCATCAGTGGTACGGGGAATGCTATGAGTTTCTGGACAGGATGCTGTGACGCGGGCCTTTCCGAGATTTTGCCAACGAGCGGTAGAATCTGTTGCCAGCTTATGGCCTCTGCCGCTCGTAAGGCGGACGGCTAGCCAGGGAAGCTTATGCGCGTATGGGTATCGATTAGGGAGAGGGAGTGTGCACCGGCATTTGCCATAAGAGGTGCGGCAGTCCGGAAGAAAGGCAGATTATCTATATGGAAGAATCTTATGACAACGAAAGAAGACAGAGCAGTATATTTGAGGTATGCCAGTACGGCGCAAAGGGTGACGGCATCACAAAGGACACATGGGCCATCCAAAGGGCCATTGACGCATGCGCCCAGGCGGGGGGCGGCACAGTGCTGCTGGCAGGCGGCGTGTTCCTGTCGGGCGGCCTGTACCTGAAATCCAATGTGATGTTGGAGTTGGCGGCATCAGCCACGCTGCTGGCCAGCGGTGACATAGCGGATTACGGCGAGGACACCCATCACAACCGCTACCGGAACGAGGAGGCTCTGGACAGGTGCTTCCTCTTCGCGGCGGACGCGGAGAACATCGGCATCCTGGGGCATGGCCAGATAGACGGCAACGCGGAGGCCTTTCCCAATCAGGGAAGCATCTACAGGCCCATGCTGCTGCGCTTCCTGCGGTGCCGCCATATCTGTCTGGAGAATGTCCGCTTGCACAATGCCGCGGCGTGGACTACGGCCTTCTTGGACAGTACGGACATCCGCGTCCGGGGCGTGGACATCTGGAACGAGCGCCGATACAACGGGGACGGCCTGGATTTTGACGGATGCAGCCAGGTCTTCGTGTCGGACTGCCGCATCCGGGGCACAGACGACAACCTGTGCCTGCAGTCCTCCTCCAAAGTATATCCGGTGGAAGACGTCCATATAGTCAACTGCGAATTTACTTCCCTTTGCGCGGGTATCCGCATCGGCCTGAAATCCATCGGCAGCATCCGCAATGTTGTGATTTCAAACTGCACCTTCCGGAACGTATGGCGGGAAGGCATCAAGATAGAATGCAGCGAGGGCGGCAGCATATCCGACATCGTGATTCGGGGGATTGCCATGCGGAATGTGTCCAGGCCGATATGGATTCTTTTGAACAACCGCTTCGAGCCGGAGGATTACGGAAGCTCCCTGGAACTGTCCGAGATTCCCGCCATTGGCACGCTGCGAGACGTCCTGATATCCGATATGACGATTACGGATGAAGAGGAGATGGAACATGTCCATTACCGCTTTGAGGATGATGTCATGGGGAGTCCCCGCTTCGGCGGCATGCGGATAGATGCCGAGGAGAGGCACCCTATTGAGGACGTGATTATGAAGAACATCCTCTATACTGCCGTGGGCGGCGTGAAGAAAAGCGAAATCCCCGAAGAGTACCCCAAAGTCCTGGATAGGAAGAAGGATGCGAAAGGAACCTCCTCGGAAAATTATTATCCAGACTGGAGCCGGGCGGTGTTCCTGGATTGCAGGAATGTCCGGAACCTGATACTGGAGGACTGGATTCTCCACAGGCGCAACCCGGACGAGAGGGAGGGCGTGATCGTCGAGGGCTGCAGGGTCATCCGACAGGAGATTTATGAGGCCTGAGGGCCGCGCATTCCTGCAACGGCGGCAATCATCCGGCAGGGCATACATGAGACCTGAGGGCCGCGCATGCGGCGTCCTTCGGGGAGCGCTGTCCGGTACAGTTACATTTCATACCGATGATTAACATTTGAACAACCAAGATAATGAGCACCTGGCGATATGAATTTTCATTCTGTCCCAGGTGCTTTACTTATTGGATTTCATTCTGTGGAAAAATGTTCTAAAATGACCTTATCATTAAAAAAGAAAGAGGGAAAGGTCTATGAAATCTGCTACGAAACAATCCAAAAAGAAAAATGGCGGCGGTTTTCTGGCGGGGCTGGTTTACGACATGAAGCACAATCCATATCTGTGTCTCCTGTGCCTGCCGGCGATATTGTGGTTCTGTGTATTTGCCTACAGCCCGTTAGTCTATCTGCTGACCGCGTTCAAGAAGTATCAGCCTACCCAGGGGCTGTGGGGCAGCGAATGGGTGGGGCTGAAGAACTTCCAGGCGTTCTTCGGCTCGGACGCGTTCTTCCGGGTGACCTTCAATACCATCTTCCTGAACGCCCTGTTCATCGTGACCTCCATGGTGGTATCCATCTTCATCGCCATCGCCCTGTCGGAGGTGGGCAACAAGATGTTCAAGAAGGTCACCCAGTCCGTGGTCATCCTGCCCCACTTCATCTCATGGACGGTGATCGCGCTGCTGTGCGAGGCCCTGCTGAAGACCCAGAACGGCTTCATCAACAACCTCCTGACCTCCATTGGCCTGGAGAAAATCAATTTCTACCAGGATGCCAGCGTATGGCCCGCGCTGCTGGTGTTCCTGCGAATCTGGCAGGGAGCTGGCTACGGCTCCATCGTGTACCTGGCTACCATCGCCGGGCTGGATCAGGAGATGTTCGAGGCCGCCAGGGTGGACGGGGCCACCAGGGGACAGTGTATCCGCTACCTGACCCTGCCGCTGTTAAAGACCACCGCCATCATGCTCTTCATCATGAATATCGGCAAAATCTTCAACGGCGACTTCGGCATGATCTACAACCTGGTAGGGACCAACTCCATGCTGTACCGCACCACGGACGTCATCGACACCTATGTGTACCGGATGCTGGTGGAATCCACCAACATCGGCCAGTCCGCGGCAGTCAGCTTCTACCAGTCCGTCATGGGCTTTATCATCGTCATGGCCACCAATGCCCTGACCAAGAAGCTGGATCCGGATTCCGCGCTGTTCTGAGAAAATATCGATTACAGCATCTGCTATGCTCAAGCCTGGTACTGGATGTGGATGGGCAGATGCGGGACTTAAAACAGCATCTGCCCAGACAGTGCCCGGAAAATTTACGGACGCATCATTTGGCGGCCGGAAGTTTTCCGCCCAAGCCTGTTACTGGATGGGCAGATGCGGGACTTAAAATAAGGAGGTCAAAATGGCAAAACAAATTTCTGACGAGACATATGCAGCGAAATCAAAGATAAAGATGACCACCGGAGACAAGGTGCTCAACGGCTTCTTCTACCTGTTCATCACCCTGTTCTCCATCGCGTGCCTGGTGCCCTTTTTGCTGGTGGTGGCATCCTCACTGACCCAGGAGCAGGCCCTGACGACTTACGGCTATTCCCTGTGGCCCAGGGAGTTCTCCCTGGATGCCTACAGGCTGGTAACGGTGAGCTCCGACATCCCCCAGGCCTACCTGGTGACCATCTTCATCACCCTGTTCGGCACGTTCCTGTCCATGCTGTTCACCTGCGCCGTGTCCTACGCCATGAGCGTGAAGAACTTTAAGAGCCGTTCCGCCCTGGCGCTGTTCATTTACTTCACCATGCTCTTCAACGGCGGCCTGGTGGCCAACTACCTGCTAATCACCAAGACTTTGACTCTGCAGAACACCATCTGGGTGCTGATTTTCCCTGCCATCTGCAACGCCTGGAACATTCTGCTGATGCGTAATTTCTTCAACGGGATTCCGGATTCCCTGGCGGAGTCGGCGAAGATAGACGGGGCCAATGACATCATCATTTTGTTCAAGATTATCATCCCCATCTCCCTGCCAGGGATAGCCACCATAGGTCTGTTCTATGCCTTGAGCTACTGGAATGAGTGGTACAAATGCCTGTTGTACATCGACTCCAACCACGGCCAGTATTACACCCTGCAGTACCTGATCCAGAGGATTCTGCGGCAGGTGAACTACGCGGCCAGCCAGCCCGCCGAAGCCGTGGGCCTGAATTCCGTGTCCCTGCCTACCTACGCCTACCGCATGGCCACCATCGTGGTCTCCACGGGGCCGATTATCCTACTCTATCCTTTCCTGCAGAAATATTTCGTGCAGGGCCTGACGGTGGGATCCGTGAAAGGATGACTGGATTGCAAATGCAATTGAAAGAAAACGTTAGGAAAGCTCTGGGAAATCAGGGCTTTTCCTGTCTTATATTTCGATTCGCCCCGCTCTTCCCCATCTTCTTCCGGTAATCCCCCGGCGTCATGCCAGTATGCTTCTTTACAAAGGTGAAGAAGTAGTTCTTCGTGGAAAAGCCCAGCTTGTCGCTGATCTCCGACAGGGACATGTCCGTGTCCAGCAGCAGGCTGCAGATTAGCGCCAACTTCTTCTGGGTGATATAGCCCGACAGGGAATCCCCGGTATTCTCCTTGAACACATTCCGCAGATAATTCACGGACAGATGCACCTGGTCTGCCAAAAAGCCCACCGACAGATCTGGGTTGTAGATGTTCCCCTCCACCAGCCGCAGGATATTGTCTATCAGCTCCTTTTTCCCGGAGTCCGCCTCCTTTGCCTTTGCCATCTGCTCAATGTCGTTTACGCAGCGGGCACAGAGCCTGGCTTCTATGGCCTGCAGGGTGCTCTGTTCCAGGGATTTGTAGTCCCAGTCCCCCTCCGCGGCGATATAGTGCATGAGTTCCAGCCTCTGCAGGGAGGTGGTGAGCTGCAGGATGGAGCACAGAATCTGTTCGATGCGGTAGGTTCGGATCGCGCTGACGAAATCGCGCACATATCCTGACGCGGCTTCCGGAGCCAGGGACTTGACGGCGCCTAACAGGGAGTCCCCAATCGCGAAGGGATAGGTCTGCTCCAGGGCGGGGGCCAGGCGCAGGCCGGCAGCGGCATGGATGGAGCCGTTTCCGGTGACGAAGCGCTGGGAGAAGGCCTCGTAGGCGCTCTGGTAGGACAGGGACAGCTCTGTCAGCTCCTCCACCGTGTCGCCGATTCCGGCGGAGAAGGTAATCTTATAATGCTTTAGGAGGAAGCCCTGGGCCTCCTGCAGCAGCCGGACGATCTCCTCGGTGTTGGGCTCGTTGAAATTCAGCAGGAAGACCACAAAGGGAGAGTCGGTCTCTATGTGCTGGACGATCACCGTGGAGGAGAGGAGTTCCTCCGTCACGTTCTGGACCACATATTTCAGCAGGCTGGCCTCCACATGGATGCCGGACTGCTCCGATGTGGGAGGGTCGATGCCCAGCAGCAGGATCAGGCTGTCTTTTTCATGGAGGCTGGCGTTCAGGGCCTCCAGCTCGGCGCTGTACTGGGAGAGGGCACCGGAGGTGTCCGTCAGCAGGGACTTCAGGAACTGCTTGTTCTTGTCTTTCATATAGGCATGGCTTACCTGCTGGAGGTCCGTGTTGATGTTCAGGATCTTCTGGTAGGCCTGGGACAGGTAATCGAAATCATTGCCCGGCACTGCCTCCTGCCCGCTGTCTGGCTCCTTGGGCTGCTCAGAGGACAGCGCCGGGTGGGCGGATATGTAGGTCTTGAGCTGCCTGAGGGGATTATAGATGATCCAGCTCAGCAGCAGGGAGAGCACCAGGCCAACCCCTAAGTAGACCGCGGAATAGCAGAATAGCGTAGACATGGCGGAGTTCTCCGGGTAGATGTACCTATTGTTCAGACTGCAGATATAAGTGATGCCCAGGCCGATGTTCTTGATGTACCTCACGGACTGGCGGCCCGGCCCCTGGCGGTAGGAGAAGGAGCCGCGGTTCTCCGTAGCGTCCTGTACCCGGCGGTACAGCTCGTTTTCCCTGTAGTCTGTGCCGAAGAGGTCGGGATTCGAGGCGGACATGACCTTTCCGGCGCTGCTGACCAGGATGATGTCGATGTATTCGCTGTCGCCTAAGGAGAGCATGTCCGAATAGGCCTGGTAATCCAGGTTCACCACCATGGCGCCCGCAGGGTTGGAATAGAAGACCATGGTGAGTACAGGGACGTCCCGGTGGGGGATGCCGTCCGTCAGGCAGTCGATGCGGCGGGGATAGCAGAACAGGGGGCGGATGCTGGGGGTCATATCCTCCAGAATCTGAAAGATCTCGCTGTCGCTGTGGTTTTCGATGGCAGTGCGGCCCGCGTGGTCATGGATGGTTCCCGTCCGGAAATTGATGAGATAGACGGAATTCACCAGGGAGCTGGCCATGCGGATGCTGGTGCTCAGCTCATTCGCCTCCAGCGCCAGGGCATTGCTGTAGGTATCCCCATAGAGGATGTTGCCCGTGGAGGTGCGGTCCAGGATATTGTAGCAGTAGCTGATGATATCCTTTAAGGTGGTCTGGTTCACATTGTAGGCTTGGGTGATGGTATACTCCTGCATGCCCTCCAGGGTATCGCGATAGTCCCTGTTCATGAACAGGAAGACGATGATGATGAACAGGAGGAAGATGACGCAGGTGGCCAGCAGATAGGAGTACAGTACCTTTTTATAGTAGATGCTGCTGCGGTATTCCTGGTTCATTGTCTTGATGACATTTTTCATGCTCATGGCAATGTGCTCCTTTGTTTTTTGGGGGTAGTTCAAAAGTTAATGGTGGTTTGTATTATCGTTACATATTGTAGTTTTTCCGCTGGGGGCGGGCAGAGGCCCTAAAACCCAGAGGGCGGACTTTAGGGCTCGCTTCGCTCCTCAAATAGTCGAATACCCAACTGCTCGAGCCAGCTCGGCAGTTGGGTCTCCGCCTATTTGACTCTGCCCTTTGCGGACATTATACCATTTCCTGTTTGCGACACGCAAGCGGTTTGAATCGTTAAGATGATGCTTTTCTTTATTTTGTGAAGTTGAAATGTGGAAAAAGGGATAGTATCATAAAATCACACCTGCAGCGGAACGGCAGCATAGACATGCAGGAGGGCGCCCATGCAGAGAGCCGCCGGATTCCGCAGACCGATGCAGACCATGTACATGATACATCGTATATAGGCAAAAAGAGAGAAAGTGAGGAAACATATTTATGAAAAAGAAATGGCTCGCGCTTGCGCTATCAGCAGTGATGGCAGCAGGAACCCTGACAGCATGCGGCGGCTCCGGTGACGGGAACGTTTCTTCCGATAACCAGGACAGCTCCAAACAGGAGTCCTCCCAGGATTCCCAGGAGAGCTCCGAGGAAAGCTCCGAAGGAGACTCCCAGGAAAGCGCAGACAGCGGTTCTGCCGCCTCCGGCGAAGCGGTGACGATCAAGTTCCTCCACAAGGGCCCCAAGCCCGACGGGTGGGACGCGGTCTATGAGAAATACCTGGAGATGACAAAGGATACCCTGAACATCGAGCTGGACATCAACTGGGTGGAGCACGCGGACTATAAGGATAAGCTGAACCTGGAGATCACCTCCGGCTCCGAGTGGGATCTGGTCTTCGACGCCTCCTGGGTGCAGCTGAAGAACCTGGCTCCGGAAGGGTATTACGCGGATCTCTCCAAATATTTCAACAACCCGGAGGAATATCCCGGCCTGGCAAAGGCTTTCTCCGCGGAGACCATGGAGTCCAATATCTGGTTCGATTCCATGTGCTACATTCCCCTCTATGAGGTATACGGAAACGGAATCCCGTGCATCTGGTACCGGCTGGACTGGGCCAAGGAGTGGAACATCGGCACCGACGGCAAGATAGAGAGCTATGAGGACATGGAGAAATACTGGCAGGCCGCTGTGGACAATGGCAAGATCGGCTACGGCGCCACCCAGGCCAGAGGCTTCTTCCAGCAGCTCTCCTTAAGGGGCGAGGTGTACCCGGGTTCCGCGGAGGCGGGGCTGCAGCAGTTCTCCGCGGCGGGTCTGACCATCTGGACCTACACCAAGGACAACCAGCTCGTCGCCTATGCGGTGGAGGGCTCCGGAGATGAGAGCTTCAAGGATTTCCCGGAGGGCTGGCAGCGGGACTTCGGCATGGACAGATATGAGAAGTTCGCCCAGTGGCAGGAGGCCGGTTACATCGATCCCGATTCCCTGAGCTGTACCGATGCGGCTACGCCTTTCGAGAGCGGCCTGAGCGCATCCTATGTGGGCACCCTGGACGACTATGTGGGCGTAAAGGATATGGAGCAGACCCTGGGCGAGGGCACGGTAGGCTTCTTCGTATACTATGACGGCATCCGGAACATGGAGAAGGGCGCCATCGCTGTGGACTACGCCGGAAACAACGGCCTGTGCGTCCCCGCAAACTCCGACAAGATAGATTCCACCATGAAGTTCCTGGATTGGCTCTTCGGCTCCCAGGAGGCCCATGACCTGTTCCAGCTAGGCATCGAGGGCGTGGACTTCAAGTACGGAGAGACGGAAGGGACTTATGAGACATTGACCTCCTACAGCTCTGACTTCGGCGGCTATGGGTGGACCTGGAATCCTGAGTACGCGTTGATTTCCGCGGCTTATGACGATGAGGCCCTTGCCTACAGACAGTATGAATACAATCCGGAGAGCTTCAGCTCCCTGCCGATTCTGGGCTTCCACTTCGACACCACGGACGTGGATCTCTCCACGGCAGTGGCCCAGTGCAAGGCCGTGACGGACATGGTGGCTACCGTGAAGCTCCATGGCATCAAGACAGACGGCAACGGCAACACCTATGACACCATTACCGAGATGCTGAACGCGAACACGGCTTCCGCCATGGAGAACGGCGGGCAGCAGGTGGTGGACACTCTGGTGGAGCAGCTGACGGCATTCCTGGCCGAGAAATAAGAGAATACGGAACAGACCGGAAGCTGCCGTGCAGGACATGAAGTGAGTCCCAGGGCAATGGACGGCTGGCAACAGGAAGAGCAGCTGCGCAGGCATGCTGCTCTTCTTAATGATAATAGAGAGGTCTGGCATACAGGGCAGGATAGGGCAGCGGAATGCGCCCGCATAGGAAGATGGAAAGGTAGTATAAATGATGAATGAGGCGAGAATCGATTTACGGAGAGAATGGCGGCAGGAGGTATGGGAGACAGGCGTGAGGTTCGCCTTTCCCGTGTCGGAGGATGCGAAAGGGTTCTATCCCTGGGGCTTCGTGCGAAAGAACGACAGCGCGGCCAATCTGGTGGGATGGCATGGGATTTTCGTGACCCTGCGGGAGAAAGGGGAAGGAGCAGATCCGGCTTCGGACGAGGACAGGGCCGCGCCTGGAGCTTCGGACGAGGACAGGGCTGTGCCTGGAGCTTCGGATGGATACAGGGCTGCACAGGGGGATTCGGGTGTGGCCACGCTGCGTGTCAGGGTGTCCTTTGCGGAGTTGGAGCCGCTGGAGACGGAAGTTCCGGCAATCGTGCAGGGCGGAGGAGTCCAGGTGGAGATTCCGTTCACCGCATTTCCTCTGGAGCTTGCGAAAGGGAACAGATGGGAGTTCGTGACAGCGGTGGAGATTGCCTGGGAGGGCGCGGAGCTGGAGCTGGCGGAATGCACGGTTCGGCGCAGGCCCGGCATCTATATCCGGATGCCGGTGCGGGGCAGGGCCGGAGTTGTGGGAGAGCAGATAGAATATCGGGGAAGCGTATATAATTGTTCCTCTGAACGCATGGCGGTTACGGCGGAGCAGGTGTTCCAGGGATGGGAGTCGCTTCTGGCGCAAATCCGTTTGGGGACAGAGGATATAATCCTGGCACCCGGCGAGAGCGTTCCCCTGTTGGTCTCAGTGACGGTGCACGATTACATGGTGCCGGGAGGCCATGAGAATACCCGAATCATAGTGCGGGGCCAGGGAGCAAGCGTCTCCTGCCAGGACAGCGTGGAGCTGAAGTCCCTCTGCCGCCTGCCCCACCCTTACCTCTACCACGATGCCGCCGCCTGGCGGCAGACGGCGGAGAATATCAGGAGATACGAGCCCTACCGACAGGTCTGCCAGGGCTATCGGGAGGAGGCGGAGGGGTGGACGGTCACCGATTCTCTGCCGGGGCGTGGTTTCTGCTATGAGACGAAGACGGAGAACCAGATTATGTCCACGGCCTACCTGTACGCCCTGACCGGGGAGGTAAGGTACGCGGAGAAGCTGGCGGACTTCTTCCGGCGCTTTTCCAACCCCCTGACCGGGTATCCTGTAAAGAAGCGGGGGTGCAGCCAGTCCTATGTCCAGGAGGGGCATTTCTTCAAGCATCTTGCCGTCGCCTATGACATCATCTGCGACTCCGGCGTGCTGGACCAGGAGGAGCGGGAGGCTGTGGAGGGGTGCTTCCGCCTGTACATGGAGATGCTGGACGCGCATATTCTGGACGGGCGCATCTCCAACTGGATCCTATCGGAGCTGCAGGGGGCGCTGTTCTGCGCGTTGACTCTGCAGGACATGGACAGGGCGCTGCGCTTCGCCTTTGGAAGCGGCGGCATCTTCGAACAGTTCCGCTATGGCATCTTCAATGACGGATGGTGGCATGAATGCTCCGTGGGTTATAATACATGGGTGTCTTCCATCATGCTCCATACGGCCCACGCGCTGCTGCCCTTTGGATATAACCTGGTGCACACCTGTTTCCCCATCCCTTTCAACAAAGAGGTCAGCTCCACTTATCGGGGGCAGGCCCCCAAAGTGGATTTCGGCATGTACAATCAGAAATGGGGCGGCAATCACAAGCCCGCCGTCTGCATCAAGGATATGTTCGATGCCACGCTTCCTTTCCTGGACTATAGGGGCGTATTGTTCGGCATTGCCGATTCCGATGAGAAGAGGCTGTCAGGGGCGCACTTCGGCTCCACCTATGACCTGGCGTACCGATATTACCGTGATTCCAGGTATCTGGCTGTCATCGCCATGAATGAGGCGGATGCCATCTTCGGGGAGCCGGAGATTCACGCCCTGGCGCTGGCGGAGGAAGGTTCTCTGGCATCAAGGCCCGGCATGGCAGATGACCGAGAGGAACCGGAGGCTCCTGCCCGGGCGTTGTGGGAGAAAGGGCATGCAGAGGCCTGTTCAGGAGAGGGCCATGCAGGGATTTGCCCGGGAGAGAGCCATGCAGGAGCCTGTCCGTCAGAGGGTTATGCGCAGGCCGATCCGACAGAGAAGCCGGGTACGGGAGGGGAGGCCGTGGAAAAGGTTCCGGGAGGGAAGGGGAGGCCCCCTATGGGCAATGCCTGCGCGGACAATATCGGCCTGGCCCTCCTGCGCAGCCAGAAGCCCGGCAGGGCCCAGAGGGACCAGATACAGGCGGTGCTGCGCTACGGCTCCCACGGCAATGCCCACGGCCATTTCGACATCACCGACCTGCTTTCTGTCATGCGCTATGGAAGGAGTTTCTTCAACCCGGAGAACTGCTGGTGGGGCTACGCCCATTTCATGTATAAATTCTACGTGCAGTGCTCCCTGACCAAAAACATGGTGGTGGTGGACGAGAAGATGCAGAACCCCGCGGATTCAAGGCGGATTCTCTGGCACAGCGAAGAGGGGCTGCAGGCGGCGGGAATCGAGGTGCGGGCGAAATGGTCCTACCCGCCCTACGGCGGCATGGTCTATACCCAGGACGGCCAGACGGCCACCAAGGAGGAGCTGCGCAGGCGCTGTAAGATGAACGGTTGTTTCCTGCCGATTGTGGAGGGAGAGGGAAGCCCCGGCTACGGTGAGCTCACCGGCTTCACGGAGCCCATCCTGCAGCGGCGGGTCATGGCGGTGGCGGATGACTATATCGTGCTCTTTGACTATGTGGAGGGAGAACGGGAGCATGTCTACGACAGCCTGATGCAGATAAAGGGATTTCTGGGAATGGGCGGAAAACAGGTAAAAAAAGTGCGTCATACAGAGCAGATGAATTCCGACCCTATATCCGACGCCCAGTTCATCACAGACTGCGACTGGTACGAGGTAAAGGGAGGCAGCGTAGCACGGTTCCGCACCGTATTCACGGAGGAGCACGCGGGGGAGAGGCTGATCTGCGACCGGTCGAACTACAACGAGCCGGGCATCCTGAACATGGACATCCACACGGCATGGCCCAGGGAGACGGAGCAGATGGTGGGACGGGTGGCGGTCTATGATGGCTGGGCCGCGGATGGAGACGGATACACCATTCCGTTGTCCTACCGTGTGGAATTGGACCAAATCACAGCAGAGGAAGGAGCCTTCGACGGCTGGATTCTGGGCCGGGGGGAGGTGTCCCTGGATGTGGCAGGGGCTTCCCGGGCGGTGCTGTCCCTGAAGCAGGGTGCCATGCACAATGAAATCGGCGAGCCTGTCAGGACGCCCCAGGGGGTGTTCTGGGGGGAAATCTGCCTGGAACTGGAAGACGGGAGCATAATCGACCTGGGCCAATGCATGAAGGAAGCATGGGATTCTGACCAGGATACAGAGCGTACGGGGGCGCCCGGATTCGAACAGGATGGCGCGCTCCAGGATTGTGTGGCCAAGTACGATGGAACCCAGGATTGTGATGCCCGGTGTGGCAGAACTCAGGGCGGCGCGCCTCAAGAGTGCGATGCCCAAAGCAGCGCGGGTCAGGACTACAGAGCCGACCGCAGATGGATCGCACGGAGGGTCAGCATGGAAAACGTGGACTCCGGGTGCGGAATCGGCAGAGATTATAAAGGCGGCCGGGTGACAATCGTAGGGACGGAGTACCCCTATGCAGTAGGAGCCAGCCCCATAGACCACGGGAGGGAAAGCCGCATCATCCTGGACTTGGAGGGGCTGCATGCAGTGCGGCTGACCGCCTGCGTGGGCGTGGATGCCTTTGCGGGGGACGAATGGCAGAGGCGCAAGACCTACGCCGTGCGGAGCAGAGGCCGGACAGGGCGGTTTTTGACGGTCATAGAGCCATACGAGTCGGAATCCGTCATCGCCCGGGTAGAAGCAGAGGGCCCGGACTGCGTGAAGGTGTGGCTAAAGGACGGACAGGTACAGACCGTCTCCCTGTCCGGCATGGAGGAGGGCCGGCCGAAGGTTGGGATGCGCCGTTCATAGCCCCCCTGCAATTCAATCCTTGCGAACATGGCAACCTTTGTGTTATGATAGGAAAAGATATCCGGGCTGTCAGGGGGGCGGTCCGGGAAGAAAGACACAGGAAAAGGATGCCATCAGGCGACAGCCATGCAGAAAAAGAATAGAAAATATGATTTAAGACAAAGAGCAGGAAGCGGAAAGCGTATGAAGATACTGGTCATATGCTTGGCGCTTCTTGTCGTTTTCAGCGCAGCCTCCTGGATTTATGTGGACGGGCTGGCGTATAAGACAGTACATGTGGAGGCAGGCATCGAAGTGTCTGCCTCGGACATTTTGAAGCAGGCGGACAGCGGGGCTGTCTTCACCCAGGACAGCCAGCCCTTCGACATCGCGGTGCCGGGGGAATACCAGGTGAGGGTGAAAAGCGGCCTGTTCACCCACAGCTGCACACTGGTCATCCAGGACACCATCCCGCCAGCGGCTACGGCCGTGCCCGTGATGCATGAGGCGGGGGAGGCTTTCGGCGCATCGGCCTTTGTGACCGATATCACGGACGCCACACAGGTCACCGTGTCCTATGTGAAGGAGCCGGACTTCTCCCGGACGGGCGAGCAGGAGGTCCAGGTCATTCTGACGGACAGGGGCGGAAACTGGACGGTGGTGGATTCCACGCTGTGCCTGATCCGGCTGGCGGAGGACGTGACCATGGAGGCCGGAGGGGAAGCGCCGGATATCCACAGCTTCGTGGAGGCGGGAAGGGACGCCGTATTTCTGACACAGATGTCGGAAATTGATTTCCGTCAGGTGGGAGACCATGAAGTGCTGTTGGAGATAGACGGGGAGACCTATGCCTCCACGCTGCGGGTGGTGGACACTGTGCCGCCCCGGCTGGAGGTCCGTGACGTGGAGAGCTTCCTTCAGGTGCCCAGAAAGCCGGAGGACTTCGTGTCGTCGGCAGAGGATGCCACGGAGCTCGCGTTCTCTTTCCGCCAGGAGCCGGATCTGTCCCTTGCGGGCACCCAGGAGGTGGAGATTGTGGCCCGGGACAGCGGAGGGAACGAGACGGCGGCCACGGCCAGCCTGACGCTGCGGGAGGACACCCAGGCCCCGGTGATCCACGGGGCGGTGGATCTGGATTACTTCCTGGGGGAGAGCATATCCTATCGGAAGAATGTCACGGTGGAGGACGACTGCCAGGAGGGAGTGACGCTGGAAGTGGATACCTCGGGCGTGGACCTGACCACGGAGGGGACTTATCAGGTCACCTACACGGCGACAGACCTTGCGGGCAACCAGTCCAGCGCCACAGTGAACCTGACCGTCAGGGCAAGGATGTACAGCGAGGAGGAGATGTACGCCTACGCCGATGCGGTGCTGGAGGAGATCATCGAGCCGGACATGAGTCTGCGGGACAAGGCCTGGGCCATCTACAGCTATGTGCTGAGCAATGTGTCCTACATCAACCACTCGGAGAAGGGGGACTGGATCCGGGCCGCCTATGAGGGCCTGGTGGATAAAAAAGGGGACTGCTATGCCTATGCCTGTACGGCCAAGGCCCTGCTGACCAGGGCCGGAATCCCCAACCTGGACATCCGGAGGATCCCCACCAACTTCGAGCATTACTGGAACCTGGTGGACGTAGGGGAAGGGTGGTACCATTTCGACACCACGCCCAGGCCGGACCACCCCACCATCTTCCTGTGGACGGACGCGGAGCTCATGGAATACAATGCGGAGCATTACGGCGCATTCAACTATGACCCTGACCTGTACCCGGAGATTAATTAGAATCCGGCGGCAGGGCGGGCTGCATGGAAGTTAAGAAAGAATATACAATTACGAAACAATTTCATGTAGGAATAGGATACAAATCCGGATTACTATGGCAGTGGAGGGGGAGGAAAGCCAGGTTACGGAAAGGCATGGTATACATATGAAGAAATTAGGAGTCATCGGCGGCCTGGGCCCCATGGCGACAGCGTATTTCCTACAGCTGATCACCCAGATGAGCGATGCGGAGACAGATCAGGAGCATATGGAGATTCTGCTCCACAGCAAGCCCCGGATTCCCGACCGCACCAGGTTCATTTTGGGCCAGAGCAGGGAGAATCCGCTGCCGCAGATGGTAGAGATTGGGATTGACCTGAGGAGTCAAGGGGCGGAGATGATTGCCATTCCCTGCGTCACGGCGCATTATTTCCAGAAGAGCCTGGAAAGAGAGATCGGCATTCCCATTCTGGATGCCATTCGGGAGACGGTGCTCTGCCTGAGGGCAGCGGGAATCCGCAGGGCAGGGATTATGGGCACGGACGGCACCATTGAGAGCGGGCTGTTCCAGCGGGCCCTGGCGGAGGAGGGGATTACGTCCGTGTTCCCTGACCGGTTAGGTCAACAGGCGGTCATGGACATCATCTATAAAGAGGTAAAGGCCGGACGGCCGGTGGACTTTCCGGCGTTTCGGCAGGTGGCCCGGGAACTGTACGGCGCAGGGGCCCAGGCCGTGGTCCTGGCCTGTACGGAGCTGTCCCTGGTGAAGCGGGATTTTGAGCTGGGGGATGGTTTCCTGGACGTGATGGAAGTGCTGGCGAGAAAGGCCGTGCTTGCCTGCGGTCGGCTGAAGGAGCGCTATGGATGCCTGCTGAGCCTTCCCGGAGGCATCCGCTGAATTCCCAGGCAATTCTCGTTATTGCCTTATTTTTTAGATATGGTGATGTGGCTGGCCGCATGGGAGTTTTGGAAATATAAGCTGCCTAAATTCCGGATAGGCTATACCGGCAGATAAACGAATTACGGGTATAATAATGCCGGGGACGGACGGAGAAATTCCCATTGACCGGATTGGTTCAGTGTCCAGTGTTCGGTATTTTTGGTAATTTTGTAATATTCGAAGGAGCATTTATGCAGAACAATGTATTGGACTACTTAAATCATATCGTAAAGCAGAAACCCGCAAAGACAGCCTACGCCGACGGCACGGAGGCCTTGAGCTTTCAGGAAGTATACGACCTGAGCCGCAGCATCGGAAGCTATCTCCACAAAAAGGGAATCTACAGAAAGCCCGTGGTGGTCTTCATGCGGAAATCCCCGAAAGAGGTGGCGGCCTTCTTCGGGGTGGTGGCGGGCGGCGATTTCTATGTGCCCATTGACGAGGAGATGCCTGCGGGGAGGATCCAGCTGATACTGGACAATGTGCGTTCGCCCCTGGTCATCTGCGACCGGGAGACGGAGGAGACAGCCAGAACGTTCCGGATTGGGGAGGGGGAAATCGCGCTTTTCGACGAGATGGCCCAGTGCGGAATCGAGGACGCCGCTCTGGAGGAAATCCGCAGCCGCGCCATTGACACGGATCCGATCTACATCGTCTTCACCTCCGGCTCCACCGGAATCCCCAAGGGCGTGGCGGCCTGCCACAGGTCTGTGATAGACTATATCGAGCGGCTGTCGGAGGTGCTGGGCTTCGGGGAGGAGACGGTCTTCGGGAACCAGTCGCCGCTCTACTTTGACGCCTGCCTGAAGGAGCTGTATCCCACGCTGAAGTTCGGAGCCACCACCTACCTGATTCCCAGGGAGCTTTTCTCCGTTCCGGTGAAGCTGGTGGAGTATCTGAACGCCCACGGAATCAATACCATCTGCTGGGTGGTCTCCGCCCTGACCATGGTAAGCGCCTTCGGCACCTTTGATACGGTAAAACCTGAATTTCTGCACACCATTGCCTTCGGCAGCGAGGTGTTCCCGATCAAGCAGTTCCGCATCTGGCGGGAAGCCTTGCCGGAGGCAGTTTTCACCAATCTCTACGGCCCCACGGAGGGCACGGGGATGTGCTGCTATTACCGGGTGGAGCGGGAGTTCGCGGAGGATGAGGCGATTCCCATCGGCAGGCCCTTTCCCAACCGGGAGATTCTGCTGCTGACGCCGGAGGGGAAGCTGGCGGAGGCCGGGCAGGAGGGCGAGATCTGCATCCGGGGCACGGCTCTGACGCTGGGCTATTACAATGACCCGGAGCGCACGGCGGAAGCCTTTGTCCAGAACCCGCTGAACACAGCCTATCCGGAGCGCATCTATAAGACAGGGGACATCGGGCGCTACAATGAAAATAGGGAACTGATGTTCGTGTCCCGGAAAGATTACCAGATTAAGCATATGGGCCACCGCATCGAGCTGGGGGAGATTGAGGTGAACGTGGACATGCTCCCTGACATCCGCATGGCGGCCTGTATCTATGACACGAAAAAATCGAAGATTATGCTGTATTACGTGGGAGACGTCTCCGAGAAGGAGCTGGCCGCGGCCTTAAGGCCCAGGCTGCCTCGCTACATGCTCCCCAACCGGATTGTCCGGCTGGAGCAGATGCCTTTCACGGCCAATGGGAAAATCGACCGGGTGACACTGAAAAACATCTATGAGAGCGCATGAGGCAGATGGCCATAAGCCGGGCGGAGAGAGGCGTCAGGCAGTCAGTCGGCGCAACACGGTTATTGACTGGCACCAAAATGATAAATGGGTATACTGCATAACGCTGAACACTGCCTAATGTAATCATGTGCTGAAACCAGTCAGCGTTATGCAGTCTGGTTTCACGGCAAGCGAAATCGTTAAGCAGTCTAAATTGTTCCAGACTTAGACGACTACGAAATGTCGCCAAAAGACAGAGTGGCCGAACGAATGGAACTTTATAATAATGCAATGAAAGAACTGGTTTCCCCAAATAGGGAGAAAGAGGAATTCCGGCAATAAAAAATGAACTGGATGAAAGGAGATGCTAATCATGGAAGAATTAATGGAGATTTTGAACGATTTACATCCGGACGTAGATTTTGAGACGGAGGAGCGTCTGGTGGACGACAAGATACTGGACTCCTTCGACATCGTCAGCCTGATCGCGGAGATCAATGAGGCCTATGACATCGCCATTACGGCAAAAGACATCCTCCCCGAGAACTTCAATTCCGCCAAATCTCTCTACGCCCTGATTCAAAAGCTGGAGGAAGAAGCCTGAAATTGGAAACTTAGTTGGAAGTTTTATCTGGAAACTTTCAGGCTGAAGAGGAAGCGGTTATGCTTTTTACATCATATGGATTTTTGGGATTTCTTGCGGTTCTGTTTTTGCTGTACTACATCGTCCCCCGGAAATGGCAGTGGGGGCTGCTGCTGGGAGCCAGCTACGGCTTCTATTTCCTGGCGGGGCCGGAATATGTGCCCTATATCCTGGTGACCACGGTGACGGTCTGGTTCGCGGCCTGTCAGATAGAGAAGAACGCGGACAGGCAGGCGGCCTACCTGAAGGAGCACAAGGCGGAACTGTCCAAAGAGGAAAAGAAATCCTACAAGGACAGGCAGAAAAAGGTGCGCCTGGGATGGATACTGGGAGGCATCCTTTTGAACATCGGTATCCTGGCGGTGCTGAAGTACACCAACTTCGCCATCGCCAACATCAACGGGCTGCTGGGGGCCTT
Organism: uncultured Acetatifactor sp.; assembly: GCA_910585615.1. Classification (GTDB taxonomy): domain Bacteria; phylum Bacillota; class Clostridia; order Lachnospirales; family Lachnospiraceae; genus Acetatifactor. Next base: position 47,129 of record CAJUFO010000025.1, read on the forward strand.
CGGGCAGACAGGAAGGCTTTCTTTCCTGACCCTTGCGCTGCCTTTGGGGATTTCCTTCTACACCTTCCAGGCGGTGGGGTATCTGATTGACGTGTACCGGGGAACGGTCCGGGCCCAGAGGAATCCCTTCCGGTTCGCCCTGTTCGTGTCCTTTTTCCCCCAGCTGGTGCAGGGGCCTATCAGCCGGTTCGGGGACTTGGCGGAATCCCTGTATGGGGAACATAAATTTGACGGAAAAACGGTAAGTTTTGGACTGCAGCGTGTTCTTGTGGGCTATTTCAAGAAAATGGTCATCGCGGACAGGATGCTGGTGGGGGTCAACGCCATCATCGGGGATACGGATGCCTATCACGGCGCCTATGTGCTGGTGGGGATGTTCTTCTACGCCCTGGAGCTGTACGCGGACTTCACCGGGGGCATCGACATCACCATCGGAATCGCCCAGACTTTGGGCATCACTTTGCAGGAGAATTTCCAGCGGCCCTTTTTCTCCAGATCTCTCAAGGAATACTGGCGCAGGTGGCATATCTCCATGGGCACATGGTTCCGGGACTATATCTTCTATCCCATCTCCGTGTGCAAGCTCATGCAGAAGTTCAACAAATTCTCCCGCCGCCATTTCGGGGAGAACGTGGGCAAACGGCTGCCGGTGTATCTGTCTTCGTTCGTGGTCTGGTTCGCCACGGGCATCTGGCACGGGGCCAGCTGGAATTTCATCGCCTGGGGGCTGGGGAACTGGGCCGTGCTGATGGTCTCCGAGACCCTGGAGCCCCTGTATGCCAGGTTCCACCAGCGCTTCGGAGCAGGCGGGAGGGGATATGCTGCCTTTGAGGTGGCCAGGACTTTCCTGCTGGTGTCGATGCTGCGGACGTTCGACTGCTACCGTTCCGTGCCGGTGACCTTCCGGATGTTCGGCTCCCTGTTCACGGCCCGGAACTGGAACATCCTGTGGGACGGTTCGCTGCTGGGGCTGGGACTTACGGCGCTTGACTATGGGATTCTCGCCATGGGAACATTTGTTTTGGTATCAGTAAGCCTTATCCAGAGAAAGGGCAGCGTCAGGGAAAGAATCGCGGCAAAGCCCTATCCGCTGCGGTTCGCGCTGTGGTACGGCCTGTTCCTGGCGGTGCTGCTGGCGGGAGCCTACGGCATCGGGTATGACGCCAGCCAGTTTATTTATAATCAGTTTTAAGTTAACCGTACAGTTGTATTTTGTTCAGCAGTAAGAGCGGAACGAAATGGGTAGAAAAGATTATGGAAGCGAGCACGGAATGAAAGTAATTCTCATCAGACACGGAAAAGTGGATTACCGCTGGAAGAAATGGAGCACATCAGGCCAGTTCGACCTGGACTGCATAAAATATGACCAGGCGCACACAGAGCCGGTGCGGACAGAGATTCCGGAGGTTATATACCAGAGAAGCACGTATGGGAAAATCTATATCAGCAGCCTGCCCAGAACCGGGGAGACCGCCGCAAGGATGTTCGGAGATAATGAGTTTACCCAGACCGGACTGATTGACGAAGTGCCGCTGCGCTCCAGCCTGGAAGGAAATGTAAAATTGCCTTTATGGTTCTGGAACATCTCGGGAAGGCTGCAATGGCTGTTCAACCATCCGAGACAGCCGGAGGGCAGAAGAGATACAAAAAAGCGCGCAAAAAAGTTCGTGAAAACGCTGTTGGAAAATGGCGAAAACTGCATCATCGTCACCCACGGCTTCTTCATGCACACTTTGATTGACAGCCTGAAAGAAAGTGGATTCCGCATAGGGCCCGCAAAGATGAAATACGCCAACGGAGAATACGTCGTTGCGGAACGCTGCGTGGGTAAGGGGCTGTATGGATAATCAAATATCCCGCTGCAAGCAACGGGATATTTGACCCTCGCGGCATTCGCCAACTGGCCGCGCAAGCACGTCCGCTTGGCTCATTGCTCGCGGGAATAAAAGCAGAAACAGGCGCATCATCATGGAAAAGAATATGAAAACAAAAAAGTGCATAAAAATATCAGTATCCGCAGCCATCGTCCTCGTCACGCTATTCCTGCTCCAGCGTCTGCTGGTGCCGAAGTACGTGGACGATGTGGTGGAGGGCGCCTTCATCGCCGAATACTACCAGGAAGAAAAAGACCACAATGTCATCTTCATCGGCGACTGCGAGGTCTACGAGAACTTCTCTCCGGCCCTGCTCTGGCAGGAATACGGCATCAACAGCTACATCCGCGGCAGCGCCCAGCAGTA
>CAJUFO010000026.1 GCA_910585615.1 uncultured Acetatifactor sp.
GGTCGGGGCCTACGATGGCGGGAAAGCCCTCCGCCGCCAGCTCCTCCGCGATCAGGTGCCCCTCGGAGCAGTGGTCCAAGGTCATCTTCAGGTCGAACTCCTTTGCAATCCGCACTGCCGTGAAGATGTCGTCCACCCGGTGCACATGGGCCTTTATAGGAATCTCCCGGTTCAGCACGGGCATCCAGCACTCCAGCCGGAAGTCCTCCTGGAAGCCCTCCCCGCTTTCCGCCGCCTGCCGCTTCCTTTCCCGGTAGGCTTTCGCTTCTGTCAGCTCCTCCCGCAGCATGGCAGCGATGGCCATCCGGGTGGAGGGGCTTTTCCCCTGGCCGGAGTAATTGACCTTGGGGTTCTCCCCGAAGGCCACCTTCATGGCCGCAGGGGCCTTCACCACCAGGCCGTCCACCCGCCGTCCTCTTGTCTTCAGGAAGGCGAACTGGCCGCCCACCACGTTGGAGCTGCCGGGGCCTATCATGGCCGAGGTGATGCCTGCCCGGACGGCATCGTCGAAGGCGGCGTCCATGGTGTTCACCGCATCGATTGCCCGCAGATAGGGGGTGACGGGATCCACCGTCTCGTTGCAGTCGTCCCCCTCCATGCCCTTCTTCTCCTCCGTGATGCCCATGTGGCAGTGGGCCTCTATCAGCCCCGGCATGACCAGGCCGTTCCGGGCCAGGATGACCCGCTCGCCCTCCGCGGGATGGAACGCTCCATCCCGCTTTCCGACCTCCGCAATCTTTCCGTCCAGAATCCGGACATACCCATCCCTGATATCCGGACCGGCCATGGTCTTAATCGTACCACCGATAATATACATGTCAACCTCCCGGACGCGCCGCTGTAGCGGCACTCCTCAGATATTCTTACTGCAGGAGCACCTCCGGATCCACCGGCGCGCCGTTCAGGGTGAGCTTCAGGTACAGATTGCTCCCCTCCTGGCTGAAATACTTGGTGGGCGCAGCAATGAACCCGATGACCTGCCCCGGCTCCACATAACTGCCCTCCATCACCTGTATCGCATCCAACTGGCCGTAAGTAATCTGATAGCCGTCCCCCAAATCTACAGTGATCGCATGTCCGATTTCCTCATTTTCAAAAACAGCCGTGACTATACCGTCCGCGCAGGCCGTCACGGCGACTCCCTGCTCCGCGGCCAGCATCAGGGCCGGGTTGTACTTGAACTGATCCAGCGTGGAGAAGTAGACGCCGCCGTCCATGCTGAAGGGAATCAGCACTTCACCGCTCACCGGGCGCAGCAGCCCCTCGCTCTCCGCAAAATGCGGCGTGGGCGCAGCTACCGCGCTGCCGTCCGTGCTGTCGGCGCTCTCCGCCGCCCCGGCGTCCTCAGCGCTCCCGGCGTCCTCCTGGGGCGCTTCCGGTGTGGCCGTGGCGTCCGCATCGCCATCCGTCCCCGCTTCCGGCTTCTCCATCGATACCTCCGGCTCCTGGGCAATGGTGTCCTGGCCCCCTATATCCTCCGGCATCCCCTCCGCGGCGCCGTCCGTCAGCCCCGGTATGGTCACCAGCGGTGAACCCGCCTCCATGGGCAGATAGTCCAGGTCGTCGTCCTTTCCGGCTACTTCCTTCGTGGCATCCGGCGCTTTGTCCGCAGACTCATTCTTCGTATCCGCCTTTTCTTCCACCGGCTTGTTCTGGGCGATCTCCTCGTGCTTGTCCTCCACATTGTCCTCCAGGGCCGTGAAGTCGATGGTGTAACCGTCGCCCTGCTCCTCCGTGTTGTTGGACTTCATGTAGATCCCCGTCATGGTCAGTGCCGCCAGCACGAACACCGATGATGCGATCATGATGGTGCGCTCCTTTTTCGCATTGTTCCTTCTGTTTTTTCTCATAGCTGCCTTCCCTTCCTTCTTCTTTCAAAGCAAACTGATATTGATATCCAAATATCCCAAAATCTGTGATATTCGTTTTCTCGCTAACAGTTTGCCCTAACGGAATGGAATTATGCATGAAAAAAGACAGCTTCTCTTCCCGAAAAGCCGTCTTTCTCTGATTTCGTATCAAATTGTTCTGTTTCCTCAGGCCTGGGCCTGGTATTTCGCCACGTCCACATGCTGCACCGTGCCCGCCGCGCCGTTCTCGTAGAGGAACACGCCGCTGTTTCGGATGGCGCCCTGGGTCTGGCCGGAACTGCCCTTTAAAGTGAAATCCGTGGAAACGTTCTGCAGGCAGATGGCGCCTACGCCCTTATCCGCCAGCCTGTAGAGCACATCGTTGCCCTCCTCGTCCTTGCACCAGATCTTCAGCTTCTCCCAGACGGCATCGTTCTCGTCGATCCAGCCGTTGCCGTCCTCATCATACTGGGCCAAATCCGCGAAGCCGTTGCCGCTGGCAGTGCCGAAGAGCTCGCTGCCGTCGTTGATCTGGCCGTCGCCGTTCTTGTCTAATGCCAGGTATCCGCTGCCCGCGCCGAGCTGGGATATCTCGTCCAGCTCCCCGTCCGCGTCTATGTCGAAATAGAAAGTCTGGTCGGAGAGGGAGGCCACGTCCGTGTCCAGGTTGATGACCAAAGGATCGCACATGGTGAAGCCTAGCTGCATGCTCTCCATATAGCGCTCCTGGACGGTGCGGCTCATCCCTACATTAATGTTGAAATCAATCTCCCTGCCGTCGGCGGTGCGCACCTTGCCCACTGTGGAGAAGCTGGTCTCCTCGGATTCCACTTTTATCGTCTCGTTCACATAGGAGAGCACCCGCATATTGGCGATGTTCCCCGGGAACAGATCCTGCTGACCCTCCTGGCCCAAGCCGCCCGTACCGCCTGCATTTTGGCTGCCGGAAGGGGCATTCCCGTTCTGCGCGTCTGCGCCGCCCTGCTGGGTCAGGGACTCATAGGGCGTCATGGCCCGGTTCTGCCCCCACTGGCCGAGGCGGTTCCTCCTGGCGGAAAACAGGATGTCATAAATATAGCGTATGGTAGTCTGGCGGATATTGGCCAGGGTGTCGCTGGCGGAGTTCCTGACCGCCACGTTGGAGCCTTTGCTCTGAAGCCTCCCCTGCCAGTCCTGGAGCGTGGCGGACTGACCGGCTCCCGTCTGCGCCTTCTTCGCGCCTGCCCACCCGCTTCCCTGGGCGTCCGCCGCCCCTCCGCCCAGGGCAGTGTTCAGGCCTGTCAGGCTCCCCTGCATCTTCAGTACGGTAAACCGTCTTATGGAAACCGCCGTGGAATGATAATTTCTGGACGACGCCATCCCCACTGTACCGGAATCAATCTTCAAATCTTTCCCCCTCTTTCATGTCCACCCGTCCCGCAGGCTCTCCGGTCTCCCATCCTCCCTGATGCGGATTCCGTCCTCCCGCCGGACTTTTTATGGTTTCCATCCTGTCCCCCCAATGGGCCCTGGGGCATCCTCCGCCGAAAGCCCATGGCCGTCCCTACAGGCTTTCCGCCACGCCGATACATCTGTCACAGCGGCATCGCATCGCGCCCGGAATCCCTTTCCTGCTTCCCATCGGGAACGGCATAAAAAAATGGCATTTAGACAAGGAAATCCTTTCCCTGCATAAATACCATCCGTGGTGTCCATATCTAATCTGTACTCGGCGCAGTCGGCCGAACTGCTTTCCTGTACTAAGTATATCGACATGTTCGCGGCTTTCTTTAGCCTATTTTTTCCATCTTGTCCGACCGCCGGCTCCGATTACTTCTTCTGCTTCTGGGCCGCCTGCTTGGCTTGGGCCGCCCTGGCGGTCATCATGCTGGCCAGCATCTCTCTGGGCAGGATGATGTTGGCCCCGAAGGGATTGACCACCATGCCCAGGGCGGGACAGAGGTTCCCCTTGGGATCCCGGCGCAGTATCATGGCTGCGTATTCCTCCAGCTTCAGGGCGAAGAAGGGGAATTTCTGGTTCTTCTCCTGCCATTTCTCGTACTCGGCCGCGTCCGTGAAGGCCATGAAGAATTTCGCGCCGTCGGGCGTGTTCAGCATGGGGAACTGGACCTTGCTGTTGGGAGCCAGGACAAGCTTGCCCTCGGCGTCCTCCGTGGGGGCCGGTTCGATGATGGCCGGGGTGAGGAAGCTGGCCTTGGTCAGCTCTCCCATGAACATATTGCGGTGCGCGGGCGTGTCCTCGGCCTTCATCAGTTCCAGCGCGCCTACCAGCATTGGATTGGATACGGGTTTATTGAATTCCATATGGTTACCTCCCTGTCCGCCTTACGGGGGACAATTCCTTAGAATCTTGGTTCTATTGCCTAAAGCCTACAATAGAATCCTGTCTTGGATTCTATTGCCTGTGGTCTACAATAGAATCCAAGACAGGATTCTATTGTCATAAACCCATTATAGCCAGTCGGTGTGGCTTTCGCAACAAAAATTTCTGCGGAATCGCAATAGCTCACTCCTGCTGCGCATTGCCGTCCACCCACATCATACACTTACCGGAAATACATACTCCCGCACCATGACCTGCTGCATATCATATAGTCCCCTCATCATCGACCTGGGCGCATCAATCAATAATACCGGTTCTCCCGTACCTCTGATTACCGCCAGTCCGTCCATAAGCCTATCCTTCTGATATTTGAAGTAATCTAATTTCTTTTCATGTGTGGCATTATATGCGTCAAAGTTTGCCTGGAACCGATCATAAGGCACATGATTGGTGATTCGTTTCTGGTTGAACAGATACAGGCCTTTTTCTTTGGAAAAATCCTTCTCGGCTATCAGCCTTTCTATACGGGCATATAGGTCTGACTTTTCCATATGTTCCCTCTGTTGCTGCCCCCCGCCTGAGAACACGTCCTCTTCTTTGACATCTAAGGCCTGATATTTCCTAAGCTGTTCCACGAAGAAATAGATATCCTCAGGACATCCATGCTTTTTCTTTTCGATTGCATGCAGCTTTTCAAAAAAATAGCTGTCCGTAAATGCCAGATAGGCTTCGTTCTGCTCATGCATTTCGATAATGCTGTATATCTTCTGAGGAGAGTAGAACGTAAGCTCAGAAGCGCTGTTCATCATCCAGTACACTACTTCCCGGAGCATTTTGCCGACAATCGATGTATACTTATTGAAAATGACCTGTGTATACGCCAGATATCTGTTTACCATATACTGATCCGCACAGCCGATTCCTTTTTCCTTCACCCCTACAATCCATACTTCCTCATGACCAATACAGACTTTTTTCATATCAAGGTTCTGCAGCAGGGCCCCCAAATCGAATGCGCCATAGGAGGCTCCGGAAAATGTGGCATCCCGCAAAAGATAATCGATTCTGTCCGCATCCAGCTCAGAATGCAGCATCTGGAGCATGGCGGTAAAGTGCTCCGGGAAAGCGCCCTTCTCATACACATAATCGCTGTTTCCCTGAATCAGGGCACATATGTCATCGATTATTTTTTCTGCAAATTCCTGGATTTTGCTTTCTTCGCGCTCCTTTGTCCATAGATAGCGATCGTCATCGAAATAGCCCTCTCTGATTCCTTCCATGATTATCTTTTTAATCGAGCTGCTCTTTTGTATTACATATGTAGTAACTGTCTCATGATGATACTTCCCCTTCACCACCAGTTCTCTTTTGGGAATCTGGTTTTTCAGAGGGGTATCCGTTTCTTCCGATTTGTCAATCAATCGGTAAAGATTCTCCTGGACATCGTTCAGGAATGTCTCTCTGACCGGCGTTATGCTAAATGCCGTCACGCTTTCTTTTCTGTCATATACCTGCTCCAAATCATGGGACAGCGGGTAATGCCCCAAATCGTGCAGCAGCCCGGCCAGTCGCATCAATTGCCTCTCGGCCAGGCTGAACCTACCCAGATGCAATGCCATTTGATCGATGACATGCATGACTCCCAGGGAATGGATATAGCGATTGTGCAAAGCTCCGGGGAAGATTCTTTTGACCAGTCCTAATTGAGAGATGTCCTGTAGCCGTTTGAAGATAGGGAGACGTTCAATTTTGTCCTCCATGAACGTCAACCCTATAAATCCGTGAACATTATCAAGGATATAATTTACGAAGACCATTTCCTTTGTGTCCAACATATCGCCACATCCTTATGCTGCCAGTATCTTTTTCAATACCTTCATCGCCTTCTGGTTCTCTTTCCGGTTCCGCAAATCCTTCTTCCGGTTTTCAAGAGCTTCGATGATTTCCTCGTCAGTATAGGATGGATATACATACTTCTTCAAATACAAAAGGGAAGCAATCGCCTCCGCCCAATAGCGCAGGGAATATTCCGTTTCACAGAAGAATGCCTTTTTCAGGCATTCCATGATTTCCATGGCCTCCTGGCTAAATGCCACGGATAATGCGGGCGCGTCTTCTACGGCAATCTTCATATCGTCGCTCAGCTCCGCTGAGAAAGGGCCATACTGATCCCATACGAATTCATAATCTCCGCATGAAACCCCCCGTTCCCGCATCAAAAAAACAGCCTTTTGCAGCATGACCCTGTTGTCCATGCTGTCGGCGTGGAATTCCATCCCATATACATTGCGGAAAACAGCGTTCAATAACCGCGGCTGCGAAATCCTGTCCATACTCGCCCTCCCTAAAAACAATGTCGAAAACCAGTAAAGCTCACACGTTTAGTATACTATATTATCATAATATTACAACCTCTGTGACGAAAAAATTTTGAAATTTTTGAAATTTCCAAAAGGAACCGCCACATGGCGGTTCCTGAAAAGAAAATCTATGCAGTCCTCTGCAATGCGGGAAGCGCGGCCCGCAGCAGCTTCTCCCCCTGGGTCACGCCCACCTCTACCAGCACCCGAGAAAACTACCTGGGTTCCGGACTCTCGCCTCCATCCCCATACATCCGGTTCAATCCTTCCTTCAGACGATTCCGCGTTCAGGGCGCGCATAGCGCAGACCAAACTCCACTGGGCCGATGGAAATGGTCTCCCCGCTCCGGAGCCTGTTCTGTCCCTGGATGCGCATCCCGTTCAGCGCTGTTCCCTGCGGAGAGCCTAAATCCTCGATATAGACCTGGTCTCCATCCACTCTGATGCAGGAATGCAGCGGGGCCACCTCCGAATCGTCAAATATGATATCGCAGTCGGCCGCGCTGCCAATGGTCAGGCGGTCATGCAGCTCCAGAGATGCCGTCTTGTTCCTGCACCTTCCCGCATATACCTCAATCTGTATGGGCCGCCTCGCCTGCTTTCCGGCCAATCACTCTTTTCCATCCACGCTCCCGCGCCGCTGGCTCTCATACAGCTCCCAGAACCGTCCCCTGCGCTCCAGCAGCCCGTCGAAGTCCCCCTCCTCCACGATCCTGCCGCCCTCCATCACCAGGATCCTGTCGGCATTTCGGATGGTAGACAGCCTGTGGGCCACTGTGACGGTGGTCAGGGAATGGGCGAGGCGGTCCAGGCACTGCTGCACCTCCCGCTCCGCCCCGGAGTCCAGGGCGGCGGTGGCCTCGTCCAGAAGGAGGATGGGCGCGCCTTTCAGGATGGCCCGGGCGATGGCGATGCGCTGCCTCTGGCCGCCGGAGAGCTGGCCTCCCTGCTCGCCCGCCTGGGACTCATAGCCCCTGGGGAGGCTTACGATGAAGTCGTGGATGTCCGCCATCTTCGCCGCCTCCTCTATCTGGGCCTGGCTGGCCTCAGGGCGGCCCAGCGCGATGTTCTCCCGGAGGGTGCCGTCGAAGAGGGTGCACTCCTGGGGCACATAGGCGAAGAGCTCCCGGATTGCCGCCAGGGAGAGCCCTGCGCTGTCTTGGCCGAAATAATATATATTTCCATCCGTTGGCGCGTAGAAGCCCTCCATCAGCTTGATCACCGTGGACTTCCCGCCGCCGGAGCCGCCTACGATGGCCAGGTGCTCTCCCCTGTGCAGGACCAGGTTAAGACGCTCTAATACATTTTGCCTCGGCTCATATGCTCCACTCTCAGCCGGGCCGTCTCCCTTTGTCACAGTCCCAGCCCTGCCGTCCCTCTTTGTCCCGGCCTCGGTTACGGCCTTAGACATGCCGGCCGCTTTTGCTCCAGCCCCGGTCGTGCCGGCCGCTCTCGCTCCAGCCCCGGTCGTGCCGGCCACTTTTGCTCCAGCCTCGGCTTTGCCCTCCCCAGCCTCTCCAGCCTCACGCATGCCTATGCCATAGGAAAACCCCACATCCCTGAATTCCACCGCGATGTCCCCGTCCCTGCCTATCTCCCTGCTGCCCTCCTCCAAATCCTCCAGAGGTTCATCCAGCAGCTTAAAGACCCGCTCCATGGCCACCAGCCGGGACTGGGACAGCAGCAGGAAAGTGCTCAGCCGGAACACCGAATCCGCCATCATGCTCATCAAAGTGGCATGGAACACCGCTTTCCCCAAGGTCACCTGGTTGCCCGCCAGGACGATGCCCAAAATGAACCCCACCGCCTGGGCGGACTGGGCGAAGAAATCCACGGTGCCATAGGTGATGCCCATGACCGTTTGGCTCTTCATGCGCTTCTCCCGGATCACGCCGCAGGCGGCTCTGTAGCGCCCGGCCAGGGCCGCCTGCAGGGCGAACACCCGTATCACGGGAATGGAGCGCAGGGCCTCTATCAGGAAAGAGGCGGATCCGGCTATCTCCTCCTTCGCCCCTCTCTCCAGCCGCTTGGCCAGGGGATTCAGGTACAGGGACAATCCCATGTTGATGCCGCTGTACAGCACCCCCGCCACCGCGATGTGCCAGTCCCCCATAAGCAGCATCACAAGGGTGATCGGAAAGATTACCGCGAACCGGATCAGATTCACTACCAGAAAGGTATTGAACACCGCCATGGCTCCCTCCGCGTCGCTGGTCAGGCGGGTGATATAGTCGCCGGTCTTGTACCGGGCCATGGCCCCGTTTGGCATATGGAGGATATGGCCGAACAGGAGCTTCCGCAGCCGTACCGTGCCCTGGGCAGTGGAAATGGCCTGGAGATATTTGCCATAGACTACCGGCGGCACGAACAGCAGGAACACCGCCAGCATCCAGAACAGGGTCGCCATGATGTCGCCCTGGCTGGCCCCGGTGACGATGTCAATCAGCTCCTGGTTGATATAAGGCATGGAAAACAGAATGGCCAGCTCGAAAGCCCCCAATGCCAGGCCAAGGAGATATCTCTTCCGGGCCGGGCCCATGTAGGAGAAGCTCCTGCTATATAATCCGAACATCGATCTCTTCATAGATTCATCCTCATTCATCCATTCTTATGTCAGCGCCATCCCGTCCATACTCCCCGTTATGCCGCTCCAGCGGCACATAAGACAATACAGCCAATGCGCAGCAAAGCGCAAAGAACTCGCTTGGAAGAACTGTAAACCCCCTCTTTTACAGCCTTAGCAAATCTTCATTCCGTGCACACTTTGCATTCGGTACATCTCATAGTACATCCCCTTTTTCGCCAAAAGCTCCTCCGGAGTCCCCTCCTCGGCCACCCGGCCCCTGTCCATGCAGTAGACATAATCCGCGTTCTGCACGGTGCTCAGCCTGTGGGCTATGATGACGGCGCTCCGGCCCGCCAGCAGCTTATCCAGGGCCTCCTGCACCTCCCTCTCCGTCTGGAAGTCCAGGGCGGAGGTGGCCTCGTCCAAAAGCACCAAATCCGCCTTCTTCACCATTGCCCTGGCGATGCACAGCCGCTGCTTCTGGCCCCCGGACAGGGAATTCCCGCCCTCGCCTATGCAATGGTCCATGCCCTCCGGGAAGCCGTTTACGAAATCCCACAGGGCCACCTGGCGCAGGGCGTCCTCGCAGTCCTGCCTGGTGGCGGCTGGGCTGCCGTAGGCCACGTTCTCATAGATGCTGCCGTCAAAGAGCACCGCGTCCTGGGTCACGATGGCCATATGGGCCCTCAGGGCCGCAGCCTCCCACTCTGCGGACTCCACCCCGAACAGCTTAAGGCTCCCCTTGCCCGGCAGATAGAACCGGCAGATGAGCTTGATGAGGGTGGACTTCCCGCAGCCGCTGGCCCCCACGATGGCCACCTTTTTCCCTCCGGGAATCCTGATGTCCAGTCCCGCCAGGGCAGTCACCGCCTCATAGCTGCCGCCGTTCCCATGCCCGCCGCCGGATTCCCAGCCGCCGTCAGCCCCATAGGCAAAGTGCAGCCCCGAGGCCTCACAGGGCATTTCTCCCTGGGCCCCCCGCACCACCCCCTGCCATTCCTCCGGGATGTCGATAGCCTCATAATACCGGCAGGCGCAGGCGGCGGCCCTCCTGGCGCAGAGCAGCATGTAGTCCGAGTGCTCGAAAGCCGTGGTGATATAGCCGCTCAATGTGACAAAAGAGATGAACGCTCCGGCGCTGAGCCTCCCTGCGGACACCAGGCAGGAGCCCACCAGAAACAGGCACATGGTCTGCATCACGGTGGCCACATATTTCACCCCCGTCATCTTCATGGCCAGCTTCTCGGACTTCACCTTCTGGCCGTAGGCCCTGTCGATGGCCCGGTCGAAGCGTTGCCCCAGCACCTCCTCCCCCGCGAAGGCCTTCACGGTGAGGGACCCGGTTATCATGTCTGACGCCAGCCCCATGGCCGCTCCGGTGTCGTCCATGGAGCTCTTGGACTGGGCCTGGACGGGCCTGCTGATGGCACTGACCATCCACAGGGAGAGCGGCAGGATTACCAGATAGGCCACGGACATCTGCCAAGACAGGAAGATGCAGGCCACCAGCCCGAACAGACCGGAAAAAATCCGTCTGGAGAAATCGCTGAGATGGTTGGCGGAGAAAATGCTCAGAAAGTCGATGTCATCATTGAGCCGCACCGCGATATCCCCGGTGCGGAACTTCCTCTCCAGCACCGCCATGTCCCCCCTCATGATCTTCCCAAAGGCCCTGGTCCTGACCTCCAGGAACATGCTCTCCGTGACCCGGCCTATGATCGTGTAGTGCAGGGCCGTGCGGACGCAGTCGGCCAGGATGAAAGCCGCCATCAGGACCGCGCAGCCCAGCATCTCCTCCACCAGCCCGGCGATGCCATAGTCCACCGCCCGCCCCCAGTAGGTGGCCGACAGCATCTTCAGGATGCCTGAGAGCAGCGAGATGCCCACGATGAAGGCGATGCCGGGGAGATGTTTCTTGTTGTCTATATAAAAACGTAAAAGCGCGTTTTCCATATTTGTCCAAATCTCCTGTCTGAATCCGAAATACGCTCTGCCGGTATGGCGCCTGCCTCGCAGAAAGGCCAGACCCCGTCTCATGCTTCACATCTTAGCTTTCAGCTCCCCTTTCCCCATGTGCCAGTATTCCCTGACAGTGGCGAAATAGCTGGGCAGCTCCCCTGACATGGGATCCTCCATCCAGCCCTTCAGGGCCTGGGACAGTCCTGGCTCCGGAAGCCCGGTGGAGATGAAATAAGCCGCCATGACCTGCTCCCTGTCAGGATAGACCCTCTCCTCCGGAGCGTCTGTGTCCATGGGAGGCATGGCGTCCTCGCCGGTGTGCCCCATCTTGCACTGTACGATGTCCGCCCCATGCCGGACTGCCAGCCGGTACAGGGTCTCGATGGTCTGGGGATGTAGAAAATCGTCGGAATCCAGAAAGAACAGATACTCGCCCTTTGCCTGCTCCAGGAGCCTCTGCCTGGCATGGGACACGCCCAGGTGCTCCGCCCTGCTCAGGCTCACAGGCATGGGGGCCTGCTCCACATAGCGCTGTCCGATTTCTGCGCTTCCGTCCGTGGAGCCGTCGTCCACCATGCAGATCTCCAGGTCGGGATAGGTCTGGGCCAGGACAGAGTCCAGGCATCTGCCCAGGTATCCCTCCACCTGATATACGGGAATCAAAACGGATATCAATGGTCTCATAGGCCGCCCCTCGCTTTCCGGGCGCTTTCGGTTCGCGCCTTAGGCAGCAGTATAGCAGACCTGGCAGGGATTACAACCCGTTTTGCATGAACGGTCAAAAAAGCGGCGGTTTTGGCGTCCGCAGGTTTGGCTGCAGCTTTTTGATAGCTTTTGGGGAGCATCATTTCAGCAGTATCACCGTGTGGAACAGCTTACCCTCCTCCTCGTAATACTGCCGCATGGTGCCCCCGTATTTTTCCACCGTGTCCCTGATGCTCTTCATGCCTGTGCCGTGCCCGGCCCCGGGGGCCTTGCGGGTCAGGAAGCCGCCCCGGCCGTCGCTCCTGGGGGCCTCCCTGCAGGAGTTCACCAGCGTTATTACCAGTAGGCTCCCCGGCCTGGCATCCACCATCAGCTCCAGATATGGTTCCTTCGCGCCCTGTAGATCCTGCGCGGCCTCCACCGCATTTTCCAGGAGGTTGCCGAAAAGCGCGGTCATGTCGCCGGGCTCCAGGAAGTCCACGGACTTGTCCCGCACGTCCACCAGGAAAGCGATCCCCTTTTCCTGGCAGATCTCCCCGTACCGGCGCAGAATCACGTCCAGGATCCGGTTGCCGCAGATGCGCACCTTGTTCTGCAGGGCCGGGGAGGCCTCCAGCTCCCGCACATACCGCGCCACTTCCTCCTCCAGCCCCTCCTCCGCCAGATCCCGCAGGGTCTCCAGGTGCTTGCGGATGTCGTGGATGAGCACCCGCTGCCTGTCGTACTGCTCCTCCAGCGCCCTGTAATAGCCCACCTCCGTCCGGCGCTTCTGGAGGGCCAGTTGGTCCGTCAGGTTCGCCTGCTCCTTTCGCCTGCCGTACTGCCACCCGGCGAAGATCAGCAGGTCGTCGAACGCCAGCAGAAGAGCTCCTGCCAGCAGCACGGAGCCTGTGCTGGGCGGGAGGTCCAGGAACGCCCCCATGTAAGCCATGACTAACAAAAGGAATATGGTGAACAGGGACACTCCCGTCAGCACCAGGGCCAGGGGCCCGCAGTCCTGGGGAGGAGCGGAATCCGTCTTGGTCAGGCGGACGCATATCTTCAGATAGAACCGGTACAAGAGCCTGCTGCCAAAGGCCAGCAGGGCAAATCCAAGCAGCAAACAAACCGTCTCTCTCATCAGCGCATGGTCTCCACATACAGCATATAGGCATCCCTGAAGCCCTTGTACCTGCGCCTGGCCAGATAGGCGCTGTACTGTCCGCCGTCCGGGGCGGAAAGGGATATCAGGGTATCGGAAAAGGAACTGACGTACTTCATGTTCACGATGAAGCTCCGGTGGGGCCTGGCGAAGCACCCGATGTCTAAAAGCTTCTCCCACTCCCCCATCCTCTGGACGGACTCGTAGAGCCTGTCCACGGTCTGTACCGTCACCCTGCGCCCCATGGCCTCCACCATCACGATCTCGTCCGCGTACCGGGTGACGGTCTCCTTTTTGGTCTCTATCAGCACAGGCCGGGTGTCTATGCCTATCTGGTACAGGGCGTCCTTCACGTTGCGGAAGAGCCTCCCCCTGTCCAGAGGCTTGGAGAGATAGCGGAACACATGGAACTTCATGGCCTCGTCCAGATAGTCGGCGTAGCAGGTGACGATGAATATCTTGATATAGGGATTGCGGCTCTGGAGCCTGGCCCCCACATGGATGCCGCTGGTCCCGGGCATCTCCACGTCCAGGAAGGCCATGTCCGCCCGCCCGGCATCCGGCCTGTCCTCGGCTGCCAGGAGGCTGTCCCCGTCGGCGTAGGAGACATAATCCGGCTGGCTCAGGCCGTTCTCCCGGAAATATTCCCATAGCCACCCCTTCAGCTGGCCCAGAATCCTCTCATCGTCGTCGCAGAGCACTATGCGCATGAATGCCGCCTCCTCATTCTGTTTTTCGATGAACTCAGCTTCCTCTTTCTGCGCGGCAGCAAGGCCGTTCCCAATGGCACATTCTACAGAAAGCCACTGCGCAAGTCCCATTATACATCATTCGGCAGGGAATGTCTTTTATTTTATGCGAAATGGCAAAATATGCAGGGACAGCCCTTCCAGGTCCGAAAATATCGACGGAATCAAGTCCCTGAACCTGATCGACCGGCTGCCCTCCTGATTGCAGTCCATCGGCCAGACAGCTTTATCCGCTGCATTGCTGTAGATTCTGACGGTCTGCGGCAGATTCGCCCGGCATAGCCTGGGCGTTCCACAGCTCCCGGTAGAGGCCGTTTTCCTTCAGCAGCCTCTCATGGCTCCCCTGCCCGGCCAGCCTGCCTCTGTCTACCACATAGATGCGCTGCGCCATGTGCACGGTGGAGAGGCGATGGGTAACGAATATTACGGTTTTGTCATCGCTCAGTTCCGATATCCGCCTGTTGAATTCCCTCTCCGCGATGGGGTCGAGGGCCGAGGACGGCTCGTCCATCACCAGCGTCTGCCTCCCGCTGTAGTAGCAGTGGGCCAGCATCAGCTTCTGGGCCTCCCCGCCGGACAGAATCCGGCCGGCGGAGTCGAACCGGATTCCGATCATCTGCCGCTCCGGCTCCGGGAACAGGTGGCCGCAGTCCGCCTTCTCCAGGGCCCGGCGCACCTTCGCCGGATTCGAGTCCACATCCAGGGCCACATTTTCGGCCACCGTGGCCTCCAGGGGCTTCATCCCCTGAAAGAAGGCCGTGAAGCTGCGGCGGTACTGCGGATAGTCCTCTCTGCGCAGCGCCTTCCCGTCCACCAGGATTTCGCCCTCCGTGGGATAGTACAGCCCCATCAGCAGATGGATCAACGTGGTCTTTCCCGAGCCGTTCCTACCGACAATCGCGACTTTTTCGCCGGAGCGGATGCGGAAGCTGATGTCCTTCAGCACCCTCCGCCCGGTTCCGGGATAGGCGAAGGACACATGCCGGAATTCTATGCTGTGCGCTTCCCTGCCATCCTCCCCGGCTTCTCCCATGTCCCGGTCATGCCCTTCCTGCCCGTCATGCTGCTTCTGCCCGTCATGCTGCTTCTGCCCGTCATGCCACTTCTGCCCGTCATGCCTGCCGTATCCCTCCTGCCTCTCCGATCCGCTCCCCTCCTCCTTCGGCACCGAGGCCAGGAACCGCTCGTATTTTCCCACCGTATAGAGGCTGGCGGCCATCTCCCCCCAGAGCTTCACGATCCGCATGATTTCGCTCATGACGACATTGACCCCATTGTATGCGGCGATGAAGTCGCTCCCCGCAAGAGACCGCGCTTTCATTCCTCTGTAGAGGAGGCAGGCTATCAGGACAAAACGCATCAGTAGATTGGTCGGCAGGAGATCCCGCAGGGTATTCAGCGCCAGGAGCTTCCCGCCGAACCGCCTCTCGCAGGCGATCTGCTGTCCCACGCTCTCGTCATACCGGGCGCACAGCAGCGAATCCACCTTGGTCATCCTGCGCTCCAGAACGTTCTCCCGGGTCAGGAAGCAGTCCCGGAAATAGCCTCGCTTCCTCTCCATGCCGCTCACCGCGTACCTCCGCCGGTTCCGCAGCCTGACCATGGGCACATCGAACGCCATTGTCAGCATCACCGCGCTGCCCGAAAGAATCAGCATCTCAAGCCCTGTCTCATAGAACAGGTTTATGATCAGCAGGATATCGATCAGGCCCGCCGCCATGTCGCTGACATGGGAGAGCAGCGCCAGGGAATCCCGCAGGATGTTCCTGTCTATGTAGGTCATGTCGTCATAGAATGCCGGATCGTCGTAGGCGCTCAGCTCACATTTGGCGGCCGCGTTCCGGATGTCTATATAGAACGCCCTCCGGATGCGCTCCTCCGCTCGGGGCCTGTACTGATTGTCGAACCATGCCCTGTAGATATCGGCGGCGATCAAAAACAGCGCCACGGCGGCCAGGATGGCCAGCATCCCGGACACGGGCTCCTTATCCAGCAGGGCCCGCATCAGGTATTTCAGCAGCAGCACGTTTCCCACGAAGTTCGGCAGCGCCGCCAGCACCGCGTCGGTGAAATGGCATATTACGTATAACGGAAAACGTTTTGTCAGATACAGCAGCATCCTGAATGCCTTCATCCCCCGTCACCTCCCAACGTTTTCCGCCCGGCTCCCGTAGAAGGCCGCGTATTTCCGGCTCCGTCCCATCAGCTCCTCATGGGTCCCCCAGGCCTCCAGCCTGCCCCCGTCCATGAACAGAATCCTGTCCGCACGCCTGGCCACGGACATGTCGTGGGATATGAGGAGCATGCTCCTGCCGTCCGTCAGGCGGAAAAGTTCCTCCAGCATCCGGCGGGAGGCTATTGGGTCCAGGGCGGCGGAGGGCTCGTCCAGCACGGCTATCTCAAAATCGTCAAAACGCAGTCTGGAAACCGCTATCTGTTGCCGCTGCCCGCCGGACAGCACCAGGCCTTCCCCATCGTACTCCCTGCCAAGGATGCGCCCCAGGCTGGCGGCCAGCTCCTCCCTGCCCATCCGCACCAGCTCCTCCCGAAGCTTCCGCTCCTCTTGCGCCGCGCATTCCCTCATCAGGATGTTTTCCGCCAGAGAGAGGGAGAACAGCCTGTACTCCTGAAAGGCCGCGGAGAATTTCTCCCGATATGCCTCCAGCCGGTACCGGTTCACGTTTACCCCGTTATACAGAATCTCTCCCCTGTCCGCGGGGTAGAGGCCCAGCAGAAGCTTGACCAGAGTGGACTTCCCGGCGCCGTTATAGCCCAGGACGGACAGCTTCTCGCTTGCCTCCAGCCGGAAGGACACATCCCGCAGCGCCCAGCGCCTGCCGTCATAGGAGAACCATACATGCCGAAATTCCAGGGTCTCGAAAGGGCCGGGGAGAAGGCCCTCCGGCCGCGCGTCTTCCGGCGGCAGCTTAAGGAATTCCCGCAGAGCCCCCAACTGTACGGCGTATCCGCAGAAATTCTCGTAGGATTTATAGATCTTCCTGATTCGGGAGACCATGTTCATCACCGCCACGAACATGACGGAAAAGCCGGACGCAGAGAAGCCGGACGCAGACGCCGATGCCCAGATTCCGTAGATATAACAGGCAACCATGATCAGGGTGATGGAGCATTCCGTCCCCAGCAGGCTCCAGCCGAACAGGGACAGGCGGTATCTGTCATGCACCCTCCCGCTGCCCTCATAGCCTTCCTCATAATGCCTGTCCGCGATTTTCCCCGCCTCCGTGATCCGGAACGTCCCAGCCAGCTCCTTTGTCATCCAGGCTTCCTGCGCGTACTGCTTCTTCCGCGTCCAGAACGCCAGCTCCAGCTTCTTCTCCGAAAGCAGGCCGCCGTACTTTCTGCTCACCACGATCATGGGGACCGTGAAGGCGATATAGGCAAGGAGGCCCGGGGAAATGGCTGCCGCAGCCGCGGCCGCGCCAAACAGGGCAGCCGCGTTGCCCAGGGTCTGGACAAAGTCCGAATACGCCGCGAACACCGTGTCCGGGACAGCGCCCTGCACCTGCCGGACCGTCGTGTAGAATTCGCTGTTCTCGTAGTGGCAAAGCGGAAGCTTTTTTGCATGTGCCATCACGATTCTCTCCAGATACCGCTTTATCCTCAGGTCGCTGGCCGGCTTCACGCGGCAGTCGTAGAAGTTCTGGAGGACGCTTGCCAGGATGTCCGCTGCGACCACAATGCCAAGCACCCTTATCCCGTCAGAAAGCGGCCTTTCCTCCAGAATCATCGCCGTCAGGGTCTCCAGCAGCCAGACCGAGTTCACCACTGTCAGAATGCTCCCCAGGGCGGAAAGGGCACATTCCGCCAGAACCTTTCCGGGCGCTTTTCCCATGAATATCTTTGCCGTAAACAGCAGCGGCTCCATGGCCGAAGATTTTTCTGTCTTCATATGCTCCCTCCCATCCTGTGCCAAATCCTTACAGCAGCCGCCGGAAATCCTCCGGATGATGGACCTTGATCCACAGCAGAGTCAGGGCATACTTTACGCTCACGATTCCCTGGGATTTGGGGAACAGATAGGGAACCTTTTCCAGCCTGGAAATGTAATGCTCCTCCACGCCGATGTCCCGGAGCATGGCCTTTGTATGCGGATCCATTCCCTGTCCGCGGTACGCTCCTCTTCTGGCCCTGTCCATGACGGCGTAGGCCAGCCCGAAGTCGTAGTACCCGTGCTCCTTCAGCCTGGAATCCAGATACCGGAACACATCGTCCCGGTATACGATTGCTTCCGACAGAGACGCTATCCCCCGGATGAACGCGGAGGCCTCCTCCCGGGGAAGCGCGGAGGCCAGAAGCCCGATCCCGTATACGGCGATCGCATCGCCCAAATGCCCGGGCCGGAACCTGGCCAGGAGCTCTTTCATGTCATACAGGCCGAAGTCCGGGATTCCGTCTGTCTCGCCGCGCAGCAGCAGCTCCACGGCTTCTCTGTCCAGGATGTCGATGTCGGAGCGGGCCACATCTACCCTGCGCTCCAGCGCGGCGCATCTTTCATAGGCATCATAGGACAGCAGCGAGATGTACGGTTTTCCGTATATCCTGTCCTGGTACTCGACCTGGCTGCATCTGACGGCGCATGTCCCGTTCGCATGCCCCATGCCCATGGGGGAGCACACAAAGGTCCTGACCTTCGATACGCCGGGCCTCGCCATGGATTCCGCCGGCGGCTCCAGGACGGTGACCATGTAGCCGGGCAGGCCGCTCAGGAGAATGCTTTTGGCGGTCTCGTAGAAGCCCTCGCATAGGACGAGCTCGAACCCCATGTTCCTGCCTATGGTATGGCGGAGAACCTCGAAGGGCATGTCGTGTCCGTCCCGGACAAGGGGCGTGCCGCAGCGGGCGCATGCTTTCGGCGCCAGCATCCAGCCGTCGGCCATGCCTGGGACGAATTCCACTGCCCTGCACCTGGGGCAATGGTAATGGGCCGGCAGGGGGTTGACGTCGGACGCGCCGAACAGGTAGGCCAGGAAGGAGGCCCCCGCGCTGCCCTGGAGGAAGACGGGCATCCCGCTCTCCTCGGCCTTCTTCGCCATGGCGGAAATCACGCGGAAGAACTGGACGATATCCGTATTCGCAAGGACCAGCTTTTCGTTTTCAAACCGGCTGACGATCTCGATGGGAGGCCTGTCGCCGTATCTTTCCCTCAGATGCCGGTACGCCTCGTCCCATAGCCGATCCCGCCATGGCTCCGACAGGCATCCGGCGCTCCCGGCCCGTGGATATTCGGCCCCGATCAGGAGCGCGTCCGCCGTCACCCCCAGCACGGCGCTGAGCTTGTACAGCAACTGGCTCTTGGGCCTGGCCACTCCCCTCTCCCACTTCGAGACAGCCTTGCCGGACACGCCCAGGAGGCTGCCCAACTGATACTGGGACAGGCCCTGCTGCTTTCTTTTTTCGTATAGGAATTGTCCGAACAGGTTTTCTTCCATGGGCGCTCCTTTATTATCTCTCTGTAGTATATATTTCTGGCCGTTTCCGCGGACGGCCTATAGGAATATTATATGGACATGAGGGGCGGGCGGCAAGGGAAAAGAGTCGACCTGTGGTAGAGATTTCGGGCAGCGCGAATGCGGAATCCGGGGTTGTGGATTTCCATATGGCAGACCTGATCCGCACCTATTTCGACATGGACGGCCGTCACATACAGTTCAACGCGGCAGGGCGGGAGACACTGCCGACGGCCCAGAGGGATCCGGAGGAGCACCTGGATTCGATCGTCCGGGTGGCGGGCTGCAGCGACTGCTTCTGCAACCTGGACAAGCCCCTCCAGGACGAGATTATCGAGCGGACAGAGCAGGGATTCTAGGAAAAATCGAGGAGCCGCCCTTACAGGCAGCTCCCCTTACAACGCTCTTGCCGGATTCTTCAGAATAGTGTCAATTGTTCATATTTTCCCGGAAAATCATGCAGATCTCGAAAGCAGGCATCAACGTCACGGAGGATTCCATACCTCTCGCAGACACTGTGGAAAAGCCCCATGAGCTCGCCGTTCCTGTCGCCGGCCAGCTCATAGATACCCGTATTTCTGATGGTATCTCTGCCTCAGGCCCGGGAAGCGCCTGTCCAGCGCCTGATTTCGCTTAGGAACCCTTTCCAGCGCCTGTGCGGCATTTGTAAATCAGCAATGCGGCAAAATGGCAGACAGCCATGCTGGCCGCCAGGTTTAGTAAAGGGACAAAAAAACCGTCTGCTCCCTGCATGACATGAAAAAGAATCCGGTTCTTCATTGGCTGCTCATCCATGCGAATCAACTCCAACCATGCGAAAAAACCATATCTATAGGTGCAGAAGCCGTTAGAACACGCAATACCTACAGGCCACAGCGCAGTCACAAACAGGAGGAGCAAAGCTAATGGTATCGTTTTTAAAATATTCTTTGGTGAGCATACAACTTTAAAGAAAGTCACCATTTCAATCCTCATTGTTCGTAATTACGATAGCTGTCAGTGTATAAAAAAGTCTGTTCCGTAGACACTGAAAGAATAGTATCTGGAATTCCGTAAGTTAATATGCCAGTAGCAGTCACATCAGCGGAAGTTTTATAATAGGAAATATCAAATCCACCAGTTACGTGATCCCAGCTCCCAACAGCAACCCCCACTTGTTTACTATTATAAACATCACCGTCCATAAAGTATAAATCTTTGCTCAAAGTTGCATGATAGTAAATTCTAATCCAACAAACACCAATGTTTGGGATACCAGCAAAAACATCAGCAGATCTATCGTAAGTTGTCCATGGACGGTCATGTATATGGGGAGCAATGGCAGGCTCCGCAGAAACTCCAACTACCGTAGTTTTAACATTTTCAGCATCTACATAAAGAGAATGAATGTAATTCTCTAAATCTTCATCAGAAAAATCCTCCATAAAAGCAAGATTTTCTTCACTTACTTTAGTCCAGTCAATTTGAACGTAAGTCTTGTCAGAGTTGTACTTTTCAATAAGCGATTCCAGCCGGGAAATCTTCTGAACCATTTCCGCATCGTTTGATAGTGCACTTGCATAAACGGTAGAACTAAAAAACATACCTAAACAAAGAACCACAATCAACAGATACTGTAGTTTCGTTTTCCTCATAATCCTTATCCTTTCTTATTGTGAAAACAGATATTCATAGTAACCTGGTTGAAAATAAACTGCTCATCGGATTCACCTCCCTATTATTGATAGATCTATTATACAACATACTTATAATAAAATCAATATTTATTATTATTTTTTTGTCTTCTTTTTATTTACAATGGAGAATAAGTCGAAACACGCAAGTATGCCAAATATTATTTTATACAAATTGCACTGTATTCCTATTTGTGAAGCGAAGTCATCCGTAACACTGTACACGGCAATTCCATTGACTATACCGCACAAAAGATTGGCCGTCCATCAGGCAGTCTTGGATATGAGGCATAAGGTGCTCATGGTGCCGCAGCATCTCCCCGAAATAAGCCATGTCTGCCTTGACGAGGTGTCCTAATTCGATGAGACCTTCGTCCTTGACTGCATAAGGAAAAGGAAATGGACGGCTCCATCCCAAGAAGCCCGTGCAGGTATGGCGTGAAAGCCGCAAAAAGGGACATCTCCAATGAGCATCTGCGCGTCTACACAGGCGGCCAGCGTTGACTGCCAGGGTGCCCTCGAAGCCAAAGAGCCAGTCCAGAATCTCCATGAGCTTCTCCGGATTGGAGCAGTTCTTGGTAATCATGAAGTTGCCGCACTTCATGACATTGGCCATCTACAGCTTCATTATAATGGCTTCCACATCCTCCACCATGTCCAGGTTGATGTTCTGGTTCATCAGCAGAATCTCCCGTAGGAACACCTGTAATGTCTACAGGTTTTTGTCGCTTAAAATCCGCTACAGCCAGTTCGCCCCGTCCATCTCCGCCGCTTCATGGAGCTGGGCATTAATTCCCGCCAGCGCCGCAGTGAAGATGATGGAGCTCAAGCCTGTCCTCTGCCAGATGCCGGATATGATGTAAATCGAGCGGAGCAGCACCGCGCTTCCCATGAAGTTCACCGATTCCTGCCGAAGAACGCCAGCAGCCTGTTCACCAGGCCTGTGGAAGGGGACAGGAACATGGTAAACATGGAAACCGTCTTTTGTAATCCTTCTTTACCAAATGTTTTCAGGGTTGTGGATTTCCCTATGGCATAGTAGAATGGAAGTATCAGAAACACAGGTTTTCGTCGGCGCGGCAGGGCGGGCTGCATTCCGTCAGGATTGGAGGTAGTAATGGCAAGGACTGTCGGTATCGGACATCAGGATTTCGGACAGGTGATCCAAAGCAATTGCTTTTACATCGATAAAACAGGATTCATCAGGGAATGGTGGGAGAATCAGGACGCGGTGACACTGATTACCCGGCCCAGGCGTTTCGGCAAGACGCTGAACATGAGCATGATGGAGCATTTCTTCTCCGTGGACTATGCGGACAAGGGACATCTGTTCGAAGGGCTGTCCATCTGGCAGAAAAAATCCCCTGACGGGGCAAAATCCCCTGAAGGGGATTACAAGTACCGGGGACTACAGGGCACCTATCCTGTCATCTCCCTGAGTTTTGCCGACGTAAAGGCACAGCTGTTTTCCGACGCGCGGAAGATGATCTGCCAGATTATAGCGAATCTGTACAATAAATATGACTTCCTCCTAAAGAGTGGATGCCTCAACGAAAACGAACAGGCCTCCTACAGACAGGTGTCCGCAGAGATGGAGGATTATATGGCTGCCGCTTCCCTGAAGACGCTGGCCGACTATCTCTCCCGGTATTATGGAAAAAAGGTAATCATCCTCCTGGATGAATATGACACTCCCATGCAGGAAGCCTATGTATACGGATATTGGCCGGAGATAGTGGGCTTCATCAGGGCTCTCTTCAACTCCACATTCAAGACGAACCCTTTCCTGGAGCGGGCCATCATGACAGGAATCACGCGCATGAGCAAGGAATCTATCTTTTCCGATCTGAACAACCTGGAAGTAGTAACTACAACTTCGGAAAAAAACGCCGACTCCTTTGGCTTTACAGAAGCAGAGGTATTCGCCGCATTGGATGAATTTGGCGTGATATCTATAATCCCTGGTCCATCCTGAACTTTCTGGACAAGGGAAAACTCACCACCTACTGGGCCAACACCTGGGGATATGGGGCAGCCAGAGAAATCAAGATAGCAGAATCGTATGCATAAAACAGCAATAGTCAACTATCATTTCCACCCCGATTCCTTTAACATAGTAAATAGTAAAAGCATCGATTCCGCACAAAAAAACCGAAAGGAGAACACTACAATGAAAGAACGTCTTATCGCACTGCAGGTCTACTCCGTCCGCGACGCCGCGGAGGCGGACTTCGCGGGCACCATGCGCCAGGTGAAGGAGATGGGCTACGACGGCGTGGAACTGGCCGGGACCTATGGCATGACCGCCGTGGAAGCCAAAAAAATCCTGGATGAAATCGGCCTGGAGCTGGTCTCCGCCCATGTGCCCATGGATCAGCTGGAGGACGATGCGGTCCTGGACGACTACGCCGCCGCAGGCTTGAAGCACATCGCCATCCCCTGGCTCACCGGCCCCAAGACCAAGGAGGAGCTGGACGCCGCCATCGCGCGCATCCGCAGCGTGGGCCAGCGCTGCAAAGCCCGGGGCATGCAGCTTCTGTACCACAACCATGACTTCGAGTTCGAGAAGATCGACGGCAGGTACATCCTGGATGCCTATTACGCCGAAATCCCCTCCGACCTGCTGCAGACCGAGCTTGACGTGTGCTGGGTCAACGTAGGCGGCGAGAAGCCTCCCGTGTACGTCCGCAAGTACAGCGGCAGGGCCCCCATCGTGCACCTGAAGGACTTCTCCGGCCAGAAGACCGAGAACATGTACGGCCTGATCGGCACGGACGAGAAGAAGGAAGACCCCTCCGGCAAGTTCGAGTTCCGCCCGGTGGGCTACGGCCTCCAGGACGTTCCCTCCATCATCGCCGCCGCTGACGATGCCGGAAGCGCCTGGTTCGTGGTGGAGCAGGACATGCCCAGCATGGGCCGCACCCCCATGGAATGCGCGGCGATGAGCATCCGTTACCTGAGGTCTTTTCTGTAAACCACAAATAATAGAAACAGGAGAAAGAATCATGGCAGAGAATATTTTGAACCGTTTTGAACATATCTATGACGAGGAGCCCGAAATCGACGCCAGCGTAAAGGTGAAGGTAGGCATCATCGGCACCGGCTGGATCGCCGAGGAGCACGCGAGATGCTATAAGGAGATGCCCGACGTGGAGCTGGTGGCCGCCGCGGACCTGGTGCCCGGCAAGGCCGAGAAGTTCTGCAAGACCAACAAACTGGAGGGCGTGCGCTGCTATGAGAGCGGCCATGCCATGCTGGAGGCCGAGGAGCTGGACGCGGTGAGCATCTGCACCTACAACTGCCAGCACGCCCCCTGCGCCATCGATGCCCTGGAGCACGGCGTCCACGTCATGCTGGAGAAGCCCTTCACCGTCACCGTGGACGAGGCCGTGGAGGTCATGCGCGCCGAGAAGAAGAGCGGCAAGATCCTCACCATCGGCTTCCAGCCCAGGATGAGCGTAAACATGAAGCGCATCAAGCAGATCGTGGATTCCGGCGAGCTGGGCAAGGTCTATTACATCCAGTCCGGCGGCGGCCGCCGGGTAGGCATCCCCACCCCCTACGGCACCACCTTCATCGACAAGGAGACCGGCGGCATCGGAGCAATGGGCGACATCGGCTGCTACTCCCTGGACATGCTGCTGAACGCTGTGGGCTATCCCAAGCCCCTGACCGTCACCGGGTATACCTCCGATTTCTTCGGCAAGGATCCTAATTACTACCCCGGGCATCCGGAATACGCCGACGTCTTCGGGGTGGACGACTTCGCGGCCGGGTTCGTGCGCCTGGAGGGCGGCATCATGCTGGACTTCCGCATCTCCTGGGCCATGCACATGGACACCATGGGCGATGCCATCATCCTGGGCACCAAGGGCGGCCTGAAGATCCCTTCCACCGAGTGCTGGAACGGGGACTTCGACAAGCCCCTGAAGATCTACAAGACCATCGCCGGCAAGCCCACCTGCACCGAGATTCCTCTGGATCCCAGCGGCGACCTGTTCCACGAGAAGCTCCGCTCCTTCGTGACGGCGGTGAAGACCGGCGGCAAGGCCATCATACCCTCCAGCCAGATCATCTACAACCAGGCCATCATCGACGGCATCGTCAAGTCCAATGCTGTCGGGCACGAGATTCCGGTGGAGATTCCCGAAATCTAAGACGTCGCAATCGTAGTCAACTTTTGAAGAAAAGGCATGTGCTCCTGGCGCATGCCTTTTCTTGTCGCTCTTGGCGGCGCACGTTCCTATCTGGCTCCAGCCTTCCTAAAAGGCCATTCGCGATGGGCCGCCGCCTCACATGGATTTCAACATATCCCCATACATCCGGTTCAATTCTTCCTCCAGACATTTAAATTCCGGAATATATTCCTTCAGAATCCGGCCTACCAGCTTTTTCGCCGCATTTCCGTCATAGATATGGGACATATCGTTCCTGTCCCCCAGCATCTCCAGCCAGAGCTCCCCATTGAAAAAGGGATATACCGCAAAGGCTTCCTTGATAACCGTCCTCGGAGAGCCGGTAGCTGCTGCCCTGCTGCCCTCGTAAGCCAGCAGTTCTTTCAACAGCTTCCATCCCAGTTCAAACTGGATCGAAAACTTATCAATGATCCCTCCGATGATAAATTCATTGTCCAGCGCTTCCCTGTCTGCCCGCTCCAGTACCCGCAGATTCGATGCATAGTTGTCATATTTCTTCATATAGAACCCTCCCCTCCTGCCGGATAGCCCGCCGAAGCTCCTGCTGCATCTCCCCGTCCAAATTAATCACATCGTATTTCAGCGGAGTGGAAGTCTCTTCCTCCACGTCCAGCGCAAAATGAAGGACATTGCCGCCGCTCACCGCCAGGTCGATGTCGCTGGCGCGCCCATAGTCCCCTCTGGCCCTGGAGCCGAACAGAATCACCTTCCGCACCCCATGCCTTTTCGCCAGGCCGCGTATCTCCTCGATAACGGTCTCCCTGATTCCTGTCCCTTCCATGGCACCTCCTCCGGCATATCCAGGGCCCAATGCCCTTCCTCTGTCCACATTATACTATAGCGGCTCCGGTTCCACAAGCATCAGGAGGAGCCAAATCTTCTTCCTCATCTTTCCGTTCTCTCTTGACAGCCCAAAAAGCCATGGAGTACAATTAAAGTTGAGAAACTATGGGAGGGCTTGGCTGGAATGGGCATGCCGTTAATATTCAATATCCAGAAATATTCCATCCACGACGGCGAGGGCATCCGCACCACCGTCTTCTTCAAGGGCTGCCCGCTCTCCTGCTCCTGGTGCCACAATCCGGAGAGCCAGCGCTTCGAAGCAGAGCTCCTCTTCCACGCCGACCGCTGCACGGGCTGCGGGGCATGCAGCCAGGCTTGTCCGCAGAGGGCCGTTTCCATGGAGAGCCTGTCCCCACCAGCCCCTGCGCTCCCCGGGAAATCCCTCCCCCGCCTGGACCGAAGCCTGTGCCAGGGCTGCGGCGCATGCGTACCGGCCTGCCCCTACGGCGCAAGGGAGGCGGCGGGAAAAGAATACCCCCTTCCGGAGCTGATCCGGCTATTGGAGAAGGACTGGATGTTCTACGAGCGCTCCGGCGGCGGCGTCACCCTCTCCGGCGGCGAGCCCCTGGCCCAGGACATGGACTACATAGAAGAGCTGGCCAGGCGCCTCCACGCTTCGGGCTACAGCGTGGACATCGACACCTGCGGCTGCGTCCCCTATGAGCATATCCGGCGGGTGCTCCCCTATGTGGACACCTTCCTCTACGACATCAAGCTGATAGACCCCCAGGCCCACCTGGAGCACACCGGGGTGGACAACCGGCTGATCCTGGAAAACCTGAAAGCCCTGAGCGCGGACGGCGGGAAGATCCAGATCCGCCTCCCCCTGATCGACGGCGTGAACGCCACCGAAAAGCATCTCACCGACATCATTTCGTTCCTACAGGACAATGCAATCAACCCATACCGCATCAACCTGCTGAAATACCACAGCACAGGCAGCGGAAAGTACGCCAGGCTGGACCGCCTCTACGGCGGGGCTTCCATGGGGTCGCCGGATGCCCAGTGGCTGCACCAGGCAGAGCAGCTGTTCCGGCAGAGCGGTTTCCAAAATATCCAGACAGGAGGTTAACCAATGGCAAAGACGAAAGAACGCGGCATGAACGACCGCATCAGGAGACTTCGTAAGATCAGCACCGAGACCCAGCCCCACATCTACATGGAGCGGGCCGTCCTGGAGACGGAGGCCTATCAGATGTACGAGGGCAAGGTGTCCGTCCCGGAGCTCCGGGCCCTGGTGCTGAAGCACTTCTTCTCCCATAAAAAGCTCTACATCGGCGAGGACGAGCTCATCGTAGGGGAAAAGGGGGATTATCCCCAGTCCGCCCCCACCTTTCCGGAGCTGTGCTGCCATACCCTGGACGACATGCACAACATGAACGACCGCTCCGTAGTCAACTTCACCGTGACGGAGGACGACTTGAAGATCCAGGAGGAGCAGATCATCCCCTACTGGGAAGACCGCTCCATGCGCCGCCGTATCCTGGACAGCATGACCCCGGAGTGGAAGGAGGCCTACGCCGCCGGCATCTTCACGGAGTTCATGGAACAGCGGGGACCGGGGCACACCGTGGGCTCCGTGAAGCTGTACGAGAAGGGCTACCTGGACTACCAGGAGGACATCCGCCAGGCCCTGGCCGCGCTGGACTTCCAGCACGACCCGGAGGCCCTGAACAAGCGGGACCAGTTGAACGCCATGTCCATCGCCTGCGAGGCCATCATGATTTTGGGAAAGCGCTATGGGGAGCTGGCCAGGCAGATGGCCGATAGCTGCGCCGATGAGGTCCGCAGAAAGGAGCTGCTGCAGATCGCCGCCAACTGCGACATAGTACCCGCCCATAAACCGGAGACCTTCTACCAGGCCATCCAGACCTACTGGTTCACTCATCTGGCAGTGACCACGGAGCTGAACCCCTGGGACGCCTATTCCCCGGGACATTTCGACCAGCACCTGGGCCCCTTTTACGAGAGGGACACCGAGGCCGGGATACTCACCAGGGACCAGGCATTGGAGCTGATGGAGTGCCTGTGGGTGAAATTCTACAACCAGCCCGCGCCCCCCAAGGTGGGCGTCACCTTAAAGGAGAGCAGCACCTACACGGACTTCGCCAACATCAACACCGGCGGCATCACCCCGGAGGGCGAGGACGGCGTGAACGAAGTATCGTATATCATTCTGGATTGTATGGACGAAATGCAGTTAGTCCAGCCAAACTCCAATGTCCAAATCAGCCGTAAGAATCCCCGCAGGTTCCTGAAGAGGGCCTGTGAGATCGCCCGCAAGGGCTGGGGGCAGCCCGCCTTCTACAATACGGAGGCCATCATCCAGGAGCTGCTGAATGCCGGGAAAACGTTGGAAGACGCCCGGAAGGGCGGCTGCTCCGGCTGCGTGGAGACCGGGGCTTTCGGCAATGAGGCCTATATCCTCCAGGGGTATTTCAACCTGCCCAAGGTATTCGAGCTGACCCTCTTTAACGGCGTGGACCCCATGACCGGAAAGCAGCTTGGCCCCAGGACAGGCGATGCAAAAGACTTCGAGACCTTCGACCAGCTCTGGGAGGCCTATACGAAGCAGATCGACCACTTCCTGGACATCAAGGTGCGGGGCTCCAACGTCATCGAGTCCCTGTACGCCAAATACATGCCCGTGCCCTTCCTCTCCGTCCTGACCAACGACTGCATCGCGGCGGGAAAGGACTACAACGCGGGCGGCGCGCGGTACAACACCAGCGTCATCCAGGGCGTGGGCACAGGCACCATCGCGGACTGCCTGTCCGCCGTGAAATACAATGTGTACGACCATGGGAACTGCACCATGGAGGAGCTGCTTACGGCCATGAAGGAGGATTTCCGGGGCCATGAAAGGCTCCTGAATCTGGTGCGCAGCCATACGCCCAAGTACGGAAACGATGACGACTATGCGGACAATCTCATGCGGAAGGTGTTCAACTATTTCCTGGACAGTGTGTCCGGCAGGCCCAACATGCGGGGCGGCACCTACCAGGTGGATATGCTGCCCACCACCTGCCATGTGTACTTCGGGGACGTGATGATCGCCAGCCCCAACGGCCGCCTGGCCCACAAGCCCGTGTCCGAGGGGATCTCCCCGGAGAAGGGGGCGGACAGGAATGGCCCCACCGCGGTAATCAAGTCCTGTGCCAAGATGGACCATTTAAAGACCGGCGGCACCCTGCTGAACCAGAAGTTCACCCCCCAGGTAGTGGCAGGGGAGGAGGGCCTGAACCATATGGCAGACCTGATCCGCACCTATTTCGACATGGACGGCCATCACATCCAGTTCAACGTGGTGGGGCGGGAGACGCTGCTGGCGGCCCAGAAGAACCCGGAGGAATACCGGGACCTGATTGTCCGGGTTGCGGGCTACAGCGACTACTTCCGCAACCTGGATAAGCCCCTCCAGGACGAGATCATCGAGCGGACGGAGCAGGGTTTTTAGCAACAAATCGGGGAGCCATCCTTACGACAGCTCCCCTTTCAACGCCCTAGTGCCCCGATGCCGGAATCCTTGCGCAATCAGCCCTGGCTGTCCACCCCAGTACTGCGTGTCGTCAGCGGACGATGCCTTGTCCTGGCGCGGACATCGGGCACTGATTACGCGGGAATTCATGCACCCGTGTACTAGTCGGCTTCTTCAAAATAGTGTCAATTGTTCATATTTTTCCGGAAATTCATGCAGATATCGAAAGCAGGCGTCAACGTCATGGAGGATTCCATGCCGCTGGCAGGCACTGCGGAAAATCCCCATGAGCTCGCCGTTCCTGTCGCTGGCCAGCTCATAGGAATACCCGTATTTCCGATGGTATTTCTGCCGCAGGCCCGGGAAGTGCCTGTCCAGCGCCTGATAATAATACTCCCTGTCCCCCTCCCGCAGGGTCATCCCCATACCGAAGCAGATGATCCCCCTCACCTTTGCCCGGACGCAGTATTCCAGGATTCCCTCGATATTCTCTTTGGTGTCGTTGAGGAAGGGCAGTATGGGCGAAAGCCACACCACCGTGGGGATGCCCTCGTCCCGCAGGATTTCCAGCACCTGGGCCCGCCTCCCGGTGGTGCACACATTGGGCTCCAGGATCCGGCACAACGCCTCGTCATAGGTGGTCAGGGTCATCTGCACCACGCATTTCGTCTTCTCATTGATGCGCTTCAGCAGATCCAGGTCCCGGAGGATCCTGTCAGACTTGGTCTGGATGGCCGCGCCAAACTCGTAGCGCTCGATCAGCTCCAGGCATTTCCTGGTGATCTGCAGTTCCTCCTCGCAGTGCATGTAGGGGTCGCACATGGCCCCGGTGCCTATCATGCACTTCCTGCGTTTGGAGCGCAGGGCCTTCTCCAGAAGCTGAGGGGCATTGCGCTTGACTTCTATGTCCTCAAAGGCATGGGTGAAGCCATAACAGGCGCTCCTGCTGTCGCAGTAGATACAGCCATGGGTGCAGCCCCTGTATACATTCATCCCGTTTAGCTGGGACAGTATCCCCTTTGCGTCCACGAAATGCACGCAATCCCCCCTCTCCTGTATCATTTCACCCTAATCTCCCATGCAGCCGGCCGTCCTCCAAAGTCAGGGGGTTTAGTTGGGTCTCTTACATTAAATCGTACTTCACCACATCCAGCACAGCCTCGCCGTCGGCGTAGAAGGATATGCCGTCAGCGCTCAGGGGCGTGTCGATGGTGGCCGTCAGCACCTGCTCCCCGTCCCACACAAAGACCTCAGCGCTGAACCGGTCCAGGACGATCCGCAGCCGCAAGGCCCCGCCCTCATGGCGCACCAGGCTGCGGCGCTGGTGGATGATGGCCCTGCGGGAGCCGGAGAACTTGCGGTCTATCTTCAGTATGGATTCATGGGGCCGGAAGCTGATCGCCGTGTGGCGCTCCTGGTCCTGGGCGAAGCGGACGGCGAATTTCCGGTACAGCTCCCTGCCCTGGGCCGGTGCGATCTCCAGCTCCATGTCCACCGTGCGGCCCTCTATCCCCGCCAGCCTCAGGGCCTCGCCCGCTACCTTGACTCCATGGTATTCCACCTTATTCCGGCGAAGCTCCTCCAGCTCCCGGACGGGCTTCTGGTACAGCCTGCCCTCCCGGACGGAGAGCTCCCTGGGCAGGGACATCTGGCCGAACCACGTCTTTGGCTGGGAGCGCATGTTGCAGGTGTCCCAGTTCTGCATCCAGCCGATCATGACCCGTCTGCCGTCCGGGGTGAGCACGGTCTGGGGCGCATAGAAGTCAATTCCGTAGTCAATCGACTGGTCGTGCTCCTCCGTGAAGACATGGCCCTCCTTCTCATAGGAGCCGATCAGGCACAGCGTCCCGTTTCCGTTGTGGTACTCGAAGCCCCTGGGCAGCATGTCCTGGGGGCTGGTGAGGAGTACCTGCTTTCCGTCCAGCTCGAAGAAGTCCGGGCACTCCCACATCCTGCCGAAGCGCCCGTTGTTCTTCGCCAGTATCCCCTCGTACTGCCAGTGCAGACCGTCGGCGCTGCTGTAGAGCAGAATCTGGCCGTCCTTGTCCCCGGTGCAGTTCCCTGCCACGCAGTAATAGCGCCCGTCCTCCCCCAGCCAAGCCTTGGGGTCGCGGAAGTCGTACCTGCTGCCGCCCTCCGGCAGGGACTTTTCCGTGAGCACCGGGTTCTCCGGCAGCTTCTCATAGTCCCTGCCGTCCCCCAGGGCGATGCACTGGGTCTGGACTTCATGGAAGCTGCCGTCCGGCTGGGGCTCATGGAGCACGCCCGTATACATCAATAGCTGCCTGCCGTCCTCCATCTCCAGCGCGCTTCCCGAAAAGCATCCGTCCTTGTCGTAGGGCATGTCCGGGGCCAGGGCCGCGGGCAGGTACTCCCAGTGCAGGAGATCCCTGCTCACCGCATGCCCCCAGTGCATTGGCCCCCAATAGGAACTGTAGGGATGGTACTGATAGAACATATGGTACATCCCCTGATACCAGGAAAAACCGTTGGGGTCGTTCATCCAGCCCGCCCTGGGGGACAGGTGGAAGGCGGGGCGCGCCTCCTGAGGGATTTGCGCCTCCGCCATCTCTTCGTATTTTCTTGCCTCTCGCAATGTCTGACTTGCCATGTTCTACCTCGTTTCCGCGGCCCGTCCCGCCGCCAGCCGATTCCGCTATGCCCGCTTCCTCCGCTTCTTTTTTGGCGTGGCCGCCGTCTGCTTCCGGGATTTCTTCGGCGTTTCTTCCTCCGACTCCCGGGGCGTTTCCTTCTGCTGCTCCCGCAGCGCTTCTTCCTCCCGGGGCTTTCCCGGTGTCTGCTCCCGCAGCGCCTCTTCCTCCCGGGGCTTTCCCGGTGTCTGCTCCCGCAGCGCCTCTTCCCCCCGGGGCTTTCCCGATGTCTGCTCCCGCAGCGCCTCTTCCCCCCGGGGCTCCTCCACCTTCTTCAGATAATAGAATCCAAAGGCCGGCACCCGGACCTCCTCAGGCCGCACCTTCTCCCCGGAAATCAGGTCCACGTACTCACCGTCCGTCTCGTGGATCCAGGCCGTCTTCTCATATCCGCTGAAATTGAACAGGCCGAAGAGCTTCTCGCCCCGGTAGTACCTGCCGATGCACAGGATGGCCTTCTCCCAGGTCTCGACGGTCCAGGCGTCCGCTCCCGACACGAACACCTTCTCCCGCTTCCGGATCTCCTCCAGGGCCTTCAGCCTTCCGAAGAGCTTCCCCTCCACGGTGTCGGGGTCGTCTATGTTGCCTGCCAGCTCCCAGTTCATGGCTCCCCGGTGGATGTATCTGGAGTCCGGCGCCTTGTCCGGATCCTCCTTGTAGGTATAGTCGTTGACCTGGGCAATCTCATCCCCGCCGTAGAGCACCGGGATGCCTGACTGCATGAACATGTAGGCGTGGAGCATCACATCCTTCCGGATGGCCCTCTCCATGGCCTCCCCATCCTGCTCGAACCCTGCCTTCTCAATGCCGCACATGGAAGCCGTGGTGCCGCAGAACCTGGCGTCCCCCGTCACGGGATCCGCGTTGTAGAGCTCTCCCCGGCTCTCGCTGTCCCCGGCATAGCCCTGGAAATAGTCGTTTAAGTACTTCTTGTGGGCGCGCTCCTCGATGCCCTCCCCCTTCAGGGCGGGATAATCCAGCCCCCAGCCGATATCGTCATGGCAGCGCAGGTAGTTCAGGAACACGTACTCCTTGGGCAGGGAGTTCACGATGTCCAGCTGGCGCTTTAAGAGCCTCACGTCCCTGGTGGCCACCGTATGCCAGGTGGTGGCCATGGTGGTCACATTGTAGAGCATGTGGCACTCCGGCTTCTCCACCGTGCCGAAGTAGGGCACCACCTTCTCCGGCTCCATGACCACCTCCCCCAGCAGCAGGATGCCCGGACAGACGATTTCCCCAATCATGCGCATCATGCGCACAATCGTATGCACCTGGGGGAGGTTGCGGCAGCTCGTTCCCAGCTCCTTCCAGATATAGGGTACCGCATCGATGCGGATGATGTCAATCCCCCTGCCCGCAAGATACAGGAAATTGTACATCATCTCGTTGAACACCCTGGGGTTGCGGTAGTTCAGGTCCCACTGGTAGGGATAGAACGTGGTCATCACATAGTGGCCGCAGTCGGGCAGCCAGGTGAAGTTCCCCGGGGCCGTGGTGGGGAATACCTGCGGAACCGTCTGCTCGTACCGGGAGGGGATGTCGCCATTATCATAGAAGAAATACCGGCTCATGTATTCCCCGTCCCCCCGGCGGGCCCGCCTTGCCCAGTCATGCTCCTCCGAGGTATGGTTCATGACAAAGTCCATGCACACATTGATCCCCTTCTTGTGGCAGGCGGCCGTGAGCCGCTCCAGATCCTCCATGGATCCCAGATCCTCCTGCACCTTCCGGAAATCCGACACGGCGTACCCCCCGTCGGACCTGCCCCTGGGCGTATCCAGAAAGGGCATCAGGTGGATGTAGTTCACGCCGCACCGCTCGATATAGTCCAGTTTTTCGGTCACGCCTTTCATGTTCCCCGCGAAATTGTCTATATAGAACATCATGCCCAGCAGGCCGTTGCCCTTATACCAGTCCGGGCGTTCCTCCCGCTCCGCGTCCATGGCCTTCAGCCCCTGGTCCCGCTCCCTGTAGAATCTCTCCATATTATCGCACAGCTCGGCGAACATGTCCCCGTTGTGGTACAGCTCCATGTAGAGCCAGCGCAGCTCGTCATGATGTCTTGCCAGCCGTTCTTCAAAAGTATACGTCTTGTCCATATGCTTACCTCTCTTGGTTTTTCCCTGAAAATATATGATACAAAAAGGGCTGCCGCATTCCCCACTGTCTTTTTGTCATGCAAGCAGCCCCTCTTGAACTTTCTCTTTGCCTTTACTTCACCGCGCCGGAGGTCACGCCCTCAACGATATAGCGCTGCAGGAACAAATACAGGACCAGAATCGGCAGCATGGCCAGCAGCAGGGCCGCCATCACCAGACCGATGTCCGTGGAATAGGTTCCGTAGAATACCTGGGTGGCAATGGGAATCGTGTACATTTCCTTTCTCCCCAGTACCAGGCTGGGCAGCAGATAGTCGTTCCAGAATGCCATGGCATCTATGATGGCCACCGTGGCGATCGTGGGCTTCAGCAGAGGGAACACGATCTGCCAGTAGGTCTGCCACTTGGTGCAGCCGTCGATGGTGGCCGCCTCCTCCAGAGCTATGGGCACATTGGTATGAATCGCCCCGTGGAACATGAACGTGGCCATGGACAGGGAGAATCCCACATGCATGAATATCAATGTCACCCTGCTGTTCAGGATCCCCAGCGTGCCGCCGTAGAAGGATACCAGGGGAATCATCAGCACCTGGAAGGGAATGACCATGGAAGCGATCATCATACCGAACAAAGCGCCGCAGGCCTTCCACTTGTTGCGCACGATCACATAGGCCGTCATGGAGGCCAGCAGGATCGTGAAGATGGTGGAGGATACCGTGACAACCATAGAGTTCCCAAAGGATCTCCAGAAATTCATCTTGTCCATGGCCTCCGGGAAGTTCTTCAGGGTAAAGCCACGGGAGCCCACCAGCGCCAGGGGATTGGAATTGATATCCCCCTTCTCTTTAAATACATTGATCAACACCAGCAGGAACGGGAAGATAAAGCAAGCGAACAATACAATCAGTACCACCATGAAGACGGCATGTTTGATTTTTCGGTTTCTGGCTGCTCTTTCATTCAAATCATCCATTATGCTGACACCTCCGCTTTCTTACCGATGCTGACCTGAAGCACGCCTACCACTGCGCATACAATGAAGAGGATCAGTGCCTCGGCCTGGCCGGTACCATAGTTTTTATAGGTGAACGCCTGGTTATACACATGCATGGCTGCCATAACCGAGCTGTTGAAGGGTTCGCCGTTCGTCAGGGACAGGTTCACATCGTACACCATGAAGCATCTGGTGATGGTCAGGAACAGGCACTGCACAAAGGACGATACCATCAGGGGGATGGAAATCTTGATGATGGACTGGGTGTTGGTGCAGCCGTCTATCCTGGCGGCCTCCAGCACGTCAGCCGACACGCTCATGAAACCGGCCACGTAGATCAGCATCATATATCCGGCGTACTGCCACACGGAGACGATGATCAGGCAGAGCATGGCGCCATTGGTGGTAGCCAGCCAGGAGGTGGAAAGGGCGCCGATGGAAAGGGCCTCGCCAACAGCGACGAAAGCACGGTTGAACACGAATTTCCAAATGTAACCGAGCACGATGCCGCCGATCAGGTTCGGAATGAAGAATCCTGCCCGGAAGAAGTTCTGGCCCTTGACGCCGCTGGTCACAAGGAAGGCCAGGATGAAGGCCACCACGTTCACCAGGATCACCGCAATGGCGGAGTAGATCACCGTCCTGCCCAGCGCCTGCCAGTAGGCCACATCCGAAAAGGAGGCCACATAATTGGCGATTCCCACAAAGGGCTTCTGGGAGGACACGCCGTCCCAGCTGGTGAAGGTCAGATAGAAGCCATATATGAAGGGGACAATGACGACAGCGATGAATATAAAGGTCGTCACCCCTGCAAACATCATGAATTGTTTGCATTTGTAGGACATGGTATTAGTTTTCATAGTCTCAATCCTTCCTGGAATGCTTTTCTTCTAATGAAATGCTTTTCTTCCATTGGAATCCATTGGAATGCCCCCCGCGGGCGCTGCCCGGCTGCCGCGCCCCAGAGGGGGGCAGGGGCAGCGCCGCGGGAGCCAGATGTCAGAATTCTGCCAAATCAGTGCTCCACAGGCGTGGTGTTCTTCCAGTATTCCTCAATCTCAGCCGCGAAGCCAGCCCTGTCTATCTGATCCGCCAGATATTTCTGGAAGGAAGCGCCGCACTTGGAGAGATGGTCGTCCGGGAAGTAATTGTAGTTGTCGATCAGCTTCCCTTCGTCCGCGTACTTCTTTACGGAAGCGGACAGAGGATCCAGCGCTTCCGCGTTGACATTGCTGAAAGCGGGGACAAGGGCGCACTGCTCGGTGAGGAAGGCGTTTCCGTCCGCCTCGAACACGATCCAGTTCAGGAAGTCCTTGGCCGCCTGCCTCTGCTCGTCGGAGGTGTTCTCGGAGGAATCGATGAACATGTACTTGGAGCCGCCGCCCACCAGCTTCTCGTTGGCGCCGTCGTCGGTGTTCTGGGGAACGGGCATCATTCCCATCTTCTCGGAATACTCATAGGCGTTGATCACGGACCAGTCCCAGTTGCCGCCGAACATGAAGGCGATCTCGCCCTCGGCCAGCTTCTGCTCCGTCACCTCGCGCTCCGCGGCCACAGGGGAACCCGCGGCGTAATTGTATTTCTTCAGAGCGTCGAAGGTATCCATCTTGGCAGTCCACTTGGGGTTGTTCGCCAGGTCGGCGGTGCCTGCGTGAAGGGCGCTTATGTAGGCTTCCACGTCCGGCTGCTCCTCATAGACCTCGCACAGGAAATGCGCGCCCAGGGACCAGTCCTCCTTCATGATGCCGGTGGGCGTCTCCATGCCCCCTGCCACAAGCTCATCCAGCAGCCCCTGGAAGGCGTCCAGCGTCTTGTACTCCTCCGGCTTGAACTCCTTTCCGGTGACGGCCTCGATGGCCTCCGCGTTGTAGATGACGCCTCTGGCCTCCACGCATACCGGGAAGCCTACCACCTTGCCGCCTACGGAGATGGCGTAATCCGTGTTGGCCACCCATTTCTCATTGCTCAGGTCTGCCGCATGCTCCTCCGCCAGAGAGTAGACGTCCTTGGCGTCCACCATGGAGATGGTGTAAGGATCGTTGGCGGAATACTTGGTGGCCATGTGGGCCGCCACGGTGTCATTGGAATAGTAGATCTCCACATTGACGCCCTTTGTCTTGCTGTACTCCTCGGCCATAGCCTCGAACTGGCTCTGCACCTCTGACTTGGAGTTGAAGATGGTGATGGATACCCCCCCGTCTCCCGAAGAGCCGCCGTCTCCGCCTTCCCCGCCGCATGCCGTCAGGGAGAGCCCCATCGCTGTTGCCAGCATCATTGCAAGTAGCTTCTTTCTCATGTTCCTTTTCCTCCTTATATAGCGCCTCCGCGCCTTTTTTATGATTTTGGGCCGTTTCCGGCCTGATTGCCCGATCAG
Source organism: uncultured Acetatifactor sp. (assembly GCA_910585615.1). Taxonomy (GTDB): domain Bacteria; phylum Bacillota; class Clostridia; order Lachnospirales; family Lachnospiraceae; genus Acetatifactor. Next base: position 37,430 of record CAJUFO010000026.1, read on the forward strand.
TTGAAACCCTGTTCCGTTTTGCATGACATGATCATAGCACAGTAGTTTTTATATGTCAACCGCTTAACATATTTTTCGTGATTATAGTCAAAAACAGGCGCTTATTTTCTTATTTTTGGCTTGTTTTTTTGTATATATTTACTATATTTTGGGCTTGTAAACAGTTTTTACAACATGATAAGCCTTTGTTATTTTTATTGACTATGTGATAACATATTCTTACTTATTTTCCGATTTTATGGGCCGCTTTCGCCCAATCCCAGGAATTTCGGCCCTTCGGCCGCCTGCGGAACGACTGTTTCCCGTCCCCCGGAGCGGCCGGGGAAGCCCCTCTCTCCAGCGCCGCACATAGATTTCGGCGTTTTTTATGTGCTTTTCCACAGAAAAAGAGCCCTCCGCTCTCTCAGAACGTAGGACTCCTTTCCTAAATCCTCCATAATCATCCATTTTCCTTACGTAGTCCCCCTCTCCACCAGGCGCACCGGAAGCACCGTCCGCTTGGGGACCACCTTCCCGGAGACGGAATCGTGAAGGAGGTTGACCGCAATCTCCGCCATCTCCTTGGCGGGCTGGTGGATGGTGGTGAGCTGGGGCGTGGTAAGGGTGGACAGGAACACATCGTCGAACCCGATGATCTTCAGCCGCTCCGGCACCGGAATGTGGAGCCTCCCGCAGGCCTGCAGGGTCTGGGCGGCGATGACGTCGCTGTTCACGAACAGCCCGTCGGTCTCCGGATATTTCCGCAGGGCCTCCTCCAGCATGTCCTCGTACATCATGCTGTCGTACTGGATCTCCTCCGTGAGGATCTCCTCAAAGTGCACATGCTCCCTCTCGCAGACCTCCCGGAAGCCCTCGGTGCGCATGTCCGCGGGCATGAAGACGCCCCCGATGTTCCCCACATGGAGCAGATGCCTGCAGCCGCAGGCAATCAGCTTCTCCGCGGCCAGCACGCCCCCCTGTCTGTTGTCGCATTCCACCGCCGCCGTGCCGTTGTCCAGGAACCGCTCGATGGTGACCACCGTAATCCCGATCTTGTCGAAGACCTCCACCGGCACGGTGCCGCTGCACAGGATGATCCCCGCCACCTTGTTGCCGGTGCAGATGTCAATGTATTCCCTTTCCTTCTCCTGCATGTTCCGGGAATTGCACAGCAGTATCCTGTACCCCTTCTGATAGGCCTGGTACTCCAGATGGCTGATCATTTCTATAAAATAGGGATGGCGGATATGCGGCACGATGAGCCCTATGGTGTTGCTGCTGCTCTTAGACAGGGAACGGGCCACTTCATTGGGCTGGTAGTTCAGCCTCTTCATGGCCTGCTCCACCTTCTCCCGGGCCTTGTCGCTGATGTACCCCCTGTTGTTCAGCACCCGGGATACCGTGCCTACCGTAAGCCCCGATTCCCTCGCCACATCCTTTAACGTCACCATATCATCACTCCCTTTTCCATATTGTCGTCCGTATTTATAACAAGCGGTTATCATTCCTTTTCACCAGTATACCATATTATTCCGGATCCGTAAAGACTGCCAAAAAATATGTCTTCAAAAACTGCCGTCCAGGTGGTATAATATTGGCACATAAACGCATCGCGTCCATCTTATTTTTCATAGGGGCCATGCGCGGACGGGGGGGCATTTTATGCATATACCGAAAAAGAACTGGAAGAACATCGTATATATCTGTATCCTGCTGGCGGGGATTTGCCTGCTGTTCCAATGGTATTCCGCCACGAACCGGCGCCGAATCGAGAACCAGAACCTGAATTATGCCATGGATTCCGCCGACCAGACAGCCAGGCGGATCAAGGGCGAATTCCACAGCGCCCAACTCCGGATGCGCAACTACGCCTATCTGCTGGGCACCAGCCAGGACCGGCCGGAGATTGCCCCGGAACTGCTCCGGGGGATGGAGGAGCACGCCTCCTTCGACGCCATCCGCTTCACCAATGCCCAGGGCCTCAATACGGCCTCCGACGGCCAGACCAGCGACAGCCGGGACCGGAACTATTTTCTGAACGGCATGCAGGGGAAGAGCGGCATGGAGGTGCTCCGGTCCAGAATCACCGACCAGATGATGACGGTGTTCTACGCCCCTGTGGAGCATGACGGCGAGATTGCCGGCGTGCTGCTGGGACTGTACTTCGCCGAGGATTATCTCCGGGACATGCTGACCACCAGCTACTTCGGCGAAACGGCGGACGCCTATCTGTGCAGCCAGGACGGCTGGATCATTGCCAGCTCCGTTGTAGGCAGCCACGACCAGCCTCTGACCGAGCTGCTACTGGAATCCGGCAATATCGATAAGGGCACCGCCGACGCGGTACAGGCGGCCTTCCAGAACGGCACCGAGAGCGCCGGCTTCCAGTGCACGCCCGAGAGCCTGTCCGACAATCTGTGCGTAATCCGCATACCGGACAGCGACTATGTCCTGGTCCAGGCCTTCCCCCAGAGCGTGACCAGGTCCATGCTCCGGGAGGCCAACCATGCCGGCATGGTGCTGCAGGTCATCCTGATCTGCCTGTTCGTCGTCTATATCATCGTCCTGCTGTTCCACAGCCGCATGCGGCGGAAGATCCTGGAAAAGCAGAACACCCAGTTCGGCTATGTGCTGGACGGCCTGAACACCCTCTTTTCCTCCAGGTATCTCACGGTGGACCTGGAGACCAACACCTATTCCTACCTGGCCGGCATCCAGCCCCTGAACAGCAGCCTGGCCAGGGAGGGCTCCTATGACGACGTCATCCGGGCCAATGCCCAGGATCTCATCGAGGAGGAAGAGAAGGAACGGTTCCTCCAGGCCTTCAGCCCCGAAGCCATCGCGAAGGCCCTTTCGGAGCAGGACACCTTCACCTACGAATGCCATGTCTCCCGGAACGGGAAAGAGGACTGGGAGCATCTGATAGCGGTGCGCCTCCAGCGGGAGGCGGGGCGGGCCGTCCGGATTCTGTTCGTCCGCCAGAACATCACGGAGCTGAAGCAGCGAGAGCTCCAGAGCCAGAAAGCGCTGTCCGTCATGAACCGCAAGGAGCGGCAGTACCGGATAGCCATCACCTCCACGGCCTTCTGCACCTTCGAGTTCAACCTCAGCCGCGACCTCATCGAGCAGGACATCACCATCTCCGTAGGCGGGCGGCAGGTCTCCCTGCTGGAAATGATCGGCCTGGAGGCCCCCTGCACCGCCTCCGCATGCTTCGAGGGCTGGAAGTCCTTCATCATGGAGGAATCCCTGGAGGAGTACAGGACCGTGGTCAGTTTAGAGCATCTGCGGCAGCGCTTCGAGCAGGGTGAGCTGGATGTCAACTTGGATTACTGGGGCTTTGGCGAGGCCAGGCAACCCATGTGCGTGCGCCAGTCCTTCATCATGAACCGGGAGAGCGCCACGGGGGACATCATGGTCATGGTGGTGTCCAAGGACATCACCGCCCAAGTGCAGAAGCAGCGGGAGCAGACCCTCGCCCTGCAGGATGCCCTGATGCAGGCCCAGAGGGCCAACCAGGCCAAGACCACCTTCCTCTCCAATATGTCCCACGACATACGCACCCCCATGAACGCCATCATCGGTTTCGCCACCATCGCGGCCAGCCATATCGACAACCGGAATCAGGTGAGGGACTGCCTGCAGAAGGTGCTCTCCTCCAGCAACCACCTCCTGAGCCTGATCAACGATATCCTGGACATGAGCCGGATTGAGAGCGGAAAGGTGCAGATCAAGGAGCAGGAGTGCAACATCTCCGAGCTGACCCACAACCTGGTGAACATCATACAGCCCCAGGTGACGGCCAAGCGGCTGGACCTGTTCATCGATACCTTCAACGTGAACAACGAGGACGTGATCGCCGATCCCCTGAAGCTCAGCCAGGTCTTCGTGAACCTGCTGAGCAATGCCGTAAAGTACACCCCCGCGGGGGGCACCGTGAGCTTCCGCATCCAGCAGCAGTCCACTTTCCACCGGGGCAGAGGAGACTACATATTCATCGTCAAGGACAATGGCATCGGCATGGCGCCGGACTTCGTGGAGCATATCTTCGAGCCCTTTGAGCGGGAGGCCAGCACCACCAAGACCGGCATCCAGGGCACGGGCTTAGGCATGGCCATCACCAAGAACATCGTGGAGATGATGGGCGGCACCATCACCGTCCAGAGCGAGAAGGGGCAGGGCAGCGAGTTCCAGGTGGAGCTGAGCCTGAAGCTCCAGGATACCGAGCGGAACGCGGCCCAGATCAAGGAGCTGGAGGGGCTGCGGGCCATCGTGGTGGACGACGACTGCGACAGCTGTGAGAGCGTATGCAGGATGCTGGCCCAAATCGGCATGCGGGCGGAGTGGACCACCTCCGGAAAGGAAGCGGTCTATCGGGCGAAGAGCGCCTACAATGAGGGGGATTCCTACCATACCTATATCATCGACTGGCAGATGCCGGAGATGAGCGGGCTGGAGACCTGCAGGCGCATCCGCGAGGCCATCGGCCGCGAGGTCCCCATCATCATCCTCACCGCCTACGACTGGACGGACATCGAGGAGGAGGCCAAGCAGGCAGGGGTCACCGCCTTCTGCGCCAAGCCGCTGTTCATGTCCGACCTGAAGTCCGCCCTGCTGGCTGCCAACCATCTCATCGAAAAGGAGAACGAATCCGCCTCCTGGACAGAAGCCGATTTCTCCGGCAAGCGCATCCTCCTGGTGGAGGACAATGAGCTGAACCGGGAGATTGCGGAAGCCATCCTGACGGAGACCGGCTTCGAGGTGGAGTCCGCGCCGGACGGCACGGATGCGGTGGACATGGTCCGCCAGGCCCAGGAGCATTATTACGACGCCGTCCTCATGGACGTGCAGATGCCTGTGATGGACGGCTACGAGGCCACCAGGACCATACGGGCCCTGCCCAGGCAGGACGTCAAGACCCTGCCCATCATCGCCATGACCGCCAACGCCATGGAGGAGGACAAGGAGAACGCCCTGAAGAACGGCATGAACGCCCATGTGGCGAAGCCAATCGACATCGATCTGTTCTTAAAAATTCTGGGAAAGTATTTAGGCTGAGACATAAAAAGCCCCTCCCTGCCGGTTTTTCCGGCGGAGAGGGGCTTTCGCTCATTGGTACAGTTCCCCCAATCCTATCAGGACCATGTCCTCCCGCTTCACGCTAAGGTCTGCTTGCACTCGAAGTAAATGCTCTGTATCCTGGTTTCCTTCAGGCACTGCTTAATCAGCTCGCTTTTGCCGATGCGCCTCCTGCCGAAAATCAGAATCGTCTCCTGATTCTCGGTTCGGAACATTTCATGAATCTGTCTTTCCTGCCTCTCACGACCATGGAATTTCATTCGGCCACCTCCGACTCGGTTGCTATCGAATAAAATGATTATAGTCTCTCAGGCAATCTCTGTCAAAGGCTTTCATCCCGCGCCTTGCGATGATGTCGCAGCGGAAGAAATTGACTTTGACCCCCGAGAGACGGGCGATTTCCCGGGCCTTTTCGATTCCGGCCGCGGAGATGTCGAAAGCGTCCACGGTGTGCCCCAGTCCCGCCAGGAAGATGGCATTGCGCCCTTCCCCGCAGCCCACGTCCAGGATGGCGGAATTCGGCGGGAAGATATGGCAGAACTCCTTCACGTCTGCGGTGGGGCCTTGGGAAAAAGTAGAGACGGTACTGTCGGCATAGGTCTGTTCCCAAAATGGTGTGCTCTGCATGCTTTTGTCCTCCTTCCTTCTGCTTCCGGTTCCGGCTCCCCGGATTTTCACCTGCCGGATCCGGCATTTCCGCTCTGCCCCTCTATCTGCACTCCCGCCTCCAGCTTCTGGGCGATCAGGGTATCCATGCAGTGCTTATGGGGGACGCCGCCGCTGTTGCAGTCGAAGACCTCCTCCCTGCAGGTATGGAACAGCCAGTCGTGGTAATAGCCGAACAGCTCCCCGGAATGCCAGGGATGCCGCAGTTCTTCGTCCCTGGTGCTGTCCCAGGCCCGGGTGATGAAGGGCTTTCGGACGAAGACGTTCAGGGCGTTGAAGCCGTTCTCCACGGTATGGGCCTTCAAGCTGTCGCAGAGCTCCTGCCTGCGGGGCTTCGGGATGAAGTGGAGCATGCCGCTGCTAAAGATGATATTGTAGTCATCATCCGGCTGGTAGTCCAGGATGTCTGCCTTGAAGAGCCTCACGTCCACCTTGTTGTGCTCCGCCAGCCGTTTTGCCTTGTCTATGCCCTGCTCCGAGATGTCGAAGGCAGTGACATTGTAACCGCATTTGGCCAGGAACACCGCGTCCTTCCCCTCCCCGCAGCCCATGTCCAACACCCGGTAGGGCCTGATGGGGGGAAGGAGCTTCATGATGTCGTAGCAGATGCGGTTGGGCTGAAGCCCCCAGTAGTATTCCTCTGCCTCGTACCGCTTGTCGTAGTCCGTCACCACACTGCGGTAGCCCAGCAGGGCGTCCACGGTGGTGTTCAGGGCCGCCGCCAGCCTGGGCAGCATCTCGATGTCCGGGTAGGCGGTGCCGTTCTCCCATTTTGACACCGCCTGGAAGGAAATGTTCAGGGTCTTTGCCAGCTGGTTCTGGGTCAGGCCCAGCTCCCTGCGCCTCTTGCTGATGACTTCTCCTGTTTTCAAATGATCCATTGTCTGCCGCCTTTCTGCCATAGGGTCGATTCCCGCGGACATTGAGCCCGCTGTACTTCGGCGCATGGCTCCTGTCCCCTTGCGCCGAATGTCCGTACTATGTATCATGTCCCTTTTATCCTAATATAAGAATGACAAAAGCGCAATAACGGGGCCGGAGAATCCGGGCAAAGAATTCTCCTGGCAGTTGAACAGGACAAAGCCTCCATGCAGAAGGCCGCTGCCCGGCCATGCCGTCTCGGTATTTCCATACAACATACACATGAAACCACCTCGCGGTGGCACCGAGCGAGCAACCACGCTATCTGTAGAACCGCCAGACCGCCGTGCGAAAGCTTGACACTGCAAAAACCGCATAGTATACTAAAAATTGTTCCAGCGTGTACGTGCTGGGTTTACATAATCTATAAAACGGAGGTACAGAGAACATGCCAAACGCATATTTCACCATTGAAAAGCCGAAAAACGATGCCTTCAACGGCTATCTGCCCGGCAGCCCCGAGCGGGCCGCGCTGAAAGCGGAGCTGGAAAAGCAGGCCGCCCAGGTGGTCAAGATTCCCCTGATCATCGGCGGTAAAGAGGTCTGGACGGAGGAGACCATCCAGGTCACCATGCCGCACGACCACAAACACGTAATCGCGGAATGCTGCATGGCCGGGGAAAAAGAGCTGAACATGGCCATCGACGCCGCTTTAGAGGCCAAGGACGCCTGGGAGGCCATGCCCTGGGAGCACCGCTCCGCCATCTTCCTGAAGGCAGCGGATATGATCACCGGCTCCTATCGCCAGGTGCTGAACGCTTCCACTATGCTGGGCCAGTCCAAGACCGTGTTCCAGGCGGAAATCGACATCGCGGAGCTGGCGGACTTCCTGCGCTTCGGCGTGTGGGGGGCACAGGAAATCTTTGGGGACCAGCCCGCCAGCAGCGCCGGGGTCTGGAACAGGCAGGACTATCGCCCCCTGGACGGCTTTATCTGCGCCATCTCTCCCTTTAATTTCACCTCCATCGGCGGAAACCTGCCCACGGCCCCTGCCATCGTAGGGAATGTGGCCCTGTGGAAGCCCAGCCGCACGGCGGTGCTCTCCAACTATTACTACATGAAGCTGCTCCAGTGGTGCGGCCTGCCCGCAGGGGTCATCAACTTCGTGCCCTGCACCGGAGGCGACATGTCCAAGTATGTAGTGAGCCATCCCAAGATGGCGGGCTTCCACTTCACCGGCTCCACCGGTGTCTTCCAGAGCGTGTGGAAGCAGGTGGGGGAGAACATCGCCTCCTATGCCAACTATCCCAGGCTGGTGGGCGAGACGGGCGGCAAGGACTTCATCTTCGCCCACAATACCGCCGACATCGAGCCTCTGGTGGCGGCAATCGTCCGTGGCTCCTTCGAGTACCAAGGGCAGAAATGCTCCGCCTGCTCCAGGGCTTTCGTGCCAGCCAGCATCTGGCCCGTGGTGGAGAAGCGCCTAAAGGAGCAGACCGCCACTTTGAAGGTGGGGGATGTCCAGGAGTTCGACACGTTCATGGCCGCAGTCATTGACAAAGCTTCCTTCGAGACCTGCAAGGGGTACATCGACAGGGCTGCCGCCTCGCCGGAGTGCGAGTTTGTGGCAGGGGGCAGCTATGACGACAGCAAGGGCTGGTTCGTGCAGCCCACCATCATCCGCTGCAAGACACCCACCTACGAGTCCATGGTGAAGGAGATCTTCGGGCCCATCGTCTCCATCTATGTATATGAGGACGACAAGCTGGACGAGACCCTGGCCATCTGCGACAGCGCCTCCCCTTATGCCCTCACCGGGGCCATCTTCGCCCAGGACAGGGAGGTCATCGTGAAGATGGAGCGGGCCCTGCGCAATTCCTCAGGAAACTTCTACATCAACGACAAGTGCACCGGTGCCGTGGTGGGACAGCAGCCCTTCGGCGGGGCCCGGGCCTCCGGCACCAACGACAAGGCTGGCACTGTGCTGAACATGATCCGCTGGGTCAGCCCCCATACGGTGAAGGAGACCTTCAGCCCTTCCAGCGCCATCGCCTATCCTTATATGACAGAGGCGTAGTATGTTTGGCAAGGTTTGCTTATCCATAAATGTCCGGGGCTGTGGGAAAATGGTCATTCCCCACAGCCCCGCATTTTCTTGCCATCCTGATTGCCGCTGACGCCGCCCGGCTCCTTTTCATAGCGCTGTCATTCCTCTCCCTCTCCGGACATCCGGCGCTCTCCTGCTACGGAAAAGCGCAGCTTGCCGCTTCTTCTCCCCCCTACAATCCCAATATGCTCTCCGGACGCCTTACAGGTATTGCCTCTTCATCAAAGCAATTCCCTGCCGTCCCTGGAAATATCTGAATCAGGCTTTTCTTTATCTCAGGCTCTTCCCTGAATACCATCATCCAGATTGAGAAAAAGCCATACCCTTTGGCCAGATTTTCAATATTATGTAGCTGTCTCTCCCGAAATTCCGTATCTTTGAGCATATCCCAATCCTGCTTTGCATGCTCCGCCACACTCAGGGCCTCAAAACGCCTCTCCCAGCGCTTATCCTTTTTCTTTCCCGCAATGCCCTTTCCTTTTCCGCATGGCCTGTAGTCCAGCGCCAAATCCTCAAAAAGCGCTTTCGCCCTGTTCAAAGCTTCTTCTCCAATCCTTTGCAGATATTCCTCATTTATCTTTGGCACTGCACCTTCATAGGAAAATGCCAGAAAAGTATTGTGTTCATCCGGCCATAGCCACCTCCAGCCCTGTCCCTTTTTGACCTTTTCGCCCTTTCTGGAGTTACGGTATGTGCAGCTTAAAAGGAGGTTCTCCCATTTCGTCAAAGCACCGCCGCTGTTTTTGCTCTCCTTATGCTCCACTGCCAAGGCATTATTTACCCGCATCTCACAAAACGAGCAATAATTTCCCAGCCGCCTCTCCAGATAAGGAAACGCTTCCTGATAAGAAGCTATCTCCATATAAGGAGAGTCCCCCTTTTCTATCGGCCTCATTCCTTTCCTCCTATTTCAGAAGCTCTACTCAGGTACTTCTGGTTCAAAAAGGCATAGTATGCCGGATTGTCGCCAAACCTGGCGGTCAGGCGCTCCAGTTCTTCCTTTATCTCTTTCAGCGCTTCCCTGTCCGTCGCCCTCTCCAGGCCCGCAAAGTACGCTTCCGCCGATTCATACATTTTCTGCCGTTCCTCACTGTACTGAGGGTTCTCCACATCCATAATGTTCTCGGCGATATCCTCTATGCTCTGGCTATAGTATTCCTCCTCAATCTCCCCGTCCATGGAAATCAGCTTCCCTTTTTTCAGAGATTGTATCAAAAAGGGCGAGTGGCTGGCACAGATGAACTGCACTCTCGGGAAAATCGTCGTCAATGTAGCGATGATCCGCCTTTGCCACTTTGGATGAAGGCTTAAGTCCAGCTCGTCAATAATCACTACCCCGGGAGTTTTCTCCAGGGTATCTTCTTTTAAATATGGATTCAGGATGCACATCCGGGTCGCGATATCTGCCACGATTTTGATTACATTTCGATACCCATCGCTCAGTCCATCAAAGGGTATCCATGTACCGTCGCTGTCTACCACCGCAAGGCCATTATAGCGCAGAGAGTATTCAATCCTTTCCCCCTCTGCCATTTCCTCTTCCATGCTTTTGTTGATTGCATCCATGATCAGGGTATATGCCGGAAAATCGACCCCCTTTTTCTCCTGCGCAGCTACCTCTTTCAAATGGCGGATATAATTAAACGGAATCTGCATTCCACGGTTCGAATCCAGGCATCGATGATAGGCATCCGTCCGGTTCGGAATATCATAGTTGAAATCAGAGCTTCTGTTTTCCTTCCACAGCCGCCCGGAGCTCAGGTACAGCACCAACGGAAAAATGAACTTTGCGTCCGTCCCGTCTCCGGCCTTAATCGCCTTCTCCCACTCCATCACCATTTTCTGCATGGGATTGCTGCCCGAAAACTTTGTCCGATTGTCTTTTTTCTCCACTACGCGCTTGTAATAATGCTTTTTTTCGTTTATCATCAGCTCCGATGCTATATAGCAGGGGTATTGTTCTATTCCTGTCCCTACCAGGACATCCGGTTCCATATTCCGCTGCCCTTTTCGCCGCACGTCGCTATCCGATATATTCCTGACAAAACGGCTTGGAACATATGTCCTGTATGCCGCAAGGTATGCCCCCAGAGCAACCGTGACGGCTTCCAGAATCGTTGTCTTTCCGGAAGCATTTTCCCCTATCAGCAGATTCATGTTCCTGTCTAACTTAAATTCTACATTTTCGAATTTGCGATAGTTATGAAGTTCTATCCTTTCAATATAAAAGTTTTGCAAGACATCTGCCTCCTATTCAAAATGCCATCGGTAAGCCGACTCTACCGGACTGTTCCGCATTTGCGTCACAGCATCTTCACCATGATCGCCTCGTCCCGGTATGTGCCGTCCTTCAGCTTGAAGGCCCTGGGCTGGACGCCGTATCTCCGGAAGCCGTGCTTTTCGTACAGGTGGAGCGCCCTGGCGTTGTCCTCGAAGGTGCCCAGCTCCAGCTGCTCGAAGCCGTTCTTCCGGCACTGCTCTATGGCGATTTTCAGCATGATGCCGCCCAGCCCTAAGTTGCAGCAGCTCTGCTGGATGGAGACCCCCAGGTAGGCCCTGTGGCAGTATTTCAGATAGCGGCGGACATAGGATACCCCCAGATCCGCCACGACGCGCCCCTCCAGGAAGGCTGTCACCATAAAGCATTTCGGATCCTCCGCAATCTCCGTCAGGTTAGCTTTCATGACACTTATGTCATAATTGCATTCCTCCGGATACCGGGACATGAAATAAGTCTCCGCAGAGGTAATCGTCCGGTGGGCGCACAGGGACTCCGCGTCCTCTGCCGCCGCGCTCCGGATGGCGACATGCCCTCCCGCTCGGAGCTTCATCTCCCTTGGTTCAATCAACATGATATCCACCGCCTTTCCCGGTATCCGTCGCGGCACCGGTCTCTTTCTTCCGTTTCCTCTTGCCTCATCCGCTTTCCTTCTATGTCGAATCCCCGGCTATGCAGAAAGGGCAGATGCCGCATAAGGCCCTGCCCTCCGCTTCTCCGTCATCCCACCCGATTATAATTGATCAGGCAGCCCTTCAGGATAATCTGCCGCTCCTCGTCCGTGAGGTCGCCCAAGCGCAGCGTAAAGGCCCTCAGGCCGTCCTTGCCCACCGTATAGGCGGCAATGGTCTCCGCCTTCTCCTCCACGGCCTTCCGGATGCCTGGGAGGAAGAGATAGTCCAGGTTCTGAAAGGGCAGCTCTCCCTCTTCGATCAGGA
>CAJUFO010000027.1 GCA_910585615.1 uncultured Acetatifactor sp.
CAATGGCTGGGTTTCATAACCCCATCGGTGCCTTTCGCAGAAAGGCGGTTTATAAAAATGGAAATTATATATTAACAGAGGAAATGGAAAATCAGTTGACGAAAGTAGGGTTTATATGGGAACCATATAATAAATATAATTTTGAAAATAGTATTATAGCTGTAGCAAATTACTGTAAAGAATTTGGGAAATATCCATCACAGCATTCACAAGATTGCAAGGTTAAAAGATTAGGGGCTTTTGTAGTGCAATTAAGACAGAACATGAGGAAAGACAATTTTCCAGAATGGAAAAACGCACTAATTAAAAAATATGTTCCTGACTTTTCTTGTGAACACAATAACATTGTGGCGTTAAAGCGTTTCCTTCATTATGCTAGATTATACAAAAAAGAGAATGGTCATTTAAATATAAAAATCAATGATGTTGTAGGTGATGATTATAGAATTGGAATAATATTTAGTGCTATGAGGCAGAAATATAAAAATGGACAATTTAAAAACAGTGAAGTAAGACAAATTGAAGAATTAGGACTTTATCTTGGTAGTAAATTTAATAAACAATATAATGAAAAAATGGAATGTGCACGACAAGCGGTAAGAGATGGTGTGAAGATAAATGTTGATAATCAGTTTTATAATAAAATAAATTTGTATACTTGGATTAAAAGCACTATTAATAAAAAATATAAAAATGGTGAATTATCTGATGAAGAAAATTTAATTATTGAAAAACTAATAGATAAGCCATTAGGTAAATTTTTCAATAATGGTACTTATGTGAAGGTTGTTGACGTTATAAACAAAGAAGAAATTTCCATATGCAAATCACGGAGTGATGTTTCTAGGATAGTACAAAATGTTTATGGATTTAAGTTAAGTGATGAGAGTATCCGTAATCGATTAAGTGGTAAAGTCACCACCCCATATAAAGGACGCTTCATGTTCTATTATGCAACTGATGAAGAAGTGAAAAAGTATTTGGAAGATGGTAAGCAAGATAATTCAAAAGAAGGGAAATAAAGTAATGAGCGATTTAAATAGAACTGCAAAATCTTTAAATGAAATGTCTTTAGATGAAAGAATGGAATACCAGAGGATGCATGATAGGGTAGTCATATTACAAGCAGCTATGAAAGGTGCAAGTGTGGAATTGAGAACTTTAGGAGAAAAAAAGCATCCGTTTGCATTAGAGAATATACAGAATAATTAAAATGCAGATAAGCCATTTCGGAGTTGTAGAATTCTTCAATCTCCGATTTGGCTTCTCTTACCTGAAATGATATGAACGGTGTGAGTGAAATTTTATGGTTAGTTTGTTTTGAATGGAGAAGTATTAAGTGGATTATTTGTTGTGGAACTTATATTGTGGAGGTAGTAGATATTGAGTAAAGTTAGAGAAAATAATGATAGCATAAAGGAAAGTAGCGCAATAAAAATTAGAAGCATACAGGCAGCAAGTTTGTACAGAGTCAATAATGGTTATAAATTTGTGCTGAGAAAAGCGAATGAAGATGGATGTTATAGTGGATTAAAAGAGTACAGGGAACCATTTCTTGATTATGGGAATGCTGTTATTAATAATAGCCTGTTTGCAAAATATGTCCGTAAACATGGTGTAACTGTCAATAGAAATAAAAGAAGTTTGGATTTCCTGATGATGAAATTTGATTGGGGAGTGGATGAAGATGATTCCAATAAAGATAATATAAAGCAAGCTATAACAACACAGGAATTAAGGGATTACTATTATGAGAATGGCGCAACTGTAGCGTGGAAAACATTTGATTCAAAAACTGGCAAGGAAATTAAAGGGAAAGAAAAGATTATAACCTATAAAATGCTTTTGAGGTCTCCAGGAAAAGCCAAGGAAGGGCATTGCCTTTTTATCAGGGTAGAACTACATAGGAAAGTGCTTAACTACCTTACAATGGGGCTTTGGGAGAGGATGCCGAATGTAAAAGGTGCTAAGATAGTTGAAATGTCCGCATATGCGCCGCTTATCACTGCAACTGCGATAGATTATATCCAGATTCCTATGGAGAACATTTTTGTTTTAAAGGATCAGGAGAGTTCATGCTTCAAAAAAGCGATTGCTGTAAAGGTTAAAAAAATTGAACATACCAGAAAAGAAAAGGATTATTCCGCTTTTGAGGAATATATTAACCAATATGGATTGACTCTTTATAAGAAAAAAGCAGTGGAAAATCCTGGATTGGAATATGTAGAGAGAAGCAAAAAAGCTTTAGGGGAATATGGCATTGATGCAGATTTATGCCCTAAAAGGGATGCTGCCTATTACAAAAAGGGGTGCTATTGTGATAGAGAACAGGAAAAATCTGAAATTACTAATGTCTTATGGGATGGCATGGGGATTATTTCAAATGATATTTTTCCTGAAAATATGGATGGTTTTATATATTGCAGAAGCCACTTTTTTAAGTCATGTCTGTTTCGAGGGAATATACAAGAATATTTTAGAGATTTTTATGGTGAAGATTACAATACGGCATATGAAACGGATATGACGGGGAGAAGAATAAAAGTGACGGATATAAAAGTGATCGTTACAGAAAATTCTTTGAAGTGGATCAAGTTTCTTGATTTAATGAGTAAAAGCGGAACAATGGAGGACGGATTCAAATATTACAGCAAGATAATGAAGAAAGATGGTGAGATGTTTGCGATTGTTAAGACTGCCCATAAAAGCAAATATGATGATCTGCAAAGAAGTTCTTTTCAAATGAACAATACACTGCTTACTACTGATGAAAGCGTGTTGGAAGAAATTGCGGCTCCAAGTATTGAATACTGTAATAAACTAAAACTGGATGACGAAGCATTCCTAAAATATTTGGAGATAACTGGTTCCGCAAGGTACAGCATCAATAATGTTTTGATTGCGCTGTATAGATGGAATGATGAATTCAGGTATATGGAATGGTTCAAAAATAAGAAGAAAGCAAAAATCAATGAACTGAAAGACCAAAGGCTTAAGCTTGGTAAACTGTTCCAGTATGGAGATAACTTAGTCATCTGTGGGAACCCTGTGGCAATGTTGATGTCGGTTACAGGACAAAGTTACCTTGATGAAAATTGTTTCATACAAGCAGAGGATAGGATTCAATGTTGTACAAGCAGATTTGGGGAAGGTGAAATGCTTGCAGGATTCCGAAGCCCACATAATTCACCGAATAATATTGTTTATTTGGAGAATGTATATCCATATAAGATTAAGAAATATTTTCCAGACTTAGGCAATAATGTTATCATTATTAATGGGATTGGGACTGATGTACAAAGTCGGCTTAACGGGCAAGACTTGGATACAGATAGTATTTATACAACAGACCAGAAGAGCATCGTTGAACTTGCAAAAAAAGCATATGCGGAATGTCCGACCATTATCAATGGGATAAAACCAGATGGCAACAGTGGATATGATAAGAGTATGCTTTCCTATTCTAAAATGGATGCCAACATATCTTCCGCACAATACAATATTGGTTCTGCAAGCAATATCGCACAACTGGCTTTAAGCTATTGGTTTGATGGAGGATGCCGAGATAAGGAATTGGAGGATATATTTATAATATGTAGTGTATTAGCGCAAGTGGCGATTGACTCATGCAAGAGAAGTTTTGAGATAGAGGTTGGGAGTGAGCTTGCGAGAATTGGAAAATTGCAATGTATGAATCATAATCCAAGATATCCTCAATTTTATGCTGATGTACAGAAATACAACAATAAAAAGAAAAAAGGTAAAAAACTGAAAATCAAGGATGAAGAAGTGGGGTTTTTCAACTGCCCTATGGATCTGCTTTATAAAATCGTTGAGAAGGGGATTATTGATCTCAGAAAACATAAAAAACTGAATACTAAAATATATAGGGAAGGTGAAGATGGTATAAAACCTATTTTTGAGTATAAAGCGGACAAGGTTAAAGTTGATAGAAAACAATATCAGAAAGTTATAGGCATAGTAAAAGAATACGATGAAAGGGTGGAGATATTAAATAGGGAGGGAACTTCTTATCATAATGAGCGGCTTAATGAATTTGAGATATGCATGGGTAAAATAAAAAATCTTTATATCAATTGTGACACAATGTATACATTGATTTCATATGCTTTTAAACCTGGGAATGAATATTTAAGGGATAGCATGTTGACGGTCTTATATGATAAAAATAAAAAAATGTTTTTAGGATGCTTCAAAAAAACTGAAAAAATTCCACAAAAAAGTCTGGAAAGTGTTGATTTTACAAGTCTTTTGATGATTCCCTGTGAAGGGAGGCGGGAACAGATCGTAAGCTAAGTAGGGTCTCCCCAAGGATTGTTTGTTGCATCGTACTATCGGCATTGGCGGTGTCTGGCATCGTGGAAAATCCAGACCATGGAAAGCCGCCAATGCAAGCCAAACTCACTGTAATATTTAATATTGTAGTTCCCAATAAATTCTCCATGTATAGGTTGGTATGTGTGTCAAAGCCATATCCAACCATTATGTATCCTAAAACTCCGCAATGGGATACAGACCACAACAACATTCCGTGCCATGCAGTCTTCAGAAGGGGCTGTGTGGCGCGGGAATCCAATGTATCTCCACAATATATTGGACGGCATCCGGTAACAGGCGAGTACATTACCGGGTGCCAATTAAAATGTATGATACTTTTTCTGGTGTAATGCTGATTAGCATTAAAATATGCTTGATATCCAACATTGCAATATTTTCGTAAAGAATTAGGGATTAACAAATAACAAGAACGCTGCCATTTAAGTAGTATTTTTATTATGACAAAAAGTATATATTATAATAGAAATCAAGGAAGGAGAATATCTTTATGTTAGACCAAGAAGTAGTCCGCCAGAAACTGATAAAACGTGCGGAACGTGAAAAACAGACATACATTGCAAATCAAATTGGGGTTCCCAAACAGCTGCTCTCGGACTTCAAGTTAGGGAAGAAGAAACTGTGGGAATCTACCCTACAAGCACTGAATGATTATCTGGATAATAGTCTCTTTTAGAAGTAACTATTAGTATTGCGCAATATTGATTAAATCTGAAAATCATGTTCCTTAATCAAACAATCAAAGTAGCCAATATCAGGCTGGAAATCAAACAATTACAACTGAATAGTGAAAATAAAATGTGGAATAAAATATAAGTGGGAGGATGCTATGAGATAGAATTGAAAGAATATATGTTCGAGAGGTATTGCCAAAACTATAAGACTGTAGTATAATGCATGTTAATAGTTGGGATTGGGGGATTCGGGGAATGGGTGAAGATAATGTGAAATGCCCTAAATGTGGTAGCAGCTTCAATAAAATGTTTTTAATGGGGAAGCAAGGAAATGCTGATGTATGCCCGATATGTGGTGCAGATTTGAAGAACGAAGAAAAACATTCAGATTGGATTACATGGTATTATTATGGACATAAAAGCAATAATGGGAAAACCACAAGTTTGAGGGATAAACCGATAGATTTGAATGAACATGGGGATTTATTTTTCCTTATAAAAGAATTCAAAGCACCACCAGAATCTGAATGTGGGCTTGACGAAGTAAAAAGGATATTGCGCACTTATGTACCTGATGCATTCGAAGAACCTAAAGAGGTGTCAAAAGTAAGATGCCCATATTGTCGAAGCGCTGAAGTGCAATTGGTACAAAAAAAATTCAGTCTTCTAACAGGCTTCGGTACAAACGGGTACAATCGTGTCTGTGTGAGATGCAAACGTAAATTTTAACTGCAAACTAAGAAAATTGAATAAGGAAACATTATGGAGAGATTGTTTCGATAGTCTCTCTTTTATTATGCGAAAAATTGGAGGTATTTTTAATATTGGATAATGAATTTTTAATAAAACTGACTGCCTTGTTAGACCAAGCAAAAAGCAAAAAGATGATAAATGCTGACATTAAGGCATTGCAGACAGCGGTAAATTCATTGAAACTGGTTGCGACATTCAGCAGGGCGGAATCAAAGAAAGAATTGAATGCGTATATCAAGCAATTGAATGGACAGTTGTCCACGCTTAAATTAAAAGCAAAGATTGACAATAAAAACCTGAAAAGTGAGATTAATAAGACCTTAAGGAATGCTTCTTTTAAAGATATTGATTTATTGAATATAGATGAGAATAAAGCGAAATTAAAGGTCAAGAAGGTCATTGCAGATGCAAAAGCATACGCTGAGAAGAACCCGATATCCGTCAGTGTGGACATGAAGAGAGAGAAGCTTTACAATGACCTGACAACATTCTTGAATAAGAACAGCAAAATAAGGGAGTCAAGCGTTCTATTGGAAGAAAGTGAGAGGGTCAGAGAGCTTATTAACTCTGTAGATGATAGAGGGACTCTGAAAAATGCGACAGAGGCGTTTCAACTCTATAAATCTGAAGTCAGTGCCACAGGATACGCTACAAAAAGCACTACTGAGAAAATCAAAGAGATGCTGTCCCATGTTACCAAGATTGGGAGCTTCTTTGGTCTGGCGTCTCTTACAGTGAACAATTTTGCCAAATCCCTGAAGACATTGCGCTCAAATGATACGATATTGACAGAAATAAGCAAGACTTCTGAGATGACAAAAAGGCAGTTGGAAGAACTGGGCAATGAAGCTTTCAAGGTGGCAAGCAAATATGGCCAGCTTTCAAATGGTTACCTGCTTGGAGTCCAGGAGATGGCTAGGTCTGGTTATGAAGATTTGTCAAAGGAACTGGGAGAACTATCGTTGCTTACACAATCTGCCGGTGATATGACAGCTGAAAATGCCAACAATTATTTATTGGCTACTGATGCGGCTTATAAATATGGAGGAAGTATCGAAAAACTGAATGCCGCCCTTGATGGTGCGAACTATATCAGTAACCGTAATAGTGCCAGTCTGACTGACATTGCCGATGCTACCCGTGTCTCAGCTTCCTTTGCGGCAAATGCGGGAGTGGCGATTGATGAGATGACTGCTGCCGAAGCTACCATGATTGCTACGACAAAACGTTCTGGTTCAGAAATTGGACGTGCTTTCAGAAGCATTGTATTAAACCTCCAACAGGTCAGTGGCGAGTTTGACGGTGAAGTGATAGATGAAGACCAGCTGAAGAAAGTCGAAGCAAGATGTCATTCCTTGGGTGTGGAACTGGAATACATGAAAGATGGGATGGCTACGCTTAGGAACCCGATGGAGGTGCTGAAGGACTTAGCAAAGGTATACAATTCATTGCCAGATAATAGTGCGGACAAGCAAGGCTTGATATCAGACCTGGGCGGGAAATACCATGCAAATGCATTGAGCAGTCTGCTCAGTCGTTGGGATTTGTATGAAAAGATGCTGGGCGAGTTCTCACAAGGAACAGGATCAGCACTCAAAGAAGCAGAGAAAACCGCGAATTCGTGGGAAGGACGCTTGAATTCCTTGCAGAACAGCTTTGACTCGTTTGTCAATTCGCTAACAAATAAACAGGCAATAATGAATGGAGTATCATTCTTTGACAGGATGATTCAAGGAGCCGAGTCATTGATTGATGCAGTCGGTGAAATCCCGGTTATGGTTATGGCTTTGAACACAGCCATGACAGCAGTGAATAAAGACTATGGTATTACTCAGATATATGATAAAGATAAAGGAAAGCTTGATATCCAAGGGAATATTTTTGGCATAGATATAACGAATATCAAGAATATGAAGAATCATTTTGCGGAAGCAGAGAAAGCTATTTGCGGATGGAATGCAGAATTATTAACAGGTAATGAGGATATCAATAAATTCGGTGAATCTGTAGTTCAAAACAATGCCCAGTTGAAAGCATATCTCTCGACATGCTCCAAAGACGCACCTGCTTCATTATCTGGCTACAAATCATTCCTCAATGCGGCTGGAGTTGAAACGGATGCCCTACGTCTGAAGACGGTATTGCTGAATGCCGCTATAAGCTTTGGTATTGGTGTTGCAATACAGGCTTCTGTTAAGGCAATCTCGACTTTATATGAACTATCCCAAATGTCTGATACAGTGGCAGAGAATGCTAAAGACTTAGGTGCAGAATTCAAATCTTCAGCATTAGATATTGAAAGCTATAAATCCAAAATTGAAGAATTATACAAAACTATCAACGATAGCGGAGCATCAATCTCCGATGTTACTGAAGCACGTAAGAACCTCATGACGATTCAAGACGAACTGATTGAGAAATATGGCACAGAACAGGATAGCATATATGCTATCACAGATGCAATTAACGGACAGGCAGATGCTTTTGACAGGCTTACAGAGAAACAGTGGCAAGCCACAAAGAATGAACTTAATGATGGCGGTCTTCTAAATGATTTTGCAAACTGGCGGGATGGTTATAAGGATAATATTGACCGCATGGTTGGCGAGATGGAAGATGTCCAGACCAGTGTAAATGGTCTTCTCGCCGATTTCGGACAGAATGCAGAACTGATAGATGCCCTGGAGGCAGCCGGATACAGATATGATGAAACAGCCAATGGTGCTATCATGCTAAGTGGCAGTCTTGAAAATGTATATGATGATATTTTAAATATCCAGAAAATAGCCAGTGGTTATGATGCGCCAGATGAATTCCTGAAGAACCTGACCAATAGGGCAAATGAAGTAAAAGAAACACTCGAAAACTATCAGGATGTCTGGGATATATACGTTCTGCAAGACAGAATCTTTGCGAATGAGGAACTTGCAGACAGCTGGCATGATGTTAATGAAGCGTATTCAGAATATAAAAAGGCATTTGAATCCGGCGATGGAACAGCCATAACAGGGTCTATAGATGCTTTTGCGAAAACACTCAGTTCAGTGTTAAGTGACAATAATGTGGATCAGTCAGTTAAAGACTATTTCCGCAACATGTACCCCGCATTACAGCAGGAAGTCAGTGAGTGGCAGTTTAAAGCCAATTTTGAACCGAATACAGATGGTCTAAAAGACAAAGTGGAAAAAGTACTGTCCGATTTTGGTGGAGTCTCTACAGAAAGCTTATCAGGTTTTAATGCAGACGTAGCAACTGACCAACAGATTGCATCCTATGAGTCACTAAAGAACACAGCCAGGGAATATGGGATGGAAATAAGCCAGCTGATTAACTTGCTGCAGGAAATGGGGATTGTACAGTCAGAGAGCTATCAGCAGTTGGCGGGACTATTTGGTGAAGACAATATCAGTAAGATTGCTCCAGAGGATTTAGAGATTGCGTACAGCATTGAAAATGTAGGGGATATCACATTCGATGAACTCTTGAAAGAGATTCAGCGTATAAAAGATGAAAGTGGCAAGACTCAGGCTTTCGACTTCTCCACCTACGAAGAATCCATAGACGGCATCCAGTCCGCAATCACCACCCTCCGCTCTGCCCTGGACTCATTCAACAAAGGAGAGCTTGACAGCATATCAGTCATAGACCTGATGCAGCAGTTCCCAGGACTGGCACCCTACATAGACCTGGCGGCAGATGGATTCGGGAACCTGTCAGAGGGATTGAGCGCACTCATAGCGCAACAGCCTGACTCACTTATTCAAAGACTGAACGAATTGAAGGATGCATTGTCAACAGATGAAGAACGCCAACAGGTTGACTTATTGATAGACTCGCTACAACGGTTAAGTTCCTACGGCGATACAGGCATGGAAGCATATGCCACAACGATTGGGGACACATGGAACGACACTGCGAACGTCATCGATGGTGTGACGAACCAGTTCGAGAACCTGGCGAAGGTGCAGGAGGCAGTCGCGGACGGGCTTACCATGTCAGCAACAGCGGCCGCAGAACTTGCAAAGATGTATCCTGAGATTCTGACAAATGCAGAAGTGACAGCCAATGGGCAGATTACGCTGAATGAAGAAGTCGTCAACAGCATCCTTGATGGAGACAAGTCCATCATAGACGCGCAGATTGCAAAGCTTGAAGCAGACAAGGCCGTATTGGAGGCAAAGAAAGAGACTGCCATCGCAGAACTTGAGATTGCCAACCAGGTAGGCAATGCAAAGGGGCAGATAAGCGAGGAGGAGGCAAGGCACCAGATAGAGGTGCTGAATGCCGAACTGAACGCTGAGATAGACAAAGACAGGCAGACGGTGGAGTCCTATGCGATGGCCACGCAGTCAAAGGCACAGAACGCGACAGACTTCAATATCTATGCCGCCACAGTGGCAAGCGACATCGCATCCAACATGGCAAAGGCCGCAGCCAGCATGGCTGAGAGCATGAGGATAAACTCCGTGAACGCGCAGCAGTCCCTCAGCGGGATCATGCAGAAGGCGGCGGATGTGGCAAAGGCTATCGCTGAGATGGCTACAGGGGCCGTATCAGGTGCGATAGACAAGGTTTACAGTGCCGTAGGCGGCGTGGACAGCGGCGGCATATCCGTATCAACGAGCGCGAACAGCTTCACCCCTACCACATCAAGCTACCTGAATGGCGACATCAGCCTTGGGGAGTTCAAGTCTGGATTGGAAGCTGACATCCAGGGTTACATAGACGCGATATCCAACATAGACTCCCAGATAGAGATACTGAAGAACCTGCAGCTGACATTCGACAGCAACGGAGGGATCGGCGGGCATGGCTATGCGGACAAGGTGAAAGACCTTGAAAAAGAGAAAGAGAAGCTGAACGAGGCGCTGAAAGACAAGACAGGCTCTGGCTCCGGTTCCGGCACGGATTCGGCGAAATCAGAGTTCGAGGACACGGTGGACTTCTTCGAGCGCAGGATAGAGGCATTGAACGATGTGCTGTCCCTCCTGAAAGACAGCTTGGACAATGTGTCAGGCTCATTCGCGAAGAACAAGCTTGTGGATGCAGAACTAGGCGTTACAGAAGAGGAGTTCAACAACTATACCGATGCGCTGGCGATGTACACGCAGAAAGCCAACGAGGCATTGTCCAAGCTACCAGCAGACATAGCCGCAAAGGTGAAAGACGGCGCAGTGGCACTGACAGACTTCATCGGGGACGGCAACAAGGATGTCGTAGAAGCGATAAAGGAATATGAGGCATGGGCGGATAAGGTATCAGACTGTCAACAGGAACTGGCTGGGCTGAAAAAGGAAATTAGGCAGCTTGAACTGGACAAGTTCAACAACATCATGGACGACTTCAGCAACCAGTTCAATCTCCGTGGCAACAGCAAGGATATGATATCCAAGCAGATAGATTTATTGAAAGAGGCTGGCGAGCTGATAGGCGAGTCGTTCTTCAAGGCACAGATAGACCAGTCGCAGAAACAGTTAGGGCTGTTGGAGAATGAAAAGGCACAGCTTGTGAACCAGATGAGCAGTGCGATTAGTTCCGGAAGAATTCAATCAGGTACAGAGGAATGGCTGTCCATGGTCGATGCACTTAACTCAGTCGAAGGCAACATCCTCGACTGCAAGAAGTCCATCGAGGAATTCGACAACGAATTATTGAACCTACATACGGAAGTCTTCAACCGCATCCAGGAACAGTTCTCCAATCTCGACTCCGAAATCTCCAACATCATAGATTTGTTCGATGGCATGGAAGTATCAGACGACAAAGGTGTCTGGTCAAAGGAGGGAATCACCCAATTAGGGTTACTCGCACAGCAGTACGAACTGGCACAGCACCAGGTACAGCAGTACAATGACGAGATTGACGGACTGAAAGCACAGTATCTTGCTGGAAGATATTCCGCTACAGAATATGCGGACAGGCTGGCTGAACTCTCTTCTGCCCAATGGGACGCTGTAAAATCCGCAGAGAGTGCTAAGGATGCCATCATGGACTTGAATGAGGCCAGGGTGGAGAATGCCGTCAAGGGAATCGAAAAAGAGATTGACGCTTATAAAGAATTAATAGATGCACAGAAAGACTCCCTGATCAAAGAGAAAGAACTGCATGACTACAAGCAGTCGATTGCGGACAAGAACAAGGCCGTGGCCGACATCGAACGCCAGATAATCGCACTCCAATATGACACGTCAGCCGCTGGTGTGGCCAAACGCAAGAAGCTTGAGGAACAGCTTGTCGAAGCGAAGAAGACATTAGCAGAAGCTGAATATGAGCACAGCATCGAAGTACAACAGGAAGCTCTCGACAAGCAATACGAGAACTACGAAAAGGAACGCAATGACGAAATAGAATCCCTCAGGGCATCCCTCAACCAAAGAGACACCATCATCGCTGAATCGTTTGAGACAGTGAAGAACAATGCGTCTCTCGTAGGACAGGAGATTGCCAATATCGCCGTGGAACATGGCATCACCATATCCGACACCCTCATATCCTCATGGCAGTCCGGTGAGCAGGCAATCGCAAGCTATGGCGAAGCCTTGTCCCAGAACACATCCGCATTCATCGGCAACATCATGGCTGTAGAAGCAGAGACATGGAAGCTACAGGCACAGGCGAACAGCACTGCCAATACGCTTGCATGGATGTTCTCTACAAAAGCGGACAACCTAGTGAACGAACTCATGACATCCTATTATTCAGAAGCGAACCTTGCCAGCATGACGAACACGCTGCAGCAGAGCCTGATAAGCACGCTGGAACGTGGCTACAACGTCAGTGCCATCGTCAATTCCCTTGCCAGCGTAGAATCTGCCGCAAGGAGCGCAAAGGCGGCATTGGACGCTATGAACGCATCTGCCGGAAGCGGAGGAGGGACTTCAGGCTATGGCTCTGGGGGTGACACTTC
Source organism: uncultured Acetatifactor sp. (assembly GCA_910585615.1). GTDB lineage: Bacteria > Bacillota > Clostridia > Lachnospirales > Lachnospiraceae > Acetatifactor. The sequence goes on from CAJUFO010000027.1 coordinate 12,691, forward strand.
AGGCACTACAAGTAGTACTGGTTCGGGATGGACAAAACCTAGCCACAGCCCAACACCGCCATCTGGCAGAACACAGCCATCCCAGAAAGCAACAGTGTCATATGAGGTGCGCTCCGCTTCCGGAGTGCTGCTCACTACCCTAGACCACCATCCGAGCCAGGAAGAACTTGCGACACTGCGGGCACGTTTCGCCGGACAGCTTGGGGCGAACAAGAACCTCAAGGTGAATAAAGTCGGTGGATATGCGAAGGGCGTACACAGGCTTAGCAGGGACGAGGTCGCATGGACGCAGGAAAAAGGGGACGAACTGATTCTCTCCCCTGGCAGGAATGCGATGCTCACGCCACTGAAGAAAGGCGATACCGTATTGACGGCTGAACAGACCGACAGGCTTTATGAGCTGTCCAAAGGCAATTCTGGTATGATTCCCTTTGACCCGTTCAAAGATGACTTGTTTAAAATATGGGGAAATGTAAAGATGCCTGAACCGGTGGTGGATAAGAGGATAAATGCACCAACAGTGTACAACCATTATGACAGTATGCTGACTATCAACGGTGATGTGAATGACTTAAAAAATTTAAAGGCACAAATGCAAGAGATTGCGGACAGGTCTTCTATTAAAATTGCAGACCAACGGATTGAAAGAAGCTGGAGGAAATTTGGTGAGGGATTGAAAAAACATTAAGCAATATCTTATCACATGGCTACGCTCTGAAAATGGGTGTAGCTATATCAAAATAAATCTGGAAGAAAATAAATGGAATATAAAAAAGAAAACAGGCCGGTTCTGAAATATACAAATGGGGCAGACGAGCAAGGCTTCAGGCAAGGAGATGCTGTAATCTGCTTCACTGAGGGCAAAAGGCATATAGGGACTATTGTCGCATTTGGCAAATATATAGAAGGTGAAGGTGCGGATTCACAAGGTTCGCTTTATCTTGACACTTCCAAGAATGGCATGAGCCGTTCCTGTGAGGTCATCAAGATGGCAGACATCACATATATGTGCAAAGTCCCAGCGAGTGACTTATTTGATTATCCGCAGACGAATGAAGCTCTGGACAGAGAGTTTTTCATGAACATGCTCGTAGGGCTTGGATACGACAAAGAAAGGGCAGAAATCATGTACGAGAGCATGAGGGAATTCATTGTATTATATAATATCCCGCTTTCCACAATCTTGTATGGTGCTGTCCAAGAAGCCATGATGAATGCGGATGAAGCATGCCAGGATGGATTGATTGAAATCAATAAGAAGTTTATGGCCAGGGTGGTTCAAATGTTTCAGGCAATTACTGATTCCTTAAGAAGAAGTGTAGAAAAAGCCATTGCTTCACAAGATGGAAACCAGTAATAGTTGAGATTGGACTGATATGATGTTGAGGCTGATGGAATAATATCTCTTACAGTAGTAGGAATATAGAATGCTGTTGCTGTAAGTAGTTTGTCGCGGTCATGGTAGGATTCGGAACCAATCTGGATATCCGAAACTGACTATGACCAGATTACATAGTGCTTGGAGATATATTTAAGAAAAAAATTGAATAACGCATTTTGAATATTCAAGGCATTGCTATAGATATCGGCGGTGCCTTTATAATAGAGAGAAAATATTAATTGATTACATAAAGAGAATAATATATAATTTAGTTAAGGAGAATTATATTTGAAAAATAGAGACATTACAGTCAATGAAACAGAATACAAAGTTATCTTTGTAAATATCGCAGAAAAGCTATTCGAAAAAAATTTGATTAATGATGCAGAAAAGGTGAAACTAATTAATATCATTAATAGAGATGAAGCTTTCTACAAAGTTTCATAGAGGGGTGAAAATATGTTGGATAAAGAATTAAGAGCTGTTTATTATGCCAGGGTTTCTACGGAAGAAGAAAAACAGATAAATGCACTCGCAAAACAGTGTGAAGAAGCGGAGAATTGCATATCATCTCACAAATGGATATTGGTGGATAAATATGTAGATGAAGGGAAATCTGGTACTACGTCCAAAAAACGTGATGAATATAATAGGCTGTATGAAGATTTGGAACATGATAAGTTCGATGTGGTTGTTATAAAATCACAGGACAGACTTATGAGGAATGTAAAGGATTGGTATGTCTTCATTGACAAGATGACGAAGAATGGCAAAAGGCTCTATTTTTATCTTGACAGTAAATGGTATGAATCGGATGATGCACTTATTACTGGTATCAAAGCGATTCTTGCAGAAGAATACAGTAGAGAACTCTCTAAGAAAATTAACAATTCAAACAGACGTAGACAACAGACAGGAGCGTCCATCATAACCAACGGTAAATTATGGGGATATGACCAGAAAGACGGTGAATTGACCGTGAATGAGGAAGAAGCAAAGGTTGTCAGACGGATATTTGAATTGTACATATCTGGATTAGGTTGCAGGGGTATCAGGAAGAAACTGACAGAAGAGGGATATTTGACAAGAAATGCTACTGAATTTGCAGAGACTACAATCAAAAGAATGATTAAGAATGAGAAATACAAAGGGACTGTGATATTCAATAAGCAACATAAAGACTTTGACACAAAGAAGATTATACAGAATCCTCCGAGTGAATGGATTGTGCATGAAAATAGGATTCCGGCAATTATTGATTCTGTTATATGGGAAGAGGCTAACAGAATTATGGAAGGACGTTGCATAAAATCAGGTGGTAATAATCGCATAGACCAGAAAAAAGGTTATAACAAATCCAAACATCCATTGGGAGGTAAGGTGATATGTGGTGAATGTGGCAAGGTATATTATAGGTCACATATAAAAAGCAAAGACCGTGTAAATTTCAAGTATGTATGGCAATGCTCAACATATGTACAAAGGGGCAGAATCCATCCTTGGAAGAAAGCAAATATCAAATATGAAAATCCGAAAGACTGGGTGGGCTGTGATGGTATTAATCTGGAAGATGATAAGCTCATGGAACTTATGAACGATATAGCAGACAATTGTTCCTTAGACATAGAATTTATCATTGATAAAATGGCTGAATATATATCTAAACTGTTTGAATCATCAAATAACTTAAATGATATAGAAGAAACTCAGAAAGAGATTGATAAGATAAATGGTCAGAAAAGTTTCTTGTTAGATAAGTACATAAATGGTGTAATCAACGATTCTGATTATATGAAAAAGAGTCGTGAACTGGATTCCAAACTAGATGTATTGAATGAGAAGATGGAGCAGTTGGAGAGATCGGAAGAAACAAAAGCCGATATTGAAAACAAGCTGAATCGCATAAAGGATGAATTGCGGAATGGCATCATAGATGAAGAGAAGACTATCTTCATTATGGATAGAGTGAAACAGATAACGGTGCATAATGACCATTTGGATATTGAATTAGAGTTTATCGGCGATATAGCGGCAAGCGTGGCTGAGGATAAAACTCTAAAAGTGGTCAATGCCAGACCGGATAGACCTGTGCGTGGAGCTTGCGGCCGTGGACTACGACAGCCTGAAGAGCAGGGCCAAGGCCGAATCCAGCGCGGAGATTCGAGTACGGGTGGAGCGGGCCAGGCGGATCCAGGAGGAGAGGTTCCGGGGGACGTCTACCCGCTTCAACGGGGATATCGAGGTGTCGGCCATGGAGCGGTACTGCGGGCTGGGGGAGGAGCAGCAGCGGTGCATGGAGCGGCTTTACGGCTCCCTGCAGCTCTCCGCCAGGGCCTATCACCGCATCCTGCGGGTGGCCCGGACCATAGCGGATCTGGAGGGAGCGGAGGAAATCGGGACGGCCCATCTGATGGAGGCCTCCTACTACCGGCCCTCCATGGAATACTGGGGGAATTGAGGGGAAAGTCGGAGATATGCCAGAGAAAGGCCAGAAAAAGACTGGGAACAGGCCAGAGGCAGAACTGCGCTCCCGGCCAGTGGAACAGGAGCGCCGTGCCCGGCAGAAAGGAAAACGATATGAACCGGAATGAGTGGAAAGAACGGGAAGCGGTCTATACATGCTGGCTGTGCAACTTCCCGGATATGGGAAATAAACAGCTGCACAGGCTTACGGAGCTTTGCGGCGGGCCGGAGGCGGCCTACCTGGCGGACAAGGAGAAATGGGGCCAGGTGCTGAACCCCAGACAGGTGCAGAGCCTTGCCCGGTATACCGCCGCCTGGAAGCCGGAGGCGGAATACCGCAAAATGAAAGAGCAGGGCATCCGCCTGGTGACCATGGGGGACGAGGGATACCCCAGACGGCTGAAAGACATTCCTGACGCGCCCTACGGCCTGTTTGTCCGAGGAAGGCTGCAGACGGATGATGCCCCGGCGGTGGCGGTCATCGGTGCCAGGGAATGCTCCGAGTACGGCAGATATGTGGCGAAATGCCTGGGGGCCACTTTGGGGCGGCGGGGCATAACCGTGGTCAGCGGTATGGCCAGGGGCATCGACGGCATCAGCCAGGAGGCGGCCCTGGAGGCGGGCGGCAATTCCATCGGGGTGCTGGGCTCCGGGGTGGACATCTGCTATCCTGCCCAGAACAGGCCGATTTACGAGAGGCTGATAAGGACAGGGGCAGCGATCTCCACCTATCCCCTGGGGACGCCCGCCCTTCCCCGGAACTTTCCGCCCAGGAACCGCATCGTCAGCGGCCTGGCGGATGCGGTGGTCGTGGTGGAGGCCAGGGCAAAGAGCGGGACGCTGATTACCGTGGACATGGCGCTGGAGCAGGGCAGGGAGGTGTACATCGTCCCGGGCAGGGTGACGGACAGGCTGAGCGACGGCTGCAACCGCCTGGTGAAGCAGGGGGCCGGAATCGTGCTCAGTCCCGAGAGCTTCCTGGAGGAAATCTGGCAGCTTTGGGAGACGGGGAAAAAGGCGGCCGGCGCCGGATCGGGAGGGAAAGCAGGCTGTAAGGAGGCCAATGCCTTTCTGGAGCGGCCGGACACGGCGGGCCTGCCGGAGGAGCTGGCGCGTGTGGCCGGCGTGCTGGACTTCGATGCCAGGTCCCCGGAGGAGATCCGACAGCGCCTGTGGGACAGATACCCGGAGAAGCCGTATCCGGAGAAGCAGATCGTAGCCTGCCTGATGCAGCTTTGCATGGAGGATCTGGCGATTCAGGTGAGCCCGGGACGGTTCTGCTGCAGGAGGGGCTGAGAGGCCGTCTGAACCCTATAAGCCCCGCCAGCCGTTTGTGAGCCCCGCCGCCCATAAGTCCCCTGCCGCCGCCCATGAGTCCCTGCTGCGCCCTCTGCGGAACGCCCGGTTAGGGTTGCTTTTTCAGGTGCTTTCGTTTATATTAGAATGTATGGAAAAAGCCGTGAGGCGATAGATTCATAGACTCTCGGAATTTCAGAAGGTAAAATCAGGCATTGTGGCAGGACGGCGCCTGGAAAAGGGGAGGAATCGCTCCCAGGGATTTCCGGAAAGCCGTGTGATATGTGGCCTGGAGATTCCGAGAGGATATATTCTGAAAAAGGAGGCTGCCATGCACAGGGAGAAGACGAGAGTAGTACAGATAGGCGACAGAAAAGTAGGGGGAGGCAATCCGATCCTGATTCAGTCCATGACCAACACCAGGACCCAGGATGTGGCCGCCACCGTGGCCCAGATTCTGGCGCTGGAGCAGGCGGGCTGCGAAATCGTGCGCTGCACGGTGCCGGACATGGAGGCCGCGGAAGCCCTTGCGGAGATCAAAAAGCAGATACATGTCCCCCTGGTGGCGGACATCCACTTTGACTACAGGATGGCCATCGCCTCCATGGAGAACGGGGCGGACAAAATCCGCATCAACCCCGGCAACATCGGCGGCCCCGACAAGGTGCAGGCTGTGGTGGCCACGGCGAAGGAGCGGGGCATCCCCATCCGGGTAGGGGTCAACAGCGGCTCCCTGGAGAAGGCATTGATAGAAAAATACGGCGGCGTCACCGCGGAGGGCATCGTGGAGAGCGCCCTGGACAAGGTGGCCATGATAGAAGAATTCGACTACGAGAATATAGTCATAAGCATCAAATCCTCGGATGTGCTCATGTGCGTGAAGGCCCACGAGCTGCTGGCGGCCCGGACGGATTATCCCCTCCATGTGGGGATCACCGAGGCCGGGACTGTGTGGAGCGGCAATATCAAATCCTCCATCGGCCTGGGCCTGATTCTCCACCAGGGCATCGGCGATACCCTCCGGGTGTCCCTGTCGGGAGACCCTGTGGAGGAGATCAGGTCGGCGAAGCTGATCCTGCGGACGCTGGGCCTGCGGGGAGGCGGCATCGAGGTGGTGTCCTGCCCTACCTGCGGCAGGACCAGGATAGACCTGATTGGCCTGGCGGCCAGGGTGGAGCGGCTGGCGGCGGACTATCCCCTGGACATCAAGGTGGCCGTCATGGGCTGTGCGGTGAACGGCCCCGGGGAGGCCAGGGAGGCCGACCTGGGAGTGGCAGGCGGAGCGGGCGAGGGGCTCCTGTTCAAAAAAGGGGAGATCCTGCGCAAGGTTCCCGAGGAGCAGCTGTTGGACGCGTTAAAGGAAGAGCTGGATAACTGGAAATGATGACAAAAGCGAAACCATTTTTTGAAGTATTCCCCTCCCTGGAGCTGAAGGGGACTTTGCACGACAAGCTGGAGCAGACGGCGGTGGAGCGGGTGTCCGCCACGAAACAGAAGGACAGGCTCTCAGTCTATCTGTTCAGCACCAGATTGCTGCCCAAAGAGGACATCTGGGCAGCGGAAAAGGCGATCAAATCCCAGCTTTTTCCCCATGCTTTTTTGACAGTGCGGATATTCGAGCGCTTCGAGCTCTCTGCCCAGTATACCCCGGAGAACCTGATGGAGGCCTACCGGGAGAGCATCCTGGCGGAGCTGAAAGAGTACAGCCATGTGGAGTACAATGCATTCCGCACGGCGCAGATAACCTATCCGGAGTCCGGGCGGATTCGGCTGACCATTGACGATACGGTGCTGAACCACAGCAAGGAGCCGGAGCTGATCCGGGTGCTGGAGAAGATACTGGTGGAGCGCTGCGGCCTGACGGCAGGCGTGGAGGTAGGCTACAGAGAGGCGGAGTCCGGCAGGTTCGCCGAGGATGACGAGCTGCGGCTCCAGATGAAGGTCAACGAGATCTTCCTGCGGGCGAAGGCCTGCGGGGCCTACGGGGAGGGGCAGTCCGGGCAGACGGCCCCGGGAGGCGGGTCCGCCAATGGCCGGGGAGGCCCGGGCGGAGACCGCCGGGGGGCAAAGGGCGACGCCAAGTCCGGCGGCTTCCCGGCCGGAGGAGCCGCAAAGGGCAATGGCTTCGTCCCCGGAGAGAGGAACGGGGACGGCGGAAACGGCTTCGGTGGGAGAGCGGATGCTCCGGGAGACGGCAGCGGAAACGGAAAAAAGGCATTCCGGGGCGATTTCAAGCGGGGCGAGTTCCGCAGAGGCGACCGTCCCTTAAAGCAGTCCGACAATCCCGATGTGATCTACGGAAAGGACTTCGAGGAGGAGCCCATCCCCATCGACGAGATCATCGGCGAGGTGGGTGATGTGACCATCCGCGGCAAGGTCCTGAAGACGGAAAGCCGTGAGATCAGGAACGAGAGGACGATAGTCATATTCGATGTGACGGACTTCACGGACACCATGACCGTGAAGCTCTTCACCAAGACGGAATTCGTGAAGGAGCTTCTGGGAAGCCTGAAGCCCGGCACCTTCGTGAAGCTCAAGGGCGTGGCCACCTTGGACAAATTCGACCATGAGCTCACCATAGGCTCCCTCACCGGCATCAAGAAGATACCGAATTTCGTCAAGGTCCGCTCCGACACTGCCGCCCATAAACGGGTGGAGCTGCACTGCCATACCAAGATGAGCGACTTTGACGGTGTCTCTGAGGCCAAGGACATCGTGAAACGGGCCTACGGGTGGGGCCATCGGGCCATCGCCATCACGGACCACGGCGTGGTGCAGGGCTTCACGGATGCCTACCATGTGTGGGAGGACCTCTGGAAGGCAGAGAAGGGGAAATGCAAGGACCAGGGAAAGGAGCCCCCGGACAAGCAGGACTTCTTCAAGGTCATCTACGGCGTGGAGGCCTATCTGGTGGACGATCTGAAGGAAATCGTCACCGGGGACAAGGGCGGCACACTGGAAGACGATTTTGTGGTATTCGACATCGAGACCACGGGCTTCTCGCCGGTGAACAACCGGATCATCGAAATCGGAGCGGTAAAGGTCTGCGGCGGCCAGGTGACGGAGCGCTTCTCCACCTTCGTGAACCCCCAGGTGCCCATCCCCTTTGAGATAGAGAAGCTCACCGGCATCCGGGACGACATGGTGACGGACGCTCCATTGATCGAGGAGGTGCTGCCCCGGTTCCTGGAATTTTGCCGGGGCGCAATTCTGGTGGCCCACAACGCGGGCTTCGACATGAGCTTCATGCTGGAGAATGCCAGGAGGCAGGGCCTCCCCATGGAGCATCCCTATATCGACACCGTGGGCATCGCCAGGGTGCTGCTTCCGAACCAGGCCAAGCACACCCTGGACGCGGTGGCGAAGACCCTGAACATCTCCCTGGAGAACCATCACCGGGCGGTGGACGATGCGGAGTGCACGGCGTGGATCTTCGTGAAGCTCATCCAGATGCTGGAGGAAAAGGACATCCATACGTTGGCGCAGCTAAACGCTCTGGGAGCCGCCAGCGCGGATCTGGTGAAGAAAGCGCCCACCTACCATGCCATCATTTTGGCCAAGAACGACCTGGGCCGCATCAACCTCTACCGCCTGGTGACGGAGTCCCACCTGACCTATTACGCAAGTAGGCACCCCAGGATTCCCAAGAGCCTGATTCAGAAGTACAGGGAGGGACTCATATTGGGGAGCGCCTGTGAGGCCGGGGAGCTCTACCGGGCCCTGCTGGACGGCCAGAGCGACATGCAGATTGCCAGGATAGTGAACTTTTATGACTATCTGGAGATCCAGCCCACGGGCAACAATAAGTTCATGATAAAGTCCGAGCGGATACGGAATGTGGATTCCATGGAGGACATCCAGGAGATGAACCGGCGGGTGGTGAAGCTGGGCGAGCAGTTCCACAAGCCCGTGGTGGGAACCTGCGACGTGCATTTCTTAGATCCCGAGGACGAGGTCTACCGCCGCATCATCATGGCCGGCAGGGGCTTTGAGGACGCTGACGAGCAGGCGCCCCTGTTCCTGCACACCACGGAGGAGATGCTGGAGGAATTCGATTACCTGGGGAGCGACAAGGCCTATGAGGTCGTAGTGAAAAACACCAACATGATAGCCGACATGGTGGAGCAGATAGCCCCGGTGCGGCCGGACAAATGCGCCCCTGTCATCGAGGACAGCGACAAGACGCTGACCAAGATCTGCTACGACAAGGCCCATGAGATCTACGGGCCGGAATTGCCGGAAATCGTGGAGGCGAGGCTGAAAAAGGAGCTCCATTCCATCATCACCAACGGCTTCGCGGTGATGTACATCATAGCGCAGAAATTGGTGTGGAAATCCGTGGAGGACGGGTATCTGGTGGGCTCCAGGGGAAGCGTGGGAAGCTCCTTCGTGGCCACCATGGCGGGAATCACGGAGATTAATCCCCTAAGCCCCCACTATTACTGTACCAAATGCCATTACGTGGACTTCGAGGAGGAGGACGTGAAGGCCTACGGCGGCAAGGCGGGAGTGGACATGCCGGACAAAAACTGCCCGGTCTGCGGGGAGCCTCTGCACAAGGACGGCTTCGACATCCCTTTCGAGACCTTCCTGGGCTTTAAAGGGGACAAGGAGCCGGACATCGACCTGAACTTCTCCGGGGAGTACCAGTCCAAGGCCCATAAGTACACGGAGGTCATCTTCGGCGCGGGCCAGACCTTCCGGGCGGGCACCATCGCCACCCTGGCGGACAAGACCGCTTTCGGCTATGTGAAGAATTACTTCGAGGAGAGGAACAGGCACAGGAGGAAGAGCGAGATGGAGCGGCTGGCCATGGGCGTGGCAGGGGTCAGGCGCAGCACCGGCCAGCACCCCGGCGGCATCGTTGTGCTGCCCTTCGGCCAGGACATCAACTCCTTCACCCCGGTGCAGCATCCGGCCAACGACATGGAGACGGATATCGTCACCACGCATTTTGATTATCACTCTATCGACCACAACCTGCTGAAACTGGACATTCTGGGACACGACGATCCCACCATGATCAGGATGCTCCAGGACCTCACAGGCGTGGATCCCCTGACCATCCCCCTGGACGGGCAGGAGGTCATGAGCCTGTTCCAGAATACGGACGCCCTGGGGATCACCCCTGACCAGATCGGGGGCACGAAGCTGGGCATCCTGGGGATACCCGAGTTCGGCACGGATTTCGCCATGCAGATGGTCATCGACGCCCAGCCCAAGGCCTTCTCGGACCTGGTGCGGATTTCCGGGCTGTCCCATGGCACGGATGTGTGGGTGGGCAATGCGAAGGACCTGATCATGAGCGGCACGGCCACCATCTCCACGGCCATCTGTACCCGTGACGATATCATGATCTACCTGATCCAGATGGGGGTGGAGTCCAGCCTGGCCTTCACCATCATGGAGAGCGTCCGGAAGGGCAAGGGCCTTAAGGACGACTGGATCGCGGCCATGAAGGAGAAGGAGGTGCCGGACTGGTACATCGCCTCCTGCAAGAAGATAAAGTACATGTTCCCCAAGGCCCACGCGGCGGCCTATGTCATGATGGCCTGGCGCATCGCCTACTGCAAGGTGCACTATCCGCTGGCCTACTACGGGGCTTATTTCAGTATCCGGGCCAAGGCCTTCTCCTATGAGCTGATGTGCCAGGGAAAGGCTCGCCTGGAAGCCAACATGGCGGACTACAAACGTAGGATGGACGCGGCGGCGGACAAAGAGCCGGGGGCGGTTCCCCTCACCAACAGAGAGGAGGGGGCCTACGGCGACATGCGCATCGTCCAGGAGATGTATGAAAGGGGCTACGAATTCATGCCCATCGACATCTTCACCGCCCAATCCAGATCCTTCCAGATCGTGGACGGCAAGCTCATGCCCTCCTTAAACAGCATAGAAGGCCTGGGGGACAAGGCGGCGGACGCCATTGTGGAGGCGGTGAAGGACGGGCCCTTCCTGTCCAAGGACGACTTCAGGGAACGGACGAAGGTGTCAAAGACCATGGTGGACCTCATGGATTCCCTGAACCTGCTGGGGAGCCTGCCGGAGTCCAATCAGTTGAGCCTGTTTGATCTTTAGGGTGGAGCGGCAAGAAGGATGCGGGTGGAACGATTTGGTGAAACAATTTGTGGGTATAATTGAAAGTGCCTCTTATAGTAGCGTCATCTCTTATAGAAGAGGGGGATTGTTGTGGTTTTGTCGTTGAAAAATATAGGGAAATTAGTAGAAACCCAGATTGCAATAGATGGTATAACGGTGATTGCAGGGGAAAACGATACGGGAAAAAGCACGGTAGGGAAAGCGCTTTTTGCTGTTTTCAACAGCTTTTATGATGTGGACAGGCAAGTGCTTTCTGAGAGGATTGACAGTATAGAGAGTGTGCTTTCATTAGTGTTGAAAAACGCGAACAGAACACCTGTTAGATATTATATAAGAATATTGGCAGAAGACATTGCGTCACATCAAGTTTCTCTTTCCCAGAAGTCAGGCTTTAAGGATCGAATCAGTGAATCCGTATTGCAGATGGTGGAGAAATCAGGAGAGGGGACAGATGATTTTCGCTTAATAGAAGTGAACGATTCTGATGAAGTCGTGCATCGGATTCAGGAAATTATGGATGTATCGGAAGAGGAAATATTGAAAGCCATTGTGGAAAAGAAAATGGATACTGAATTCAATGGCCAGGTGACAAATCTTTTCACAAATAAAAAGGGAGAAATCAGGCTGCAGATTAAGGATAAGAGCATAGCTCTTTCCATAGAAAATAACAGAGTAACAGGTATAGAAAATGCCATCAATCTCCATGTGGAAGCAGTATACATGGACGATCCTTTTCTGCTGGATACCATTCCATCGCCATATTTTGGCATTAGGTCGCGGTATGCAGATCATAGAACCCATTTAAGGAAGAAGATTTTTGATAATGCCAGTAAGAAGACTGCTGTAGAGGAAATTATCGTAAATAATAAATTCCAGAACATATATGAGAAGATATCATCCGTCTGTAGTGGAGAGATTGTCAGGAGTAATCAGAAAGAATACAGTTACAAAAGCGCCGATTCCGACAAACTGCTGGATGTGCGCAACCTCTCCACAGGCTTGAAGACATTCGTCATCCTGAAGACGCTGCTGCTGAACGGCGGAATAGAATACAACGGAGTCGTCATCCTGGACGAACCGGAGATTCATCTGCATCCGGAATGGCAGCTCCTCTTCGCGGAATTGATTGTCCTGCTCCACAAAGAATTTGATGTCCACATTCTTCTGAATACCCACAGTCCGTATTTCCTGAGGGCAATCCAGGTCTACTCCGCAAAATATGAGATGGCGGACAAGTGCAGATACTATCTGTCAGAAAACAGCGGCAACCAGGCTGCCATCACAGACGTGAGCGACGACATCGAAAGAATTTATGCCAGGCTGTCGAAACCGTTACAGGATTTGGAGGACGAGAGGTGGAGAGATGATTCGTTGGCGTGACTATCCGATATTCACCGAAAGCATATCTACATTAAAGGATACATCGATGGATAAACATGATATTGGCAATCCGGCTTATATGACAGGGCGGGACGACCCGGCGGTGGACTTTGACCTGGTAAAAGAAAAGTATATCGAGGACTTGGGCCTAAGCGACGTGCCGAAATCCAATGACGCGCTTCTGGACATGGGAAAAGGGAAGCTGGCTTTCATTGAATTCAAAAACGGGTACATCGACTCGAAAAAACAGTTTGACATCCGCAAAAAAATATACGACAGCACGCTGATTTTCACGGATATCGTATCCGCGGGAATCAGCCAGATGCGGCAATGCGTGGAATATGTCCTTGTGTACAACGAAAATGCCAATGGACAGAATCCGGCTACCGCGGAAAAGAAGAGAGCAGTACAAAATTCCGCTTCCTTTGACGATTTCGCCAGAAGGATGGGTGGACTGGCAGGGGAGGAATATGTCTGCTTTGGGCTGAAAATGTTCGAGAAGTACTGCTTCGCGAAGGTACATACCTACACGGAAAGGGAATTCCAGGCATATATGAAAGCCCTGCAATAGAAACGGAAGGCCGCTGCCCTGGGATGCACATCAAATCGTAAGAAATCCGTAAGAAACACCCCACATATTTTGTAAAAAACAGGAGCTATCCTAAAACCAGCTCAAGGAGAAAGGGACAGCAATTCAAAGCTGCGGAAAGGCATGGGAGACGAAATGGGCGAACGGGTACTGGTAGTGGATGACGACAGGGAAATAGTAAAGGCAATCGACATCCTGCTGAGGAAGGAGGGCTATGAGGTGCTGAAGGCCTACGACGGGCTCCAGGCCCTGGACATCCTGGCGAGAGAGCAGGTGCGGCTGGTGCTGATCGACGTGATGATGCCCAGGCTGGACGGCCTGTCAGCCCTGATGCGCATCCGGGAGAGAGCGAACATCCCCGTCATCGTGCTCAGTGCAAAGAGCGAGGAGACCGACAAGGTGCTGGGACTGTCCATGGGGGCCGACGACTATGTGGCAAAGCCGTACAACCCCCAGGAACTGGCCGCCCGGGTGAAGAGCCATCTGCGCCGCTTCACCACGTTAGGCGACATCCACACGGGCGCAAGGGCCAGCGAGATCAGGAACGGCAGGCTCCTCTACAACACGGAGGAGAGGACCCTCTACGTGGACGGAGAGCCCGTCAGGCTCACAGCCACGGAGACCAAAATCGTGGACCTGTTCATGCGCAACCCGGGCCGCGTGTTCCCGGCGGAGGAGATCTACCGCAGAGTCTGGGAAGAGGAAGCCTTCGCCTCGGAGAACACCGTCATGGTGCACATCCGCCGCATCCGCGAGAAGCTGGAGCTGAATCCCAAAGAGCCAGAATATATAAAGGTGGTGTGGGGCATTGGATACAAAATGGAAAAACAGGAAAAAAGCAATTAGCTTCCTCCTCTTCTTCCTGGGGGTCAGCCTGACCCTGGGAAGCATGGCGGACATCCTCAGGAGGAAGCCCGCAGGCGTCCATATCTGGGAGCTTGACAGGCTGCTGGAGGACGATTACCAGGAGAGCGCAAGGTTCCGGGCATACGTGGCGGGCCGCCTGGAGGATTTCCTGATCATGGCCACAGGCGGAGAGGGCCTGTGGGGCATCCGGGGATATGAGGACGACGCCTGTTATGGCAGCGGAAAATGGTATGACGGCGGGTACGGATACGGCGACTCCGGCTTTCTCTCGGAGGCTGTCAGGGCCGATTTGCTCGAGGAGCAGGCAGAATTCTCCGTGGAGGATTCCGGCAGTGCTTCCGGCATGTCCGCGGAGGAGCTGGCGGACTGGCTGGAAAGCCTGAGGGAGATGCAGGAGGGCTACCAGGAGCTGCTGGATGCCATGGACAATGCGGAGGATTCCGCATCCATGGAGGCGTTCCGGTCCGGGCTGGAGGTGTACCGGGCGGAAATGGGCCATCTGATGGAAGCGCTGGAGGACAGCCTGCCGGATGGGCTGTCCCGGGAACAGAGGAAGCCCCTGACGGAGGAACAGAAGCAGAAGATCGCCGGGAAGTACCATGACAGCATCAAGGGGGACAAGAACCTCCTCTATGCAGTCGCCTATGACGGCAAGGTGCTGTACAGCAATTCCGACCTTCTGGGAGCGGCCCCAGGCAGCGGGGAAGCGCAGGATTCCCAAAGTAAGGCGGCGGAGGGCATCTCCACGGCGTTCGGCGACGTGAGCCTGCCCGAGGGCTACAATTTCCTCCTGTATTTTGACGGGGAGAAAGTCCGGATCCTAAAGGACGGCAGGGAGGTGGACGTCTATGGGGACGGCTATTACCGGGAGGACAGTGACTGGTATGTGCCCGGCTATGCCAATTTCCGGACAGACGACGCCGTGAAGAAAGCCGCTGTCTGCATGGCCGTGGCGAAAGCCCCTGTGCTCTACATGGAAGGCTCCTACCAGAAGGGCGGCTCCATGCAGTATGACAACAGCCTCTACTGGATGGACACAAACCTCCGGACATGGCGGCAGAGCCTGGCGCAGGGCTTCACGGGCCTGGCCGCGGGCCTTGGGCTGCTGATCGCCGCGTTCCTTCTGCGCAAGAGCGGAAGACAGGCAAAGGAGGCCATCGCGCGCTTCCAGGCAAGGATCTGGCTGGAATGCAAGATTCTGCTGCTCCTGGCCCTTGTCTACGGGCTTTGGATGCTGCTGCTGGTGTTCCTGCTGGATTACGGGTACATGTGGGAGGAGGCGCTGTACGCGTATGAGTACAACTTTAGCTTGGAGGGAGCCGCCTGGGTCGGCAGAGAGCTGATAAGCGGCATTCCGCCCCTGTTCTGGATCCTGCTGTTCTGGGGCCTGTGGCTTCCCTGGAACGATTTGCAGTATAATAGGAAGATATGGCGCTGCAGCCTGACGGCAAAGCTTTACCGCACATTCAGCGCGAAGAACATGAATCAGCCCCTGCCCCGGAAAATGTCCCGCAGAAATAAGCTGCTCTTCTTCGGAGGCCTGATTTACGCCCTCCTGATGATGCAACAGGTGGCGCTGGTGGATGTGCTCTGGAAAGGAGAGTACGTGAGAGCCATCGTCTGCCTGCTGGCCGCCCTGGAGACGATCCTCTTCCTGGCGGTGCTGTACCTGACCCTGAAGAAGAACATGAAAGCGGCCCGGGAGGTGGAAGCGCTGTCCCGCCGCATCACGGAAATCAGGAACGGCGACTACGGGGAGGGATGGAGCAAAGCGCCCGGCAGCGGCCCGGAGGCACAAAACGAAAACGGCGAAGCACCCGGGAACAGCCATGACCCGAAGCCCGACGGCAGCGTCTCCGGCCATGAAGCGGAATGCAGCCAGGACCTGCAGCCTGTCATGGCCCGGCTGGAGGACATCCGCCACGGCATGGCAGCGGCAGTGGACGAACAGATGAAGAGCCAGCGCATGAAGGTGGAGCTGATCGCCAATGTGTCCCATGACATCAAGACCCCCCTGACCTCCATCATCAGCTATGTGGAGCTCCTGAAGCAGGAGGAAGGCCTGCCGGATCATATCAGGGATTACGTCAGGATTCTGGACGAGAAATCCCAGCGCCTGAAGAACATGGTCACGGATGTGTTCGCGGTGAGCAAGGCCGCCTCCGGGGAGCTGCCCATGGAGATGGAGGAGCTGGACTTCGGCAAGCTCCTGCGCCAGACCCTGGCGGACATGGAGGAACAGATTGAACACAGCAGCGTAGTCTTCCGGACGGAAATCCCGGATGCGGCGGTGACGATCATGGCGGACGGCCAGCGCCTCTACCGCGTCTTCCAGAATCTGTTCCAGAACGCCATAAAATACTCCCTCCAGGGCTCCAGGGTGTACGTGGCCCTGCACACGGACGGCTCTGCGGCGGTGGCCAGCGTGAAAAACACCTCCAGCCGGGAGCTGGAAAAGGGAAAGGACTTCGCCGAGCGCTTTGCCAGGGGAGACGCCAGCCGCACCGACGGCGGCAGCGGCCTGGGCCTCTCCATCGCCCAGAGCTTCACCGAGGCCTGCGGCGGAGAGTTCACCTGGGAGACGGACGCGGATCTGTTCATCGTCAAAATCGCGTTTCAGGTTCTGGCCGGCGACGGGAGCAATCATGATAGGCAATAGTGAAAAACACTGAAGAAAAGCCGGGCGGCCAAAGCTCTTTGGGAGCGTCGGCCGCCCCACCAAAAAGCCCTGAAAAATGGGCTGTAAAACACTTGTAAAAAAATTTGAAAAAATTTGAAAAAAACACTTGCATTTTTCAAAAAGGTGTTGTATTATATACAAGTACCGAGGCGATAGGTTCTGAAAGACAGAAAAGTCGCGGACGAGGCTGATTGGTCAAGCGGTCAAGACGCCGCCCTCTCACGGCGGAAACAGGGGTTCGATTCCCCTATCAGCTGCTCTTAAGAGAATAGTTCTTGAAGGAAAGGTGCTGGGGACTGAATTCATAGTGTTCCGGCATTTTTTTTGTGAAAAATACCAATTGCACATCTTTTTCTTTCGAGGTATAGTATTGCACGGATGCTCAAATAATACACGGTATTTATACTGCGCACCGGTTAAATTTGCAGCGCGACCCGACTGCAGACCGCCAGCCAGGTACTTTCCCGGAGACACCACTGTAAATCCCGGCGGTCTGCAGTATAAAATTCGTATCAATCATATAGTAAGCAGAGGAACATTCATTATGGCAAAATATCTGGTAATCGTAGAGTCACCGGCGAAAGTGAAGACTATCAAGAAATTCTTGGGCTCCAACTATCAAGTGGCTGCCAGCAACGGACATGTCCGCGACCTCCCCAAGAGTTCCCTGGGGATAGACGTGGAGCATGACTATGAGCCTAAGTACATCACCATCCGCGGAAAGGGCGACATCCTGGCGAACCTGCGCAAGGAAGTCCGCAAAGCCGAGAAAATCTATCTTGCAACCGACCCTGACCGGGAGGGGGAGGCCATCTCCTGGCATCTGCTCTATGCCCTGAAGCTGGAGGAGAAGCTGAAGGAGAAGAAGGTCTACCGCATCACCTTCAATGAGATCACCAAGAACGCGGTGAAGGAATCCTTAAAGAACGCCAGGGAGATCAACATGAACCTGGTGGACGCCCAGCAGGCCCGCCGCATGCTGGACCGCATGGTGGGCTACCGCATTTCCCCTTTATTATGGAAGAAAGTCAAACGGGGCCTGAGCGCCGGGCGGGTGCAGTCCGTGGCCCTGCGCATCATCTGCGACAGGGAGGAGGAGATCGACGCCTTCATCCCGGAGGAATACTGGACCCTGGACGTGAACCTGGACGTGAAGGGGGAGAAGAAGCCCATCTGCGCGAAGTACTACGGAAGTGTAGGCGAAAAGAAAGGCATAGCCTGCAAGGAGGAGGCCGACAGGATCATGGCTTCCCTGAAAGGCGCGGAATACACCGTCAGGGAGGTGAAGAAGGGAGAGCGGCACAAGAAGCCGCCCCTGCCCTTTACCACATCCACCCTCCAGCAGGAGGCCAGCCGGGCCCTGAACTTCTCCACCCAGAAGACCATGCGCCTGGCCCAGCAGCTCTACGAGGGCGTGGACATAGAGGGGGAGGGCACCGTAGGCCTGATCACCTACCTGCGTACCGACTCCACACGTGTCTCCAGGGAGGCCGAGGACATGGCGGCAGAGTTCATCGCCGCCCAGTACGGCAAAAAGTACCTGGCGGAGGCCGCTGGGGAGAAGAAGAACAGCCAGAAGATACAGGACGCCCATGAGGCCATCCGCCCCACGGATCTGAACCGGATTCCCACTGCGATCAAGGAGCAGCTGCCCAGAGACCTGTTTAGGCTCTATCAGCTGGTCTGGAAGCGCTTCGTGGCCAGCCGCATGAGCCCGGCGGAATACGAGACCACATCCGTCCGAATCCAGGCGGCAGACCAGATTTTCGCGGTGTCCGCCTCGGCGCTGAAGTTCGAGGGCTTCTTGAGCGTATACAGCCCTGCCGACGAGGAGAAGGAGGAGAACGCCCTGACCGTGGGCCTTAGCAAGGACAGCGTCCTCACCTTCGCCTCCTTCGACCCGAAGCAGCACTTCACCCAGCCCCCGGCCCATTACACCGAGGCGTCTCTGGTGCGGGCCCTGGAGGAACTCGGCATCGGCCGTCCCAGCACCTACGCCCCGACTATCACTACCATCCTGGCCAGGCGCTATGTGGTGAAGGAGGAGAAGAACCTCTATGTCACGGAGCTGGGCGAGGTGGTGAACCACATGATGAAGGAGGCCTTCCCCTCCATCGTGGACGTACACTTCACCGCCAGCATGGAGGCTTTGCTGGACGGCGTGGAAGAGGGGGACGTGAAGTGGAAGACGGTGGTGTCGAACTTCTACCCCGACTTGGACCAGGCGGTGCAGTCGGCGGAGAAGGAGCTGGCGGAGGTGTCCATCGCGGACGAGGTCAGCGATGAGGAATGCGACCTCTGCGGCCGGATGATGGTGATCAAGTACGGCCCCCACGGCAGGTTTCTGGCCTGCCCCGGCTTCCCGGAGTGCCGCAACACTAAGCCCTACTTCGAGAAGATCGGCGTGGCCTGCCCCAAGTGCGGCAAGGACGTGGTGCTGAAGAAGACCAAGAAGGGCAGGAAGTACTACGGCTGCATCGACAATCCGGAATGCGACTTCATGTCCTGGCAGAAGCCCTCCGGAGAGAACTGCCCCCGCTGCGGCGGGCCCCTTCTGATCAAGGGGAACAAGCTGGTGTGCAGCGATGCCCAGTGCGGCTACCATATTCTGTCTGAATTGTCAAACAAATCTGGCTAAATGCGAAAATTTTGACTGTTTGTGCATTGTAATCTGATTTTATTTGTGATATGATAGGATTGCATATGAACAGGCGGTCAGGAATGGGGGAGTCTGCCATCCGCGGGCCGGTGTGGTGCATGGGACAAAAGCGGAGGAAGGCGAATGAGTAGCGTACAGCTTCTGGATAAGACCAGAAAAATCGGTAAACTGTTGCACAATAACAATTCCAGCAAGGTGGTGTTCAACGACATCTGCAAGGTGATGCGTGAAATCCTGGAGTCCAATGTGCTGGTCATCAGCCGCAAGGGCAAGGTGCTGGGGGTGGGCAAGTCAGAGGGGATCGATTCCATTACCGAGCTGATAGACGAGAATGTGGGCGGCTTCGTGGATGCCATGCTCAATGAAAGGCTCCTGGGCGTGCTTTCCACCAAGGAGAACGTGAACCTGGAGACATTGGGGTTCGAGAGCCCGGATATCCGCAGGTTCCAGGCAATCATCACGCCGATTGAGATCGCGGGCGAGAGGCTGGGGACGCTCTTCATCTACAAATGCGACAGGCAGTACGAGATAGACGATATCATCCTCTGCGAGTACGGCACTACGGTGGTGGGGCTGGAGATGCTCCGGGCCATCAACGAGGAGAGCGCGGAGGAGAGCCGCAAGGTGGCGGTGGTAAAATCCGCGATCAGCACCCTTTCCTTCTCCGAGATGGAGGCCGTCACCCATATCTTCGACGAGCTGAACGGCATGGAGGGGATTCTGGTGGCCAGCAAGATTGCGGACAGGGTGGGGATCACCCGCTCCGTCATCGTCAATGCCCTGCGCAAATTCGAGAGCGCGGGTGTGATAGAGTCCCGGTCCTCGGGCATGAAGGGGACATATATCAAGGTGCTCAACGATGTGCTGTTCGACGAGATAGAGGAGCTGAAGCGCCAGAGCCAGCGTGGGCAGTAGAGCATACACGACAAAAAGATAAAAGACTACAAGCCAAAAGGATTTGGGAGGCCCGGGCGGCCGAAATGTAGGGAGAGATAAAGGGATTTATTGAAAAGGGCAATAAGTCCCTTTTTATATGTTCCTGATGAGCCCGGAATCCTGCTATTCCGAAAAAATCTGTGGGAAATTCAGTAATTTCGTATTAGGGTATTGTTTTTTTCGCGGAAAGATATTACAATAGGTTAATGTGGAGAAAGCGTGCATTGATTCTTGCTTTGATTACATAGAGATAATCGGGAACAGAAAGGAGAATATCATGTTTCAATCAAAGGTATTCGATTATGTGAATGTACTGGACAGAGCGGCAGACGCCAGCTGGATGCGCAATGAAGCGATCGGGAATAATCTTTCCAATGTAGACACGCCGGGATATAAGAGACAGGATGTGGCATTTGAGGATGTGCTCAGGCAGGCTCTGGGCAAGAGCACTTACAGATCCATGGATGCCAAGGTGTCCGGCCTGGATCTGAGGAGGCTGACGGGCAAGGTCTATACGGATCACGCGGCCTTTTCCTACCGCCTGGACGGAAACAATGTGGATCCGGATACGGAGGGCGTCATGCTGGCACAGAACCAGTTGAAGTATCAGGGCCTCATAACCAGCATCAACCAGGAATTCACCAATCTGCAGACGGTGATGAAGTAAGAGAAGAGGAGATAGGAAAATGGGTTTGTTTTCTGCTTTCAATATCAATGCCACCGGCATGACGGCGGAGAGATACCGCATGGACATCATTTCGGAGAACGTGGCCAATGCCAATACCACCCGCACGGCGGACGGAAGCCCTTACCGCCGCAAAGTGGTATCCTTTGAGGAGAAGACCGAGAGGCGGCCGTCCTCCTTCAGCCACATATTCAACAAGACGCTCCATGAGCACAATGGTTTCGTGCAGCAGACCGGCACGGGCGTACGGGTGTCCGGCGTGTACGAAGATCATGTCACGGAGATGAACATGGCCTACGACCCCTCCCATCCGGATGCGGACGAGAACGGCTATGTGACCTACCCCAATGTGAACATCATCACGGAGATGACCAATATGATAGATGCCAGCCGCGCCTATGAAGCGAACTCTACCGCATTCAACGCCACAAAGGCCATGGCACAGAAAGGGCTGGAGATAGGGTCTTAAGCCCCGGAAAGGCATAGGGAACCTGCGGGAGCGCGGAAATAGTGAGTGAAGGAGACATACATATTATGGATTTAGCGGCGATAACAGGCCTGGAGAGGGTTTCGGGCTTAAATGGCGTAACTTCGTCAGGGGGCGTAGAGCGCACATCCCTGACCGGAACCCTGACGGATAAAGAGGAGAAGGTGGAGGGCAGTCTGTTCGATGCGTTCCTGAACAGTGCCATTGACAATATAAAGACGACTAACAGCTATCTCTCCAAGGCGGAGGATGAAAAAATCAGGTTTGCCATGGGCGAGACGGAGAATTTCCATGACCTGACCATAGCCCTGCAGAAAGCGTCCACAGCCCTGCAGTACACTGTGGCTGTCCGGGACAGACTGCTGGATGCCTACAAGGAACTGATGCAGATGCAGATCTGACGGATGGTTCCCGTGAGAAAGGTGCGGGGGCAGGCATGAAAGGCATGGAATTTAGAAATGACTAGGAGAGAAGCACCATGGCTGACAAGCTAAAAGAATTACCGGGCAAAGCGCTGGAGTGGTGGAATAAATTCACGAGCAGGCAGAAGACGATTATCATAGCCATTGTCGCAATCGTAATATTCACTTTTGCCATCATCGTTTATACGTTTTCCAGGCCCCAGTATACAAGGCTCGGTACATATGAGAGCAGCAAGACCGCTGCGGAGATTGTAAAGATATTGGATGATGCCGGCATCACGCACAAAGAGAGCACGGACGCGATGACGATCGATGTGCTTACCAGCCAGCTGTCCCAGGCCAACCTGGCAATCGCCACGGAAGGATATGTGCCGGACAGCCTGAAATACACCGATGTCGTAGAGACGGGCATGTCCGTCACGTCATCGGATCGTGAGGCCATGCAGACGACTTTCTACGAGCACCAGCTGGAGAACATGTTCTCCAAGACCATGCCGGTAAAGGATGTCAGCATCAAAATAAACAGGGCATCCAATTCCGGGAGGCTGAGCGATTCCGATACAGATGCCTACGCCACCATCACGGTGACGGTGACGGATGACTTCAACGCGGCTAACGCCACGGCCATGGCCAAGGCAGCAGCCACCGCGCTGGGCAATGACAGCACGGCGAACATCACCATCATCGATCAGAACTTCAACCTGCTGTTCGCCGGAGGGGACGACTATTCCTCCATGGGAATTGCCAGCTCCATGCAGGAGCTGCAGACCCAGGCGGAGGCCATGGTGACCAATCAGGTGAAGAAGGTTCTGATCGGTACGAAGCAGTTCAATGAGGTGGAGGTGAGCAGCCATCTTTCCGTGGACTTTTCCGATTACAACGAGAGGGTGATCGAGTACTATGCCAATGAGGGCCGCGAGGTCGGCATGCCCAGCCATGAGGACACCCTTACCACCGAGAGCGACGGCAGCGTAGCCGGGATACCCGGCACGGATTCCAACACGGAGAACGACAACTACACCGGATACGATTATCTGGGCACAGGCGGCGGCAGCAGCTCATCAGAGGAGCGGTCTGTGGATTACCAGAACAATATGTCCGAGACCAATACCGTCACCCCGGCGGGGAGCATCGATTACGATAATTCTTCCATATCTGTAGCGCTGATCAAATATCGTGAATATTATGAAGAGAATGTAGAGAGGCAGGGCCTCCTGGAGGGAATCACCTGGGAAGAGTTCAAGGAAAACAACCGGGCGGACGTCAAGCAGGAAGTGGACGCAGATGTCGTTCAGATGGTGGCCTATGCCAGCGGAATCGATGCCAGCAGGGTCGTGGTGGTCTCCTATGAATCCCCCCTGTTCTATGACAAGGAGGGCTTTTTCGAGACTGTAGATACCACGGATATCCTGAGCATCGTGATGATCGTACTGATTCTGGGCCTGCTGGCCTTCGTGATCCTGCGTAGCATGGGCACGAAGAAGAAAGCGGCCGTGGAGGAGGAGCCGGAGCTGTCCGTGGAGGATATGCTGCAGTCCACGCCTCCGGAGCCTGAGGTGGAGAACATCGATGTGGAGACGAAATCCGACACCCGCAAGCTGGTGGAGAAGTTCGTGGACGAGAATCCCGAGGCGGCGGCGAACCTGCTGCGCAACTGGCTGAACGAGGACTGGAGCTGACAGGGAAGAAGAGCATTTCAATGGAAATGAGGTACATATATGCCAAATAGTGCGACAAGCGAAATGGGATTCAAGGGGGTCCAGAGAGCGGCCATCCTGCTGATTTCCCTGGGGCCGGAGCGCTCTGCCGGAATTTTCAAACATTTAAAAGAAGAAGAGATTGAGGAGATGACGCTGGAGATCGCCAATATCAGAAGCGTGACGCCTCAGGTGAAGGAAGCGGTCATCACCGAGTTCTACGAGCTGTGCCTGGCCCAGCAGTACATCGCGGAGGGCGGCATCGGCTATGCAAAGGATTTGCTGGAGAAGGCGCTGGGCTCCGAGAAGGCCATGGATGTCATCGGCAAGCTGACGGCGTCCCTGCAGGTGAAGCCTTTCGAATTCGTGCGCAAGACGGATGCCACCCAGCTGATCAATTTCATCCAGGACGAACATCCCCAGACCATCGCCCTGATACTGTCCTATCTGGCTCCCAGCCAGTCGGCGCTGGTGATGTCTGCCCTGCCGCCGGAGAGACAGGCCGATGTGGCCAGGCGTATCGCCGTCATGGACCGCACCAGCCCGGACATCATCAAGGAGGTGGAGAAGGTGCTGGAGTCCAAGCTGGCAAGCCTTGTGAACCAGGACTACACCATCATCGGCGGCGTGGACGCTGTGGTGGAGATTCTGAATACGGTAGACCGCGGCACGGAGCGCCATATCATGGAGACTCTGGAAGTGGAAGCGCCGGAGCTGGCGGAGGAGATCAGGAAGAAGATGTTCGTGTTCGAGGATATCCTGCTCCTGGACGACAGGGCCATCCAGCGCGTGCTGCGTGACGTGGAGAACAACGACCTTACCATGGCCATGAAGAGCACCAAGGACGAGGTGAAGGAGGCAATCTTCAACAACATGTCCAAACGTCTGGCCGTCATGATCAAGGAAGACATGGACTTCATGGGCCCTGTGCGCATGAAGGATGTAGAGGAGGCCCAGCAGAAGATCGTCAATGTCATCAGGAAGCTGGAGGATTCCGGCGAAATCGTGATTTCCAGAGGCGGAGGTGACGAAATCGTTGTCTAGTAATCTGGTAAAACAATTCTTCATGACATTGCCAGAGGATAAAGAAAAGCTGGTAATCGACAATAACGACCGGATCCGCAGGCGGCTGGAGGAACTCTCCAGAGGCGAGGGGAATCCGGAGGGCGGGTTCGTGTCTGGACTCGCCATAGCGGATGTGATAGAGGCGCCGGAGGATGCCACCGGAAATGTCATCAAGGCCCAGGACGAGGCAAAGGAGCTGCTGGAGCAGTCCAGGGCGGAGGCGGAAGAGCTGCGCGCCCAGGCTCAGGCGGAGGCGGAGCGCATCCTGGAGGAGGCAAGGGCCCAGGCCCAGGCGGAGAAGCAGCAGGTATTGGAGCAGGCGAAGCAGCAGGGATACATGGAGGGCATGAGCAGGGCCCAGGCCCATGAGGGCGCCATGGAGCAGGAGTACCAGGAGAAGGCCAGGCTGCTGGAGGAGGAATATGAGCAGCAGATAGAGATGCTGGAGCCCAATCTGGTAGAAGCCATTACGGGAATCTATGAGCATATCTTCCATGTGGAGCTGTCCTCCTACCGGGAGATACTGACCGGCCTGATTTCCGATGTGCTGCACAAGCTGGACGGGAGCAGGAGCTTCATCATCCATGTATCAAAGGATGATTACGCTTATGTGAACATGCAGAAGAAGCAGATGCTGACAGGCGCTGTCTCCGAGAGCGTCAGCGTGGACGTGGTGGAGGATGCCACCGTCGGCCGGAACGAGTGCATGATCGAGACGGAGAACGGCATCTTCGACTGCGGGCTGGGCACACAGCTGTCGGAGCTGAAAAAGAGGCTCAGGCTGCTCGCTTGGTCAAGGGAGGAATGATTCTTTGCGGCAGGTTACTGTGGACTTCGCAAAATATGATAGATTGAACGAGGAAACCTTCTATAAGAAGAAGGGCAAGGTCGTCAATGTGGTGGGGCTGACCATCGAGTCCGCCGGGCCTGATGCCAGGCTTGGGGATATCTGCGAAATCGTGCCGGAGGGCGGCGAGAAGCCCATCCTGGCGGAGGTGGTAGGCTTCAAGGACAGGAAGACCCTGCTGATGCCTTACGACAATGTGGACGGCATCGGCCTGGGCTGTATCGTGGAGAACACGGGCAATCCCCTGCGGGTGCCGGTCAGCGAGGCTTTGCTTGGCAAAGCGCTGAACGGGCTTGGAGTTCCGGTGGACGGGACACAGTTCGACGGCGTGCCGTATTTGGTGGAGGCTGCGCCCCCCGACCCCATGAGCAGGAAGATCATCGATTCGGTGCTTCCCCTGGGCGTGAAGGCTGTGGACGGCCTGATTACCGTGGGCAAGGGCCAGCGTATCGGCATATTCGCCGGCTCCGGCGTGGGAAAGTCCACCTTGATGGGAATGTTCGCCCGCAATACCAAGGCGGATATCAATGTCATCGCTTTGATTGGAGAGCGGGGCAGAGAGGTGCGCGAATTCATAGAGCGGGATTTGGGTGAGGAGGGCATGCGCCGCTCGGTGGTAGTGGTGGCCACCTCCGACAGGCCGGCCCTGGAGAGGAACAAGGCGGCGAAGACCGCCACGGCCATCGCGGAGTATTTCCGGGACAGGGGCAAGGATGTGCTGCTTATGATGGATTCCCTGACCCGTTTCTCCATGGCCCAGAGGGAGATCGGTCTGGCCAGCGGCGAGCCGCCGGTGACGAGAGGATATCCCCCCAGCGTATATTCGGAGATGCCCAAGCTCCTGGAGCGGGCCGGATGCGCGGCAAGGGGTTCCATCACAGGCCTGTATACGGTGCTGGTGGACGGGGACGACTTCAACGAGCCCATCACCGACACGGCCCGGAGCATCCTGGACGGCCACATCATGCTGGACAGGAAATTAGGGCATAAGAACCACTATCCCGCCATAGATATCCTACAGAGCATTTCCAGGTGCATGTCCCAGATTGCGTCCAAGGAGCACAAGCAGGCCGCAGGGAAGCTGAAAAACGTCCTTGCCACCTACAATGAGGCGGAAGACCTGATCAATATCGGCGCGTACAAGAGCGGCAGCAACCAGTCCATCGACTACGCCATCTCCAAGATCGAGGCGGTGAATCAGTTCCTCTGCCAGGACGTGGACGAGAAATTCAGTTTTGAGGACAGTGTGGCAATGCTCCGGAGGCTGTTCTGAATCGGACAGAAGACGGCATAGTACGGTATGTGCGGTAAAGAGGGAATGAAATGGCGAGATTTCGATATTCCATGCAGAGCATTCTGAACATAAAGATGAAGATGGAGACCCAGGCGAAGCAGGAATTCTCCACGGCCCGGGCGGCCCTGGACGAGGAGGAGGAGCGCCTGCAGGCCCTGTACGACAGGAAGAGCGGCTATGAGGAGGCCGGGACGAAGCTGTTGTGCGGCACGCTGAAGCTGCGGGAGATCAATGAGAACAAGATGGCAATCCGATGCATGGAGGATTACATAGATAAGCAGCGTATCAGCGTGAACATGGCGGAAGAGAAGCTGGAGAGGGCCAGGGAGCGTCTTGCGGAGGTCCGGATGGAGCGCAAGACCCATGAGAAATTGAAAGAAAAGGCTTTCGATGCCTTCCTCATGGAGGAGAAGAGGCAGGAGAGCAAGGAGATAGATCAGCTGACCAGTTATACCTATGGGCAGCGCAGAAGTGAGGAGAGCGCAAGGAGCGTATCCGTTTAGGAGATTATCATATGGCAACAAAGGAATTGAACCCTGTGGCCGCGGCGGCAGAGGAGGAAAAGGCAAAGCTTAAGGAAGAGAAGAAGAAATTCCGGCAGGAGCAGAAGGCTCAGAAGAAGGAGGCCAAAAAGCGGGCGGCGGAGATTGCGAAGCAGGAGGAGGCATTGGGAGAGGACGGAGGCAACGGCCTTGTCACCTTTTTCGCGATTCTGCTGATCGTGATTCTGTGGCTGGCGATTGTCTGCGTGGTGATCAAGATGGACGTGGGCGGCTTCGGAAGCAGCGTCCTGACGCCCATCCTGAAGGATGTGCCTGTCATTAACATGATACTGCCCTCCAAATCCCTTCCCGCCTCGGAGGAGAATACAGGTTCCGAGAGCTACGGGGGATATGACAGCATGGAGGAGGCCGTGGCCTACATCAGGCAGCTGGAGCTGGAGCTGGAGAGGGAGCAGACATCCTCCAAGGATAAGGACACGCAGATTGACGGGCTGAAGGCGGAGGTGCTGCGCCTCCAGGAATTTGAGCAGAAGCAGGCGGAATTCCAGCGCATCCAGACGGAATTCCTGGAGGAAGTGGTGTACTCGGAGAAGGGCCCCGGCCCGGAAGAGTACAAGAAGTTCTATGAGGCGGCGAACCCTGCCTCATGGGAATATGTCTACAGACAGGTAGTCACACAGCTGGAGGCGGATCAGGAAGTTCAGGATTATGCCAAGGCCTATGCCGAGATGAAGCCGAAAGAGGCGGCTGGAGTCTTCGAGGAGATGACGGACAATCTGGATCTGGTGGTGAAGATACTGAATGCCATGTCCGTGGAGGACAGGGCGAAGATACTGGGGGCCATGGACGCCGGCGTGGCCGCGAAGCTCACGAAGATGATGGATCCGGACTCTTAAGGAACATATTTTCGGGGCCGACATATTATACTGCAGACCGCCGGGATTTACAGTGGTGGCTCCGGGAAAGTACTTGGCTGCGGTCTGCAGTCGGATTGCACTGCAAATTTAACCAGTGCGCAGTATAAATTGCGGGAGATATTCTGGCGGGAAAGCCACCGCCAGGGTATTCACATATATCCCAAATAAAAAGAGAAAGGAGGGTGAGGATGACGAGTACAGCAGTAAAGGAAGTCAGTTCGTTCTTCGCGAACATGACGGCTGCGCAGCCGGGCAGGAATGCCGCGGGAGCCGCAAGCTTCCAGAATATCTGGAACGATCAGATGAGCAGGAATGCCGATGCTTCCCCGGACAGCAGCAGAACGGGTGCTACAAAGAAGCAGGATGCCTCCACTGATCGGCTGCAGAGGGGGTCTTCCCTGAAGGCCAAGGAGAGCCAGACTGTGCAGGAGGAGACGCAGGTCTCCCAGGAATCTCAGGAAATCCAGGAACTGTCCCCTGAGGAGCAGCAGCGGGCCATGGAAGTGCTGGGCAGTGCCGCGCTTCAGTTGATGCAGGAGATTGCGGACGCTTTCGGCATCACCATGGAGGAGCTTCAGGCCGCTATGGCCGATTTGGACATGGGCCAGCTGGATGTGCTGGATGCCTCTAAGCTCAGCGGGCTTCTGCTGAACCTGGGCGGTGCGGAGGATTTATCCGCGCTGGTCACGGACGGGGAGCTGTATGACACCTACCGCATGCTGATGAACCAGCTTGAGGGTGTGTTGCAGGAGAGCGCCGAGGCGCTGGAGACAGAGCCGGAGCAATTGCTCACGCTGCTCCAGGACGGATTCCAGGAGGAAGCGCCCGTGGAGGAAGGAACTGTCATTCAGCCACAGCAGCCTGAGGAAAAAGCGCAGCTTTTCAGAGAGGATTATCGGTCCGAGGAGGCACAGCAGGGCGTGGACACCGGCGATGGGCAGCAGGCGGTGCAGAGAGGGCAGGAGACCCGGGACGCACAGAACCAGGGTCAGGAGGGAGAGAAGCAGGAGAGGCATTCCGAGGGAAAATCCCAGAAGGAGCCGCAGATGAACCTGTTCCTGCAGAATCTCAGGACAGAGCAGTTCCAGCCGGGAGTGGCCCAGGCGCAGAGCGTGGCCACAAGCAGTCCCTGGAGCGAGACGACACAGGACATCATGAACCAGATTCTGGATTACATGAAGCTCCAGCTGAACGCGGACAGCACGAACCTGGAGATGCAACTCCATCCCGCAAGCCTGGGGACGCTGCAGATACAGCTTGCTTCCAAGGCAGGAGTGGTCACGGCCAACTTCATCGCCCAGAACGAGACGGTGAAAGCGGCGTTGGAGACCCAGATGATACAGCTCAAGGAGCAGTTCGAGGAGCAGGGCATCCGGGTGGAATCTATCGAAGTCACAGTCCAGACCCATGAGTTCGAGCGGAACCTGGACGAACAGGGCCGGGGCAGGAACAACCAGCCGGAAAAGAAAGGCCGGGGCAGAAGGATCAATCTCGGCGGAGCAGTGTCCATGGAGGACGCGGAGGCGGAAGAGCCTGTGGCGGACAGGATGACTGCGGTGGGCAGTACGGTGGAGTACACCGCGTGAATGCTCTATTTCATTAATGAAGGAGTGCACGGAAACGTGTTTCCGGAGACGAAAAAAGATAAGAAAGGAGAAAGCAGATGAGCATATTGATGGCGCCCGTGAAAGACGGCAAGTTCGTGGAGACGGATACCCAGAACTCTTTGAAGAAGGCTACGTCCTCTGACAACAACGGCATGGACAAGGACGCGTTCCTGCAGCTCCTGGTAGCGCAGATGCAGTATCAGGATCCCCTGGAGCCTACCTCCAATACGGAGTACATTTCCCAGTATGCGCAGTTCTCGCAGGTAGAGCAGATGCAGAACATGGCAGCCACTTCAGAGCTGGCCAGGGCCACTTCTCTGGTGGGTCAGGAGGTCTATATCAAGACCACCAACTCAAAGGGAGAGTCCCAGTTGAAATACGGCAAGGTGGACTATGTGGTATTCGAGAACAACAAGGCATATCTTGCCATCGATGAGTCCCTCTATTCGCTGGAAGATTTGGATACCGTTGTGGATCTGGATTACAAGAACGCATTCGACAAGGCATACGACTTCACGGTAGAGCTGAATAAGCTTCCTGTGATAAGCAGCATCGACCTGTCCTATGCAGAGAAAATCGACAAGCTGGAGAAGATTTATAACGAGATGACCGATTACGAGAAGAGCTTCCTGACAGACGAGAACGTGGAGAAGCTGAAGAAGTATATCGAGAAGCTGAAGGAAGTGCGCGAGGCCGCAGGCGAGGGCAACGATGAAGGCGAGGACAAGGACGAGCCTGATACCGAAGGGACAGAGGGCACTGAAGGAGCCGACGGAAGCGGCGGAGCGTAAACGGCATCACTGGCAGCGGAATTTCCTGTCAGGACAAAAAGGAGCATACAGGGATGGATATTCAGAACAATGGCTATATGTCCATTGCGCAGCTGACGGATCAGTATCTGGGCAAAACTCAGAAGATGCCGGTCCGGGAGACCAAGGATGGTCTGACCTTTCAGGATGTCCTGCAGCGTAAGGCACAGCCCGGAGACTGCAGCCTTAAGTTTTCCAAGCATGCCATGGGCAGGCTGTCTGACCGCAATATCGAGCTGAGCGACAATCAGCTGGAGCGGCTGGCATCGGGTACAAGGAAGGCGGAGCAGAAGGGTATCAGGGATTCGCTGGTGATCGTAGATTCGCTGGCATTCATTGTGAACGTGCCGAACCAGACAGTGGTCACAGCAATGGACAGTACACAGACAGATGAGAACATATTCACAAACATCAACGGGGCAGTTATCATGTGACCGGACCTCAAGGGGGTCATGAGCCCCTCGAATGACAGAGAGGGGCGTGCTTCGTTGAAAGACATTTACCAATCAACATGTATAGCGAGTGGGCGCTTCCAGAATGCCGCACCGGAAAGGGCAGACGGATGCACTCACGAGTATAGGAGGAAGCAAGCACTATGATGAGATCGCTTTTCTCTGGCGTGTCGGGACTGAAGACACACCAGACCAGAATGGACGTTATCGGTAACAATATCGCCAACGTGAACACGGTAGCCTACAAATACAGCACCATGACGTTCGCGTCATTGATGAGCCAGACCACCCAGAGGGCCAGCGGCGCCAACGCCACTACTGGTACGGGCGGCGTCAACGCAAGGCAGATCGGCCTGGGCGTGAAGACCAGCGCCATCAATATCAATATCACGGCCCAGGGCGCAAGCCAGTCCACGGGCAATCCCTTTGACATCATGATCACGGGGGAGAACTTCTTCGTAGTCAGCGACGGCAAGCAGAACTACTTTACCAGGGACGGTTCCTTCTATGTGGACGGAGCGGGAAACCTGGCCATGACCAGCATCGGTTACAATGTCATGGGATGGCAGCCGGATATCGACCCGGAGACCGGGGATGTGAGGGGCATCAAGAAGGATACGGTGTCCGCCCTGCGCATCATGAGCTCCGCCAATATGACTTATCCGCCGGAGGCTACCAGTGAGGCTTATATGTCCGGTATCATTGATTTGAACGATACGGATGTGACTTCTGACGGCGGTAAGGTGGTGAACCTGAATTTCTATGATTCGCTGGGCTATACCTATACAGCTAAGTTTTCGTTTAAGCAGGATGAGGGAGTAAAAGATGCGAATGGCAATGTTACGACAGCGGCGGATCAATATAAGTATACGATGAAGCTTGTTGAACTTCAGGATTCCACAGGGGCGAAGGTGCCGGCAGGGAAATTGGCTGGGGCAAATGCAACTGATAAGGAGGAAGCCGCAGCTTACGCTGAATTAATGAATAAACTGATGGGGACCAAACAGGTCATATTTGACAAGAAGACTGGTAAGATTTCGACATTTACGGAAGCGACAATTAATCCTGACGGCACTGTTACTGCTGGTGATCCTGTCGATCCGAAGAAGTTTGATTTGAATTTTCATGTATTAAATGATACTACTGCTAATCCACCTAGTGATGCAGGCAACTTCCAGAAGATTAACCTGGACATCTCCCAACTGACGACCTTCGACAACAAGGGAACCTCCACCGCGGGAGCCACCAACGGCAAAGACGACAAGTACAACACCGGCTCCGGCCGCCGCGTAGGCGCCTTGATCGGTGTGGCTATCCAGCAGAACGGTGAGATATACGCAAGCTACGACAACGGCATGACCAAGCTATTGGGCCAGATTGCCACGGCCAGGTTCCCTAACGCGTCCGGTCTGGAGAAGCAGGCGGATAACCTGTACTCCGCCACCCTGAACTCCGGCACCTTCGACGGCATCGGCGTGGACATCACCGCGGACGGCGGCTACATGTCCACCGGCCAGCTGGAGATGAGCAACGTGGATCTGTCCTCGGAGTTCACGGAGATGATTACCACACAGCGTGGCTTCCAGGCCAACAGCCGTATCATAACCGTGTCGGATACGCTCCTGGAAGAATTAACTAATCTGAAGCGATAAAATAGTTCTCGCAATATTAGTTAGAATATGCTATAATGTCCTTTGGCGGGGGGCAGCGGTCTGCCCCCCACATTCTTGTAAGAAGAGGCATCGAAGTGAAGAGGGGCATTCGGTATGATAGAAGTGACGAAGCTGAACGGCGTGAAGGTTCTCCTGAACCCACATCTGTTCGAAATCGTGGAGGAGACACCGGATACGGTGATCACCCTCACCACAGGGAAAAAAATAATTGTAAAAGAAAGTAGACAAGAGATCAAAAATCTTGTAATATTATATAGAAAGGGTATTTTTGCGGAATAATCAAAAGAAGCAAAAGGGTTAGGTGATTCTCGTGGATATTGCGTCTTTAATTGGTATTGTATTATGTTTTGCGATGATGCTGTACGGTATCATAGACGGGGCCGGCATCAACAACCTGGTGAAGGAGTACTGGAACTTCCCGTCAGCCATCATTACCTTTGGTGGCGCCTTTGCTGCCACGCTGACATCCTACAGCCTGGCGGATTACATAAGCGGCCTGAAGAGCTTCGCGCTGGTCTTCAAGGCACCGGCCATAAATACTGCCGAGATGATCCGCAAGATTATCGATCTGTCCAATGTGGCGCGTAAGGAAGGTCTGCTGTCCCTGGAGGAAGCCGCGGCGGACATGGACGATGCTTTCCTGAAGAAGGGCATCCTGCTCATGGTGGACGGCACGGATCCCGAGCTGGTTCGGGCCATCATGGAGACGGAGCTGGTCAGCATCGAGGGAAGACATAAGAACTGCATCAGCTTCTGGGATACATTGGGTGCTATGGGCCCTGCCTGGGGTATGATCGGTACGCTGATCGGTCTGGTAGATATGTTGTACCATATGGACAATGTAGCTACGTTGGGTCCTGCAATGGCTGTGGCCTTGATTACCACGTTCTACGGCTCGGTGCTTGCCAACGCCATCTGTACCCCGGTATCCAACAAGCTGAAGGCTGACAATGCGGTAGAGATGATGCTGAAAGAGGTCATGATTGAGGGGCTGCTGTCCATCCAGGCCGGCGAGAACCCGAGAGTCATCGAAGAGAAGCTGAAGTCCTTCCTGGCTCCTCAGGAGAGGGAGGCTGTATCCGGCTCAGACGCAGGGGGTGAGGAGTAATGGCAAAACGCAAAGAGGATACGCCCCCCGCCGGATCCCCGGCGTGGATGGCGACATTCAGTGACCTGATGAACCTCCTTCTCTGCTTTTTTGTCATGCTTTTCGCCATGTCCAGTATCGAGGAGGCCAAGCTGCAGGAATTCGTGGCTGCCATGAACAATACCTTCAGCGTGTTCGACGGCGGCGCCAGCGCCATCGGTGACGGCTTCCTTATCAGCAACGGCGTCAGCCAGCTCAATGAGCTTGACCAGTATATCAACAGCACCGGCAAGACGGCCGACAGCGACACGGACGGAGAGGATTTCCAGGACTACGAGATGTCTCCGGAGGCCATGGAGGAGATTCTCCAGGACAAGATGCTGGAGGAGAACGAGGAGCGGGTGGAGGAAATCGAGGAGGTTCTGACCGAGAGCGACATCGCCGATGAGGTGGAGGTGAGCTTTACCGCCCAGTATGTGAAGCTGACCATGAACGGCGGTCTGCTGTTCGACTCGGGAAGTGCCCAGCTCAAGGATGACGCGAAGCTTATCATAGATAAGGTAGGGCTGATACTGGAGCGATACGGGAATGCGGGCACCATAGAGATTGAGGGGCATACGGACAATGTACCCATGAAGAGCGCCCAGTACCCCAGCAATGAGGAGCTGAGCAGCGCCAGGGCTCTGTCGGTGTTCTATTATCTGATGGACTCTACGACCTTGAATCCGCTGAACCTGAAGCATGCCGGGATGGGAGAGAGGGTGCCCATAGCCGACAACTCCACGCCGGAGGGCAGGAGCAGGAACAGAAGAGTCGAGATATTGATCTACAATCCGTCCCAGGGTTGATTCATAGCCAAAAAATGAGGGCAGAAGGAAGGGTTTTCGCGATATGAAAAAGAATTTGCTTAGTGTGCTGATACTGGTGCTGATGATTGTGAACATTGCGATGTCAGCGGTCATGATGATAAGCGTCACCGGCACGAACCAAAAGACGGCGGCTCTGATGGACAGCATCGGGACGGCGATGAATCTGGAATGGAACGGCCCGGGCAGTCCGGATGACGTGCCCCTGTCGGATTCCGAGACCTATAATGTAGGGACGATGACAGTCCACCTGGCCAATTCCCAGGTAGTGGGGGAGGACGGCACGGTCAGCACCAGCGACAAGCAGATGTACATCGTGTTCGATATCGCCCTTCTGCTGAACAAGACCCATGAGGATTACGAGTCCTACGGCGGAGAAGTCATGAGCCAGTATGACAGCATGATCAAGGATACCATCGAGGGCGTAGTCACCAATTACACGGAGGAAGAATGCCGCGCGGACTTCAGCGGCGCCATCAGGGACGAAATCCTTGCCGCCATCCAGGAAGATTTGTTCCACTCCAAAATCGTGTACGGCATCACGCTGAGCAATGTGAAATACGGCGGGGGCTGACGGAGAGGACGATATGTTCGGTATGACAGATAAAAAGTTACGACAGGAGGTGAACCTGTGTGGCCGATATTCTTTCCCAGGCGGAGATAGATGCCCTGCTTTCAGCCATGTCTTCCGGCGAGCTCGACACGGAACAGATACAGCAGAAGGATGAAAAAAAGGTCAAGAACTACGATTTCAGCAGTCCTACGAAGTTCTCCAAGGAACATCTGAGGACACTGGAAATCATATATGAGCATTACGCAAGGCTGCTCTCGACGAACTTGCCGGTGTACCTGCGCAAGAACGTGCAGGTGTCGGTGGTGGGGTCCGAAGCCATCAAGTTCAATGAATTTACCAATTCCCTATCCAGCCCGATTATCATGGGGGTAGTCAATTTCGCTCCCCTGAACGGGTCGATAATCATGGAATTGGGCACGAATCTCGGCTATGCCATGTTGGATCGCATGCTGGGAGGAAACGGACAGCCCCTGGAGAAGAGCAGGGACTTTTCCGAGATAGAACAGATTATCATAGAGAAGATATTGGTGATGTTCGTCCAGCTCTTAAGGGAACCCTGGAAGAACGTGATTGATATATCCCCTGTGCTGAGCCGGCTGGAGACCAATCCCCAGTTCGCGCAGGTGATTGCCCCCAGCGAGATGGTCGCCATCGTGACATTGAGCATCAAGATTGGGGACGTGGAGGGCATGATGACCATCTGTCTTCCTTTCCTTACCCTTGAAGATGTCATGGATAAGCTGAATACCAAGTACTGGTACTCTACCATGCAGGAGATGCATGACGAGAATTATGAGATGTATATCGAATCCATGATTCGGAAGGTGGATGTGCCTGTAAAGGCCGTACTCGGTACGAGCACCATCACCGTAAGCGATTTCATGAATCTGCAGGTGGGAGATTGCATCAAGCTGAATTCCCTGATGGATCAGGACATGGATGTCTATGTAGGCAATATCAAGAAATTTACCGCATTGCCCGGCACGGAGAGGGACTCTTATGCTGTCAGGATTACATCGGTTATTAGAGAGGAGGAATAAACAATGGATGGTGCATTGTCTCAGGACGAGATAAACGCATTACTTTCCGGCAT
>CAJUFO010000028.1:0-14868 GCA_910585615.1 uncultured Acetatifactor sp.
TTTTATCCTAATTTTGTTGCTTGTGCCTGCCGACCGTTTCTCCAATGTACAGTTTGTATTTATACGGAAAATGGTTCTTCCGTCCCTCACTTAATGTTCAACCTTTGAATAATTGGAGATTATAGTTGTAGTGCCTTTTCAATTATGGACTTGTTTTCAGGATGTGGCCTGTCCGTATCTGATATAATACGAATGATCATTTTTTTACGTGGAATAATAGTCAAATATTGTCCTCCGAAACCACTTGCAAAAAAATATGGAATCTCCAAATTTTTTCCGATCCACCAGCCTAAGCCATACGGTGTACACTCCGGAATACCACCGCAGGAATACTCGCAGATACTTTGATTATAATATTCTTCAGAGAACAGACGTTTTCTGTTAATCTCTCCCTTGTTCAACATGAGTTGTCCTAATTCATTTAACATGAAAGGGGAGACTTCCATACCTTGTATATCATCTTTATCCCATTTATAATCCTTGTTGACAAAGTTTGAAATGACTTTTGCATGAAACAATTCGGTGATTCCTAGTCCGTATATTTCTTCCAATAAATATACAATGATTTGCGGGTCAGGCTTGTACTGAAAAGATACGCCGGGTTCACTTTCAAATTTCAATTCCATTACTTCCCTCATATTTATGGGAAGCGGCTCTTGCGGCCTTGGCCATGTGATCCCTGTCGTTTTAGACAGGGCATGCTTTATTTTTAGTCTGTACCAGTTCATGTCTGCAATTTTTTCATGAGAAATATAATCAATCACACAATCGTCTATACTCCCTATCTTGCCTTCATATATGGCGATACCAGCAAGAACGGATAAAAATGATTTGAAGATACAGCCTATGGGAAACAGCAATGTCCCTTTTTCATTTTCTCTTGTATATTCAAATATCACCTCCCCGTTCTTTATAACGCATACATTTTTCAAATGACCAAAGATATCAAAATTTCGCATTTTGCATACTCCTTATTAATCTGTCATAAACCCCCATTGCACACCGAATTCATCAATGAAGTTACCCGACAATTTACTGTATGGCAATTCCGTGAAAGGGTCTATGACGTTCTTTATATAGTAGTATTTCTTTTATTTTTCTTCGTTAAATACTTGTCGCCCTGACATGTATTTTTTTGATTTCATCAGACATTGATTTCCATATCTGCGTATAGGGATATTCAGCAGCAATAAAACAAACTGGGACTAATTTTTAAGACTTTGGGAAACTGTTCTCAACCATAATCCGCGCTGCGTGTTCCAGCAGATACTTCCGCCCGTCCTGTCTGGCCAGCTCCAAATATCGGGGCAACAGGTTGGAGTGAATGGCGTCCAGGGAAACCAGGACGGCGATCCGCTGGTATTCCTGCAGTTCAGGGGGATAGCAGTCCCTCTCCCAAAACAGCGGCGCAAATTGCTCCACACAGCGGGGGCGCAGGGCAGGCATGGCCAACAGCGCCCGCCGGTTCACATACTCATGGGAGTCCTTCGCAAAGTCCAGGATCAGGTCTTTGACTTCCCGGCTGCATGGGCACTCCGGCAGGTAGGCGGCAAACTGCCACCTGGCTTCCGGTTCCGGGGAGCGGACGGCACAGCGGCACAGGGCTTCGAACCAGGCCGGATGTCGTGCCGTCCGCTGGATCAAGCCCTCGCCCTCGTTATCCCTTGCAATCAGGTAGAGCATTTCCGCCAGCAGTCGCTCCTCTGCCTGTCCGGCCTTGAAATCCGTGAGCACTTGGCAGAAGGCATCCCATACATCCTCCCAGGCCGGGTAGTCGATCTCCCACTCCCCGCCGATCTCCTGGGCGTTTTTTCCCGGATAGGTAGTTTCCTGCCACCGACGGAACTTTGCCGCCTGCTCCAGCAGGCGCTCACGGATGCCTTTTGCCATATGCTCCCCTCACAGTTCTTTGCTCAGCTCCTTCAGCTCCAATGCCTCCCCGGTTCGGCAGTCCGGGATGTCTGCTCCGCGCTGGGGACAGCTTTTATCAACAGATTCGGCAGGCGCGGAACCTCTCCATGGTGGGGATGGGCGTGATTTCAATGGCTCCGTCATAGAGGATGGCCGGCGGCTCTCCCTCCGGCGCCTCCGCCCAAAACAGTTTGATGTACCCGGTCACTTCGATTCCTCTGCCATGCTCCAATCGCACAGGTTCTCGTTCTGCGTCACCCGGCGCAGCTCGTCCCGCACCTCCATCAGGGCAAAGCCCAGCAGATTCTGGCCCCGCCACTTCCGGGGATCTAAAGCCTCCGGCGAACTGGCCGAGAGGCGGATGCCCCAGATGCTATCATAGGGGCTGGCCTCCACCAGCACCCTGTCCCCGGTGGAGAGGAGGAACTCCCGGAGGGAGCGGTTCTGGCTGAATTTGCACCAGTTTCCATTGAGCACAATGGCATATTTGAACCTGTCCCACACTTTCTGGTCAAAGCCCCGCACCTTGCGCCCCAGAGCCTTGATCTCCCCGGGAACGCTGCACGCTAAGATCTGCTCCCGGATCTCCCGGTCGCCGAACAGCTCCGCCTTGCCCGCCATCATGTACTGCTCCATGCAGAGGTAGTGGTGGGCGATAGAAAAGAAGTCCTCCATCCACCACTGGCTGAGACAGCTCTGGGTAATGCTGCCGTCCCGGGCAGGCTGGGAGCCCCAGAACAGGCACATCTCCCGCTTCCGGCCAGCGGCAAACTCCCGTTCGACCCATTGGCGGGTGTACTTTGGCCGCCCCTCCGGCTGCCATGCATCTACCCAGCAGTCGCCGTGTTCCAGCACTTCGCCGCCGTCCTCGTCATCCCACCAGCCCTTCCAGGTTACCGGCTCCGGAAAGAGGGCCCGGTATTCCGCCTGCTCCTCCTGCGAGAGGGTGTCCAGCCAATCGCCAAATCGATATCTGTAATCCTCCCCATAGCCCATGCGCCAGCCGATGGAGTATCGCTCAATCTCCCGGAAAGCCAGCCAGAGGGGCGGCATGATTTTCTTATCCTGTAATGCCATAGTTCATTTCCCTTTCCTGTTAAATGTGGCGCAGTTTTCTCCTGACATCCGGCGGGGGTGCCGCCCAGGGATGCGGCCTGCGCCAGCTCTGCTTTAGTCAGCTCCCCCCTGCATTTTCTTCAGCAGCTTCACAATCCGCTCCCGATTCTTCGCAGTCTTCATGAAGGTGGGGAGATGGTCAGCCTGGGTTCTCTTAGGAAGGCCGAAAGGCTTTTCCCGCAAATCGGCGCTGAGATAGTCGATCAGATAGGCCAGATGTTCCCGGTTGAT
Source organism: uncultured Acetatifactor sp. (assembly GCA_910585615.1). Classification (GTDB taxonomy): domain Bacteria; phylum Bacillota; class Clostridia; order Lachnospirales; family Lachnospiraceae; genus Acetatifactor. The sequence continues at coordinate 3,259 of CAJUFO010000028.1, forward strand.
GGCCCAGACCGGCTTGCCCTGGAAGTAGCTCAGGAACCACAGCTCCAGGCCGAAATAAGGCTCCTTCCCCTCCCGGATTTCATCGGCATAGGAGAAACCCTGCGCCGTTCTAAGCACTTCCCCCGGCATCCTTGTTTTACAGTAGGGGCAGGCCACATGGAGAACCGGAAAACGCCGCTTTGCCTCGTCCTGGATTTCCACCCGATAGTACCTGCCGCAATGCCTGCACTGGTTGTGGACAGCATAGCGGTACACCGTGCGGTCGCGGGTCATTTGATGGCCGCAGCCATGGCAGCGGAAAAAGGCATTGTCCCTGTCCGCCGTCACCACGCCCGCCCCCTGGCATTTTGAGCATTTTGCCTGGATGCCCAAGGTCAGGGCGCTGTATGCGCTATAGGTAAAGTAAGGCTTATCGATGATTCGGCTCATGCATCCACTCTCCTTTTCGCCTGTGGCCGGTCTGGCAGCGCTCTTTTGCAGGCCCATCGCCAACTCCGGACATTCCGCCGCCAGCCTCGTCTGCCCGCGTCAATCCTTCGGTCCGCCTACGTCAACCCTTCTCAGCCTCCCCGTCTGCCCACATCAATCCTCCAGTCCGCCGTCCCCGCACGTTTCAGCCATTCCTCAGCTTTCCTCACTCCTGTTCCTTATAGCTGGCTTCAATGTCAATGAAGCTCACATACACGGCGCAGACTTCTCCGCTTGCATCGTATCCGAAGTAGACAGGGTAATACCCGTCCCCCCAGCCGGAGGCGAAGATGGGGAGGTTGCAGTCCGTATCCGGCACCGTCCAGTTGAGCCAGTCTCCGTAGCTCCCCTGATACTTAGGGTGGATGCCGGCGTTCTCCTCCAACAGGTCGCAGAACAGATTGTTGTAAGGGTCAATGTCCGGATCCTCCTCCAGGCGCCTGCTCCAGTACGCTTTGAAGGCTTCCTGGGTCTGGATGTCCGCGATACAGCCCATACCGGCGTCCACACCGAAGCCGAAGTAATCGCCATCCTCCAGTCCCTCGTCCAGATTCTCATTGCCCACCATGCCCAGCTCGTACCGAACCGGCTTTCCCCCGCTGACCACTGCCTTGACGCAGGCATAGCGGTCGCCGTATTTCTCACTGGGCACCACGCAGATCTGCAGCGGGTAGGTTCCGGCGGGAACCGTCTGAAGGAAGGGCTGAGCGTCCTCCAGTTCCACCATGGGGTCGCAGGCAAAAATCCTGCCGGTAGGGAAATGCACCTTGCCGATGTCCAGCACATCCACCGCCATATTCCCGATGGACTTTTCCGTAAAATAGGTGTCCAGGTCGAATCTGTATGACAGTTTGTCCTTGATTGCTTCGTATTTTTTCATCCATTCTGTTGTAGGCATACTTGTTTCCCTCCTGTTCAATGCAATCCGCGGGGATTGCTCCTTTCTTCGCAATCATCCATTATGCTCAGCAATTCCCTTAGCTCTCATGGGTAATACAAAAAATCTCCTTGTTCAATCAAATGCCTCGCTGCAGTGCAGCGGGGTATTTGACCCTCGCGGCATTCGCCAACTGGCCCTGCAAGCACGGCCGCTTGGCTCATTGCTCGCGGGAATCAAAGTAGACCACTATCAGTTCATCTGTAATTTCAGGGTTGAAGGACAAATCCATGATAATACATTGCCAATCATCCGCGCCGTCCACTGGTCCATAAAATTTTACAAATCAATTATACCGCAAATGTATTAAAATTTCTACTCTCACAAGATGAAGCCCTTGGGAAATAATCTCCTGTAGGCTTCGGTTTTCTTCCAGCCATAGGGCATCGCCCTCCTTTTCTCAATTTTTACAGAACAAAAGGAACATGCTGAACGATCACCATGAAAAGAACAGAATATCCGAGACCACAATTCGTCCGCAGGGACTGGCTCTGCCTGAACGGGACCTGGGACTTCGCCTTTGACGATGAAGGCCTGGCCGCCTCCCAGCACTGGGAGCTGGATTCCCATGGGCTGGACGGCAGGATAGAGGTGCCCTTCTGCTTTGAGAGCAGGCTCAGCGGCATCCAGGACACGTCCATCCATGACCGCGTCTTCTACAAAAGGCGCTTCAGCATACCCGGGGAATGGAGCGGGCGGCGGATACTCCTGCATTTCGAGGCAGTCGACTACGAGTGCACCGTATATGTGAACGGCGTTCCCTGCGCCCGGCACATCGGAGGGAACGCGGGCTTCTGCGCGGACATCACCGATTTCCTGAGAGGGGAGGGGGAGCAGTCCCTGGCCGTCTCCGTATACGATCCGGCCAGAGACGAGACCATCCCCCGGGGCAAGCAGTTCTGGGAGGAGAAAAGCGCGGGCATCTGGTACACCAGGACTACCGGCATCTGGCAGAGCGTCTGGCTGGAGCCGGTGGACGCCTGCCATATCTCCCATGTGAAGTTCACCCCGGACATCGACCATGATACGGTGACCCTGGAGGCGGAATTCTCCGCTTACGCGGAGGAGATGTACCTGGAGGCGGACATTTCCTTCCAGGGCGACCCTGTGTGCCGGGACCGCTATCTGGTCAACAACCGGAGCGTCTTCTGCCGCAGCATCCATCTGTCCAAGGACCATATATTCTACGGCGCCGCCCATGAGAAGGCGCGCCTGTGGAGCCCGGAGAACCCTGCCCTTTTCGACATCACCCTGCGCCTGGTCGTGGACGGGCGCACTGTGGACACGGCCGAGAGCTACTTCGGCATGCGCAAGATCCACACCAAGGACGGCATCACCTATCTGAACAACCAGCCCTACTACTTCAAGCTGGTGCTGGATCAGGGCTACTGGCGGGACGGCATCCTGACCGCGCCCTCGGACGAGGATTTCGTGGCGGACATCCGGATGATGAAGGAGATGGGCTTCAACGGCTGCAGGAAGCATCAGAAGGTGGAGGACGCCCGCTTCCTGTACCATGCCGACAGGATGGGCTTTCTGGTCTGGGGCGAGATGGCCTCCGCCTGCCTGTTCACGGACAAGGGCATCGCCTCCTATGCCAGGGAATGGTTCGAAATACTGCGGCGCGACTACAACCACCCCTCCATCGTGGCCTGGGTGCCCTTCAACGAGAGCTGGGCCATCCCCAATGTGGGCTTCTGCAAGCGCCAGCAGGACCAGACCATGGGGATGTACTATCTGTTGAAGAGTCTGGACCCCACAAGGCTGGTGGTGAACAACGACGGCTGGGAGATGACGAAGAGCGACATCTGCGCCATCCACAACTACGCCCACGGCTCCGGCGAGGAGCCCGGAAAGCAGAGCTTCTTCCAGCGCACCATGGCGGAGAAGGACATCCTGCTCTCCTGCACCCATGCCGGGCGCAGCGTCTACGCCCAGGGCTATTCCTACGGCGGCGAGCCCATCCTCATCACGGAGTGCGGCGGCATCAATTACAACTCCGCGGAGGAGGGGAACTGGGGCTATACTTCGGCTCAGGACGAGTCGGATTTCCTGCGGCAGTATGAGCATGTCATCGGCAGCATCCTGGCGTCGGACCTGGTCTACGGCTTCTGCTACACCCAGCTCTCCGATGTGGAGCAGGAGACCAACGGCCTGCTCACCTATGACAGGGTGCCGAAATGCGATCCGGCCAGAATCCGGGAGATCAATTCCAGGTACAGGCACAACATCGTAGTTCGTTAAGCGGCTTTCCTGTCTCTCACAAAAACAGTCCGGAACTGCCGGGGGCAACATATGGCCTCCCGGAAGTTCCGGACTTTTGCAGCTTTCCTCAGACTTTTTCCGGACCGCCCTTCACAATGAAGCGAACCATATGGCTCCCCGAATATCCGCCAGCGCTCCGCTGCCGCAGGGTTCACATAGGCCGGGAGCCCGGCATCCCGCTTCACGGATATTTCCAGAGCCTCCTCAGAAAACGGACCAGAACCGGCCTACCGCTCGTTGTCCGGCCTACCCGCGTTCATGTCCGTATAGCAGTCCAAAAGCCCCACCGTCTCGTTGGCGGGACGGCCGTACATGTTGCAGCACTTATGGGAGACTTCCCCGGCGGCGCTCTTCTCCTCGTCCATCTCCACGCTCATGCGGACTACGCCCATTTGGGTCTCCCTGTCCAGGTGATTCAATATTTCGTCTATCAGTTTCTCATTTTCCATACATCCATTCTATCCTCTCCCGGCTGACCGTGATGCTGCATTTGCATTTCTACCCTTGGCAAAAGCTCTCTTTGCCGTGGAAATCCATCATTGCCATCCGCTCCATGCATCCTGTCCGGCCATGCTCTGCGGCTTCCCGGGGCCCACAGCCCCTCCCCTCACTGCAGATCCACATCCGTCCCCAGCCACCACCGGAGCACGTCCTGGATCTTCTCATCCCAGTATTTCCACTGATGGTCTCCAGCGGACTGCTCACAGGTCAGGTCATAGCCCAGGTTCTTCACATGCTCCCAGGCCCTTAAGTTCCCCTGGTACAGGAAGTCCTCCGTCCCGCACCAGGCGTAGAGCCTGGGCAGCTCCTTCCCTCCCGCCGCAAGCCTCTCCGCCAGCGCAAGCAGATCGTTGTCCGAGCCCTCCAGCGCCTGGGCCGAGCCGAATATCCCCCGGAAGAGGGCGACCCTGTCCGACTCCTCCACAGCGGCTTCCACGTTCCGTTTAAAATCGTCCACCATATCCAGCGCGCCGGACAGGGACGCCGCTGCCCCGAAGGTCCCGCCGGCTCCCAGCCCCAGCTTCCACGCCCCGTAGCCGCCCATGGACAGGCCCGCCGCCAGGGTGTCCTCCCTCTCCGCGGACATCTGGGGGAAGAATTCCCGACAGATTTTCGGCAGCTCCTGGGAGAGGAACGTCCAGTACCTCATGCCATAGGTGGTGTCCGTGTAGAAGCCCAGATGTGTCGTAGGCATCACCACGGCGATGCCCAGGCTGCTGACATAGCGCTCAATGGACGTCCTCCTCTGCCAGATGGTCTGGTCATCGCTCATGCCGTGGAGCAGGTACATGGTCTTGTACTTCCCCTGGGCCGCCCTGCCCTCCATGCCAATCTGCCCCTGGGTCTGCTGGGGCAGAAGCACGTCCATGTTCATGCTCATGCCCAGCACATCCGAGAAAAAGTCTACATGCAATAAGGCCATTTCGTTCCCTCCTATATCTTTTATTTCATGAAAAGATTCTCAAATTCCTCAACCGTCCGGGAAGCGGACGCCAGCTTCAGCCATCCCCGCAGGATTTCCAGATCCTTCTGGCCCAGAATCTTCTCCCGCAGCGCTTCCGGCACGGCGCCCACATCCCCCAGCAGATCCAGAATGGCCTCCGCTTTCCCTTCTGCCTTACCTTCCGCCTTGCCTTCCTCGCGTTCCTCCTCGAACATCCTGACTATATTATACTTGAACGCCATGTCATCCTCTCCGTTCCCGGCCCAGCTCAGTATTTCCTCAACTACAGCCAACTTATCCCCGCAGACTGACAGCAAAATATACTTCACCCAGTTCCGGAACTCCTCCAGCTCCTGCCGCCCCAGGCCTTCCACCCTGCCGTATGCCCGGCGGATGGCCCCCGCCAGTTCCAGCTTCTTCCGGAACTTGTCGCAGTACATGATATTGTCCAGCACCGTGTTGGTAGACAATATGTACTCTTCCTCCACCTGCGCCAAATCCACCAGATAATATTCCAGATTCAGGATATGGTTCCCAAAAATGTCCCCACCCCTCTGGTAATCCCGCAGATTCGTCACAGCCGTCCATCGCTCCTGCCCGTTGTAGAACACAATCGGCACCATGGCAGGCAGACGGAACCCGGCACGCTCCCTTGTATTCTTATCCGTATCCAGGAAATGCTTCACCAGCGTGTTCACCACGTACACTAATATGCGGAATATCATGGTATAATCAACGCTTGATTGCAGTTCCTGCAGAATGAAGACATAGACTTCCTTCCCGTCAGGCATCCCCACTCTATAGAGAAGATCCGCCTCTCTGCCCTCGTAATCCCTCTCCAGCATCTCCTTGTCGCAGAGGACGAGATCCGATGCCCTAAGCTCCAGCATCCAGTCCGCCCCGATATATTTCTTCAGAAAATGCAGGAATTCCTCCGGCCTTGACAGGCTCTTCTTGTACCCTTTGTCGTGGGGCATGCTTACACCGGCATCCACTGGCTTTCCATCCTTCATCTTTTTCGCTTCGTCCATAAAGCCACCTTTCCTTTCCCGATGCATCCGGCAGGAAAGAGGCGCTTCTCCTTCCTGCCTTTGGTAGTTGCTTGTCACTTGGGATACAGGCTCCCGCCCGGCAAGAAGTTCGATACAGTTAGAAAAGACTTACCGTCTTCATGATGGATATAGAATCAGATTTCTTTGCCTACGTCCAGAGTAACACGGCGGGAAAGGAATTGCAAGATTTTTTTCAACCAGATGTATCCGGCGGATGCGTCAGCGATAATACTGCTCCTGGGCATGCCACAGCGCAAAGTACCGCCCTCCGGAATCCCGCAGCAGCTCCTCATGGCTCCCCTCCTGCACCAGCCGTCCGCCGTCCAGCACCAGTATCCGGCCGCAGAACCTGCAGGAGGACATGCGGTGGGAGATGAAAATGGCCGTCCTGTTCTCCGAGATATGGTTCAGCTTCTCATAGACCTCATATTCCGCCTGAGGATCCAAGGCGGCCGTGGGCTCATCCAGGATCAGTATCGGAGCCTGCCTGTACAGGGCCCTGGCTATGGCGATCTTCTGGGCCTCCCCGCCGGAGATTTCCACCCCCTGCGGATCAAAGTCCTTATAAAGGGAAGTCTCCAGGTCCATGCCCGCAAGCCGCGCCCCGAAACCGGCCTCCTCCAGCGCAGCCCTGGCCCTCTCCCCGTCATAGATCCTGCTGCCCGCCAGATTCTGCCCCAGCCCGAAGGAGAACAACTGGAAATCCTGGAACACCACGCCGAACAGCTTCCGGCAGGCTTCCTGGTCCAGCTCCCGGATGTCCTCTCCGTTCACCAGGATCTCCCCCCGATCCGGCTCATACAGCCCGCATAACAGCTTAATCATAGTGGTCTTGCCGCTGCCGTTCACGCCCACCACCGCCAGCTTCTCCCCGGGACGTATGGCAAAGGACAGATTGTCCAGGGCCTTGCTCTCCGTGCCCGGGTATGTAAAGGAGACGCCCCTAAACTCTATCTCCAGGGACTCCGCGACATCTACAGGCTCCATGTACCGAGATTCCATGGACTGAGGCTCCGCAGACCGCGACTCCGCAGGTCGAAGCTGAAGCCCCGCCGACCCCGCCGCTCCTTCCGACCCTACAGAAGAACCGTTTCCCCGACCCTCAGGCTCTTTCTCCGTCAGATTGTCTTTCTCCAGCGAATCCCCTCTCCCCGTCAGGCCGCCCTTCCCTGTCTCCTTCCCCATCCCTAAGTACTGCAGAATCACCTCCAGCGCCTCCACATTGGAGTTCAGCAGCGTGATCTGCGCCGCAAACGTGGTGAAGCCCGACACGAACTGCCCGATTCCCCCCACATACTGTACGATGCTCCCCACCGGGAACAGCCCGGCCAGGGCCCGCATGCCCACGGTCAGATAGATGGACAGGTTCATGGCGAATCCCGCCAGAGAGCCCAGCCCACTGTACCTGAATTCAATGCCCTTCAGCCTTTTCATGGGCGTCCTGCCCCTCTCCAAAAGCTGCCCCATCTCACTGCGGATCAGGTCTCCCTGGCGGTAGAGCCGGATATCCTTCCCGGAATGATAGGTATCGATATAATTTTCCAGATAATAGCTGTAGACCTGGTTGATCGGCACCAGACCCGCATAGGCCGCAAAGACCTTCTTTGTAGAACGGGAAACCGTATATAAATTGACGCATACATTCCCCAAAATCAACGCCGCCAGCCCCGCCGATGCCCAGACCGAGCAGAAAAATCCCGTCAGCGCCCCCGCCCCCGGCCCGCACTGCACGAAAATCTCACAGAAGATGGCCACGGCAAAAAGGATGGTGAACACGCTGTTGACCAAAGCCTTCACGGGATTCACCAGGTTCCACAGCCCCATGCCGTTCACATTAGCCATCTGCCGGATTCTCTCCCGCAGCGCCTGGACTTCATAGCTCTCCACCTCCCGGTAGGACAGCTCCATCATCTTGCTGTCCAGCCTCCAGTCATATTGCTGGAAGAGCACGTTCTGCTTCACGTTCACCAGCCTCTCCATCCAGGCCCCCAGCCCCCCGCAGACCAGGTTCAGCACCGCCATGAGGAGCACGCCCTCCAGCAGGCGGGCCATATCCCACCCCGCCAGCAGCCCGTTCACCAGCGCCGCGGACAGATAGATATTGATGAATGGCGACAGCGCCGTCATGCAGGCCTGCAGCACGCAGCACGGCAGGAAACCGGGGGCCAGCCCCTCGATGAGCCTGATTCCGCCTGCAATCACCTTAAGATTCTTCCTCATGCCGTCTCCTCCTGTCCTGCCCCCAAAGGCCTGTGTCCTGTCTTCCCGGATTCCCACAGCTTCCCCCGTAAGATCGTCCCTTCCTCATATGCGCTCCGCCTCCCCTTCCTGCCCGTAATACCGGCTCTGCACCCGGAACATGGCGGCGTACTTCCCGTCCAGCGCCATGAGCTGTTCGTGGCTCCCCCGCTCCGCGATCCTTCCCTCCTCCAGTACCAGGATGGTGTCGCAGAACCGGGTGCTGGCCAGCCTGTGGGAGATGAAGACCGATGTCCGCCCTGCAGTGAGCTCGCTGTATTTCCGGTAGATCTCGCTCTCCGCAATCGGATCCAAAGCCGCGGTGGGTTCGTCCAGCACCACGATCCGGCCGTCCTTGTACAGGGCCCTGGCCAGCGCCAGCTTCTGCTTCTCCCCGCCGGACAGCTCGATGCCCTTCTCCTGGACCCCCTTCAGCAGCAGCGTGTCCTCCTTCTCCGGCAGGCTCTCCACCTTGGCCCCGAACCCGCTTAAATCAAGGGCCCGGTCCAGCCTGCCCCGGTCTATTCGCAAGTCCTGGGCCAGGGCGATGTTCCTGGCGATGGTGGTGGGACAGAGATAGATGTCCTGGAACACCACCGAGTACAGGCCGAAATATTGGTCAATGTTGAAGTCCCGGATGTCTGTGCCATCCACCAGGATGCTGCCCCGGGTAGGCGCGTAGAGGCCGCACAGGAGCTTGACCAGCGTGGTCTTCCCCGCCCCGTTGGCCCCCACGATGGCCACCTTCTCCCCCTTCTTTATGGTAAAATCCAAATCGTTTATGGTATCCTGCCCGGCTCCGGGATAGCGAAAGCCCACATGGCGGAACCGGATCTCGCAGGTCCCCTCAGGAAGAGGCGCTCCCTGCCCATGGTTGAAGAGATCCTCCATCTCCAGGAACTGCCGGACATCCTCCGCGGTGTAGCTGGAAGCCTTCATGGCCACCAGGCTGTTCATCATGGTGAATATCCATACGGAATATTGGGTGATGATGGTGAAATAAAAGATGAAATCCGAGATCTCCATCTGCCCCCCAAAGAGCCGCCAGATCAGCATCCCGTAGGCCAGGACGTCCCGGCAAAAGGCCAGGAGCAGGCATGCCAGGCTGACGCCCAGGCGCTTCCCCTCCTCCTTCCGATACCAGTATGTCCTATCGTCTAAGAATTCCCGGTACAGCGCATGGAACCAGGATGCCAGGGAGAAGAGCCGGATGTCCTTGGCCGCACGGTAGTCCCCGGCCCTGCTGCCCAGATACCCCAGATGCCTGTCGTGCTCCGCCCAGCGGCTCCGGTTGCGGTACTGCCATCCGGAGAAGAGCTGCCCCGCCAGGAAGTCCGCCACCCCCAGGACGAAGAGCAACGCCACCGCCCAGGGCATGAATTCCCATAAAAGGACGGAGTAGAGCGCCAGCCCCAAGACCGAGGAAAGGATATCCACCATCTGGGCAAAGAGCTGCTCCGCGCCGGATTTGTCGGAATACACGGCCTCCTTCGCCTTCTGGGCCAGCAGCTGGCCGCCCGGATCCTCCACATTCTGGTAGTCCGCGTCCATGTTCTTGTCCGCGATGCGCCCCAGATACCCCAGGCGGACGAACACGGCATCGTACTTCAGCTTGGCCCCCACATAATTGTCCGCCAGGTTCAGCAGCAGGAGCGCCCCGCTGTAGGACAGGATATACCACAGCAGGGATGCCTCCTCTGTCTGCCCGGGGATTAGGGATGTCATATATTTCGTCAGATAGGAACCCAGCAGCGGAATCAGGATGTGAATCGGAACCCGGGCCGCCGCCGCAAGCAGCATGCCCTTGTCCAATAGAAAGGATTGCCTGATCAAGAACCAGATATTGCCCATTACCGTATGCTTCTTCTCCATGTCCTCCGCCCCCGTGCGCTCGTAAAATCGTAAGCCTGAGACCAGATTAGCGCAGATGCCCGCCGGGGTCAATATGGCAGGCGCAAGTGGTAGGGATGGGAGGCTCAGAGGTAAAACTGACGCCCTATGCGGTCTTCGCCTCCTGCAGGGGAGATAAGGAAATACCGTTGCCTGGACGTTTATCCATGCAACGGCATTTGAGTGATTCTGGTCCAATTTTTAGGCGTGCAGGCCAGAATTTACTGGATGGTTCGCAGAAAGCCTTCCACCTCTTTGTTGAATGTATGGTATCTCTTATTTGCAATAAAGTGATTCCCTTTCACAATCGATAATCTCGCATTGGGTATATTTTTTGCAATCTCTTTTGTATGGAATTCCCGGATCATATCATTTGTGCCGCAGATCACCAGCGTAGGGGCTGTTATTTTCGCCAGCTCATCTCCTTCGATATTCGGATCATTGACCATTAATCCCAGCAGTTCCGCGTTCCTTTTTGCTTTGGGGGATTTTGAGGCAAACCTTTTCGCTATCTTGTATCCTATCTCAATCAGCAGCTGCGTCGTCATCTTTACCCCTCCCGGGTTCAGATTCCCCCCATTCAATATCAAGGCCCTTACCCTGTCCGGATATTTCATGGCAAATTTCATGGCTATGTTCGCTCCGTCCGAAAACCCCAAAATGACTGCCTCTGGAATCGCATGCTCTTCCATAAAATCGTATAAGTCACAGGAAAACTGCTCAATCGTAAAAGGCTTCGACCCCCTTGGCGACCTGCCATGTCCCCGCGTGTCTAAGGCGATCACTCTGTATCTATCGCTGAAATAATCGATTTGATGCTTGAAATAGGAGCCATCCTCTCCGTTGCCGTGCAAAAGGATGAAAGGCTCTTTCTTCCCTTTTTCTTGATAGTATAACGCGATATCCATTTATGCTCCCCCCGCAAAATCCCGATTTTCAAGGTCGAATCTCCTATCAGTCATTGTACTTAAAATATCCTATGTCAATCTCCTATATATCCCTTTGCCGAAAATCATGTGAGCACCTTTATTCGGTTCTTCTATCATCAACCGATACCTGTATTCTAGAACGTGATGTTTTCATTCTGCTATGTGTTCTGCACTGGTTGGCGTCCTGCCAGCCTCCTTTCTCAATCGATATATCCTAGTCTTATTTCTTCCCACCGCTTCGACATCATCCATCACAGAGAGTATTTCCCTCGTCCTTGCCATGCTCAGACTCAGCAATTCGGCAATATCCTTGGTCCTAGCTGTTCCATTCCCCTGTAAATACAATCTGATTTTTTCCTGGTTATTTCTTGTTTTTATCGCTTGTTT
>CAJUFO010000028.1:14968-49017 GCA_910585615.1 uncultured Acetatifactor sp.
TTTATCGCTTGTTTTTATCGCTTGTTTTTATCGCTTGTTTTTATCGCTTGTTTTTATCGCTTGTTTTTTTATGAATTTCAATGTCAGCAATGTCCTGTCCGGATCGAAGTCTTCCTTTATGACAGGTTCTTTAGAATTAAATTTTGCCATTTCAAATAATTCTTCCATACTTGCTCCTTTTAAAAAGTCGCTTCTGTCCATTGATATGCCCAACTCATGTCTGTCCGACGAATTCCGATTTTCACTGGCTTCATTATAAGTCATCCCATCGAAAAAGTATAGCCACATTTTGGAAAGCCTGTCGGACGGGAACGGCTTGCAACGTTAGATGCTTCCGGGCGCTAGTCCACTAATGGGTAATGTGCATAGAAAGCGCAGGAAAGATTATACCCGCATAGTCATCCATGCTTTGTTCACAAATCATTCAAAGAATTTTCAATTTATCATTATTGTCTAGACATATCTTTTCTCTATACTATAACCATCAGCCACAGTTACTGTTTACTTAAAACTTTTTCATAATTATGCCAGGGAACGAAAGCTCCCTGGCATCCTCCTTTTTTGTTGCCCCGGGAAAACAGGCTTGCCTCGTTTTCCCGGGGTAATGTTCTGTTCTCACAGGGCAATTCCCTGCTCTTACAAGGCATTTTTATCCATGGAAAATCCCCGCCCCTTCACCTCGCTGACCCTTGTGACCACCATGAAGCTGGCCGGGTCTATGCCGTGGACGATCTTCTCCAGCTTGAACAGCTCCCTGTTGGAGATGACGCTGAATATCATCTGGCTCTTGTCATGCAGATACCCGCCCTCCGCGTTCAGCAATGTCACCCCCCTGTCCAACTGCTTCAGGATGGCTTCCCTGATCTCCTCCGACTTGCCGCTCATAATCTTCACCTCCGTCTGGGTGGTGCCGATCATCATGGTCTTGTCCAGGGCGATGGCGGACAGCAGCACGAACACAATGCCGTACAGGATATTCTCCGCCTCCTGGAAGGGCGCCTGGAGCAACAGGATGCACACGTCAAAGGCGTACAGGCTCACGGACACCGGAACCCGGAAACATTTGTACAAAATCAGCGGCGGGATGTCCATGCCCCCCGTGGAAGCCCCCGTGCGGATCACGATGCCCAGAGACACCCCCACTCCCAGCCCCGCGAACAGGGTGCACAGCAGAATGTCATCCGTCAGCACGAAATCCCCCAGCAGCCTGTCGAACACCTCCAGCGCCGCCGGTATCAGGAAGGTGCTGGCCAGAGTGGTGGCCACGAAAGCCTTCCCCAGCACGATCAGCCCCAATATCAGCATGCTCATGTTCACCAGAAACAGGAAGCCGGAAACTGACACTCCTGTCAGGTGGTTGGCCGCCAGGGCGATGCCCGTAGCCCCTCCGCTGACCAGGTTCGCCGGAAGCAGGAACACCTTCACCGTCAGGGCATATAGAACATTCCCCAGAAAGATGGCCGCTACCGACCGCACCGACCAATTTATCCGCAAATCATCATTCATCCGCAAAACCTCCTATTCCAGTCCCGTAACGTCCCTTCCAACACCATCCCCTGTGGAGAAAGAACTGGCCACAGTACCGCCAGCTCTTTCTCCTGGCATTCTCCGGGACGTTACTGTTTCCAGTCCCGTAACGCCCCTTCCAACACCATCCCCCTGTGGAGAAAGAACTGCCCTTAAGTGCGGCCAGCTCCTTCTCCCGGCATTCTCCGCGTAGTCCTCTAGGAAACGGCCACACAGCCCTTCCGCATGGTATCCTCAATCTCCTCCATGGTCCTCGGCGTGATTGCCGACAGGTTCTCGCACCCGTCTTCCGTCACCAGACAATTGTCCTCCAGCCGGAAACCGATGCCCCACTCCTCGTGGTAGATCCCGATGTCCACACAGAACACCATGCCCGGCGCGATGAACTGCGGCCGCTCCACCACATCGTGCACGTCATACCCCACATGATGGGAGCCGCCGTGCCACATATAAGTCCCGATCTCCTCCACGTCCTTCAGCACGCCCGCATCCTTCAGCAGACCCGCATTATACCGCCTGGCCTCCCTGTCCACATCCTCCATGGCCATGCCCGGCTTAATCATGCCGAACATATGTTTGGACGTATTCAGCGCGCACTCATACAAAAGCCTCTGCCTCTCATTATACTTCCCGTTGCAGGGCCAGCCCCTGGACACATCCGTCATCAGATTGTCGTACCAGGCCCCCACATCGTTCAAAATCATATCCCCGTCCTGGGCCTGCCCCTTATAAGCATAATAATGAATGCAGAAATTATTCCTTCCCGCGGAAATGATGGAAGGGAACGCCGGCCCCTGAGGCCCATGCTGCCCCAGCGCATAATCGAACACAGCCTTGTACTGATACTCGTACATCCCCGGCCGGGAAGCCTTCATCATAGCCACGATTCCGTCCCGGGTAATCTTCTCCGCCTCCCGGATGGCCTCTATCTCACAGGGCTGCTTGATCGTGCGCAGCCTCCTCAGGATAGCCCCCGCGTCCTCAATCCGCAGGAACGGATAATCCACCGCCGCCCGTCTGCACAGCTTGTGGGCCGGCGTCTCCCTGTCAATCGGCTGCGCCCGGTAAGTATCCAGATACAATTGCCCATAATTTCCCAGAGAAGCCAGCTTATGGAAATCCGCCTCAAAACTCTCCACAAAAGCCACATCCCCGATACCCGACAGCTCCGCCGCCCGGTCCGGCTTAATCCGCTCCCCTGTCCAGCGCTCCTTCATCAGATCCGGCGGCAGGATATAGATCCTCTCCCCCGTATTCCCCTCCGAATCCTTCCAGGCCAACAGCACGAACTCCTTACTGTCCAGCCCTGTCAGATACAGAAAATTCCTGTCCGTATAGAACGGATACTGCTCGTCATTGGTCTTGCAGACCTCCGTCCCCGAAAACATCACCCACAGCGAATTCGGCTTCATCTCCCGATACGCCCTCTCCCTGTTCCCCTTGTGAAATTCCTTATCCATTCCCTCATTCCCTCGCTTCCGTACATTATCCCACATCTAATTATGCACTTTTCATTCCACTTGTCAAACACATCATACCGAACAAAAATCCCCGCCCTGCCCCAAACACCCTCCCCCTCCAACCTGCCGCAAAACAGGAGACCAAGGCCGGGCAGACTCACGACAGCACCGAGAGGTGCCCTTAGTGCAGATGAAGTCCACTGCTTACACAGACTAAGCCGCAGTACTTTCGCGCCCTAATCGAAGTCAGCAGTTAGTTCATCGGAGCATTACCCCTGCCGAGCATAGCCCTACCCTCTCCAACCTGCCGCAAAACAGGAGGCCGGGGCCGGGCGGGCTTTGCGACAGCACCAAGGGGTGCCCTTAGTGCAGATGAAATCCACTGCTTACGCAGACTAAGGCGCGGTTCTTTCGCGCCCTAGTCGAAGTTAGCAGTTAGTTCATCGGAACGTTACCCCTGCCGAGCAAAGCCCGCCCGGCCCCGGCCTCCGTCCCTCCGCCGCAAACCCTAAACCCGCTCCAGCAGGAACCTTATCTCCCCCTCCGGCACAGGCAGCTCACTCCACTCCCCGTCCCGCAGAATCACATCCGTCCCCGCCAGCCGATAATCCCCAAAACCTTCCATCAAAACCCGCGCCCTCAGCGCCTCCCTCTTCCAAGGCCCGGACACCGCCTTCAGCTCGATCCGCTCAAAGCCCTCTCCCAACAAAACACCGTCCTCCAGGCTCCATTCCCCATAATCGCACTCCGCATGGATACGCCCCTCTGTCCCGATATAATGGAACCGCCGTCCCACGCCATCCCGGCATGTGACCCGCAGCCCCTCCCGAGCTTCCTCCAGGAACCCTCCATAACACACCCTGCCGAAGACCGGATCCTCCGCCACCACCGTGGCAGCCCCTCTCAGCCCTCCGCAGAACCCCAGGTCGATCTCACAGGAATAATACCATGCCCCGCCGTGATGGGGCTGGTTCAGCCAGGTCTCCCCGCCGTAGAGCGGTTCAAACCCCCCGCTGGCGCAGCCGTCCTTCTCCTTCCCCGGGAACCAGTAGCCATACCCGCTCTCCTCGTCCCCGCAGTTCAACAGCGCCCAGCTCCCCAGCAGGGACCCATAGGCCAGCCGCAGCATCCCGAAAGGCTCCTGCGCGTAATAACACGCATAATCCAACAGGGAATCCCCGCCCATCTGGGTCATATAGCTCAGCGTATAGTGCAGATTGTCCCCCCGGTAATCGCTGCCGTACCAGAAATACGCAGGCTCCAGCAGCCCCCTGCAGGCCACATTGCAGGCCGTCTGGTTCTCCATGAACTCCACAGCCCTGCCATAGTCCATATCCTCACCGTAGGGAAGCTTCCTGCAGCGCATCTCCGCCGTCTCCAGCGCCCTGGCCGCCAGCACATGGGTGCTCTCGAAGCCCGTGGTGTCGAAGGGATACTCGGAGCCGAACACATCCTTGCACTCCTTCACGAAATACCCCATCTTCCGGTTCCAGTGCCCCTCCAGCACCTGGGCCTCCAGCTCCATCTTCTCCCGCTTCAGAGCCTCTATGATCTCCGGGATAGCCAGCTCATTGTAGAATCCTGTCTCATAGGCCGACCAGCCCTCCAGCTCCGCCGGAACCGTGAACAGGGCCCTGGCAGTGCCGTAAGCCCGCTGCAGATACTCTTTCGCTGACAACCTCGTAGTGACATTCTCCGCAAAAGCCGCCACCTGGTACATATTGTAATACATCAGCGCGATGTGGGGATAGTCGTACACACGCCACAGATGGGTCCGCCCTCTGTTCCCCGGATCCTCGGACTCCCGCAGCACATGCCAGTCCGGGATGCCGTAGATTCCGTAGGGGAAAGGCTCATCCGGCCTCTGCTGCAGCCCGCCCCAGACGAAATGCTGGATATAATCGTCCAGCGCGTTCACCTGGGCCTGATCCGGGCACACGGTCTGGGCCGAGGAGAGGAATGCCGGCTTGGAGAGCCCCGGATCGTCACAAGTCACCTCGTAAATCCGCCAGCCGCCGATTTTATCGTAATTGTCAGGGCTAAGGACCGCCCCCGTCTCATTGTTGTACTCGGCCAGCAGCCCGTTGTACCATTTCTCTTCGTCCCTGATCTGCTTGCCCGCGATGAAAGACGCCCGCTTCCCAAGCATGGTCCGCACGTCCTGCGTGACGAAATAATATATATTCATATACTTTCCGCCGTAATTCACCCTGACCGTGCGCTCGCCCAACTGCCGGAAAGCAATTCGGAAGATGTGGTATGCCCCATTTGTCCCCAGGGCCTCCACTTCCGCATCCTCCGCCTCCACCCGGAGCCCTTCCTCCGCCGAGACCGTCCAGACCGCTTCCGCTCCAGAGCTCCTTTCCTCCGCTGAGGCCATCCGGGCCGCTTCCGCTCCAGAGCTCCTTCCCTCCGCCGAGACCGTCCGGGCCGCTTCCGCTCCAGAGCTCCTTCCCTCCGCTGAGACCGTCCAGACCGCCTCCGCTCCAGAGCTCCTTCCCTCCGCTGAGGCCATCCGGGCCGCTTCCACGCCCTCTCCGGCCGTCAGGCGTCCCGCCGCTTCCGGATTGCCTCCGTCAGCCTGCATCGCATCCGCGCCGGACCTCCTGCCAGCTTCCGGATTCCACCGCAGAGCCAGCAGCACCGGCTGCTCCCAGGGAACCGTATACCCCGGGATGCTCTCCGCCATCACCTGCCCCTGCTCCACCAGGCGGCTCCGGCAGTCCTCATAATCCCCGGCGAACAGCATCCTCCCCCGGTAGCGATAGCACTCGCCGGGCTCCAGCTGGACGCTCACCGGCGCGATCCGCAGCTTCGCGCCCTCCTCCGCCCTCTTCGCGCCGATTCCGCCGCTTAAGCTGTAGAGGATCACCACGCCCTTGCCGTCCGTCCCGTCCCGTCCGGGAATGGGTTCCAGAATCTCCTCCTCATAGTGCACCCACTGGCTGTCCCCCCAGGGCAGCACCGCCAGAAGGCTTCCCTTGCCGTCACAGCGGTACAGCGTGGAATGGGAGCCATGGCCGGAGATGAAATGATGCCCTATCACCTCCCGCCCCGTATCGCCGCCCCAGGTGAACTTGGTATGGCAGGCCAGCCGCAGACCGAAGTCCAGGAGCCGCACCGGTTCGGAACACACGTTCTCCACCAGAATCTCCTGCTCCAGAACCTCACCCAGGCGGAAGCGGACCGTGACCTTCAGCTCCTCCCCCTGAACGCCGCCCTCATACCTTACGGAGCGTCCCCGCGCCACAGGCGCGCTGTCGGCAAAGCCCTGGTCCCCCAGAGGCTGCCACTGCTTCCTCTCCCCGCCCTTCTCCCAGGTCAGATAGAGGTTCCCGTACCCTTTTTCCTCATTGAGATAGGGGATGTTGTCACCATCCCCCATCATAGACACCGAACGGATCGTACCGTCCTGAATCTGCGCCTTGAACCGGCTGTTGCAGAAATAATACTTCTCACCCATGATTGCTTCCTGTTATCCTTTCACTGCTCCTATCGTGATGCCGCCCACAAAGTATTTCTGGAAGAACGGATAGATACAGACGATCGGTATCGTCACCACCATGGTGGTGGCGGCCCGCACGGAAGATGTGGTCAGGTTCCGCATGGCCTCGAACTGCTTCTGCTCGCTCAGGAGCTTGGAGGCCTGCTCGCTCTCCATCAGGATCTTCCGCAGGTACACCTGCAGCGTATCCCAGTTTCCGCCGGAGTTGTAGATCATGACATCGAACCAGGAATTCCAGTGGCCCACCGCAGTCATGATGGCCGTCGCCGCCATCACCGGCGTGCACAGGGGCAATATCACCCGGAAATAGATCGTCAGCTCATTGGCGCCGTCCAGCCTGGCGCTCTCCGCCAGGGAATCAGGCAGCCCCTGGATGAAGGAAGCCATCAGCATCATGAAGTACGCGCTGAACAGGGCCGGCAGCCAGTACACCGTGAAGGTGTCCAGCAGACCTAAATTGGAGTACAGCAGGAACGTGGGGATCAGACCGCCGCCGAAGTACATGGTGATGATGAACACCAGGCGCACGAAGCGCTTGCCCACGAAATGCTGGATGGTGGTGATATAGCCCAAAAGCCCTGTGCACATGATGGTCAGGGTGGTGCCCACCACGGCACGCAGCACGGAGATCACCGCACCCTTGGCTATGTTGGTCCTGGTAAAGATATAGGAATAGTTCTCTACGGTGAAGGCCCTGGGCAGGAAGGCCAGGCCGCCCTTCACTGTGTCCGATCCTTCGTTGAAGGAGATCACGAGCTGGTTCCAGAAAGGGTAGATCATGACGAACGCGAACACCAGCATGAAACACACATTGAACACATCGAATATCTTGGATCCTAAACTAGTCTTGATTTTTGTGCCTTTTCTCTTCACTCTGATCACCCCCGTCTTAGAATAGTCTCATATCGGTGACTTTCGCCGAAATCTTATTGGAAATCAGCACCAGGATAAAGCCGAAGATTGACTTCATCAGGCCGATGGAGGTCGCGAAGGAATACCTCCCCAGCTGCATGCCGTAACGGTACACGTATGTATCGATGTTCTCGTACACTTCCTGGGTCAGCGGATTACCGATCAGCAGCTGCTGTTCGAATCCGGCGTTCAGGATGCCGCCGATGCCCATGATGAACAGCATGATCACCGTAGGCGCGATGCCGGGCAGCGTGATGTGCCAAGCCTTGCCGAACCGCCCCAGGCCGTCCACGGATCCGGCCTCATACAGAGTGCCGTCCACGCCTGCGATGGCTGAAATGTAGATGATGGCGGACCAGCCCACATCCTTCCAGATATTGGAGGTGGTCAGGATTCCCCAGAAATAATTCTTCTCGTTCAGGAAAGCGATTGGCTTGTCGATCACTCCCATGTTCAGCAGCAGCTCATTGATGTTGCCGTCCGTCCCGAGCAGCGTGAACAGGATGCTGGCCACCACCACCCAGGAGATGAAGTAAGGCAGATAGGAAATCGTCTGTACCACCTTTTTGAACAGCGTGTGATGGATTTCATTCAACAGCAGCGCGAAGACGATGGGCGCCACGAACCCTATGGTCATGGACAGACCGCTGATCACCAGCGTGTTGCGGAACACCCGCCCCATGTCCGGGAGCTGGAAGAAATCGATCCAGTACTTGAGGCCCACGAACTTACAGTCCACCAGGCTCTGCCCCGGCGTGTAGTCGAAGAAGGCTATGACATTTCCCAGCATGGGAATGTAGCAGAATATGATGGCCCACAGGATGGCAACCGCGCTGATGGCCCACATCTGTCTCTGTGTCCGGAAGGATCTGATCAGTTCCTTCCTGTTTTTGGCTCTTTGTTCTTTACTTTTCATCTACCCCTCCTGAATCCTTATTCCCGTGAAGCGCAATGGGGGGTTGCCGAAGCCGCCCCCCATTGACATTTCCAACGTCCGCAGGCCCCGCCGCAAAGCATCGCCTGCAGACAAGCCTTACTATGTATTAGCCGTTGTACTTCTCCGCGTTGCTGTCGTGCTGGGACTTCACGTACTCCGTGATCTCCTCCAGGCCCAACTGGTTACAGGTCTCTCTGTACTCATAGAAGATGCTCTCGCAGGCCTCCTCGGACTCCGCAGTGACCATGTTGGCCCATGCCTCCTCCAGCTTGGACTTCACGTTCTCGTTCTTGGTGGTGATGTCCTGGGTAGCGTCCCAGGTCACTGCGAACAGGGAAGTGTCCTGCATGGGAGCGGTGTAGAAGCCCCAGCTGAGCTTCACGCCCTCATTGGAGAACTCGCCCGTGTCCGGATTCACCGGCCAGTAGTCGTAGATGGATACATGGGACACTCTGGGATCGATCAGGTCAAAGTTCTGCAGCTCATTGGTGTAGAGCCAGTTGCCGTTGAGGGCGATGGAGTAGATGCCCGCGCCGTTCTTCTCCTTCAGGTCGTGGTAGGAACCGATCTCCTCTTTCCTGTCCACGTCCAGGATGACATCCTTCATGAGCCATGTGCCGGCCTTGATGTCCACACAGTCCTCGACCCACTCGCCGTCCACCCAGTTGCCTACCTTAGTGTCTTCCTTGGCGATATCCCACACATTGTCCGCAGAGGGAGCGCCCCAGCCGATGACGAAGTTGCCCAGCTCGCTGTTCTCCCAGTTCAGATATCTCATGACCATGCCCAGATCCTTACACTTGTCGGTGACGATGCAGCGGTAGCTTCCCAGGAACCTGGAGGTCAGCAGGGTGGTGTCCTCCATGGAAAGGCCCTCCGCATGGACGGAGACATTGGCGATCCTCTTCTCCAGCTCCCAGTTCTCAGCATCCTGCGTAGCCCAGTACTGGTGCCCCCCCGTCCATCCGTACCACCATGCGTCGCAGTTCCCTACGATGGTGCCGTTGTGGATATCGGTCATCAGCTTCTCGTAATCGGTGCTCAGGAAGGAAGGGTCTATGATCTCCTCCCGGAACAGCTTGTTCATGAACTTGGCCATCTCCAGGCCCTCGTCCGTATTCAGCCAGTGGGTCATCTCGCCGCTGGCCTCGTCATACTTGTAGCCGCCGATGAAGCCGTAAGCGCCCAGCATGCCGTTCAGAAGGTTCTGTCCCTTCTTGTCGGTGGCGGACAGGCCGTAAGTCTTGTTGCCATTGTCGTCCGTGGGATGGTTTGCCAGGACTTTCTTCAGCACCTCATAGTACTCCTCCGGGGTCTCGTAAATCTTGTCCTCGCCCAGCTCCTTCCAGTAGTCGTAGCGGATGCCGAAGTCGCTTCCGGCCACGTTCACGTTGTCGCCGTAGAGGGTGGCCAGCTTGTAGACCTTGCCGTCGCTGCTCTTCATCATGTTCATGTACTTGCCGTAGCGGCGGGTGATGTTGTCGCCGTACTTTTCCAGGGCCTCGGTCAGGTCAAGGGCCTTACCCTGAGCGATGAACTTCTCCGCCATGTCATCGGTCATGTTGGTGATGATGGCGGGATAGTCTCCGCTGGTGAGCCACAGCTGCAGCTGCTGGTCCATCTCCATGTTGCTGTACTGGAAGTTGATCTGGACGTTCATGTTGTCCAGCAGCCATTTATCCATGACCGCTTTGCCGCCCTTCTCGTCGGCCTCCAGCTCCTGCTGGTCTCCCATGCCGGCATATACATCCAGCACCAGGGTCTCCTCAGGCACTACCCAGCCCCACTCATTGGGCTCTCCCTTCAGGTCGGCAGATGACAGGTCCTGCTCCTTGCCGCCCCCTCCCGAACCCTTGCCGCAGCCTGTCAGCATGGAAAACGCCATGGCGCCGGTCAGAAGCATTGCTAAGACTTTCTTCTTCATTATCCTTTCCCTCCTTAATTTCATGCGAATCTCTCCGCGGTTTTATCAACAGTCTTGACAGACTTGCCAATCTATATATGTAGCGATTAAATCTTGCCAAAAACCGGATAAACGGCATGGCCGGCCGTACTAGTCCTCGTACCCGAAGGTCTCCCGCTCTACGATCCGGCAGGGCAGCTCCTCCCTGTGACAGCATGCCTGCCCTCCCGCCGCCAGGGCGATCAGCTTCTCCGCCGCCCGCTGCCCGATCTCCACCAAAGGGATGCTGATGGACGTCAGCGCCGGCTCCACGAAACCGCACAGCTCTATATCATCGAATCCGATGAGGACGACTTCCTCCCCGATGGAAACGCCCAGCTCCTTCAACACCTTCATGGCGCCCACCGCCATCCAGTCGTTCATGCAGAACAGCGCGTCCGGCCGCTCCTCCAGCGCCATCAGCTTCCGGCAGGCCAGCTCCCCGGAGCGGTCGCTCCAGTCGCCGTATACAATCAGCTCCGGATCCAGGACAGCCCCGGCATCCATCAGCGCCGTCTGATACCCCATCAGGCGCTTGTAGGCGGGAACCGATTCCACCGGGCCGCTGATCAGCCCTATCCGCCTGCGGCCCTGCCGCAGCATGGCTTCCACCGCCCGGGTGGCCACCCGCTGATTGTCATTGTTGACCATGTAATCCCCGGGGTTCTTGGTATAGCTGTAGGCGTATACCAGAGGGATGTCCGTCTGGAGCAGCCCTGTGATGTCCCGGTCATGCATCCCCACATAGATGATGCCGCAGGCTCCTACCATCCGGAAGATTTCCACCTTGTCCCTGATTTCATCGCGGTAGTCCATGACCAGGCTGTAGTCCTGCCTGCCCTCCCGCCAGATCCTGCTGTTCAGGTTCAGGTCTCCCAGGAGAATCTGGTAATTCTCCCTGTCCGCCGTCTGGTTGATGCCCTGGACGATGTTGTTGACCTGGAAGGTGGCGATGTCCTCCGAAATGATGCCTATGATGTTGCTCCTGCTGGACCGCAGCGCCCTGGCCGCGATGTTGGGCTGGTATCCCAGTTCCCTGGCCGCCATGCGCACCTTCTTCGCCACTCCTGCGCTGACCTTGTTCTCCTTATTGTTCATCACATAGGAGACCGTTGCCGTGGAAACGCCCGCCCGCTCCGCCACATCCTTTAACGTAGCCATGCCGCCACCTCTCTTTCCGCGCCCTGTCCCGACAGCCCGGAAGCCTTATCCCGGCTCCGCGCCCCGCTGTCAGCAGGCAGGGGCATGTCAGAGGGCTTTAATCGTTTAACTCTGTCCCATCCATTCCATCCATTGTCCTGTTCTCCTCCGATAACAGATTGGAACATGGTCTGTACCAATTTGCCAAGCATTTTTACAAAATATGACTGTTTCACCAACCTTTTGGCTTCTATCCCTTGTAGCACATTATAACGCCTTCCTTGTCTCCCTGTCAATTCCGCATTTTTCACAAGTTAATCGTTTAAATTTTGTGCAAATTTTACATTGATTTTATAATTTTCATATTTATATAATAATTCTATATATTGGGGGGCTACGGCAGGACTGCCGCTATAGCCCTTCGCCGGAGGGAGGGGAACTCCCGCCGCAGAAAGGAGAATCTATGTCCACTACCACGAAATCCACCAACCATCCGTCGGCCCCCCTTCTGGCCCGCTACGATTTCACCGGCGTCAGCAGCACCATCGCCCCAGACCAGACAGGGAACGGCTTCGCCGGCGTCATCAGGGGCTGCGACAGAGGCGGCGCCTTTATGGAGGAGGACACTGTCTTCGGCCATACGCTCCCCGTGCTCAGGCTCACCGGAACCGGGCAGGGCGGCTATCTGCAGCTGCCGGACGGCGTGCTGAACGGCGCCGAGGGCGTCACCGTCAGCTTCTACTGCAGGATAGACAGCGTCACGGAGTACGCCAATCTCTTCTCCTTCGGCACGGACAACTGCTTCTATCTCTCCGTGCTGCCCGGAGAAGAGGAGGAGGCCGGGGCCTTCCTCTCCCCCTGCGCCACGGCCGGCGGCAGGAGCCAGGAGGCATGCCTGCAGGAGTGGGTCCCGGTTCCCCTGGGGCGCTGGTTCCACATGGCAGTGTCCTTCGGCAATGGCCTCCCCGCCCCCATAGAGCTCTACATCGACGGCGAAAAGCGGGCGGAGCTCGTCCACCGGCGCATGGAGGCGAGGGCCCTGGAGGGCGCGGCGGAGAATGATTTCGGCTTCGGCGCCTTCGCCCTGGCCCCTCTGGCAGCGTCCTTCACGGACATCCGGATATTCGGCGGCGTATTGGATAAGGAGGAGATGGCCTCCCTGTTCCACATCGAGCCCGGGGAAAGGCTGCGCCTGGAAGCCAGGAACCTGGAAGCCCTTTTTGAGGCGCCTCTGGAGACGCCGCCCCTCCTGCCCGGAGCCGGACAGTTGGGGGCGGAGATCGTCTGGAAGAGCCTGACGCCGGAAATCGTCTCGGATGAGGGCCTGTTCCAGCGCCCCGCCCCGGGGAGCCCTGCCCTGGAGGGGGCGCTTCGGGCCGTCCTGACCTTCCAGGGCCAGAGCGCATCCCGGGATTTCTCCTTCCGGATCCCTCCCCTTCCGGAGGACGCGGAAATCGCGGAGGCGGACGCCGCCCGGGTAAAACTGCCTTTCCCGGGACATGTGGTGTCAGATCTGGATCTGCCGGAGAAGGGAGAAGACGGTTCTGTCTTCCATTGGGAGAGCAGCCGCCCCGAGCTCATGGACCATCAGGGACATCTGCTCCACAGGCCGGAGGGGGACGCCGCCTCCCTGACCCTGACCCTCACCGCGACCTACAAAACCGCCCGGGCCTCCAGGGAGTTCCGGGTGCGGCTGCTGCCCGACGCCTGCCGGAGCCTCCCCCGAATGGAGTACATCCCCGCGGCTCCTCTGCCCCGGCCCGCCTCCCCGGAGGAGGGCAGCGCCTCCGTTAGCCCTGTCCCCACCCTCCAGGCTGCCCCCGCGGCCAGGGACCGCGTCCGGCTGGGACAGGACAGCGTCTTCCATGAGAACCAGGAGCGCTGCCTGGCCTATCTGCGCCTGCTGGACGCGGACAGGATGCTCTACAATTTCCGCAGGGCCTTCGGCGTCTCCACGAAAGACGCCATGCCTCTGGGCGGCTGGGAGGAGCCCTCGGGGCTTCTCAGGGGTCATTCCACCGGGCATTTCCTGTCGGCCCTGGCCCACGCCTTCGCCTCCACGGGGGAGCAGGGCTTCCGGGAGAAGGCGGAGTACATGATCGGCGAGCTGTGCGGGCTCCAGGACACTGCCCTGGGGGATCCGGCGGCCTTCCGGACAGCCTGCTCTCCCTCCAATGCGGTGCAGTCCCTCTGGAGCAGGACGCCGGGCACCTGGGGCAGGGGCTTCCTGAGCGCCTACTCCCCGGACCAGTTCGCCCTGCTGGAGGAGTACACGCCCTATGCCACCATATGGGCCCCCTACTATACCCTGCATAAAATCCTGGCGGGCCTGATCGACTGCCATCTGCTGGCGGGCAGCGCCAATGCCCTGTCCTGCGCCTGCGGCATCGCGGACTGGGTGCACGCCAGGCTCTCCGCCACCAGCAGGGAGCAGCGGGAGAAGATGTGGAAGATGTACATCGCCGGAGAGTACGGCGGCATGAACGAGTCACTGAGCAGGCTCTATGAAATCACGGGGAAAGCGGAGTACCTGGAGACGGCCCGGATGTTCGACAACGCCGCCCTGTTCCAGGGGCTGGCCCACGGCAGGGACACCATCACCGGCATCCACGCCAACCAGCACATCCCCCAGATCATCGGGGCCATGGAGGAATTCCGGGCCACCGGCGACCCCTGCTATTACCATCTGGCCCGGAATTTCTGGGAGCTGGTGGTGAACCGGTACATGTACTCCATCGGCGGCGTGGGGCGCGGCGAGAACTTCCGGGAGCCCGGGCTTCTGGCGAAGAACATCGAGGGCGGACGCAACTGTGAGACCTGCGCCACCTACAACATGCTGAAGCTCACGGGTATGCTGTACGGATACGCCCCGGACCACAGCGAGTACATGGACTATTACGAACGGGCCATGGCCAACCATATCGCGGCCAGCCAGAACCCCACGGTCAGGAAATCCGCCCACCACGGGGTGACCTACATGCTGCCCATCGGGCCGGGGGCCAGGAGAGAGTACGGCAACGACTACGACGACTTCACCTGCTGCCACGGCACGGGCATGGAGAACCATGTACGGTACGCCGAACATATCTATCACCATGGGCCGGAGGACACCTTGTACGTGAACCTGTTCCTGCCGTCGGTGTACGACTGGAAAGAAAAAGGCGTGGAGCTGACCATGGAAAGCCCCTTCCCCTCCCAGAGCTGCAGCATCAGGGTGCAGGTCACCGGGGACGGCGCAGCGCCTTCGTCCGGCCGGATCCCCCTGAAGCTGAAGGTGCGGATTCCCTACTGGTGCCGGGAGGCTTTCCGGATCCTGGTAAACGGCCAGGCCCTTCCCGGGGCGGCGCCTGGAGAAGGATATTATCCGCTGGAGAGGAGCTTCGGGGACGGGGACATCATCACGGTGGAGACGCCCTATTCGCTGCACCTGTGCTATACGGAAGACCCTTACGAGGGATATCCGGCGGCCAGCGTGATGTACGGGCCCCTGGTGATGACGGCGCTGAGCGGCGCCACGGATTGGATCCGGCTGAACCTCCCTCCGGCGCTGGAGGATGCTTTCGCCATCGGCTGGGAAGAAGGGATGCCCGTGCTGTGGTATGACGACCTGAAGTTCGTGCCCTCCTACGCGGCCCGGAACGCGGCGTATCATACTTATTTCCAGATCTGCCTGAGCTGAGGCTCCGGTCACACAATGTCTATGGGCGCGGGAATTTCTGCCTGACGGCAGCGCTTCCCGCGCCCATCCCATATCTCCGGTACACCAGTGCATGAATTCCCGAGTGCTGATTGCTCAAGGATTCATGCATCGGTGCACTAGCCTGTTCATCTGCCCAGTGCCTCTTCCTGCAGCCGGTCGAAGGCTTCCATGCACTGATCCACCGTATCGCCGCTCAACAGCTGCCTGACGATGAGACAGGTGTTCCCCCACTGCTCCACCTTCATCCCCGTGTTCGACCCCAGCACATAAATCCCCTCCTCGATCCTGTCGTTGAGAGGCTTCAGCGCAGGGACGCATTCCACGGATACGTTCCTGGAGGGCGAGATCACCCGGTTGGCCTCCGAATAGACCCGGAGCGCCTCATCGGATACCATGATATCCAGCACCCGCGCCGCGTCCTCCCCATGGACCGCGTCCGCGCCCACCCCGAAGCCTGTCATGGGCATCACTGGCATCTGCCCCAGGCTGCTGGGGAAACCGATGACCTGCATCTCGAAATCCGTCTTCCCGTATGCCGTCTCCGTGTTGGCCGCGCCCCAGTAGGCCATGACGATCGGGGTCTTCTGGGCCAGGAAATCCGCGCCCTCCCCCTCTATGGCCTCGCTGACCAGGGCTTTTTCGGCATCGATGTAGCCCAGGTCGATCATCTCCTGCAGGAATTCGAAGCCCGGGCGCATATAGTCGCTGTATCTGGCCTCCCCGCTGTTGAGGGCGGCAATCTCCGCCTCCGTGTTCCCGCCGTTGTAGAGGTCCGCATAGGCCTGGGCGAAGACGAAGGTCTCCAGCCACCAGCGGTTGGCTCCCACAGGTGTCTCTATCCCGTTCTCCTTGAACACCCTGCAGCACTCCAGGAACTCCTCCGGCGTATCAGGCAGCTCCAGCCTATACTGCCTGAACATGTCCACGTTGACGAACAGCCCGTAGGCCACCACCTCCTGGGGTATGGCCACCAGCTTCCCGTCCACCGTGTTGGCAATCCTGATGATTTCCCTCAGGTTCTTCGCGCTGTCCAGCCCTGAGAGGTCCATCAGCTTCCCTTCCTCCCCCAGTGTCCGGATTGTATCCGGATTGAGCAGATACAAATCGTCCATATCGTTGCGCGCCCTGTCCAGGGCCACCTCGTCATAGGTTTTGTCCTGATGGTCTTCCGCCGTATAGGTCTTGTACGCCACGGTCACCCCCAGAGCCTCCTCCGCCATGGCCACCGTCAGGTCCGAAGCGCTCCTGGCGGTGTTCTCCGCATCGGGAGCCGTCTTCTCCATAGGGCTGAACATATTGACTACGCGTTCCTCTTCATTCTCTGATTTTATCAGATTCTTCAGATTGTCCTTCTCCCCGCAGCCTGCCAGCGCCAAGACGGCGATGCCCGCCAGGCAGACGGCGATCCGCCTTCCGGATATCCCCTTTCCCCTGTTCTTCATGGCCGCACCTCCCATTCAAGCTTTACACAGGTATTCCGTCCTGATATATATACTGCAGACCGCCAGGATTTACAGTGGTGTCTCCGGAAAAGTACTTAGCTGGCGATCTGCAGTCGGGTTGCACTGCAAATTTAACCGGTGTACAGTATAGGATATTCACGATTCCCTTTTTGTGCACTGCGCCACTGCCTTCTTCAGCAGCTCCACATCCAGGGGCTTGGCCACATGGGCGTCCATGCCCGCGTCCCGCGCGGCCTTTTCATCCTCCGCGAAGGCATTGGCCGTCATGGCGATGATGGGGATGCGGGCCCCGTCCTGCCCCTCCAGGGCGCGTATGGCCCTGGCGGCGTCATGGCCGTTCATCACAGGCATCTGCACATCCATCAGGATGGCGTCGAATTCTCCCGCCTCCCCGTTCCGGAATCGCTCCACCGCCAGGCGGCCGTTCTCCACGATTTCGCAGGAAGCGCCCTCCATCTCCAGAATCTCCTTCAGGATCTCCGCGTTGATCTCATTGTCCTCCGCCGCCAGGAAGCGCAGCCCCGCCAGGCTGTCCGCCGCCAGGGGCTCAGGCGCGCTCTCCCGGCCCACGTCCGCCCACAGCTCCGCCACCTTGTCCCGGAACGCGGAGACGAAGAAGGGCTTGGTGAGGATACCCGTCCGCTCTGCGGAAAGCGCCTCCCCCACGCCCTCCGCCTCGCAGTCCGCCAGAATCAGGATCCGCGCCTCCGGCGCGGCCTCCCCAAGCTCTCTCACGCTCCGGGCGCCGTCCCGGCCGCAGACATCCCAGTCCAGCAGGAGAAGCTGGTAGTCCCCGCCGTGTTCCCGCAGCATGTCCGCGGCCTCCCGCACTTGTCCCACGGCATCCAGCTGCAGGCCCGTATCCCTCATGAGCTCTTTTATGTCCCCGCAGCACCCTTCGTCCGCCTCTATCACAAGGATGCCCGAAATCCCCCTCTTCTCCCAGAATTCCCTGTCCGCCTGCTCCTCCAGGATCCGCAGCTCCAGCTCTACACGGAAAATCGTTCCCTGATTCACCTGGCTGGACACATCGATGGTCCCGCCCATGAGCTCTACGATGCTCTTGGTGATCGCCATGCCCAGCCCCGTGCCCTGCACCTTGTTGGTGGTGCTGTTCTCCGCCCTGGTGAAGGCATCGAAGATCGTCTCCAGATATTCCGGGGTCATGCCGTAGCCGTCGTCCTCCACCTCGATCCGGATATGCGCATACTGGCCGGAGCGCTGCCCCAGCCCGATGATGCGGAACCAGATATTGCCCTTTTCCTGGGTGTATTTCACCGCATTGGACAGGAGGTTGAGCAGGATCTGGTTGATCCTGGTCTCGTCCCCCACCAGGCGCTCGTGCCGGATCCCCGTGACCTCCACATGGAGCGCCTGCCCCTTGGCCTTTGCCATGGGCCGGATGATCGCGTCCACGGAGGAGACCACATCGTTTAAGGCGAACTCCTCCAGGTTCAGTACCACCTTGCCGCTCTCGATTTTGGACACGTCCAGGATATCGTTGATCAGGCTCAGCAGATGCTGGCCCGAAGACATGATTTTCCTCGTGTATTCCCGTACCTTTGCCGGATTCTCCGCATCCGCCGCCAGAAGCGTGGTAAAGCCCAGGACCGCGTTCATGGGCGTGCGGATGTCGTGGGACATGTTGGAGAGGAACATGGTCTTGGAATTGCTGGCTATCTGGGCGGCCTGGAGGGCCTGGGCCAGCTGCTCGTTGTGAACCGCCCGCTCCTCCTCCCGCTCCTTGCGGACTTTGTCCTGCTGCCTCCAGTTCAGGTAATACAGAAGGACACACAGAAAGAATGCCGCCAGCATAGCCGCCACGACGATGAAAAGGTTCTGGTTCACCGTCTCCCCCTCCTGCTGGATGGCCTCCACCGGCACATAGCCCACCAGGAAAATCGTGCCGTCATTTACCGACCACATATAGATGAGGGCCCTGTCCCCCCGGATATCGTGGTAGAACAGGATATCTTTCCCGCCCTCCAGGCTCTCCTCCACATCGGCCTGGATCCCCGCATTGCCGATGTCGTTGGCCCGGTAGAAATCGTCCAGGTTCAGATGGCCCGCGCTGCGCTGCCCCATGCCCTTGGGCTTGAGGACGAAGCGCTCGCTCTCCGCGTCCATGATATACAGCGAGGCCTGTTTCCCATAGAAGCCGTTGGGCAGTGATTTATCGATGGTATCGTATATATATTCCACATAGAGCGTCCCTATCTCCTGCCCCTGCCTCTCCACGGGGCATTTCATGGTATAGGCCCATGTCCCCATGTAGTTCAGGTAGGACTGGGAGACCTGCATTCCCGCCACGGTCCCGCCGGCAGTAAAATCCAGCCCCTCCTCCGTGAAGGGTTCCCCGGTGCTGGAGATGCCCTCCGTCTCTCCGGCAGGAATCAATGATATCCTGGCCATCATATGGTTCTTCTCATAGGCCAGGATATACTCCTCCGGATTCTCCATCCTGGCCAGATCCTGGGCGATCAGCTCCTGGAACTCCGCCTCGTTCACCAGAATGGCCTCAATGGTGCATTCGATCAGGTCCAGGCTCTCGCTGAGGTTCTGTATGGCCGCCGTGGACATCTCCCGGGACAGCCTCCGGGATATGGCATAAACTATGGTTCCGAAAATGCAGAAGACCAATAAAATAGAGAGCAGAAGGGAAGGCCTTCTCCTCTTTTCCCTTCTGTCAGGCTTCTCTTTCATAGGCACTCTCCGTTCCGCCCTCCGGAGGGAGGCGCCCCTCCCTCACAGGACAGAAAAACCCTGCCGCTCCCTGTGGCAGGGTTTTCATAGCTACTTACATATTATACCATTTCCTCTATTTTTGTGTCAAGGGGTACGGCGACAGTCAGAGGGCAGTTCGAACCGGGTCTTTACCGGATAATAGTCCAGGACCACGTAGAACACCCTCCGGTCGATCCGCTCCCACTGCTCCCGGGTGAACTGCTGGTCCGTCATGGTCATGGGCAGGACAATCTCCACGCCCTCCCCTTCCTCCAGCCGGGGCCTGAGCGACTCTAACCGGGGATTCAGCAGGTACATCAGCTCCATGTCGAACTGGTTCCCCCAGGCCCCTGACTCGAAGGCCATGCCGGTCAGGTCCGGCATTTGGGCGGCATCGTCTGTCATGGCCTGGTCTGCCCCTGTCTGATCCGTCCCGGCTTTTGTAATTGTCAGTGTAATCAGTCCTATCCGCTCCCGGCTCACCGGATATTCCTCTCCCGCTTCATCCAGCAGAAGGCAGAATCCCGGGCAGAGCGCATGGAGAATCTCCCCGTCCGACCACCGCCAGTCCTGAAAGGTGACAGTATAATCTCCAACCTGAACGGAGTCCCCCAGTCCGCAGGTCTGCTCAATGGGGCCCGGATATCGGGCATTGATCCAGTACAGGCGGCAGCCGATTCCGGCGAATGCTGTTGCAGACAGCATGATTCCTATGATTCTCAAGATTTTCCGTGTCATATCCGCACTCCTCCTTTCTCTCCGGTCTTCAAAGGTTTCCGAGGCTTCAGGACAGTTTTCGCCCCGATGCCGGAACCGCCCCGGCGGGCGTAAAGACCCCGTCCTCCACCCGGTAGATCCGGTCCGACAGCGTCTCCAGCTCCTCCCTGTCATGGCAGGCCAGCAGAATCAGGCAGCCGCCCTGGCGGTGTCTGATGATGATGTCCCGGATCAGGCGGCATCCCTCCTGATCCAGGCCGTTGAAGGGCTCGTCCAGCACCAGCAGGCCGGGAGATTCCATGATGGCACAGGCGATTCCCAGACGCTGGCGCATTCCCAGGGAATACTTCCTCACCTTCCGCCTGTCCTTTGGATCCAGGCCCACCTGCTCCAGCGCCGCCGCCACTTCCTCCGGCCCGGCCTTGCCCCGGAGGGCGGCCAGAAGCCGCAGATTGTCGTACCCTGTCCGATCCGGCAAAAAGGCGGGCGTCTCCAGGAGCATCCCAAGCTCTGGCGGAAAATCCCGCCCTTCTCCTATCGCGATATCGTCTATTTCTATTTTTCCATCCGTCAGGCGTATCAGACCGCAGACGGCGCGCATCAGCATGGTCTTTCCGGAACCGTTCTTCCCCCAGAAGCCGTAGACCGCGCCGCTTTCCAATGTCATGTTCACGTCTTTGAGCACCTTGGCTCCGTGGATTTCTTTTGACCCGTGGGTTATGGTTATCTTCATCATTATCCTCTCTTAAAAATCCTGTTTTCGTC
Source organism: uncultured Acetatifactor sp. (assembly GCA_910585615.1). Taxonomy (GTDB): domain Bacteria; phylum Bacillota; class Clostridia; order Lachnospirales; family Lachnospiraceae; genus Acetatifactor. The sequence continues at coordinate 35,761 of CAJUFO010000028.1, forward strand.
AGCCTTCCACGCAAGCCGTCCGCAGCGCACATACAACAGAAAGCTCTTTTTCCATACTCCTCAAAAAAGGTCCTTCCGCCCTATCCACACTGCCCCCAGGGACAGCGCCCCGACGCTCCAGGCTGCGCAGAGGAACAGGCAGTTCCGGAAGCAGATCTCCGGAATCCCTGACAGGAAGTCCTGCCGCAGAAGCATGGAGAAATTGCCAAAAAGCCAGGGGGAGGCCCAGAATACAGAGGCTGTCAGATATCCCAGCGTCAAAAAAAGTGACAGGGCAGGCCCCAGGGCCAGAGAGGCCACCAGCTGGGCCAGGCATAGCGCCAGGGACACCAAAACGGGCTGGCCCCACCAGCGCAGGAATATCTCCCAGCCCCCCAGCTCCGCCAAATCTATCCCGTATCGGTCGGTCAGGAATCCCTGAGACCGACCCGGACTTTTTATTGACGCGCTTCCTGCCGCCAGGCTCTCGCCTGCCAGGCTTTCCATTGACGCGCTTCCTGCCGCCATGTTCTCACCTGCCAGGCTCTCAGTTGACGTGCTTCCTGCCGCCATGCTTTTATCCGCCAGGCTTTCAGTTGACGTGCTTTCTGCCGCCATGCTCTCGTCTGCCAGGCTTTCAGTTGACGTGCTTTCTATCGCCATGCTCTCGCCTGCCAGGCTCTCAGTTGACGCGCTTCCTGCCGCCATGCTTTTATCCGCCAGGCCTTCCGTTGCCGGACATCCCGCCTCGCCTTCTATGCGCAGACCCCCCGCATTCCCGCTCTCCGGTGCCAAGCCTCCCGTAGCCAAGGCGCACACAGCCACCGTCGCTGTCAGCAGCAGATAATACCCCGCCACGGTGCAGCCCACCCAGACTGCCTTGCCAAACAGCCAGTCCCTGCGCCTGCCCGCCCGCACTATAGCCTGGCCGCCGCTGCGGGCAAGGTCTCCCGCCGGATAGGACACGGTCAGGAACAGCAGATAGCCCTGCAGCATCAGCCAGGGCACCGGCAGCTCGAACTTCCCCGTCTCCGACAGGAAATACTCCGGCATCCCCTGGAGCAGAAAGCCCAAATACCCCAGTACCCCTGGGGCCTGCACTCCAGGGACTTGTACCCCCAGGATTTGCTCCCCTGCGGCCTGCATCCCCAGGACTTCCCCGGAGGCTCCCGGCATGGAGCAGCCCTGCACGGCCATGACGGCGAAATAAGCCTGCACCAGCGCCGCCCCCAGCCACTTCAGCCGGGTGCTCCGATATCCGTAGCTCAAGTCGTACCAGACCAGCCTTCCCAGGCGGATTCCCGCAAAATGCTTCTTCGTCCTGCTGTTTCTGCTTTTTCTGCTTTTTCCGTCTTTTCTGTCCCTCATGTCCTCACAGCAGCCCCCTCTCCGCCCTCCGGAATCCGGCAAAGAAACCGGCTCCCCCGGCCAAAAGCAGCGCCAGCTCCCCCAGCAGCCAGGGCCACCGGGGCACAAAAAGCTGGCTGGGCCGCAGAAATCCCGCCGGGCACGCGGCCAGCTGCAGCGTGGTGGTCCCCAGGGCATAGAAGAACATGTACGCCAGGAAAGGCGCCAAAAGAACGGCAAACCGATTCCTCGTGAACAGGGAGGCGCACAGGGAAAGGGTGGTGAACAGCCCGAAAAATATCCCGTCCATCCCCAGGTACAGGCACAGGTACAAAAAGGGATGGGCATAGTAAAGGCCTCCCAGGAACCCGTCCGCCCCGATCGGGAAAAGCCCCAGCCCTGCCTGGGGCCTCACCGCCGGGAGGAACAGGCTCGTCATCAGGAAGTCAAAGGCCAGCGGCAGGACGGCCACCGCCGCTCCGCTTAAGAAAACCGCCAGATATTTCGCCCGCAGATAGGGCTTCCATCCCTGCCTGGACGCCGCCTGGCTCCCGTAGCCGCTGGCGCAGTCGTAGGCAAAGCTTCCGCTGTGGGGAAGGGCGCAGAGGATGGGGATCCACATGAAATACACCGTGGCCTGGAGGGAATAGTTCTCTCCGCCCATCCATTTGCCGTAGGAGGACAGGGGGTAGTCCCCGCTAACCACATAGCCCCTGACGGGCAGCACATACTCCCACAGATGCCAGAGGCTCAGGGCGCAGCCCACGGCCAGCGCGGCTGCCATGCGGCGGTTGCGAAACGCCCTGTCCAGCTCGAATTTCAGATTTTTTGCCATCCCTATTCCACCTTTACGCCCAAATCGATAAAAAAGCTGCCCTCATTGTCGCTGTCGAACTGCTTTACATGGTAGTAGAGTTCATAGGAGCCCGCCGTCCCCATGCGCTCCGCCAGGGTATCATCCGCCCCTGTCATCCTTCCACAGCCCTCTATCACCCAGCCCACCTCGCTGGTGGCGGACTCCCCGGGCTCCAGCCCCCAGTGGTGGAAATCCTGCGGGCCGCCTTCCTCCCAGTACAGGTCATAGTAGACCACATCGTTGGACCAGTCCAGCGTGTTCAGGGAAGCGCCGATGACGGAAATCCCGCCGGCATTCCGATTGATTTCCCGGAATTCGTCCGTGGTGTTGGTGAAGGTGATGGTCAGGAAGAGATACTTGAAATCCCCCGAAAGGTTCCCCTGGCTGTCCGTCTCCGCGTCCGGCATATAGTTCTGCAGATGCTCCAGGTTCCTGTCCCCGAAGCTCTCCGTGTACTCCACCTTCTCGATTTTATAGGAGATGCCCCAGGCTGCCGCGGAATCGGAGAGGGACAGGATGTTCTCCTGCCGGGTGAACAGCTCTTCGGCCTCGTATACCTCCGGCGCGTCGGTATCCGTGGCCGCAGGCTTCCCGGCCTCCGTCCGGGCCTGGCCGCCCCCTTCGCCTCCTTCCGGGCCCCGGGCTCCCGGAGCCCCGGAATCTGCCGTGCCGTCCCCGGATCCGCCGCCCGTTTCGCCTGTCCCGGCTCCGGAGACACCGTCCCCCCAAGCCGCGGCTGCCGTCCCGCCGGGTTTCGAAGAAGCCGTGTCGGCACATCCTGACAGCAGTGTCATAACCAGGGCCGCCGCCATTGTCTTTATCCATCTTCTCTTCATTTTCCACAATCTCCTTCCCGTATCTTCGCTCCCCGCGGCTCTGGCCCGGAAGCTTACGGCTATGATACGGCAGCCCTTTACAGGAAATCCCCCAAAAAATGCAAAAAAATTGCAAAGACCGCGATGAGCCTTTGCAACCTGCCTCCTTACCGCCACCCCTCCGGCGGCCAGAACCGATAGCCGCAGACTTCCTTTTCTACAGCGTCATAGTACAGCACCAGGCTCCCCTTTCCCATGACGCACACTGCGGCGGCCTCCCTCTCGTCGCCGCAGACCTGCCAGGTGCCGCGCTCACAGCACTCCCACAGCGGTATCTGCGGCGGCAGCTCCTCCTGCCGCTCCGCCTGCGACAGCAGGGAGACGTAAAGCCCGTTCACCCGGAGCCAGTATTCCGGGCAGTCCTCATAAATCCTGTCGATTTCCTCCGTGTAAGCCCGCAGTCCCTCCTTCTCTCCTCGGCACAGCCCCTGAAGCGCCAGGAACGCCTCCTCCATCTCCGCCCCGGTAGGCTCCCGCTCCGTCCGGCAGCACGCCAGGAAAGGCAGCAGCCCCTCATCCATGGCCATGGAAAGACGGCATTCCCTGCCTTCCTTTTCCACCGATGCCTCCATCAGATACCAGCTTTCCTCCCCTGCGCTCAAAAGGCCCTCCCAAAAGCCCTCGTCCTCCTCCAGCCCCATCAGCCCGAAGACCCGCTCATACACCTGAAACCCCACTTCCTCCTTATGGCATCTCACAAGATCTTCCATGACTTCCCGGGACATCTCGTCCCCCTCTTCTCCCCAGGGATGCCAGAGCGTCTCCATGAACTGCCCCGGAGCCGTCTCCAGGCTCCCCGGCAGGGCCTCCTCTTCCTCCACGACGCCCTCCGGGCGGAAGACGGCGGAGTAGGCAAGAGGGAGCAGGAAAATCCCGGCAGCCAAAATCCCGGCAGCGGACACCGCCGTGAACAATCGCCATCCCAGGCCGCATGCTCTTCTGTTTTCCCTCAGCCGTATATCCTTCATGCCCTGTGCCCTCCCCTGTCTGCCCTGTCAGCCGCTGCCCCCATTATAATCCCTCTTCCCCGGAAACACAATGAAAACCTGTCCGGATTCCGGAACCAGTGGGGCACCGAAATCCCCGGCGCCTCCGCCGGCACATATCCGGAAGACGGAAGCCATTCCTCCACGCTTCTCCTGCACAGCCGTACATATATCGTAGCGGGATACTTGCACCGCTCCGTCCCGCATGCCACATAGGTGTGGGCGGGAATGGCGATGTCCTCAAACCGCGCGGCTCCTCTGCCGGAATACATGTACCTCTTTTTCATCTGATAATACTCCGGATATTCTGACAGCCCGGCAGGAGGGCTTTCATGAAAATATGAGCAAATAGAAGTGGAATAAATATTTTTTTCTGTTATAATAGTCCTTGGATAATAGAATTAGCTCTTCAATTCTATTATAGCCCTTGGATAATAGAATTAGCTCTTCAATTCTATTATAGCCCTTAGATAATCAGATTTGGAGGAAGTCTCTTATGTTAAAGCGATTAACCAGCGCAAAGGAATACATGGATTTCATCAATGCTATAAACCGCGACCCGAATTTCAGCGACCCCATGCTCAGCAACGAAGAGCAGATACGCGGCAATCTATTGGATGCCCCGGACAAGCCCTCAAACCAAATCTGGGGCGTTTTCGAGGGAGCGCAGATCACCGGCCTGTTCGTGTTCCTGATATTGGAGGAGGAATCCTATATCGAAATGCTGGTAGGCCTGTCCCGCAGCCCAAAGGCCTATGAAGAGATGCTGTCCTTCCTGAAGGGGACTTACAAAGGCTGCCTGGCCGATTTCGTCTATAACCCGGGCAACCATCTCCTCCATAAGCTGTTACTGGATGAAAAATCCGAATTCGAGACCGAACAGCAGAAAATGCTGCTGAAAAGAGAAGTCCCCTGCCAGAGCAGCCTTCAAGTGGAACTGTACAGCCCGAAATACAGGGAACAATATATCGCCATACATTCCAAAGAAGGCTATTGGACCGCGGAAAAGGTCATAGACGCCCCCGACAGGTTCCGCATCATCCTGGCCATAGAACAGGACGAGGTAGTGGGCTATATCGACATCACCCATAAGTTTGAGGAAAACGAGCCTTTCGATGTGTTCGTCAAAGAAAACTTTCGCCGCAAAGGATACGGAAGGGCCATGCTGGCCAAAGCCATCGAGCTCAACAGGCCCAAGCAGATGATGCTTTTAGTGGACGCCGACAACGCTGCTGCAATCTCCCTGTACGAATCATTGGGCTTCGTCAAGGCCGTGGGCGAAAACAACTTAACGGCGCATGTTTCGCTGTGAACATGCGGCAGCGAGACGATGGCTAAACCACGGCTTCCACAATCGTCTTTCCGCCGATGGAGAGCTCCTTCACCCGATCCTGTCGGTCTCTCCCTGTGAAAACACGTCACTGGTGATGGCCTCCTTCGCCATGAACAGATTCAGCAGGCACATCTCAAAAATACGATTCGCAACAGCTACATGTCCGTCTTCTTCCTTTAAGAATCCAAACATGACACCGAGATTGATGGACTTCTCCTCCGGGCTGAAGGGTATCCGCTTTCCACGGTACAGAATGTCCTCTATCATGCTGCGCAGCTCCGGATAGAAATCGAGCTGCTTTGCCATGCTTTCGAACAAAGGCATGTTTTCTTTTAAAAGAATCGCCACTGCCTGCTCCACGCTCCTCTTTGACCAGGGCGCCGCCGAATCCTCATGCCCCTCTTCCCGGGGAAGCTCTTCACTGATGCACTTACAGATAGCGGAAACCAGCACCGGATAGCCCGACGTATACGCGTAGATTTCCCCCGCCACCGCCCTGATGTCCATCCCTGTGTGATGATCGGCCTCATATCCCCCCAGCATGTCGGCAATCTGTGCTGCCGAAAAGCTCATGTCAACCTTAAACTTTGCGGCGATATTCCATGGGCTATTATACTGATGCTCCTTTTCGGGGCGCAGCTTCAGCTTCAGATTCTTGATATCATATACCCCTGCAAGTATCACGGAATGAAAAGCCGGCATCTTATCCCGCTTCAGATAATACCCCCTGATCTGTGCCAGGAAATCAAGAAATACCTGATTGTTCGATGCACTGTCAATCTCGTCGATCATCAGCACAATGGGCTTTGGCGCAGCCCTGCACATCCCGCTCAGCCGGACGAACAGCTCGTTCAGGCTGCTGTTTACCGCCTTATCCGTAAGCTCCTCCAAAGGCTTCCGCAGATCTTCCCTGCTGTCTGCCCCTGCCAGGGCGAGCCCCTCCAGCACAGCGCTGGCAAAAACACGCACAAATGTGGCCTCGTCCGCAAAGTCCTCCGTGCCCATCAGCTGGAAATCAAGCGCCAGGACGATATATTCCTCTTTCAGATACCGCTCCAATGCATTCAGGGTCGTGGTTTTTCCATATTGCCGCCCTCTGTTTACGACGAAATATTTCCTTTTGTCAACCAGCTCCGCTTTAATCCAGGCAAGCCTGTCGTCAAGCCGCACCATATAATGCTCTTCCGGTCTGCATACCCCTTCTGTATTGAAATGTCTCATCCCCTCTTCGCCTCCAATGTTGTACCGTCCATAATCATTCGCTTTCACGCTTTTTCCAGCTATCACAATGACATCCCCCCACATCCGCTTCCATTCGGCCCGGGCACCGTGCGGCTGCCATGCGGAAAAGCCGGGCGGCTCATCGTTCTGAAATGCCGATGCTTTCAGGGGTATCTGGATTAGGCAAAAACAGCGACACTGTCGTTCCTATGCCCTCCCTGCTCTCTATCTGCAGATTGCCATGGTGCGCCTCCGCAATGGCCCTGCACAGGGACAGGCCGATGCCGGAGCCTCCGCTCTGCCGGGAGCGGGCCTTGTCCACCATGTAGAAGGCCTCGGTCACATGCCCCAGCTGCTCCCGGGGGATGCCGATTCCGTAATCCCGCACCCTTATCACCGCCCTGCCGTCTTCCTTCTCCAGGCTGACGTCGATCCGCTGATTCTCCCCTTTCAGCGCGGATGCCTTCAAGGCATTGTCCAGAAGGTTCAAAAGCAGCGACATCAGCAGCTCCCCATCGGCCTGCACAGTCACCGGCACGAGATTTTTCCGGATCGTACACCGCCGCTTACGGCACACAGGCTCCAGGGCCTGCACCGCCTTCTCCGCCAGCTCTCCCAGGTCCACCGGGTGCAGCACCAGCGCCGTCCCCTGGAGGGACACCAGCTCCATCAGCTTGGAGGACAGGGATTTCAGCCGCCGGGCCTCCGCTGCGATGATGGACGCGCATTCCCGGCGCTCCTCCTCCGGCATATGGCTTTTGATAGTCATGATGTCCGCAAAGCCCAGAATGGAAGTCAGCGGCGTCTTCAGCTCATGGGCCATGTTGGCGATGAAGGTCTCCCTGCTGGCCGCCAGCGCCTCCACCTTCCGGATATTGTCCTGGATTTCCCCGGACATGGCGTTCATATGGCGGGACAGCTCCCCGATCTCGTCATGCCCTCCCGCCGGAACCCGGTATCCGTACTCTCCGGCCGCAATCCGCTCCGTGGCCGCCTCCAGGCGCTTCAGGGGCCTTGTCAGTCCCAGGATGGAGAGAAGCAGCGCCGTCGCTATGGCCAGGGAGACTCCTCCGCACATCCACTGGCAGAACCGCAAGTCCTCCCCGAACCGGCGGAACAGGTCCGATACGTCGCCGGACACCTGCACACGGTAGAAGCGCCCCTCCCAGAAGGCCGTGGCAGCGGAGCCAATCCACCAAATCCCCTCCCGCTCCTCCAGTGCGGTGGCCCCTCCGGCGGCCTCCCGTGGAAGCCGGGCGGCGGAAAAGCCGTCTGTCTCTATGGGCATGATGCTGATATCGTACTTCTGTGATTCCCCTGCGCCTTTTCCGCCGTCCCGGGCCGGAGCCTGCTCCCGCGCTTCGCCGGAATCCATCCTGAAGGCCCTTCCGTCCGACTGACTTCGGAACTCCTCCGATGCAAGGCAGAATTCCGCAAACAGGCCCTGCAGCTCCCTCTCCGTCAGCAGCAGCCGCCCGCCGTCATCCTTTTCCTCCTGGATCAGATGTCCTATCTGGGCCATGGCGCTGTCGCGGACGGTCTGCACCTTTTCCTTTGCCAGCAGAAGGGCATTCCTGTGGTTCCGGGCCAGCAGCAGCAGGGAAATAGCGCTGGCGGCCAGGGCCGTCAGGAACAATGTCAAAAGGAAGATTTTCTGCCAGAGCCTCATGCCATCCCCCCCTTTCCGAAATCTGGCGCAAGCCTCCCCCTCAGATGGCCAAACAGGCGCACCCTCGGCGCGACAGAGCCTGCATCCCATGCCCTCCGCACGGCACACTGACTCCACGGCTTCACATCTTCAGCAGCTTGTAGCCATAGGTGGGCACAGTCACCAGGCGGCCCTGGAGCCCCAGCTTCCTGCGCACCTGCTGCACATGGGTGTCCACTGTCCGTGTCTCCCCCTCGAAGGCGTAGTCCCAAACGGCGGACAGCAGCCGTTCCCTGGAGATGACGATGTCCTGATGCCGTATGAAGAAGACAAGGACGTCGAATTCCTTGGGCGACAGCGCCACGGCCTGGCCGCCCTTTTCCACCGTATGCCTTTCGGCATCCAATGTGATGTCTCCGTAGGCGAGCACCGTCTCAGCCTTATGGTGGCGCTTCATCACCAATTCAATCCGCGCCAGCAGCTCCAGGGCCTCAAAGGGCTTCACGATATAGTCCTCCGCCCCGGATTTAAGTCCCTGCACCTTGTGGGCCACGTCCTGCACCGCGGTCAGGTATATCACAGGAACTCCTGAGTCCTTCACGCTCTCCATCACCTGGAACCCGTCCAGCCCCGGGAGCATCACATCCAGAAGAATCAGGTCGAAGCCCCCGCCGCAGGCCCGCTCCACCGCCGAGAGGCCGTCGCTGCAGATTTCGCTGTCGTAGCCGCCCATGGTCAGGCAGGCCTGGATATATTTTGCAATATTGCTGTCGTCTTCCACAATCAGTATCTTACAGGACATCTTCCATCCCTCCGCTCATATGGCATCCGTCATGCGCTTCTCCGCCCCGATCCTTTTCCCGATATACAATCCTCCTGCGCAGTTGTGGGAATATCATGGTGGGATACTTGCACCGCTCCGTCTCGCATACCACATAGGTGTGGGCGGAAATGGCGATGTTCTCGAACCGCGCGGCATCCTCGGCATTTCCAAGCTCCTCCTCCAGATGCTCCCTCTCCCACTCCTGAAGCTTGGCCGCGATATAGAAATCGTACCCCTCCTCCCGGAAATTCGTCATGATTCCATAGCTGGTCACCGGGTCTCCTGCAAGCCCCTTCAGCGCATACTGGTTCAGCCTGGTGGTCACATAGAACGCTTCCTCCTGGGCATCCCGCTCCGCTGGGCTTCCCGTAAAGAACCTCTTGTAGCCCGTGAGCACCATCTCCGGCTTCTCTTCTATCCTGTAGTCCATGCTGCTGCCTCCTTCCAATGATATCCGGATGGACAGGCGGGTAAAGGAGCGAAGCCTGGCCCCCGGCTCGCGCGCAGCCGACGGCGTGATACCGTGGAACCTGGCGAATGCTTTGGCGAAGCTGTCCGGGCTCTCGTACCTGTACTTCACCGCCGCGTCGATGACCCTGATCTTGTCGGCCGCCAGCTCCATCCCCGCCAGGGTCAGCCTGCGGCTGCGGATATACTCCCCCAAGGTATAGCCGCACAGGATGCTGAACACCCTCTGGAAATGATAGCTGGAGGAAAAGCCTGTCCTGGCTATCTCCTCATAATCCAGCTCCTCCGTGATGTGGTCTTCGATATAGTCGATGGCCCTCTGTATCCCTACGACCCACTCCATTCATCGCTCCCCCAGGCCGGCATATCCCCGCGCCTGACCTGTCCGTCTTTTTTGTCTCCGATTGTTCTGTTGCTTTTACCATGGTATGGAGACATTATACCGGAAGAAAACGCCCTGCGCCCGACTTTCCCTGCGGATGGGTGACGGTATGCCCTTTTTATGCGGAATGCAGGCGGCCCCAGGTTAAACCACCGCCTCCACCCGGCTGATGATTCCCTTGTCCTTAAGGACCTTGATTTTCTGGGAAACGTTTTTTCTGCTCACTGTCAGCCTGTCAGCTATCTCAAGGATTTTCTTTTCGCTTTCCGTTAAAGCGCCATATGTTTTATCAGTCACCTTTTTGGTCACTTTTTCAGTCACCTTTGCGCTTTGAAGCGCTTTGAACTTCACCATGATATCCCCGCCATGGACAATGCAATATCCCCTCTGCAATCCTGCACAAAGAGGAACACTTCCCAGGCTTCCTTAGCATGCTTGAAGTCCTCCATGCCCAAGAAATAAGCCGCAAACAGGATTTCTATGCATTCCATCACCCAGGGGATTGCAGCCTTTTCTTCCGCGGACAGGCGCGTTATGCTCTCATAGCCCTCGATGGCGGCTCTCACGTTTTCCGTCCATTCCTTTTTGGCGAAAGCCTCCTCGGCCTCTTCCGCCAGCAACCCTGTCAGGAAGTAGCAGATGTCGAAAATCCTGATGTTCCTCTGGCTCAGGTCGAAGTCGATATATCCCGACAGCTCGCCTTCCGAGAACAGGAAATTCCCGAAATGCACGTCTCTGTGGATCGGCTGTTTCGGCAGAAATTCATACACGTTTTCCAGGGATTCCACTGCCCTCGCACAGGCTTCCCTGTCTACTGTCTTCCACTCATCCCGGGCCAGGTTCTCCCACACCCATCCCTTCATCTCGTCCAGCAGACTGTTGTCCCAGAACCCGATCTCCTTCTCGCATTCCAGAAACGCTTTGTGCAGCCGGGCTATGGCGCAGCCCATTTTCCGGGCCATCTCCTTATCCTTACTATCCGTGATGTTGCTGCCCTGCAGCTTCCGGGTCAGGAAGAAATAGAAGCCCTCCTGTTCCGCATATTTTTCCCCTGTTTTGGTGGGCAGGATTTCCGCAACCGGGATATGGCATCCCGCCAGAATCTCAGATATTTTTATGTTCCTTTCCAACTGATTCCTGTCGCTGTATGCCTTCATCACATAGGCATGATCGACTTCCCAGGCTGTGTTATAAATCTGGGATATCTGCCGGATTTCCATTCCCCATAATGGCAGAATCTGTTCTATCTTCTCTCTCAATTTCCGATGTTTTCTCCTTTCCCCGACAGCACCGCGCCAATAAACCTTAAGTAGCTTAATGCCTTTTCTGCGCTTGTAAACTTTATCTACAAAGCCTATCGCCTAGTTCTATATCCTTTTCGTTAAATTGTCTCTCAACAATTTTTATATTTCCTTTATAATCTTTGCGAATCATCCGTTCCAAATTAACATATTCCGGACTCGCTTTTAAATTTGGTGTTGAAGATGTCACTATTGCTCTTGCATATACATGTCCAAATTTACGGAATACATTTTTATACAATAATAAAGTTTCCTTAATCTGAATCAACGCTTTGGGCACATTAACACCTTTGAGTATGGTTTTCTTCGTATTTTCAAGCACATATCTCTTTTTATTCTCTTCACACTTTACTGCTGAGCGTCTGTCCGATGACTCAATACAGTTCATCCTATTTTTATTATCACATCTCTCTAAAGAATTACTTTGCAGTTCTCCATTAATACATTCTTCTAATTTTTTACAAATCATTCATCTATCTCCATGGCAATAAGCTCATCAAGTTCACTATTTGTAATAGACGATACTTCATCAATATAATTTGTATTGATCATATGACTTTCCTCATCTAACAAAGATTCCAACACCTTTTCAGAATTGTCCACTTTATAGGCAGCGAAGTTTTCATAAGACACTCTTAAATTTTTGGGAATAATAATCTTATTTAACTTTGTATGCTGATTCTCCACTTTTTGCGAATACAATAATATATTCGTAGAAGTAAGTATATATGGACTATGTGTTGTTATAACAACCTTACTGTTCGTTGAATTTATCATTAGCGAAATGAGACTCATAACATCCTTTTGTGCAATCGGAAATAAGTGTGCTTCTGGTTCTTCAATTATAATAAATGATTTGTTTTTTTCCAAAATTGTTGCAAAAGCAAGCATCAATATCCACAATACTTCCTGCTGACCAGACGAACCATACATCAGTTTAACCCAATGATACTCATCAAAATAAATTTTTTCACCATCATTCTCGCTTATATAGTCTGCTTTCAGAATTTTCTTAATAAATTCATACGCCTGGTCTACTGCTGCATTATTAATCTGACCTTTAATCGTTTTTACATAATCTGTAATCATTTCAGGAATTTTAGTTCCAAATTTATTTTTTGTTATTTTTATCAGTTTAATAAATTCCTGCATAGTCAAATCCATCTCATCAGTAGAAACATCTTGTAACTGCTCAGACATGGTCGCTAGCAAACTTCTTCCGGCTGGAATGTAAATAATTTCATCATTGTTTTCAAATACTAAAAACAACCGTTCATTTAAATGGCGTTTCATTACCCCCACAGCAGTTATATTATCCAAAAGACCCTTTGTATTGAAATTATTTAAAAACATTTCAGCAGATTCATTTATCAACCCCAAAAGTTCTTCTTTTAATTTAGCATCAAGAGAAAATCGTACATAGCCATCACGGTTTAAGAAAATATTAATATGTTTTCCGGCAAACATATAGGAAACATTAAATTTTTGCATATGTTTAGTTTTCCCAAAGCACCCCATAAACTGCTTTGTCAAATATTTCATATAATTATTGAAATACTCATTTTTATGATTCTGTGTAAACTGTGCTGCATCCATCAGATAATCTAAGGTATAATCTCTTATCTTTTGAACAAAATATACAACTTTACAAATTGTACTTTTACCAGAAGCCTGAACACCTATAAATATCTGAAAATTTTTATTTAAATTTATCTGTGCCTCTTTTACTGGTCCAAAATTTTGTATGACAATTTTATTTTCCATAATAAAAATCACTTCCCCATTGCTTTTATAGTTCATATCAGATATTAAAATTATAATAGAACAGCCTATAATTTACAATATATAATTGCTTTATGTTTCCCCATTTTTGCACCTCTAAAACCTGCATAAAATCAGTGTTTTTTACAGTTGCTGAAACTCCTCTAAAAATAAGGCTTATGGCCACTCAATCCAGAACAGCAGGCCTCGCATCAATCAACCACCCCGGTGCAAGCACTCAAGTACTGTGAGCGGCTCCTACGTCGCCTCTCACAGC
>CAJUFO010000029.1 GCA_910585615.1 uncultured Acetatifactor sp.
ACAAAAAATCCTGATGCTCTAAAAGAAGATGTAAAAGTTTAAGCGTCAAATCTGGGTTTGCAAGATGCCCCTTGACGCTTTCCCCAACTTATTCTATAATAAATTGAAGTATGCGGCAAGAGGGATCTATTCCCGGACAGGAGCGTCTATGATCAAGAGCATGACCGGTTTCGGCAGATGTGAGGTTGCCGAGAACGACAGGAAATTCACGGTGGAGATAAAATCGGTGAACCACCGCTATCTGGATGTCGGTATCAAGCTGCCGAAAGCACTCAATTTCTTCGAATCATCCATACGCAGCGAACTAAAGAGCTATATCTCCCGGGGCAAGGTGGACGTCTTTGTCTCTTATGAGGACTATTCCGAGAAGACATCGGTGCTATGCTACCACAGGGAGCTGGCGGCGGAATACTTGAGATATCTTCGTCAGATGGGGGAGGAGTTCGGGCTGGAGAACGACATCCGTGTGTCCGCCCTGTCCAGATTCCCTGAAATCTTCACCATGGAAGAGGCGGGGGTGGATCAGGAGGAGCTGTGGAAGGAGCTGCGAGGGGCCCTCATCGGCGCTGCCCGTATGTTCGTGGACACCCGCCTGGCCGAGGGAGAGCACCTGAAGGACGACCTCATAGAGAAGCTGGACGGCATGCGGGAGAGAGTGGACTTCATCTCGGAGCGCTCCCCCGAGATTGTGGCGCAGTACCGCCGCAAGCTGGAGGAGAGGGTCAGGGAGCTTCTGGCGGACACCGCTGTGGACGAGGGGAGGCTCTTGATGGAGGTGACGGTCTTCGCGGACAAGGTATGCGTGGATGAGGAGATCGTGCGTCTCTACAGCCATATCGAGACTACGAAAAAGACCTTGCTGGAGGGAGGCTCCATCGGGCGCAAGCTGGACTTCATCGCCCAGGAGATGAACCGGGAGGCCAATACCATCCTTTCCAAGTCCAGCGACCTGGAGATTTCCAACTGTGCCATCGAGCTCAAGACAGAGATTGAAAAGGTGCGGGAGCAGATTCAGAACATAGAGTAGGGGTAGGGCATGCTGATTCATATTGGATTCGGAAATATCGTGAACTCCTCTAAAATCATCGCCATCGTCAGCCCCGATTCCGCGCCCGTGAAAAGGATGGTGCAGGGCGCCAGGGAGAAAGGCACCGCCATAGACGCCACCCAGGGACGCAAGACCAAGTCCGTGCTGGTCATGGAGAACAGTCAGGTGGTGCTGTCGGCGCTTTTGCCGGAGACCATTGCGGGACGGGTGCAGGGCAGCGCACAGATGCAGGAGGACAGCGGCGTGGAGGGAACCGATGAAAGATAATAAGGGAATTTTGATCGTCATATCCGGTTTTTCCGGAGCGGGAAAGGGTACACTGGTAAGGGAACTGCTGCGCAGGCACAGCCAGGACTATGTGCTGTCCGTCTCCATGACCACCCGTGCGCCCAGGCCCGGGGAGCGGGACGGGGTGGAGTATTTCTTCACGGACAGGGCGCATTTCGAGGAGACCATAGGGCGGGACGGACTGGTGGAATACGCCTCCTACTGCGGCAACTACTACGGCACTCCCAGGGCCTATGTGGAGGAGAAGCTGGCGGAGGGCAAGAACGTCATACTGGAGATAGAGATACAGGGAGCGCTGAAAATTAAGAAGAAGTTTCCGGAGAGCCTGCTGATTTTCGTCACGCCTCCCAATGCGGAGGAGCTGAAGCGCAGGCTGGAGGGCAGGGGTACGGAGAGCCAGGAGGTCATCGCCAGCCGCCTGGCCAGAGCCGCGGAGGAATCGGAGGGCGTGGAGCTCTATGATTACCTGGTGGTCAACGACAAGCTGGAGGAGAGCGCGGAGGAGGTCCACCATCTGGTGGCCGCGGCCCGCAGGGCTCCGGTGAGAAGGGAAGAATTTGTAAGAGGAATCAGAGAGGAATTGCACAGTTTCGCGAAAGGAGCGCAAGAATAATGTTACATCCATCCTATTCAGATCTGATGAAGGTAGTGAACAAAGAAGTAGAGCAGGGCGAGGCTCCTGTGGTGAGCAGCCGCTATTCCATCGTCATGGCCACCTCAAAGAGGGCCAGGCAGCTGATTGGCGGCGAGGAGGCCATGGTGGACAGCAAGGACAAGAAGCCGCTGTCCGTGGCCGTGGAGGAGCTCAACCAGGGCAAGATAAAGATATTGGGCGGCGAATGAGACAAGGGTAGCTGGTGGTTTGCCAGCTATTTTCGCACTGGCTGCTGAGCTGTGGAGAGGAGCATTCCATGGATATTTTGTTCGTTTCGCTGGGCTGCGACAAGAATCTGGCCGACACGGAGATGATGCTTGGCATCCTGCAGAAAAGAGGCTTCAGCTTCACGGATGATGAAGAGAAGGCGGACATATGTATAGTCAATACCTGCTGCTTCATCGGGGACGCCAAGGAGGAGAGCATCGGGACGCTGTTGGAGATGGCGCAGCTTCGCAAAGAAGGAAGGATTAAGGCGCTGATTGCCACCGGCTGCCTGGCCCAGCGTTACCGGGAGGAGATTCGGAGGGAGATTCCGGAGGTGGACGCGCTGGTGGGCACCTCGGCCATAGAGGAGATAGCGGACGCGGTGGAGGAAGCGCTCTCGGGCAGAGGGCAGAATCATTATCGGGCCCTTGACGGGCCTCCTGCCGCCTGTATGGACAGGATTGTGACCACAGGGGGCCATTATGCCTATCTGAAGATTGCGGAGGGCTGCGACAAGCGCTGCACCTACTGCGTCATCCCCAGGGTACGGGGGAGGTACCGCAGCATCCCCATGGAGGTGCTGGAGGAGCAGGCCCGCAGGCTGGCGGAGGGCGGTGTGAGAGAGCTGATACTGGTGGCCCAGGAGACCACCCTCTACGGTGTGGATTTATATGGAAGAAAGAGCCTCCCCGGGCTGCTTAAGCGCCTTGCGGCCATTCCGGACCTCCACTGGATTCGCGTCCTGTACTGCTATCCGGAGGAGATTACGGAGGAATTGATCGACGTGATGGCCGCGGAGCCGAAGATATGCCGCTATCTGGACATTCCCATCCAGCACGCCTCGGATGAAGTCCTGCGGCGCATGGGCAGGAGGACGAATCAGGAGCATCTGCGCCGCCAGATCGGGATGCTGCGGGAGCGGATTCCGGATATCTGCCTGCGGACCACATTGATCAGCGGCTTTCCGGGAGAGACCCAGGAGGACTTCGAGGAGCTCTACCGCTTCGTCAATGAGATGGAGTTCGACAGGCTGGGGGTGTTCGCCTATTCCCAGGAGGAGGGGACGGCCGCCGCGGCCATGCCGGACCAGATAGAGGAAGAGGTGAAGGAGGCCAGGCGGGACGAGCTGATGGAGCTGCAGCAGGCCATTGCCTTCGAGAAGGCCGAGGGGATGATCGGGCGGGAACTGGAGGTAGTGGTAGAGGGCAGGATGACAGAGGAGGAAGTGTATGTGACGCGTACATACCGTGACGCGCCGGACGTGGACGGATACCTGTTCCTGCACACCGACAGGGAGCTGGTGAGCGGCGATTTCGTCAGGGCGCGGGTCACGGATTTCAACGAGTATGATTTGATTGGTATATGCGTGGAAGCGCGCGGGGAGGTATAGTCATGAAGATGAATCTACCGAATAAATTGACGATATTCCGTGTATTTCTGATTCTGCCTTTTGTCTTGCTCCTGCTGGGGGAGAGCGGCGGCTGGGGCTGGTATCGGGCGCTGTTCGGCGGCATCCTGGAATACGTGGACTATATCGCACTGGCAATCTTCATCATCGCCAGCCTGACGGATCTGATCGACGGCAAGATTGCCCGCAAGTACGGGCTGGTGACCAATTTCGGCAAGTTCATGGATCCCCTGGCGGACAAGCTGCTGGTCAGCGCCGCCATGATTGCGCTGGTGGAGCTGGGGCGTATCCCCGCCTGGATTGTGATTGTCATCATCAGCAGGGAGTTCATCATCAGCGGCTTCCGCCTGGTGGCGGCGGACAAGGGCGTAGTCATCGCGGCCAGCTACTGGGGGAAGTTCAAGACCACCTTCCAGATGGTGATGGTGTGCCTGATGATTGCGGACATCCAGCAGCTGCGGCTGGTGACGGACATCGTCATGTGGGCGGCGCTGCTGCTGACTGTGGTGTCCCTGGCGGACTATCTGATGAAGAACAGAGACGTGATGCGGGAGACGAAATAGCGCGGCCCGGAGCGCGGCGCGGAGGAGAGAATTATGATGAAGGTTGAACTGATATGCGTGGGGACGGAAATCCTGCTGGGAAATATCGTGAATACGAACGCTGCCTATCTGGCGGAGAAATGCGCCGGTCTGGGGCTTTCCTGCTATTTTCAGACAGTGGTGGGGGACAATGAGGAGAGGCTTTCACAGGCGCTGGAGACAGCCATGGGGCGCTCCGACATCGTCATCCTGTCCGGAGGACTGGGGCCTACGGAGGATGACCTGACCAAGGAGACGGCGGCGAAGGTCTGCGGCAGGCCCCTGTACCTGCACGAGCCCAGCAAGAAGGCCATAGAGAGGTTCTTCGCAGACAGGGGGACGGAGCCCACGGACAACAACTGGAAGCAGGCCATGCTGCCCCAGGGGGCCATCGTCATGGAGAACCACAACGGCACCGCGCCGGGCGCGATCATAGAGACGGAGAGTGCCAGGGTGATCCTGCTTCCCGGCCCGCCGAACGAGCTGTACCCCATGTTCGAGGAGAGCGTGGCCCCTTACCTGGCCTCCCTGAACTCCCAGGCCCTCAGCTCCACCACGGTGAAGGTCTGCGGCGTGGGGGAGAGCAAGGCGGAGACCATGGTGAAGGACCTGATCGACAGCCAGACCAATCCCACCATCGCCACCTACGCCAAGACCGGGGAGGTACATATCCGCGTCACCGCCAGCGGCGAGGATAAGAAAAGCGCGGCGAAGCTGATTAAGCCCGTGGTGAAGGAGTTGAAGGCCAGGTTCGGCAACCATGTGTATACCACCGAGGAGGCGGTGACTCTGGAGAAGTCCGTGGCGGATCTCCTGCTGGCAAACGCCCTGACCATCACCTGCGCCGAATCCTGCACGGGAGGGCTGCTCTCGGCCAGGCTGGTGAACGTTCCAGGCATCTCGGAGGTGTACAAATTCGGCATGGTCACCTATTCCAACAAGGCCAAGAGACGCTTCCTGGGGGTGAAGAAGAGCACCCTGCAGAAGCACGGCGCGGTCAGCGAGAAGACCGCGGAGGAGATGGCAAAGGGCGCGGCCTTAGAGAGCAAGGCGGATGTGGCGGTAGCCATCACTGGCATCGCCGGGCCGGACGGCGGCACGCCGGAGAAGCCGGTGGGCCTGGTGTACATCGCCTGCTACGTGAAGGGAAAAATTACCGTAAAGAAATGCCAGTTCTCCGGCAACCGGGACAAGATAAGGGAATCCGCGGTGTCCGCGGCGCTGACCCTGACCCGCAGCTGTGTGCTGGAATATTTCAGCAAGGTGACATTCGGAAAAAAGGAGTCCTGACTCCTTTTTTCTTTCTCTCTGCACAGGCCCGTGCAGAAGAAATGTGCCACGAAGGCGGCGCACGGGCCGCGCAGCGAGTAGGGGAAATTTTTTCCTTACTCGATTTTTTGGCTTTTTTGGCTTTGGGGCATTTTCCGGTTGCCGCCCGGGGCTGTCTGTGGTAAGATATATTTGTCTGAATCAATATCTGATGTTTTGTATGTCAGTATCATTCTTGGATTCCGGCGGCTTCGCCATATGTTTCAGAGAGAATTTCCAGACAGGGGGGATGCCTTTGAGGGAGTTTTAAGGTACTTGAAATAAGGTATACTGCATAACGCTGAATTGCGATTGAACCAGCCAGCGTTATGCAGTCTGGTTTCATGGGAAGTGAAATCGTTAAGCAGCATAAAATGTAGTTGACAAATGCGAACGAATGTTTTATCCTAAGGATAGAGAACGTTTGTTCTTGCAGAAAAAGGAGATTCCAGATGGAAAGAGAAGAGAAATTAAAAGCATTGGACGCGGCCATCGGCCAGATTGAGAAGCAGTTCGGCAAGGGCGCGGTGATGAAGCTGGGCGACCCCTCCTCCCGGATGAACGTGGAGACCGTTCCCACAGGCTCCTTAAGCCTTGACATAGCCCTTGGGCTGGGGGGGATCCCCAAGGGGAGGATCGTAGAGATATACGGACCGGAATCCAGCGGTAAGACCACGGTGACCCTGCATATGATCGCCGAGGTACAGAAGATGGGCGGCATCGCGGGCTTCATCGACGCGGAGCACGCGCTGGATCCCGTATATGCCAAGAATATCGGAGTGGACATCGACAACCTCTATATTTCCCAGCCCGACAACGGGGAGCAGGCGCTGGAGATCGCGGAGACCATGGTGCGCTCCGGGGCCATCGACATCGTGGTGGTGGACTCCGTGGCGGCGCTGGTGCCCAAGTCCGAGATAGACGGCGACATGGGCGAGAGCCATGTGGGCCTGCAGGCCAGGCTCATGTCCCAGGCGCTGCGAAAGCTCACCTCCGTCATCAGCAAATCCAACTGCTCGGTGATATTCATCAACCAGCTGCGGGAGAAGATAGGCGTCATGTTCGGCAACCCTGAGACCACCACCGGCGGCCGTGCCCTGAAGTTCTACGCCTCCGTCCGCCTTGACGTGCGGCGTGTGGAGGCCCTGAAGCAGGGCGGCGAGGTGATAGGCAACCACACCCGGGTCAAGGTGGTGAAGAACAAGGTGGCCCCTCCCTTCAAGGAGGCGGAATTCGACATCATGTTCGGCAAGGGCATCTCCAAGGAGGGAGACATCCTGGATCTGGCGGCGAACCTGAACATCGTGGTGAAGTCAGGGGCCTGGTACGCTTACGACGGGAATAAGATAGGCCAGGGCCGGGAGAACGCGAAGCAGTACCTGCGGGACAATCCGGAGGCCTGCAAGGCCATCGAGGACAAGGTGCGGGCCCACTATGGCTTCGGCGGCGGGGAGGCTGCGGAAGCGGATGCGCCGGGGAAGGAAGCAGCGGGCAAGGATACGGCAAAGACAGAGGCTAAGGGCCGGGGCGGCCGGGCCAATGGCCGGGCGGCTGCAGCCGCCAAGGCGGAGGCAAAAGCCGCGGAGGGCGACATGGATAAGGAATCCTCCACGGACAGGGAGCCCGCCGCGGAGGACGGGCAGTCCGAGGCCCTGTAAAGCGGTCACCATGCAGGAGCGGTTATGAGAGTGACAGAAATCGCGGAGGTCTCCAGGTCCCGGATGAGAATATCCACGGACGAGGAATTCACCTTCGTATTATACAGGGGCGAGCTGCACAGGCTCCACATCCGCCAGGGCGAGGAAATCGAGGAGGACGCGCTGCGGGCCATCCGGGAGGAAATCCTGCCCAAGCGGGCGAAGCTGCGGGCCATGAACCTTCTGAAGAACCGGGACTATACGGTGAGGCAGCTTCGGGACAAGCTGAAGGAGGGAGGCTATCCTCAGGAGACCATAGAGGAGGCCCTGGGCTATGTGCAGGGCTTCCATTATACGGACGACCTGCGCTACGCCGAGAACTTCATCCGGGGCCATATACAGGACAGGAGCCGCAGGCGGATAGAGAACGACCTGCTGGGCAGGGGAATCGACAGGGACACGCTGGAGAGGGCCTGGGCCGGTTTCGAGGCGGAGGGCGGAAGCCAGGACGAGCAGGCCATGATACAGGCTCTTCTGGCGAAAAAGGGCTTCAATCCGGAGGAGGCCCAGCCGAAGGAGCGCCGGAGGATGTACGGGTACCTGATGCGGAAGGGATTTGCCCCCGAGCAGGTGAGGAGGGCCCTGCGGTCAGAGGAGCCATACGACTGAAGAGGCGGATTCGCGGATGCCAGGGCCTGCGGATCCGTCTTTTCTGCGCAGATTCCGGAAAATCCAGTATTGCCGCGGGTTTGTGCAAATGCTACAAGAATGCTTCCTGATTTTCAGAGAATGTTTTATAAAATATGTAGACTTATGCTTGACATTAGACCGATTTGCGGTTAGAATTGAATTTGTTGTAAATTGCTTGTTAGAATGTTGTACATACATTCTAAAGCTACGGGGCCGGGAAGCGGCCGCGTGGCGAAATGTACAATGAAAATGGAATAGGAGGTGCTCCTGTAATGCTTGAGATTATAATCACTATCGTTGTCTCTGCAGCAGTGACCGCAGTGGTGACGGCGCTCGTAGTCTCCAATTACCACAAGAAGACCACGGAAGCCACCATCGGCAATGCGCAGGACAAGGCGAGGGAGATTATCGATGAAGCTCTCAAGGATGCGGAATCCAAGAAGCGCGAGGCGCTGCTTGAGGTGAAGGAAGAGTCCATTCGGACCAAGAATGAACTGGACAAGGAAATCAAGGAACGCCGGGCGGAGGTACAGCGCTCGGAGCGGAGGATCCAGCAGAAGGAAGAGAACATCGACAAGAAGACCGAATCCCTGGAGCGGCGAGAGACAAGCTTGGCCGCAAAGGAAGAGAACCTGAACAAAATCAAGGTCGAGGTCTCCAAACTGAACGAGCAGCGAGTGCAGGAACTGGAACGAATTTCCGGATTGACCTCTGAACAGGCAAAAGACTACTTATTGAAAATTGTTGAAGATGAAGTGAAGCATGAATCGGCCGTGATAATCAAGGAAATGGAGAATCGGGCCAAAGAGGAAGCAGACAAGAAGGCGAGGGAATATGTGGTGTCAGCTATCCAGAGATGTGCTGCAGACCATGTCTCTGAGACCACGATTTCCGTCGTACAGCTGCCAAACGATGAGATGAAGGGAAGGATTATCGGACGGGAGGGGCGCAACATCCGCACCCTGGAGACCATGACCGGCGTCGATTTGATTATCGACGACACGCCGGAAGCGGTGATTCTGTCAGGATTCGACCCCATCCGCCGGGAGGTGGCCAGGATTGCGCTGGAAAAGCTGATTGTAGATGGACGCATCCATCCCGCCAGAATCGAGGAGATGGTGGAGAAGGCGCAGAAAGAAGTGGAAATCATGATTAAGGAGGAGGGAGAGGCCGCCACGCTTGAGGTAGGCGTGCATGGCATCCATCCCGAACTGGTCAGGCTGCTGGGCAAGATGAAGTTCAGGACAAGCTATGGCCAGAATGCATTGAAGCATTCCATCGAGGTAGCGCAGCTGTCAGGCCTGCTGGCGGCGGAGCTGGGACTGGACGTCCGCATCGCAAAGCGCGCCGGACTGCTCCATGACATCGGAAAGTCCGTGGATCATGAGATGGAAGGCTCCCATATCCAGCTGGGCGTCGAGCTCTGCCGGAAGTACAAGGAGAACGCCACAGTCATCAATGCCGTGGAATCCCACCATGGCGACGTGGAGCCCACTACCCTGATCGCGTGTATCGTACAGGCTGCAGACACGATATCCGCCGCGAGACCGGGGGCAAGGAGGGAAACGCTGGAGACCTATACCAGCAGGCTGACAAAATTAGAGGAAATCACAAACAATTTCAAAGGTGTAGACAAGTCTTTTGCTATTCAGGCAGGCCGGGAAGTACGTGTAATGGTAGTTCCGGAACAGATTACGGATACCGATATGGTCCTGTTGGCGCGTGATATCTCCAAGCAGATTGAAGCTGAATTGGAATATCCCGGACAGATCAAGGTAAATGTCATTCGCGAGAGCCGTGTCATTGATTATGCGAAATAATCATAAAAATTGAATAGGGAAAATGCAAGGAAAGAGACGCCAGGCGCAAACCGGCGTCTCTTATACATTTTCACAAATTGTGGCAGGATATCACTGTTAAATTTGTAATATTACCACTTGCACATATTGGCAGTATATAGTATGATAATGCAAGTGCATGATTGTATACAATGATACAACGGAATGGAGAACGCAGGAAAAGCGTTCTTCCGGTCTTGCGCCAAATTTGTAAGTAGAATGAGAGCATGTGCAGGGAGGTAAGCATGAAAGCATATCAGGAGCTGAGCAGAGAGGAACTGCTGTCGCTGAAGGCGAAGCTGGAGAAGGAATATGAGGATGCCAAGGGCAAGGGGCTGAAGCTGGACATGTCCAGGGGGAAGCCCTCAGTGGCGCAGCTGGACATGGGGATGGACATCTTCGATGTCCTGAATTCCCAGAGCGACATGACGAGCATGGAAGGCGTGGACGTCCGCAATTACGGCGTGCTGGACGGGCTGGCCGAGGCCAAGCAAATGATGGCGGACATCATGGGCGTGAAGGCGGAGAATGTAATCATATACGGCAATGCCAGCCTGAACATCATGTATGACGCCGTGTCCAGCGCCGTGACCCACGGCGTCATGGGATGCACGCCCTGGTGCAGGCTTGATAAGGTGAAGTTCCTCTGCCCGGTTCCCGGCTATGACAGGCATTTTGCCATCACCCAGCATTTCGGCATCGAGATGATCACGGTGCCCATGACCCCCCAGGGGCCGGACATGGACCTGGTGGAGAAGCTGGTGGCCGAGGATGAGAGCATCAAGGGCATCTGGTGCGTGCCCAAGTATTCCAATCCCCAGGGCTATACCTATTCCGACGAGACAGTGCGGCGGTTCGCTGCCCTGAAGCCCGCGGCCAGGGACTTCCGCATCTTCTGGGACAATGCCTATTCGGTGCATCATCTCTATGATGAGGAGAAGCGGCAGGAAAGCATTCTGGACATCCTGAGCGAGTGCGAGAAGGCGGGCAATCCAGACATGGTATATGAGTTCGCCTCCACCTCCAAAATCAGCTTCTCCGGCGCGGGCGTGGCGGCCATCGCCTCGTCCATGGCGAACCTGGAATGCATCAAGAAGACCCTGACCATACAGACCATCGGCTACGACAAGATAAACCAGCTCCGCCACGTGCGGTATTTCAAGGACTTCGAGGGCATCAAGGCCCATATGAGGAAGCATGCTTCCCTGATGCGGCCCAAATTCGAGGCCGTGCTGAAGGTGCTGGAGCAGGAGCTGGCCGGTACGGGAATCGGAGAGTGGACCAGGCCCAACGGCGGCTACTTCATCTCTTTCCAGTCCATGGAGGGCTGTGCCAAGGCAATCGTGGCCAGGTGCAAGGGAGCCGGGGTCACGCTGACGGGAGCCGGAGCCACCTATCCCTATGGCCTCGACCCCAGGGACAGCAATATCCGCATCGCGCCCACCTATCCTTCGCCGGAAGAGCTGGCCATGGCCACGGATCTGTTCGTGCTGTGCGTGAAGCTGGTGAGCGTGGAGAAGCTTCTGGAGGAGCATGCCCAGGATGCGGAGCGCTTCAGCGACAGGCTGGCCGGGTGAAGGACCGGATTTTGTTAAAGCAGATTGACGATATGCCCCTGCCCGCTGCCCGGACAGGGGTTTTCTTCCGCATAGATGACAGCCTGCCCGCATAAGATGGAAGGAGAGCATTCCAGGGATGCGCGTTTGACATCAAGGACATTCCATGGGATGCCGCAACCTTAGAAGGGCGGTGGGGCGGATGCAGTTTGCTGGGAGGAGGTTCCTGGCCGGATATGGAAGAGAGGCATTCCAGCGCAATTTCCTGGTCTGTTTCGGCGTGGGGCTGTTGATCGGAATCGTGGTGGTGAACATAGGAAAGGGCATTCTGCTGGGGGAGACGGGGCTGTTCGACGAAGCCACGCTCTATCATATGAAATATATGACAGTGGACAGCAATGCCCTTTTTTCTTATATCTTCCGGAAGAGGATGGGCAGGGTGCTCATACTGGCCGTGCTCTCCACTACCTATCTGGGGCTGGTGGCCTGTATGGGCGCGGCGTTCTGGTACGGCATGTCCGCCGGGGCGTTCCTGACCTCCCTGGCCCTGCGCTACGGGCTGAAGGGCATACTGCTGGCCGTCGTCGGGCTGTTCCCTCACTTCCTGCTCTATGTGCCGGCGGTGCTGCTCCTGCTGGCCTGGTGCGAGGAGCTCTTCCGGGGGATTTATGTGAGGGGGGAGTTTTCCGGGGGAGACAAGGGAGTCCTGCTGAAGAAGGCGGGGAGGTTTCTGGCCATCCTCCTGGTGATGACGGTGGGCTGCCTGCTGGAGGGATATGTGAACCCCTTCCTGCTGCTGGGTTTTTTGAGAATTTTCTGATTTTTCGGGCATCAGGGGAACAGACGGGAAATGGGGTGGGCAAATCCGATTTAGGGGAAGGCCGTCAGCTCCGGCAGAGGGCCGAACACAAGGGAAGGCCGCCACATTGGGCGGGGATACGGAGATTCGTATAGAAGACCGGTTAGAAGAAACCAGGGCAGCATCCGAAGACAGCCCTGGTTTCTTTGTGCGTTCACTCATATTCCGCAATCTCGTAGATCAAGCGCTCCGAGGCCTCCCAGCCAAGGCAGGGATCCGTGATGGACTTGCCGTAGATGCCGCCGCCCACCTTCTGGCAGCCCTCCTCGATATAGCTCTCAATCATGACCCCCTTCACCAGGCTGTGGATGTCGGGATTCAGCCTGCGGCTGTGCATGACCTCCTTGGTGATGCGGATCTGCTGCTCGAACTGCTTGCCGGAGTTGGAGTGGTTGGCGTCGATGACGCAGGCGGGGTACATCAGGTCCATCCTGCCGTACAGCTCCAGCAGGAGGTTCAAATCCTCATAGTGGTAGTTGGGCACATTGTTGCCGTGCTTGTTCACCGCGCCCCGCAGGACGGTGTGGGTGAGCTCGTTTCCGGTGGTCTCCACCTCCCAGCCCCGGTAGGTGAAGGAGTGGGGGTGCTGGGCCGCGTAGACGGAGTTCAGCATGACGGACATGTCGCCGCTGGTGGGGTTCTTCATGCCTGCCGCCACGTCGAAGCCGCTGGCGGTGAGGCGGTGCTGCTGGTCTTCCACGGAACGGGCCCCGATGGCCACATAGGAGAGGATGTCGGAGATGTATCCCCAGTTCTCGGGGTAGAGCATCTCGTCCGCGGCGGTGAGTCCGGACTCCTCGATGGCCCGGATATGCATCTTGCGCATGGCAATCAGCCCGGCCAGGAAGTCGGGCTTCTTCTCCGGATTGGGCTGATGGACGATGCCCTTGTAGCCCTCCCCGGTGGTTCGGGGCTTGTTGGTATAGATTCTGGGGATTAAAATCAATTTGTCCTTTACTCTGTCGTTCACCTTCGCCAGCCGGCTGATGTACTCGCAGACGGAGTCCTCGTTGTCCGCGGAACAGGGGCCGATGATGACGAGGAATTTTCTGCTTTTTCCTGTAATCACGTCTCTGATTTCGGCATCTCTCTCCCGCTTAATCTCGGCGAACCTCTCCGGAAGCGGATGCTCCTGTTTGATTTCATCCGGTGTGGGCAGATGCTTTATGAATTTAAAACTCATGGTATCTTCTTTCCCTTAAATCCTTTCTGTATAGTATTATGATAAGTATATGACCAGAATCCATTATAGTATATGGAAGACCATTCTGCAAGATATTTAGTAAAAGTGAAATTTGATAGAAAAAATTCATGAAACACGGAATTTCAATACCTATAGTGGAATAAATGGTAAATTATACTATAAGAGCGTAGGCTTTCATTTGAAAATGGCCATGCTGCTGGCCAGGAACAGGCGGTGGCCTGCGAAAGATTCTGGAAAAAGGAGGGATAGGCATTGGAGGAGGGGACTGATGAATTCGAGAGAGTATATAAGGCATACTATGGCGATGTGTTCAAAGCGGTATATCATAAAACTTCAGACAGGCAGACAGCGGAGGATATCACTCAGGACACCTTTGTTGCGGCTTTCAAGCTGGGGGAGGAGTTCCTGGCCCATCCGCAGCCGAAGCTGTGGCTGCTGCGCACGGCCCACTACAAGCTGTACGAGCTGTACAGGAAGGCGAAACGGTGGGGGATGGAGCCGCTGGAGGAATGCCTGGAGCTTGCGGCCCAGGAGGACTGCCATTACGGCGAGATAGAGCTGGATCTGGCCGCGGTGGCCACCATCAGCGAGGCAGAGTGGAGGATGGTCAAGGCCTATCATGTGTTCGGGACTTCCATCGCGGAGATAGCCCAGTCGGAGTCGGTGACGGAGAACAATATGCGGGTGCGGCTGTTCCGCTCCAGGAAGAAGCTGAAGGATCAAATCAGCCGATAAGTCAAAAAAATTGGAGAAAAGAAGATTATCTTGTAATAAATTGTCGATTGAAGTCATATATATAGTAGAAGGATAATTTAAATGAATGGTCTGCGGAAAGGAGGAAAAAGGTCCTTCAGAAAAATGCTAAACAGTACAAATGAGAAAGGAAGGGGAGGAGCCATTAAGCATATTGGTTTCTATAGTGGAATCATTGAGACAGTGGGGTATGACCCACAATGCGCCATCCTGGAGATTAGGCTGGCAGAGGATGGAAAGGTGCGGCGGTACGGCGATGTGCCGGAGGATGCCTGGTACCGCCTCAGAGAGAGCTGCCATCCGGATACTTATTATCGCAGATATATCTGCGGGCATTATAAAGAATATGTGGTTCCAGAAAGCCATACATGATGTGGCTCTGGGACGGGGCAGGGCCGGGAAGCGTTTTCGATTCCCGGCCTGAAGCTTTTCACGGACAACTCGAAAGAGTTTATGATTTGTTTATAATTATTTTCGGATAGTATATTGCAATAAATAATAGTATGTGATACACTGAACCTGTCAAAGGCGAGTACTGAAAATTGGAAAGGAGGATATACATGAATACACAATTTAAAAAAGGCGCTCTGGAGCTCTGCGTGCTGTCCCAGCTCGTTGGGGGAGATAAGTACGGATATGAGCTGACGGAGAAGATATCCGGCGTGATGTCCATCGCCAGCGGTACGCTGTATCCCATTTTGAGGAAGCTGAAGGCGGACGACTACGTGGTCACCTATCTGGTGGAATCGGAGTCCGGCCCGGCCAGGAAGTATTACAAGCTTACCGATAAGGGGAAGCAGTACCAGACGGATGTGAGACAGGAATGGGAAGCGTTCGCCAGCGCGGTGAATCAGCTGATTGCGGGATAAACCCGCCGAGAAATGTGGATAGCGGAAATGGAATAGGAGGATGAGAGATGACGAAACAGGAGTATATGGCGAGCTTACAGGAGAAGCTGGAACGCTTCGGCAGGGAGCTGCAGGAGGAAATCCTGGAGGACTACAGGCAGCATTTCACTGAGGGGGAGAACGAAGGGAAGTCGGATGAGGAGATTATCGAGGAGCTGGGCAATATCGAGGAGATGATTAGAGAGCTGTCGGAGGACGACCTGCCCAAGGAATTCACACAGAGGGCCATGGAACAGGGAGGCCTTGCCGAGAGCGCCGGGCAGGAGGTCTCGAAGGCCGGGGAAGCGCCCGGCAGGGAGCCTAAGGACACGGATTTGAAGAGGACATTTTCCTACTCGGGCTTCTACAAGGCCATGGTGCTGGAGGGGAAGGTGGCCAATGTGCGTGTGGAGCGCTCTGAGGACGACCAGATTCATGTGGAATATGAAGCCAAGGGCGTCAGCAGCCAGATGAACTACGAATACTACCAGTATGAAGAGGACGGCGTCTTCTATGCGGGCGTGAAGCGCAGGAAAGGGGCCAGGGACGAGGGCGACAATGAGGAGAAGATGGTGAAGGTGACCCTGTTCGGGCGCACCATCATATCCTACGGGAATGTGGGGAGCTTCAGCGTAGGCGGGCAGAACATCACGCTGACCGTGCGGGTGCCAGGCAGCGTGCCGAAGCTCACTGCCAAGACGGCCAGCGGCAACGTGGACATCTCCGGAATCGAGCTGGAGTCGCTGGAAGGCAACAGCGCCAGCGGCAACGTGAGCGTAGACCAGGTGGTGGCTGACAGGCTGAAGGCCCATACGGCCAGCGGCAACGTGAAGGTAGAGCATGCGGAGTTCATCTCGGCCAGCCTAGACACGGCCAGCGGTAATGTGAAGGCGGAGATGATAAAGGGCCGCGATCTCCACTGCGGCACCGGGAGTGGCAACATCAAGGTGGACGCCGCTGTGGCGGAGTACCACCTTGGAACAGGAAGCGGCAATATCAAGGTCAGGTCCGTGGGGGCCAGCGAGAGGATCGACATGGGCACCGGAAGCGGCAGCATCAAGCTGGAGATGGAGGGCGCAGAGGGCATGGAGGCCACGGTCAGGAGCGCATCCGGCAGCGTGCACATCGGCTGGGGCGAGGAAGACAGCCAGAAGGTGAAGAACGGCACCTATGCCTACGGGAACAGCGCCTGCAAGGTGAAGGCCAACACCGGTAGCGGGAGCATCAGGATTTCCGGGAGATAAGGCCGGAGCGATGGCTTCCGCCATCATCGGCAGAAAAGCAGCTATCAAAGAGGTAGCTGCTTTTTGCCGGTCTATAATGAGCCATAGATTCATATCATCCATCCGTTATTCCAGCGTGATGCCGCAGAAGGTCACAGGACCTATCAGGCCGCTGAGAAGGCGGCGCCCGGTTCCTCGTGAGCCAAGGATGTCCCAGAATATTCATTGGACATTAAATTGCATACGGCAATCCGCATCCGGTTCTCCCCATGCTTCACAAAATGGGATATTTCCAGATGGTAAGGCGGCCAGATGCGATATCCCGCGCATTGGCCGTTTATCCAGACCTCACAGCATTCACGAACCTCTCCAAGGTCCAACAGCATTTCGCCCCTGACGGCACCACGGACATGAAAACGCTTTTCATATACGGCAAACCCTGAATACCAGTCGATGCCCCATTCGCTCCAGGGCCGAAGAATAGCTGTTGATTCTGAGCTGGAAAATGTACTGATACCGCAGCTGATCTTGCAGCCTGTGATGGAAAACTGCGTCCAGCATGGCTACTATGCCGATGGCCGTGTCCTGACAGTTACCGTCATGGCCCAGACAGAAAACGGCGTGCTGGAAATCAGTGTGGTTGACGATGGACGGGGCATGGAGGAAGACAGGCTCAAGCAGATCCAGGCTTCCATTGCACGGCAGGAAAACCTTGAGAGCGACGACGGTAAGCATATCGGGCTGTCCAATGTCCACCGGAGAATCACGCTGCAATATGGAGTTGATTACGGAATGAAGATTTGGAGCGCTCCGGGGAAAGGGGCTACCGTAAAAGTCCGCTTTCCCCTTGTCATGCCAGCGAGGAAATCCGATGCTTAAGGCAGCGAAATCTTCCCCATCACAGAAGGCCTCCTGGCACCGGTGACGCTGGGCAGGGTATTGGGCAGGCCCCGGATACAGCAGTCAGCCAGCAGGGCGAAGGCCACGGCCTCCTTGGCATCGCTGTTCAGCCCCAGGTCCTCCTGGGTCTGGATCGTTACGCCGTAGGGTGTGAAGCGCTCCCGCAGAAAGCGCAGCAGGGTCAGGTTGTAGCTGCCGCCTCCGCCCACGATCAGCCGTGTCGCATGATGCTTTGGCAGGACGTACTGCTCATAGGCGCTTGCGATGGACCAGGCGGTGAGGTCGGTGACGGTGGCCACCAGGTCGGCCTCGGGAATCCGGTGGGCCTCCTGCCATTCCAGAATCTTTGCCGTGTACTGGGTGCCGAAGAGCTCACGGCCGGTGGTCTTGGGCAGGGGCTTCGTGTAATAGGGCTCCTGCTGCAGGAGGGCCAGAAGATTTGCATTCACATGGCCTCTTCCGCCGAAAACGCCTCCGTCATCAAAGGTCTGGGCGCCATGGGTGAGGGCGGAGATGACTGCGTCGACAATCATGTTGCCGGGGCCTGTGTCGAAGGCGTAGACATCCTCCGGCCTAGCGGCCGCAGGAAGGACGGTCATGTTGCCGATGCCGCCGATGTTCTGGAGCAGCAGCGTCTCGTCCTCCAGGCGGTACAGGAGGTATTCCGAGAAGGGCACCAGGGGAGCTCCCTGCCCTCCGGCCGCCATGTCCGCCACCCGGAAATCGGACACCGTGACCAGTCCGGTACGGTTCGCGATGACGGAGCCCTCCCCAATCTGTACCGTGTAGCGCACGGGGAAGCCGTCCTTCTCGCAGGGCACGGGCTCATGCCAGATGGTCTGGCCGTGGGAGCCGATCAGATCCACGTCCCCGGGGGTGAGGCCGGCCTTTTGGATGACGGACAGGGCGGACTGGGCATAAATCTCCCCCAGCAGGAAATTCATATAGCCGATTCTGTCCACCGTGGAGGTCTCCGGGCGGAAGAGGGCGAAAATCTGCTCCCGCACCGCCTCCGGATAGGGCCTGTTCTCGAAGGCCAGGAGCTTCGCACGCAGGGGGCTGCCGTTTGCGCCGGAATGCCCGCCTTTTATGGAATGCTTTTCTTCTATGGAATGCTCTCCTTCCATGGAATGCTCTCCTTCCATGGGATGCCCGTCTCCCATGGGATGCCCGTCGTCCATGATTTCCACCAGGGCGGCGTCCACGCCGTCCACGGAGGTGCCCGACATCATGCCCACCACCCGGCGGACTTTTCTTTCCTGCATGCTCTGTAATATCATTTGAAGTCTCCTTCCCGTCGCTTTGGCATTCTTCCCATACTGCTTTTTCACGTGCCATCATTATAGCAGATTTCCCGGGAAAAACATACCCTTTTGTGGACTTCACGCTCTGGCTTTGCTATACTGGGGGTACAGGGGAATCGGAAGCGACGATTTCCGCGAGAGGAGAGTTGTCCTATGGATTTTGACCGGATCGACAGTATTCTGGAGGACTATCGGCAAAAGAAGTATTATCCGTCGGCGGTGTGCCAGATTTTCGACAGGGAAAAAACGCTGTACCACAAAGCTTTCGGGGATGCGGCCCCCGGTACCTGGTACGACCTGGCCTCGGTGAGCAAGATTGTCTGTACCACTATGCTCCTGTGGGCCATGGAGGAGGGGCGGCTGGCGGAGGAGGATCTGGCGCTGGAATATCTGCCGGGGGAGGCCCTGGGGCCTGTGACCAAAAAGCGGCTGGAGGGCGTGACGATCGCCCGCCTGATGACCCATACCTCGGGCATCCTGCCCTGGTATCCCTTCTATGCGGACGGCAGGGGATTCTACGCCGTGCTGGAGCATGCCCTGGCCGCGTCGGCGGTGGAGGAAGGGATGGCCTACAGCGACCTGAACTTCATGCTGCTGGGCAGAATCTTCACTTATGTCACGGGGCTGGGCCTGCGGGAGGGGCTGGAGAAGTACATAAAGGGAGAGATGGGCATCAGGGAGATTGCCTATGGGCCTGTGGAGCCGTCCCTGTGCGCCCCCAGCTGTTTCGGCAATCAGATTGAGAAGCGCATGTGTGCCGACAGGGGAATCCGGTTTGAGGGCTGGCGGCCCGACGGGGTGGAGGTGCGGGGGACCTGCAATGACGGCAATGCCTACTATTACTGGAAGGGGGCCAGCGGGCACGCGGGAACCTTCGGAAGCTCCCGGGCGCTGACAGAGCTGTGCCAGTTCTACATGAATACGGACAGGCCGAGCTTCCTGCGGGCCATGGAGACGGATGTCTGCGGCCGGGGGCTGGGCTTCGACAAGAGCGATGTGTACCCGGAGGGCTGCGGCCACAGCGGCTTCACCGGCACCAGCATATGGTTCAGCCGCAGGTACGATATCGGCGCGGTGATTCTCACCAATAAATACTGCCGCCCGGAGGGAGGCGCCGGCGCCAATTCCAACGATTTTCGGCGGGCGGTGCACTATGCGCTGCTGGACATGCGGAAAAGCCGGGGGGCCGCCGCCGGGCCGGGAATGCCCGTATAAACGCGGCCGTGGCGGCAAGAGAAGGTCGGGGCGCACTGCGCCGGGCAGGCGGATTCGCTGTCGGAGCAGACAGACAGCGGACACTGGCAAGGGGCGCAGCCCCAGGCAGGGCCTGCCGGTTTGCGGTCAGGGCTGCAGGGCGATCTGCTTCACCCGGGCGAAGGTCTTCCGCACGTAAGGGATGGCCAGGAGCAGGTAAGTGATGGCGGCTTCTGCAAAGATGTAGATGCCATTGTATACAAGGGAATAGGGAAGGGGAGCCCAGCCCTCCCAGGCATATTCGGCAAAGAAGATCCAGCCGGAGATGGTGGCAAAAATCCACCGTCCGATGATGCCTGCGGCGTATCCCTTCAAAAGCCCGTTTTTCTTGTCCGAGAACAGGCCGGAGAGCCCGAAGGCACCGAAGGCCAGCGGATAGTCCACCAGAAGCTGGACCGGGTGGATGACATAGGGGTCGATGATCAGCTGTAGTACGCCGTAAGCTATGCCTGTAATCAGTCCGGCTTCCAGCCCGAACCAGTAGCCTGGGAGGCAGATGATGAGCATGGAGAGCAAAGTGATGGATCCGCCGAAGGGAAATTCATAGACCTTCAGGTTGGAGAGCACTGTGCCCAGGGCAATGGCCATGGCGCAGAAAGCCATCTGCTTGGCGGTGATCCTGGCGGAAGCGCCCTTTTTCTTTTTTGTCGGGCTATCCGCTCCTGGAGCGCCGGTGGGGGGCTTCTTCGTCACGGCCCTTTTTCTGGCGAAGAAAGCGGCTGCGGCCAGGAGAACTGCCAGAATGACAATCAACAGTATCTTTCCTGCAGTGGTGGGGACGTAGCTGACGGCGTCCCCGTCTTTGACAACATTGTAAAACATAAAAAATCCTCCTTGCATCTGGCTAAGGAGGAACGACATCGACAGCCCGGGACGCCAAAAATACGACAGTCCGTCTGTTGCTGCGCTTCCTTCCGCCGGTATTGTCCGGTTCAAGTAGTGAGGGTTAGAGACGGCAAGGCGCGGTCTCAATCTCAGCGATGTGCTCCCCTAGCGGTGATTTGTATATTTGTGGTATACTATACGGGAATTTGACTCTGGTGTCAAGCTTTTTTTGGCTTTGCCTTGTAAACCCGGAAGGGCTATGGTACTATGGAAAGGCGAAGAGAGACTGGTAAAACAGGAGGCGGGTTGCGTGGGCATACAGGCGGATTCGGGAAAAAACAAACATATCTCCATAGGCCTGCTGGCCCATGTGGACGCGGGAAAGACCACCCTGGCGGAGGGGCTTTTGTATACCGGCGGCAGAATCCGAAAGCTGGGCCGGGTGGACCATCAGGACGCGTTCCTGGACAATTTTTACCTGGAGCGGGAGCGGGGCATCACGATTTTCTCCAAGCAGGCGCAGCTTCTCTGGAAGGGGCTTGACATCACGCTACTGGATACACCGGGGCATGTGGACTTCAGCGCGGAGATGGAGCGGACGCTGCAGGTGCTGGACTATGCGCTGCTGGTCATCAGCGGTTCCGATGGCGTACAGGGACATGTGCAGACCCTGTGGCGGCTGCTGGCGCAGTACGGGATTCCGGCGTTCCTTTTTGTGAATAAGATGGATCAGCCGGACACGGACAGGGAAAAGCTGCTTGGTGAGATTCAGGCAAAGCTGGACGGCGCATGCCTGGAATTTGATTCAGGAGCGGAGGAGAATGGAGGAAGGGCATTCCAGAGAGAAGCCTGGCTTGAGGAGCTGTCCATGTGCGATGAGAGGCTGCTGGATGAATATCTGGAGACCGGAGAGCTGGCAGAGATTTCCGTGGCGAAAGCCATAGCGGAGCGGCATGTCTTCCCCTGCTATTTCGGCTCCGCCCTGCGCATGGACGGGGTGGAGGAGCTGCTGGACGGCATCCGCAGGTTCGCTCTGTGCCCGGAATATCCCCGGGATTTCGGCGTAAGAGTGTACAAAATCTCCAGGGACGCGTCAGGGAACAGGCTGACCCATTTAAAGGTCACAGGGGGCGTGCTGCGGGTGAAGATGCCTGTGGGCAATGCGGGAAGCGCCGGGGCGGAGTCGGAAGTCTGGGAGGAGAAGGTGAACCAGCTGCGGATATATAGCGGCGCCCAGTATGAGGCGGCGGACGCAGTGGAAGCGGGAGGAATCTGCGCCGTCACGGGCCTGGACAAGACCTTTGCCGGGCAGGGGTTGGGAAGGGAGAGCAGGAACGAGATGCCGGTTCTGGTGCCTGTGCTGACCTATGGATTGGTGCTGCCGGAGGGGAGCGATACGGTGAAGGTGCTGGGGCAGCTGCGGAAGCTGGAGGAGGAAGAGCCCCAGCTCCATGTGGTCTGGCAGAAGGCGGCGGGGGGCATGTCGGAAATCCATGTGCAGGTCATGGGCGAGGTGCAGATAGAGGTCTTGAAAAGGCTGATTTCCGAGCGGTTCGGCCTGGACGTAGGGTTCACGGACGGACAGATTCTGTACAAGGAGACCATTGCCAGGGCCGTGGAGGGCATCGGGCATTTCGAGCCCCTGCGGCATTATGCGGAGGTGCATCTGCTGCTGGAGCCGGGGGAGCCGGGCAGTGGCCTGCAGTTCGCCAGTGCCTGCAGCGAGGACGTGCTGGACAGGAATTGGCAGCGGCTGGTTCTGACCCATCTGGAGGAGCGCACCCATCCGGGGGTGCTGACGGGTTCGCCGATTACGGATATGAGGATTACGCTGCTGACTGGCCGGGCCCATATCAAGCACACCGAGGGCGGTGACTTTAGGCAGGCCACCTACCGGGCGCTGCGCCAGGGCCTGATGCAGAGCGAGAGCGTGCTCCTGGAGCCGGTGATGGCTTTCACCCTGGAGGTGCCGGCGGGACAGGTGGGCAGGGCAATGTCCGATATCCAGAGGATGTGCGGCCGGTTCGACCCGCCGGAGACGGAGGGGGAGCATGCAGTCCTGAAGGGCAGCGCTCCGGCGTCCACCATCAGGAGCTACCAGAGCGAGGTGAATGCCTATACCAGGGGACTGGGGAGGTTCAGCTGCATCCTGAAGGGATATGAGCCCTGTCATGATACGGAGCAGGTGATGGAGCGGTTCGGCTATGATCCGGAGGCGGATGTGGAGAATCCGGCCTCCTCGGTATTCTGCGCCCATGGGGCGGGATTCGTGGTGCCCTGGGAGGAGGTGGCGGAGTATGCCCATTTGGAGAGCGGATGGCAGGAGGAGGCCGGTGTCGGCGCAGGGGAAGAGGATGGGCCCTTCCAGGAGAGGAGCGGATTTAGGGAGGCCGGTGCAGGCGGAAAGGGCGGCCAGTCTGTGGGCTCTGGCGTGGGCAGCGGCATGGCTGGAGAAGGGGGCAGAGGAGGCCAAACCGCAGGTAACGGGGCATCCCGCCGGGCTGCGGCAGTGGCGGCGGGCAGGAAGCGGAAGCCGGGTAGCGGGAAGGAGTCGGCCTCCGATTACATCACCCAGGAGGAGATTGAGGAGATCTTCACTCGTACTTACGGGAAGGGCAGCAAGGATTATACGCCTTACCGTTATTATCAGCAGAATACCGGCAGGAGGGCATCCGGAGACGGCGGGACATCGGACGGCACGGATGGCAGGGAGCTGACGGGGCCCGGGCGGAGAATGGGCGAGAGGGCAGGGAATGGGCAGCGTTCCCGTCCGGGGACGGAGGAGGATTCGGAGCGCGGGCGCAGGTCGCCTGCACGGCCGGACAGCGGGAAGAAAGAGGAATATCTCCTGGTGGATGGGTATAACATCATCTTCGCCTGGGAGGATCTGCATGACCTGGCGGAGGTGAACATCGACAGCGCCAGAGACCGTTTGATGGATATCTGCAGCAATTATCAGGGTTTCGTGGGCTGTACATTGATTCTGGTCTTCGATGCCTACAAGGTGAAGGGGAATACGGGCTCCGTGCAGAAATACCACAATATCTACGTGGTCTACACAAAAGAGGCGGAGACCGCCGACCAGTATATCGAGAAGACCGTGCATGAGATTGGCAGGAAGCATAGGGTCAGCGTGGCCACGTCGGACAGGCTGGAGCAGATGATTATCTGGGGGGACGGCGCGGTGCGGCTGTCCGCAGCGGGATTCCGGGAGGCTGTGGAGGAGGCTGCCGCACAGGTGCGGGAACATGTCCGGCGCCAGGAGACGGCGCGGAACCGGCCCTTTGAAGGGTTGGAGCTGTAGTTTTCATTGTATTCTATTGTATTTGGGTATAAAAAGTTCGCCTAACTTGCTTGTAAGGCGAACTTTTTTTATGCGTGAATCAAATGTTGCCTCTCTTGAAAACAAGAAACGAAGTTGCTATATACAGTTATTTACAGCAATCTATCTCAAAATCAATCATGGAAAAATCAGAAAATCGTCAAAACGACCAAAAATAATTTTTTGCTTGCATTATTAGAATATAAGGTTTAAGATGTAAAAAGTAATAAAAAGTTCGCCTTACAAGCAAGTTAGGCGAACTTTCCGGAAATAATGCGCGGGCCGCTATGCCAGTGAGGAAAGGATTGGGCAACCCGTTAGGGGAGGTGGGCGGAATGGAGCACTATGAAAGAATGCGAAAAATGGGCTGCCTCACCAGACAGGATTTGGAGGAGATAGCAGGCTCCCGCCAGGCCCTACCTACTCTGTTGGTGGACTACCAGAGAAAAGGCATTATCGACCGGATACGGCGCAACCTCTACGCCGTAGTGGATATAGAGTCGGAGCGGCCGGTACTGTCCCGCTATCAGATTGGCAGCAGGCTGTTCCCCGATGCCTGCATCTCCCATCACAGCGCGTTCGAGGCTTATGGATATGCGGACAAGCTGTCCAATGATGTCTATGTGGTGACGAGGAGCAGGTTTACGGATTTCAAGTATAACGGCGTGTTCTACCGCCATGTGGACAAGCGGGCGGAGGTCAGCGCGGAATGGATGGACGGGGCCAGAATCACGACCCTGGAGCAGACCATCGTGGACAGCATCCACAATTTCGAGAAGATAGCCGGGCTGGAGGAGGTGGTGCGCTGCATCCTCCGGGCACCGAGGCCGGATGCTGGGAAGCTTCTGCAGTGTCTGGAGCGGTATGGGAATGGGTTCCTGTATCAGAAATGCGGGTATGTGTTGGAGCAGCTGCAGGAGTATGTGAGCCTGCCGAAGTCCTTCTACCGGGAATGCCGGGAACACTGTCCCAGTACTGTGCGGTATATGGCGAAGGGGGCTGGGGGATTGGTGTATAGCAAGGGGTGGGGGATTTATGCTCCTTATTTGGATGTGGGTAGGAGGATTGGTGAGCTGTAAAAAAGGATGGAAAAGGAAGATTGTCAATCAGCCATAGAGAAATGGCATATTGATAGCTTGGGCAAAATGGCTAATCGCTAAAGATGATTATCACATTAGAGAAGTTGAAAGTTAATAAGGTAAGTTGTAGCTGAAATGTCTAATTTGATTACTATGTCCGGAATGCATCATTCAGATATGCTTAATTTTACCTTAATAACTGAGGAAATGCTATTAATTGACAACATTTTTAATGGAATTATTTATAGGTAAATGCAGAGGGCTATTTTGATTAAAGTGAACTATAGATATGGAGCGTGAACTACCCAAATGCCAAAAATGAAGTTTATGAATATTGAGATTGATAATTTGACAATGGAAGAAGCTTTAGCAGCTATAGACGAATTGATACAACAAGATAAGTGTTCTTATGTGGTTACACCTAATGTAGATCATATTGTACAACTTGAAACAAATGAAGAGTTAAAGACAATATATTCGAATGCGAGCCTAGTCTTGACAGATGGAAAGCCATTGCTTTGGATTGCGAAATGGTACGGTACTCCCATCAAAGAAAAAATTTCCGGATCTGATTTATTTCCTAAATTATGTGAAATGGCTGCAAGAAAAAAATATAAAATGTTTTTTCTTGGTGCTGCTGAAGGAATCGCCGAAAAGGCAGCAAAGAACCTTGTGGCTCGTTATCCGGAATTGCAGGTGACAGGGACATACGCGCCGCCTTTTGGATTTGAAAAAGACGACACAGAGCTGAAAAAAATAAAAAAATTAGTTGAGGAAGCGCAACCTAAAATTCTAGTTGTGGGCTTGGGGTGTCCTAAACAAGAGAAATTCATATATGATAACTGTGAAACACTTGGTGTTCCCCTTTCTTTAGGCTTGGGAGCAAGCTTTGATTTTGAGGCGGGAAATGTCAAACGTGCACCTAAATGGATGAGTGAATGTGGACTCGAATGGCTATTTCGTATCACACAGGATCCTAAACGTATGGTCAAGAGATATTTGGTTGATGATTTGAAAATTCTAGGGTTGATACATAAGTATAGAAAGTTGCCAAAGTAACTAGAATTGAATTTATGTACGGAAGTCGCTGTGGAAAAAGTATTATAAAATTTACGCTATAATTTTCGGTGCTTTAGCCATTTAATATTATTAAAGGAATACGCATGAAAGAGAAAATAGTAATCGAAACTGAAGAACTAAAAAAAGTAAAAAGATATGAACTGGATATTTTACAAGCGGTGGACAAAATTTGTACAAAAAACAAAATAAACTATTGGGTTGACTTTGGAACATTGATTGGCACTATACGTCATCAAGGATTTATTCCTTGGGATGACGATATAGATATCTGTATATTGAGAAAGGATTTTGAAAGATTTAGAGAAGCATGTGCTAAGGAATTAGATAAGAAATTTTTTTATCAATCTTATGAGACAGAGAAAGACTATTATTTGTGGTTCGACAAAATCAGATATAATAATACCATATTTAAGGAAATATTTTTAGCTAAACACAATATACATCATGGAGTTTATATTGATATTTTCCCTGTTGACAATGTGCCTGATGATTATCGTTTACGGAAAAGGCAAAGAAAAAGATATCAATTTTATAGAAAAATAGTACAAGCAAAGTATGGTGGATTGGGGTTTCGGAAAGGTAAAAAGAAAATTGGCGCGATTCTAATTAGGATTTTTACATTTTTTGTGCCGTTGGAATATGCATATAAAAAAGGAACAAGCGCTTTGATGGAGTATAAAGACATAGAAACAACAGATGTACAAATGATGGTCGATTCAGAACGGGTAGACACGATTCTTCCTAAAAAATATTATTTGAAGAGCCAAAGAAGGAAGTTCGAGGATATTAGTGTCCCCGTTCCGATTGAATATGATAAAGTTTTAAGCGCGTGGTATGGTGATTATATGAAATTACCGGCTGAAAAGGACAGAAAATCCCAACATAAATTGTCAGAACTTAAATTATAGGAGGGGATGGTATGAAAGTTACCATTATTGTACCAATTTATAAAGGAAATTGCTATGTAATGAATATTATAAAAATGGTTGAGGAAAATGTGGTAACTATAAAAAGAACAGAAGAGCATATTACAGTTGAACTTTTATTTATAAATGATTCGCCAGACTCGCCTATCCTAATAGAGGGACTAAACGACCATAATTCCTTTGATATACGTGTAATAAATAATGCTAAAAATATTGGAATTCATGGATCGCGGGTTCATGGACTTCGAGAAGCAAAAGGAGAATATATTCTTTTTTTGGATCAAGATGACAGAATAAAGGATGATTGTATAATTTCTCAATTGAAATGTATTGGCAAGGCGGACATTTGCATAGGGAATGGGTATAATACAGGCGATAATTATAGAAAAAAAATATACAGACACTATCAGAAGCAAAGACTAGCTACAAGGGAAGAAGTCTTTTTGAAAGCAGCATGTCAAATTGCTTCACCAGGCCAGTGCTTGATTCGTAAGGAAGCAATTCCACAGGAATGGTATGAATATATTGTTTCTGATAATGGGGCTGATGATTTTTTTTTGTGGATTCTTATGTTTGAGAAAAAGAAATCTTTTTCCCTTAATATCAAAGAAATATATGAGCATGTTAATACGGGAAAAAATGTTTCTAGTGATGATTGGGTGATGACGAAATCGGCTCACAATGTCATAAGTCTTATGAAAAAGTGTGGATGCATTCGGGACAAGAGTATCCAAAATTATGAGAGAAGAATTAGATTTTGGGAGGAGCTGCAGAAATATAATGGGTTTAAGAAAGTGATAATATATATCAAAAATATAGATACATGTATATGGAAGTTATACGCGTATTATAGATAAGATTCATTATAGTCTGACAAACTTAGGCGTTTTTAAGAAAACCTAAACTACTAAATAAGAAAAAGGATAAATGAAATGCTATTCAGTATAATTGTCCCAGTATACAATGTTGAAAAATATTTAGATGAGTGTTTGGAATCAATTGTTTTGCAAATTGAAATGTTTCCAAATGCATGTGAAGTCATTTTAATTAATGATGGTTCAACAGATAGTAGTGGCAAAATATGTGATAAATATAAAGAAAAGTATCCCAACATAATCAAGGTCTATCATAATTCTAATCAGGGACTTTTGTTAACCAGGCGTTGTGGATTTAAAAATGCGATTGGTGATTATATTGTTAATTGCGACTCTGATGACAAACTTGAAAATGATTTTTTAAAAAATATTCAGGAGATTATAAAAAAATATCAAGAGCCGGATGCTATTCTTTTTAACTTTTATCGATATGATGGCTGTAGCAAAAAAATTGCGTTTCAAAACATTTTCACTAGCGACACAGACTGCATTATTGAAAAAACAGAAGTCATAAAAGAGTTTATGCTTGGACACCATATTGTGAGCATGTGTGGAAAAATATGTAAACGCACATGTATTGATGTGAATTATGATTATGTGAAATTTGGGAAAATAAGTACAGGCGAGGACAGTTTGCAGTCCATTGAAATTTATAGCAATGCCAAAACATTCGCATACCTGAATAAAGCTATATATGATTATCGTTGCGGGTCTGGAATGACTAGAAAGTTTGATGAAAGCTACTATTTTACATTTAAATCTATATTTAAGCAAATTGAAACCCAAAAGAAAGAATGGAAAATTAAAAATTTCGATGAGCTTTTTGCAGTAAAGGTTTTGCAGACAACAGGTCGTGCAATAACTCAGTCAAGATATAATAAGTGGAAATCTATCGATGAACAAAAAAAATATCTTCGAAAAATACGAGAAGATGAAGTGTTTAATAATTATATTTTGTATTTGAGCAAAGTAAAAATAGAATTACAAAAAAATCATGTATTACTAATTAAACTTTTCCAGTATCATGCATTGACAGCAATTTGTTTATTGCTCAAAACAAAAAATATAATAGAGCGAATATTTAAGTTTCCAAACTGCAATTTTAAGAATCTAGAAGTGTCGTAAAATATCATAACTGTGTAGATAAAAATGGAAGATTTGATTAAATGAATAATAAATGTTTGAAAAAAACTGTATGTATTATTATATTGACTGCATGTTTTACGATTGATACATGCACTCTTATAAATGTAAATAGTAAGTGGGCATATTCTATAATGTCAATTATAGTTTTTTTTGCATTTATTAAGTATGCCTGTGATTCGAGTTCTACAAAAAGCAGTATCAAACGAAATATTATCAATTCTCTATTGATATATAATTTTATGCCGAAGCTTATAATATATATGTATACTTTATTTCTAGTTTTTTCTGGATTAACTGAAAAAAGGTTTTTAAGTACTAATATTCAAACATTTGTGAACGGACTGTCTGCAGTATCTGTATTTATACTTTTTAGGGAACAATCATTCTATTATAGTTATATAGCGGTTGTTTTATCTTATATTATAACAATTGGTATAGAAATTTTTAATAAAGGTTTAAATATAAGCTTAGAATTTCATGATTTAGCCTTTTCGATGGGATATGTTATTTTGTATATTATTTATAGAAAAAAAGGATATTTAAAAAGAGAATTCACAATGCTGCTTTTTGCGGTTCTGATGGTATTTGCAGCAGGAAAACGTATAGGACTATTTGCTTTGCTCGTAACAATTATGTGGTGGAAATGCGCATCGAAACTTTCGAAAAAGAAAAAGAAGAGATTTATATTCTATAGTGGAATATGTATGATAGGGATATGCTTTCTATTTATAGAATTTGCAATAGATTCTAAAATATTAGAACTTTCTTCAGCATTTTCTATTGAATTGAGCGGAAGAAATTACTATTACGCTGCGTTGCAGCCATATGTGGAGAAGGGAGTTTCGTTTTTAGGACTTGGCAGAAATGCGGTGCAAGTTATAATGACACAAGATTTTCCGTGGTTACATGTTGGAAATGTACACAGCGATATATATAGGATGTATGCAGAATGTGGATTTATATTATTTGGAGGGTGGGTGATTTGGTATTTGATAGGAATAGAATGTGCAGCGATAAGAAAATATGGAACATATGTGGGTGAATTTATTTTTGTTTTAACATGCTATACATTCATTGTATATTTTACAGATAACACAGAATTGTATCTTATGAATCAGTATTTTTATGTGTTGACTATGCTAGCGTTTATGAATTCACAAGCTTGTTATGACATAAAGAAAATAAATGACAGAACTAAGGAAAATACGATTGAGGAAAAGATAGATTAATGTTTTTAGCTAACAATATAAGTGTTTATAAGAAGATTTCCCTGAGGGGATATTAGGATTGTTTTAATATAAGAGTGAAAGATAAAATATGATGAGCAAATTAGTCACTATAATTATGAGTACATATAATGAAACAGAAGTTGAATTAA
This sequence comes from uncultured Acetatifactor sp., assembly GCA_910585615.1. Classification (GTDB taxonomy): domain Bacteria; phylum Bacillota; class Clostridia; order Lachnospirales; family Lachnospiraceae; genus Acetatifactor. The sequence goes on from CAJUFO010000029.1 coordinate 30,232, forward strand.
GAGAAAGCATTAATTCTGTATTGAATCAAACTTATACTAATTTTGAATATATAATAGTGAATGATAATCCTAAAAATGCTAATTTAGCACGAGTATTAAATCAGCTTTCGGATAAACGTATAAAAATTATTCAAAATAAAAACAATAAAGGGCTTGTATGGAGCCTTAATCGCGCGTTGAAAAGAGCAGTTGGAGATATAATTGTTAGAATGGATGCGGATGACATATGCATTAATAATCGAATAGAACGGCAGCTAGAATATTTAAATGATAATCGATTAGACTTAATCGGGTCATATGTAGAGTTAATTGACGAAAAAGGTTGTTCTATTAAGAAATTAATGAAATTGCCACAGACTCATAAAGAGATTGCTTTTTATATGAAATGGGGTAATTGTATTGTGCATCCGACTTGGATGGGGAAAAGAGAAGTTTTTGTTAAACTTGACGGGTATATCAAAGCCATTCACTGTGAAGATTATGATTTTATATTAAGAGCATTAAGGGCGGGATTTAAAGTTGGAAATGTGCCTGAAAAGCTTTTAAAATATAGAATTCGCCAAGAAAGTATATCTCGTGAGAATATAGTGCAACAATATATTTTGCGATTATATCTTTCAAATAATATAAAAACTATATTATATGAAAACAATCTTAGAGAAAAGGATATTCTTAATTATGTAAATTCCGACAAATTTCGAGAGGAATGTGATGCATATAAGAGATATAGACAATGCAAGAAAGCATTAATATCACATAATAATATTTTTGAACAGTTACCTAATATGATAACAAGTAAATTTTTATATTTAGATATAATAGAAAAGCTTACCCTTTTCATGCGAGAACATTAAAAGTCTATAACTGATATTTAAATTATATAAATACATGGATAATAAAATTAATGACAGTATAATTGAATTAATAATTACGCCTTAATTTATAGGTGATTATACTTATATATTTTTTACAAGGAGAAAGGATAAGAAATGTGGCTTTAATGGAAGATAAAATAATGGTGAGTGTATATTGTTTAGCATACAATCATGAAAAATACATTAGGAATACATTGGATGGTTTTATTTCTCAGGTAACAAATTTTAAATATGAGGTTTTTGTTCATGATGATGCCTCTACTGATAAGACAGCGAGCGTTATTAAAGAGTATGCCAATAAATATCCCAATATTATAAAACCAATTTTTCAAACAGAGAACCAGTATTCAAAAGGAATTCAAATTTTCAGGACATATATTTATCCGAAAATGTCCGGAAAATATGTAGCAATATGTGAAGGTGATGATTATTGGTGTTGTATCAATAAATTGCAGAAGCAGGTTGATATACTTGAGACCGATGAAAGCTTATCCGCATGTGTTCATCAGACTACACAGATAAATTGTGTAGATGGAACACAAAAAAACATATGCGGCTATACCCAAAATTGCATTGTAGAATTTGATGACATAGTACAAAGGGGGAATAATGTTTATCAAATTTCTTCGTTAATGTATCGAAAGGTTTACTTAGATACCTTACCTCAATTTTGTACATGCATGAAGAATGTTGGAGATTATCCAATGGCAATTTATTTGACGCTTGTAGGGAATATCTATTATATCAATGAAACTATGTCTGTGTACAGATTGTTTTCGTCTAGAGAGTCATGGACAAGTAATAATTCTATTTCAAGAAATAAGAAGCGATGGATAGAAAATTGTGAAGATGCAATTAGAATGTTGAATCTGGCAGACGAGTATTCGGAGCATAGGTATCATCAACAATTTATGGCAGCAATAAATAGGCATGAATTCGATATCGAGAGACTTACTAAAGGTAAGTGGGTAGCCTTTCAACAAAAGTATAAAAACATACGTAGAGAAAAGCATGGGCTACATTACATAAAATGGATTGTCGGCTATTTATTGCCAGAAAGTGTAGTATATCAATTAAAGAAAATCAGAACGTATATTAAAGATAAACTTTGAATATGGAAGAAAAAAAGACGAGAATTATATCTAATTTTATATGGCGTTTCGCAGAGCGCTGTGGAGCGCAGGGAGTGTCGTTTGTTGTCTCCATTATCCTTGCAAGACTTCTTGCTCCGGAAATCTATGGGACAGTAGCTCTGGTTACTGTCTTTACAACGATACTTCAGGTATTTGTCGATAGTGGAATGGCCAATGCGCTTATCCAGAAGAAGGATGCGGACGAGACAGACTTTTCTACCGTTTTTTTCTTTAACGTTACAGTCTGTAGCCTGCTCTACCTCGGGATGTATGTTGCGGCCCCGTTTATTGCCGGATTCTATGATGACAGTGAGCTAACGGTCGTGATACGCGTGCTGAGCCTGACGCTCGTGATTTCTGGAGTTAAAAATGTCCAGCAGGCATATGTTTCAAGAAACATGCTCTTCAGACGCTTTTTTTATGCCACTTTGGGAGGAACCCTCGGTGCAGCAGTGGTCGGCATCGCAATGGCATATAAAGGATTTGGTGTTTGGGCGTTGGTGGTACAGCAGGTTCTGAATGCATCTGTGGACACAGCCATCCTTTGGCTTACCGTGAAGTGGAGACCACAGAGGGTTTTCTCTTTTCATAGGCTGAAGGGGCTGCTCTCATATGGCTGGAAACTGCTGGTATCAGGCCTACTTGATTCAGCGTATGGGAATATCAGGCAACTGATTATTGGAAAGCTGTATTCCTCATCGGACTTGGCTTATTATAATAGGGGCAGGCAGTTTCCCAACTTTATTGTAAACAACATAAACAGCTCAATTGACAGCGTGCTGTTTCCGGTAATGTCAAGTGTCCAAGATGACCGGGAGGCTGTGAAGCAGATGACAAGAAAATCTATTAAGACAAGCGTATATGTCATGGCTCCATTCATGATGGGACTTGCGTTCATGGCTGATACAGTTGTACGTTTGGTTTTGACGGATAAGTGGCTGGAATGTGTTCCATTCCTTCGGATTTTTAGTGTTACTTTTATGCTTTATCCAATCCATACCGCAAATCTAAATGCCATTAACGCCATGGGGCGTAGCGACATGTTTTTACGGCTTGAAATTGTTAAGAAGGCAGTTGGCGCAGTTCTTTTGCTTTCTACCATGCGTTTTGGAGTTATGGCGATGGCATATAGCATGTTGGTGAGCAGTGCGACCAGCCAGATTATCAATTCTTGGCCGAATCGGAAGCTGCTTCATTATGGGTATTTGGAACAGCTTAAGGACATTATGCCAAGTATTTTGTTGGCTGTACTCATGGGAATCTGTGTAAGCCTTATCGGTTTGCTGGATATGTCTTTGGTTCTTACGGCGCTCGTGCAGGTAATATTAGGGGCAGAGATTTATGTTATAGGATCAGGTGTTTTGAATTTGGAGTCATTTAATGATTTAAGGAGAGCTCTGAAGTTTATTATATGTAAAAGCTATAAATGACTATATACCAAACTCAGCTGCTATTTTATAGGATGTTCCTATGTTGCGCAAATAAATATTTCAACGATGGTTTTACCGATACATCAACACGACCTGAAGGGAGTTCTGGCGAAACTGAAAATATGCTATCAACTTATTTGCTGACTAACATTAACGTATGTACAGACCATGCATTGCTGACAGTGGCACAGCTGTCCGTATATGTATATGTGGAAAATGGACATGCCATAGTCCTTGACATAACAGAAAGCGAAAAGAAGAAAGATGATAATGATTCATCATCTGCCGAATCTGGCATCCGGCAAGGATATTCAAGGACATAATAATGAAGTCATCCTATTGTTTATTAAGCCCAAGAAAAAAGGGATTGATAAACCACATAAAGTAGGGTTTAGAGATTTCGAAAGTATATAGAAAAGAAAGGAGATTATGGTGTTTATGCTTCAATAAACATCATACAGAATTATTATGAAAAATGTTCTTGTATTTCCTTGCGGTTCGGAAATCGCTTTTGAAATATATCGGTCATTACAACATTCTAAGCATTTTCGGTTGATAGGTGCAAATAGCATTGCGGATCATGGAAAGTTTGTATATGAAGATTACGTTGCAGACGTTCCTTTTATTACAGATGTAAACTTCATACCTACCATGAAACATATTGTTAAGGAATATAATATTGATTATATTTATCCATCTATGGACAGTGCCATATCATTACTAAAGGAAAATGAAGATGCATTGGGCTGCTATGTGATATCATCGCCTAAAGAAACTACTCGAATTTGCTCATCTAAAAAGAAGACATATGAATGCCTATATAACATTGTCCGTACTCCTCAAATTTATAGGCAAGATGACAACTTGCAATATCCTGTGTTTTGTAAACCTGACATTGGATATGGGGCTCGAGGTGCAAATATAATCAATAATTATGCAATGCTCTCAGAACAAATGAATGGATACCCCAATTCTCTGATTATGGAGTATTTGCCAGGAAATGAGTACACCATTGATTGTTTTACAAACAAAAATGGTACTTTGCTTTTTTGTGGAGCACGCACACGCAATCGGATATCAAATGGTATAAGCGTAAATACAGCAACGGTAGGCAAGGATGAAACCATATACAAAAAAGTAAAACGAATTAATGAGACCTTGCGATTTCGTGGTGCATGGTTTGTTCAGTTTAAGCAAAATGATGCAGGAGAATTGGTTCTTCTAGAAATAGCTAGTCGCTTGGGGGGATCATCTGCTCTTTATCGTGCAAGAGGAATCAACTTTGCACAGCTCAGTCTATTTGATGCTATGGGAGTTGATGTGTCCATTATTGATAATGGATTTTACGTGGAGATGGATAGGGCGCTTGATAATTGCTTTAAAATGGATATTGATTATGACGAAGTGTTCATAGATTATGATGATACAATCATTTTGGATAAGAGTATATATAATTTGGATGCCGTTAAGTTTTTATATTATTGCAAAAATAAAAAGATAAAGCTAACATTATTGACAAGACATGATGGTAATCTTGAAGAAGAACTTAATCAATTTCATTTGATAAATCTATTCGACAGAGTCATTCAGATTGGACAACAGGATTGCAAAGTGAAATACATCGATAACAAAAATTCCATTTTTATTGATGACTCTTTTGAAGAAAGAAGGCATGTGATAGAACAACGGCATATCCCAGTATTTTCAATAGACATGATTGGATGCTTAATGTGATTGGAGGGCGCAAGAGTGGTTTTAGGTATAATAGGGGCTTTTGGAGATACGAATTTCGGCGACTATGCGATGCTGGTCAATAATATATATACAATTCAGCCAAGTGAGACGATTGTTTTTACTTACAACGAGACATTAATGGACATTTTATTGAAAACATATTTAAAGGGATATGCAGTTTCGCCAGTCAATATAAAGACCACATATATATATGAAGCAGTTTATGGTGATAACTATAATATACAATATGACGATGAAGTGCTTGTTCCAATGCAGGTATTGCGCTATTTTCGTAACGAACAGCAAGTGAGAGAAGCTGTGCGTAAAATTGATGTCTTGTTCGTGTGCGGTGGAGGATATTTGAATCGCGTTTGGAATGCTAGGCACCGTAAAGGAAAACTGCTTTCGATTTTGGGAACGATGCTTATAGCGTCTGAGGAGCATAAGAAAATCGTATTTGGAGGCAATACATTTGGTCCTTTTGATAAAAGCAGCGAGTTTTACGGAAGTATTTTATTGGCATTGAAAAATGTTGTATATGCAGCGAGAGATGATGTCTATTCAGAGGCAAATTTACGGCGTTTGGGAATCAAGGGAGAAATTACATTAGTGCCGGATGATTTGTATTTCTTGCATGAGCAATTTCTTTTCTTTAAACCAGAAATCAGTATTGCTTTGCCTAAAAAATATGTAATTCTAGAACTATATTGTTCTCTAGACGAAATCAAAAAGAATTATGAACAAATAAAAAGCTTTGTTGATTTGATGTATCGGAAGTATGGCCTAATAACAATATTCATCTCTCTTGATAAAGGATATGGAGGAGAGCATCAAGGACAGCAGCTCGAGGGGCTTGATAATTTAATGGTTTGGCATTTTGGACGCGAACCATATAGGAAAGTCGAGGATATACTGTATATTGTTCGTAAAGCGCAATTTGTACTATGCCAACGATATCATTTATTTTTATTTGCAATTGCAAATAACATACCTGCGTATCAAATATTAAAAAACGTCTGTGGAGATAAGCGTTACTATTATACAAAGTCGAGTGGAATGTTAAAGCAGGTGTTTCAGAACCAGATATATAATGATGCTCTTTTCCTTGCGCCTGACATTGTTGAGGGATTTCATGAGTTGATAATGCATTATGAAGAGTTGGTGCATAAACAACAAAAATTATTTGCACACGATAAAGAAAAAGCCGAACAACAAATGAAGCAGGTTAGAATGGAATATATTCAAAAACATTTAAAATAATAATTATACTCATGAACGCATTTGCTTGCCGCTTTCGTTCTTTAATGCACAAGCGTTTACTCGTTATACAGTTTTACATTGGCAAATTTTTTCGTTCATTGTATAGCATTTGGGGCTGTGAGAAAGGCTTTGTTCGTAGTTTTGACAACGACTCCGTGCTTTTCATGGCGCTGCTATTATTGGGGTTTGAATATAAATATATTGTGTATTGTATCAATTTGCCAATTGGTTGTGGAAAAATCTTCGATTTTTATGTTAGAAGAGAAAAAGCTGAATGCTATAAAAAATAGAGGTGAAAGTATAGGCTGGGAGTAGACTGGAAAATGTTGATAAATATTGGCTTGAGTGTTTCCGAGACTCCACTCTCAAAGAAGGAGATTATTAGAAATGAATAACAAAATTTTAGTAACCCAATCATCTATGCCCAGAATTGAGGAGTACATGGATGAGATAGAGGGATTGTGGGATTCCCACTGGCTGACAAACATGGGGGCAAAACATAAGGCGCTCCAGCAGGAATTGAAGGGCTACTTAGATGTCGAAAATGTGGAGCTTCTGACAAATGGCCATATGGCCCTGGAGCTGACCTTGCAGGCAATGAACCTGCAAGGGGAGGTCATAACCACTCCTTTCACGTTCGCCTCCACTACCCATGCCATCGTGCGCAACGGCCTGAAACCGGTATTCTGTGATATCGACCCTGTTACATATACAATGGATGCGGAGAAGATAGAAGACTTGATTACCGACCACACTTGTGCAGTCATGCCGGTCCATGTATATGGCAATGTATGTAACGTTGAGGAGATTGAACGGATTGCACATAAATATGAATTAAAGGTAATCTACGATGCCGCCCATTCTTTTGGCGAGACCTATAAAGGGCAGGGAATAGGAAATTTCGGGGACGCCTCCTGCTTCAGCTTCCATGCGACAAAAGTATTCAACAGCATCGAAGGAGGGGCTGTCTGTTTCCGCGACCAGCGTTTGGGCAACGCCTTATATGAACTGAAGAATTTCGGCATCCATGGCCCGGAGGAGGTCAGCGCTGTCGGGGCCAATGCGAAGATGAATGAATTCTGTGCCGCCATGGGGCTCTGCAACCTGCGCCATGTGGACGAGGAGATTGATAAAAGGAGGCTTGTGGCCGAAAGGTACCGCAGCCATCTGGAAGGGGTGGAAGGACTACAGCTGAACAGGGTGCAGCCGGAGGTAAGATTCAATTACGCGTATTTCCCGATTGTCATTGATGAGAAGGCCTTTGGGGCAAGTCGGGCCGAAGTGTTCGATAGGCTGGCCGAGCAGGGAATCGGGGCAAGGAAGTACTTCTATCCGCTTACCAATACATTCTCCTGCTTCCATCGGGAATATGACGTGAGCGAGGCGCCTGTCGCCCTGCACATCAGCAAAAGGGTGCTGACGCTTCCGCTATATGCCGATTTGGGGATGGAGGATGTGGACAGAATCTGCAAGGTCATTTTGGGCTGCAAGGTGTAAGCCTTTTGGGAGGGACTGGGGACATGAAGGCAAAAGATGCTCGGGGGGGTACTCGTAACTCTTCTATTGAACTTTTCCGCATTATTTCGATGCTCTGCATCGTTGCGCATCATTATGTGGTGAATTCCGGTATTATCGATATGATAACACAAGAAAATGCCCTGACATCTCATTCGTTGTTCAGTCTGCTGTTTGGCTGGGGCGGGAAGACCGGAATCAATTGCTTTATCCTGATTACAGGCTATTTTATGTGCCAATCCCAAGCCAATGTCAGGAAATTTTTGAAACTGCTTCTGGAAGTTGAATTTTACAGATTGGCAACCTACCTGATTTTTCTAGCCAGCGGATATGAACAGTTTTCTCTGAAGGAACTTGTAAAGTCAATGGTGCCCGTATATAGCTTAGGAACTGGCTTCACTCACTCATATTTGGTTTTTTACCTGTTCATTCCGTACCTTAACCTGCTCGTCAGGGCGATGGACCAGATGCAGCACTTGACCCTGGTGGGGTTGTGCCTATTGGTAGGAACCGTGTTCCAGACATTTTTAAAGGCTCCTGCTGCATTCACTTATGTAGGCTGGTTCATGGCACTGTATTTCCTTGCAGCCTATATACGGCTGTATCCGAGGAAATGCTTTAGCAATAGAAGGTTATGGGGAAGCATGTTGCTGATATCTTTGCTATTGTCATGGGGAAGCGTGTTGGCGGGCGCATGGGCATATGAGAGATGGGGAAAAGCGATCTATTATTATTTCGTGTCTGACTCGAATAAGCTTCTGGCTGTCGTGACGGCCGTAAGCGCTTTCCTTTTCTTTAAAAATCTGGAGTTCAGATACCATCCTGTAATCAACAGGATAGCCGCTTCTGCCTTTGGTGTCTTAATGATACATGCCAATAGCGATACGATGCGGCAGTGGCTGTGGGGGAATCTGTTGAATAATGTAGCAGCGTATCATAATAGGTATTTTATGCTGCATGCGATTGGTTCTGTGATTGGGATTTATGCTGTCTGCACCCTGATTGATATGGTTAGGATACGGTTTTTAGAGACCCCTTTTTTAAGGTGGTATGACCGTACTATGGGATGAAGTTCTCCATCATGTTGGCTGCGGGATTTGGTGGAACAGTGGTTAATACCAATGATTTTATGATATGCTGCCAGTACGAAGGGGCTGTAAGGCAGTTGTATGAGAGGCCCAAATACAGTATGGGACACTCTAAGTTGAATCTGGAGGATGAAAATAGCAAGCTGATTTAATTTGGAAGGTTTGCGGAAGAAAATAGCAGATGAAACGGGAAGGCAAAGGATTATCTCATGTGATATGTGCTATAAAACCGATTAAAAACGCTTGCCGACCTGTTTGTAAATTAACATCTTATATTTTGATGTTCACGAAATAAGAAGGAGGAGTGTTCGTGAAAAAAGATGAAAAAATCCTAACGATACAAGAAGCAGATATCCTATCATCCTTGTGCCAAGAACCCTTCATCAACCAACGAATCCTCGCTGAAGCCTCAGGCCACAGCCTAGGCGTAGTCAACCGTGCACTGCGGTCCCTTATCTCCACAGGGTATCTTGATGAGCGTGTGCAATTGACCACCCAAGGGAAAAAGATAATAAAAGAGCGTACGCCTAAAAATGCCATTATTCTTGCAGCCGGATTTGGAATGCGCATGGTGCCAATCAACCTTTCTACATCGAAGGCCCTGCTGGAGGTAAATGGGGAAAGGTTGATTGACCGGTTAATCGTGCAGCTTCAGGAGGCCGGTATTAATGATATTACCGTTGTTGTCGGTTTCATGAAGGATTCCTTTGAATATTTAATCGATGACTATGGCATAGAGCTGATTTACAATCCCGATTTCGCTTCGACAAACAATATCCGTTCCCTTGGCATCGTCTTGGACAAGCTCTCCAACACCTATATCATCCCCTGCGATATCTGGTGCGACAACAATCCCTTCCGAAGAACGGAGCTATATAGCTGGTACATGGTAAGCGACCTGATTGATGAGGAAAGTACTGTCCGGGTCAACAGAAAAATGGAGCTGGTCACCTGCACGCCTGGGAACGGCATGATAGGAATCAGCTATCTTCTTGAAGAGGAAGCGGCAAGGGTAAAAGAAAGGATAAAGATTCTCATAGCGGATGGAAGACACGATGGTTCTTTCTGGGAAGAGGCTCTCTATCACAAGAACCGCATGATTGTCCAAGCACGGGTTGCCCATGGCACGGATATTGTGGAGATAAATACATATGAGCAGCTGAGATGCCTGGATTCCGATAGCAACCAACTGAAGAGCGATGCCATCTATGCCATCACAGAAGCGCTGGAATGTAAGGAGGACGACATCGAAGAAATTACAGTGCTGAAAAAGGGTATGACCAACCGCTCTTTCCTCTTCTCAGTAAAGGGGGCTAAATACATAATGCGCATCCCTGGAGAAGGCACGAACCAGCTTATCGACAGGAAGCAGGAAGCCGATGTCTTCAAAACTATAAGCGGCTACGGCCTCTGTGATGATCCTGTTTACATCGATCCAGAGAATGGGTACAAGATTACGAAGTATCTGGAAGGCATACGGGTCTGCGATGTGGACAGCATTGCTGATTTAAGCCGGTGCATGGAGAAACTGAGAAGCTTCCACGCCCTTCGCCTCAAGGTTCCACACACTTTCGACATCTTTCAGCAGATAGAGTTTTATGAGACACTATGGGAGGGGACGCCCTCTGTCTACAGGGATTACAAGAAAACCAAGGAGAATGTCCTGAGCCTTAAGGAACCTGTCGAGGGCTTCCATAAGGACTGGTGCCTTACGCACATCGATGCAGTGCCTGACAACTTCCTATTTTATACACTTCCCGATGGTTCAGAAGCCCTGCAGCTTACCGACTGGGAGTACTCCGGGATGCAAGATCCACACGTGGATATCGCTATGTTCTGCATCTACAGCCTTTATAACAGGAGACAGTGCGACAGGCTGATTGATATCTACTTTGATAATGGCTGCAGCCATCTTACCAGGGCCAAAATCTACTGCTATATCGCCATGTGCGGTCTTTTGTGGTCGAATTGGTGTGAATACAAGCGGAGGCTCGGAGTTGAGTTCGGAGAGTACAGCCTTCGGCAGTACCGTTACGCTAAGGACTTCTACAGATATGCGAAAGAACTAATGGAACAGGAGGATATAGGGACATGACAAAAGAAGCGCACATCGTAAAACGGGCCATTATCATGGCGGCAGGAATCGGGAAGAGGATGCAGCCATTGACTTATGAGGTCCCTAAACCGTTGGTCAAGGTAAACGGTATCAGGATGATTGACACGGTCATCACCGCGCTCCATCAAAACGGCATCATGGAAATCTATGTGGTCGTCGGCCATCTGAAAAGTCAGTTTTACGAATGGGCGACCCATTGGCAAGGGATTGAGATAGTTGAGAACCCATATTATGATTCCTGCAACAACATTTCATCGCTCTATGTCGCCAGGGAGCATCTGGGAGACTGCATCATCCTGGACGGCGACCAGATTATCTATAACCCTGCTATCCTTTCCCCATCCTTTGCCCTCTCTGGATACAATGCAGTCTGGTGTGAGGGACAGACAGATGAATGGCTGATGGATGTGGAAAATGGAGTAGTCAGGTCCTGTTCCCGGACAGGCGGTTCTCATGGTTGGCAGCTCTTTTCCATATCTCGATGGACTGCGGAAGACGGGGAGAGGCTACGGCAGCATCTGAAGTACGAGTTTGAACGAGGGAATAGACAGATATATTGGGACGACGTAGCGATGTTCTGCCATTTTGAGGATTATACCTTAGGTATCCAAAAAATGGAAGCATCAGATCTCATAGAAATTGATGGGCTGGAGGAGCTCGTGGCTATTGATTGCAGTTATCAAGCTTATTTGAAAAACGCGCAATAGTTAAGAAAAGGCAGGAAATGGAGGTACAAGACAATGGGCAATAAAAAAACGGCAGACAAGAGCAGGATAGACTGGATGGTTACACTGGTGCCATTCATCTTGATCATGGTGCTTACCATCTATCTCTTTATTTCACCAGAGAGCGCCAATGACACGATTAGCCAAGTTCGCTTCTTCTTTGGAGATACTCTGGGAAGCTATTACCTGGTTATCGGGCTTGGGATCCTTATCGTTTCAATCTTTCTGTCCTTTTCCAAGTACGGCGACATCGTGCTTGGTGAACCGAACGAGAAGCCCAAGTACGGCTTCTTTACTTGGGGCAGCATGATGTTCACCTGTGGCCTTGCTGCGGACATCCTGTTTTACAGCTTTGCCGAGTGGGTCATGTATGCTGCCAACCCACACATCGCCGAGATGGGTGGAAGCATCGCAGACTGGGCAGGGGTATTCCCTCTTTTCCACTGGAGTTTTATTCCTTGGGCGTTTTACCTTGTCCTTGCTGTCGCCTTTGGGTTCATGCTACATTGCCGGAAAAGGGACAGGCAGAGGTATTCCGAAGCCTGCCTGCCAGTCATTGGCGAGAAACACGCACACGGTTTCCTTGGACGGGTGATTGATTTGTTCGCCCTCTTTGCGCTGCTGGCGGGAACAGCAACGACCTTTTCCGTGGCAACTCCGCTTATGGCTGAAATTGTCGTTACTCTATTTGGTATCAGCATCAGCAGGACTGCTGTTACAATCATCATCCTACTGATTACCTGCGCGGTTTATACCTATGCGGTTGTTTGCGGCTTCAAAGGGATTAGCTTTCTCGCAAAAACCTGTATCTATCTGTTTTTTGGATTGCTGATTGTGGTAATGCTGATGGGCGGGCAGGGACGCTTCATCATAGAGAACGGCATTCAGAGCCTTGGAAAGATGGTTCAACATTTCATAGAACTGAGTACCTATGCAGATCCGGCTCGGATAAATAGCTTTCCACAGGATTGGACGATTTATTACTGGGCATACTGGATGGTTTGGTGCATCGCGGCCCCGTTTTTTATAGGTGGCATTTCAAAAGGCCGTACCGTCAAGCAGACTATCATGGGGGGATACATCTTCGGTGTAGGGAGCACTATCGTATCATTCATTGTCCTCAATAACTATAGTCTTGGTATCCAGACCGCTGGCGCGGCGGACTTCATTGCGCAGTATGAAGCAAATGGAGATTTGTATGCGCTTATCATTGACATCATTAAGACCATGCCGGCTGCTCCGTTTATCCTGATTGTCACTATGCTCTGTATGATTGCTTTCTATGCTACAAGTTTTGACTCTATCGCATACACAGCGGCATGCTACAGTTATAAAAGACTGGATGCGGACGAGAAGCCCCACATAATAATCATTTTGCTTTGGTGCATGCTGTTGATTGTGCTGCCGATTGCGTTAACGTTCTCCGAGAGCAGCATGAACAACATTCAGTCCGTAAGCATCATAAGCGCATTCCCTATCGGCATTATTATGGTTCTAATGATTTGGAGTTTCATGAAGGATGCGAAGAAATACATGGCAGAAGAGATGGGTGGCAAGAAGCGATGAATCCGAGCATCTGATGGAGTGACGCAATGCAATTGCACCACTGATTGTTCTATAAAAGAAACAGAGAGGAGAGTACGAGGAAAACTATCTCGGTGAAAACATGAAGCGGATTATCAGGATAGAAAACTATGCTATGGATTGGATAAGGAACCACATTAAATATATATTCATAAATATTATATTTGGAATCATGGTTTATTTTATGATGATTTCTGAAAACTTGGTAAATAGTCATGATGGCATATGGAACACATCGAGTTTTATTGCAGGATCATGGGAAGCTTCACTGGGGAGAGGCCTTTTGCATTACATTGACGAAATAAGGGCCGGGATTGTATCCGTACCGTTGAATACTGTCCTTACTCTGCTTATTGTTTCTGTGGCATCCGTCTTGATTATAGATTTTCTTGCAATAGAAAGCAGAAAGTTAGGGGTGTTGGTATCCTTGCTATTGATTGCCAATCCTGTTACTTGCGATACGTTATCATACTGTTTTACCTCGGTCGGATATGGAATGGCATTCTTATTCAGTGTGCTTTCTGTTGGATGTATTTGCGGTAAGAGCAGAATTGTTGGGATATTATTAGGTGCAGTTTTTCTTGCATTGTCTTTGAGCTGCTATCAGGCATATTTTGGGATTACATGTCTGCTGCTTCTGCTCCAGGTAATGAAAATGCTTCTTGATTGCGAGAGAGGCAAGAGAATTGTAGAATTTTTGATAAAAGGCATATTGGCAATTGTGATTGGGGGAATCTTCTATAGCCTCATTTCTGATGCTTTATTAAAAAAATATGGCATCGAACTGGCACCTTATAGAGGGGCGTCGGAGGTGTCTGTGGGAAGGATTATAGCTTTGTTACCGGAATCCATGCAACTGTGCTATAAAGAGTTTTATAACTTTTTCGTTAAGAATAGGATGGGGATTACTGTGTTTAACGAAACAGTCATCCTGATAGGCGGAATGGGAGTCCTGCTATCGGTATGCGTGTTCAGGCATTTTTTCGTTATATGGCGTATAAGCAGAGGACACGCCTTATGTTTTTTGGCATGTATCTGTTTGGTGCCTGTAGGCTGCAACGCGGTGGTATTGTTGGTCAGGAGCGATATGGATACCTTGATGTCCATGGGCATGGTAGCGAGTGTGGCTTTAGTATCTGCAGTTATCCTTTCAATAGATGGGAGAAGTGTTTTTTTCCTAAGGCGAGGTGCATATATATTGCTCCTTCTGCTGTTGTGGGTAAATATTTTGACTGTCGAGAAGGATCAGCTCGCGCTAAAAGAGGGGAGGACAGCAACGGTACAATTGGCGGATTGTGTTGTTGAGGGTTTGATTGTAGAGGGATATTTGGCGGATGACATTCCCATAGCTTTTGTAGGTAAACCTTGTGAAAATGCTATGTTTGTAAAACAATCAGCTTGGAATAGCGCTAATTGGTATGCGAAATTCGGGAATTGGTGGATAGGGGGGCAAATAATCGAAGATCCTGGTCCGGTGTCCTAACAGAATGTTGCGGCATTCAATTGAACCTATGTTCAGCAGAAAAATATGAGGAAATGCATCAAAGGGGAGCCTTTTCCGAAATGCCGATATTTCCGGCAGAAGGATCCATAAAGGAAATAGACGGGGTGATAGTTGTCAAGATATCGGAGGCATATTAGCTAAGCCCTTTGTTTGGAAGCTTCTGAAAGAAAGTGTCATTTAAGTGTGGCGGGAGCCTTGCTTTCGTGGAAGTGGATGGGGAAAGTGTATTCTTCAACGAGTCGGAGGGCATCGCTGACGAAGAGTCCGGTGGAGAGGAGGAGTTACCTCCGCTGGAAGCCGAAGAATAGACTGGAAAAACGAGAAGAGGAACTGACGAGGTAGCCGTGACGAACGCCAAGTATATCAACGCGGTACCACACTACCGTCAGGAACAGGAGCTTGCGCACTACGGCCTGTAAATCTCCAGACAGAACATGGCAAACTGGACGATTCAGTGTGCAGACCGCTACCTTGCAGTCCTCTACGATTATCCGCACGAGAAGATGTGTAGGTACCATGTGCTGTAGGCTGACGAGTCCCCTGTGCTGGCAAATAAGGATGGCCGTGTATTGTCTTTGAGCAGCATCCATGTTTCCGGTCACCTATCTGCCGCTTCTGTTTCAATCGATGAAAATGTACCTTGATTATGAAGGAGTCAAGAGAGCGGTGGAGTTTTCATAGGGTATTTGTGAACGTTTGGAACTAATGGACTGGTGCTGGAACTGGCAATTCCGGCCTATAACATCCTGCGGATGATTGGACAGGGAAGTAGTAGCAGGAGAGGGACAGCCCTAAGCATAAGGTCAGACGCAGAAGGCTGCGCACGGTAATCAGTAACATAATCATGATGGCAGGCTACGTTACGGAACATGCCAGACAGATACCTATCCAGTCATAGCGCCATGACCTCATACCCTTATGAACATGTAAGCTACATTGTCCAGGGCGACAATCTGCAGTGCCTGCGCATCTCGGTAGTTCGCGTGGTTCAGCGCATTATAAAGCTGTAGCAGCAGGGCTTCCCTGTCCCGTTCGAAGCTGTAGCAGAAGAGCCTGTCCTTTGCGTTGCGATTGCTGATGGACCGCCGCAGCGGTAGCCGGAAGAGTCGTCTCTTTCGTGGAACGAATTCTATCCTGGGGTTCATGTGGTATCCTCTCTTTCTGAAAATGATATGGCAGAGGACATACATGACCTATGGGCTGTCCCTGCCAGTGCGTGTGAATGAATTCGACAGAAACTGCCTGAACGTAAGATTCGTAGCATCACAGATAAATCATTGATAGAATTATCATAAAACAAATGCTGGGAGTTGTTGACCGACTTTTTTGTGCATTCCTTGACTTCAACCAGCCCATGGGGCTGCATATGAAATCGAATAACCGAGGGTGAAGATGGCTGACAGCACGAATCCGGAGCCAAATACGCGGGCTTGTTTCCAAGCGCAACAGGAAATGGGGCATAGCCCCTGTGCATGGCCTTCGTCATCCAGACGGAGTTCCGATACTCTGACAGTGAGTGGGGAACATGTAGCGGAAAACCTGTACCTGTAGTATTATGTGGGCTGTTCTCTATCCTTCTAAGAGTGAAGGGATGGGAGTGCATGCCATTGTCAGAAAAACTGACATTTTATGTTGACTTTTATGCCTTTTATGCATATACTAGTGTGTAGAGGAGATGGAAACCATGCATGAAAGATTGAAGGAAGCAAGAAAGAACTTAAAGTTGTCCCAGGAATTTGTCGCCCGTCAGATGTGCCTTTCCAGGCCAACGATTAGTGCAATCGAATCTGGACAAAGAAAAGTTACGGCTGATGAACTTGCTAAGTTTTCTGAATTATATGGAGTGAGTACGGATGAGCTGATGTATGGAAAGGCTTCTGAGAATGCACAGATGGAGATGTTTGCCCGTGCGTTCTCGGAACTGTCTGATATGGACAGAAAGGAAATCATGAGCCTTATCGATTTTAAGCGCAGATATAAGGAGACAATGAATGGCTGATATGTCAGAAAAACTTTTTGAGTTTGGAATGTCTCCACAAATACTGGCTGAAAAGGTCCTTGGCTTCTTCGGGATACTCGCATAATCGAAGGTACAGCATGTAGGCAAAGGCCAAGGCCATCTTGGATATGACAGAATCGGACTGGCCGAGGGCAGTGCCCTTTGAATTGATGCGGATGAAGATTTCCGTGACCTTGTCTATGTCCAGGGCTTTCTGTTTTTTAAGAATTTCTAAGTGCAAAAGAGGAGTAGCGGCCAGAATATAGAAAGCCATAGAATAACTGCCAGACAAATCACCTGAAAGGATGAACTCGAAATGAAGCTGATTTACCTTTGGGTAGAGAACTACATACATATAAAAGAACAGGGCTACCTATTAAACGCGGGTTACGATGTGAAATATGATAGAGACGGGGAAAGGCATAAGCTATCGATATCAGAGAAGGACAATATCGATGGCATGCTTTACGGAGATAAGATAGCAGTCACAGCCATAGTAGGGGACAATGGAGCGGGCAAGAGTACTTTACTGGATGCAATCAGGACTGTCTTGTTCGATAAGGACAAGAGGGGAAAAGAAATAACTGGTTTTCTTGTGTGGGAGGACAGAGGGAACCTGGCTCTCTTCCCCTTTATGGAGAAAAAATGGAAAATTGAAACAGAGGTTGAAGTCAGTAAATGGCTTCCGGACGATTTTAACCTAATCTATTATCCGTAGTTCCCGCTACATAATTCCTTCTACATAACTGATAGAATAACGCAGCA
>CAJUFO010000030.1 GCA_910585615.1 uncultured Acetatifactor sp.
TGGCCAGGTCGTCCACGTAGAGGAACTCCCGCAGGGGCGAGCCGTCCCCCCAGCAAGTGACATAAGGGAGGTTCTGCTCCTTGGCCTCATGGAACCGGCGAATCAGGGCCGGGAGCACATGGCTGTGGGTGGGATGATAGTTATCGTTAGGCCCGTATAAATTTGTCGGCATGACGGATATGTAGTCCGTCCCGTACTGGCGGTTCAGGTACTCGCAGTATTTCAGGCCGGAGATTTTGGCCAGGGCGTAGGCCTCGTTGGTCTTCTCAAGCTCCGATGTGAGCAGGCAGCTCTCCGGCATGGGCTGGGGGGCCATCCGGGGATAGATGCAGGAGGAGCCCAGGAACTCCAGCTTTTTGCAGCCGTTCTGCCAGGCGCTGTGGATGACGTTCATCTCCAGGGTCATGTTGAACCACATGAAGTCCGCCAGGGCCTCCTGGTTGGCCACGATGCCCCCCACTTTCGCCGCAGCCAGGAACACGTACTCCGGCTTCTCTGTGGCGAAGAACTCCTCCACCTGCTGCTGGCGGCACAGGTCCAGCTCCTTATGGGTGCGCGTGACGATATTTCCGTAGCCCTGGCGCTGCAGCTCCCGGAGGATGGCGGAGCCCACCATGCCCCGGTGCCCGGCCACGTAGATTTTCGCGTTCTTTTCCATCATTTTCCATTCCCTCGATTCCAAATTCCGATTCACAGATTCCAATTTCCAAATTCCGGTTCCGCTTCTATTTCCGTCCTATCCCTTCGCCAATCCTGTTTTACCCGATTTGGCTTTTTCGTCCGGCCTGGCGCAGCCTCCCTGCCCACAGGGGCATCGCCTTCGCTGCCCTTCCGGACAATTTCCTCAATCCTTCGCTGCCATCTGCCCGGTGGCCTCCAGCACGGCCTTCTCCCGCTTGGCCAGCGCCCTGTCATGCTTCGCCATAATCTCTATGAGCTGTTCATAGCTGGTGGCCTGAGGATTCCAGCCCAGGACGGTCCTGGCCCTGGTGGGGTCGCCCAGAAGGTTGTCCACGTCCGTGGGGCGGAACCACTGAGGGTTCACGCAGACCAGCATCCTGCCCGTGGCGGCGTCGTACCCCTTCTCCTCCAGGCCGCTGCCCTCCCAGCGCAGGGTTATGCCGTTGGCGGCGAAGGCCTTCTCCGTGAAGTCCCGCACGGTATGCTGGATGCCTGTGGCGATGACGAAGTCCTCCGGCTGGTCCTGCTGGAGAATCAGCCACATGCACTCCACATAGTCCCTGGCGTAGCCCCAGTCCCGCTTGGAGTCCAGATTGCCCAGCTCCAGATGGTCCTGTACCCCCTCGGCGATGCGGCCGGCGGCCAGGGTAATCTTGCGGGTGACGAAGTTCTCGCCACGGCGCTCGGACTCATGATTGAACAGGATGCCGTTGGCGGCGAACATGCCGTAGGCCTCTCTATATTCCTTCACAATCCAGAAGCCGTACTGCTTGGCCACGGCGTAGGGGCTGTAGGGGTGGAAGGGCGTGGCCTCGCTCTGGGGCACCTCCTCCACCTTGCCGTAGAGCTCGGAGGTAGAGGCCTGGTAGACCTTGGTCTTCCCAATCAGGCCCAGGATGCGCACCGCCTCCAAGATGCGCAGCACGCCGATGGCGTCCACGTCCCCGGAGTACTCCGGCACGTCGAAGCTCACCTGCACATGGCTCTGGGCCGCCAGGTTATAGATTTCGTCAGGCTGGACGATATTGATGACACGAATCAGGGAGGAGGAATCCGACAAATCGCCCTCGTGGAGGGTGATGGACTTCGCCGCAATCAGGTGGTCGATGCGGGCGGTATTGGGCAGGGAGGCCCGGCGGATGATGCCGTGCACCGCATAGCCCTTCTCTAAGAGGAACTCTGCCAGATAGGATCCGTCCTGTCCGGTGATGCCTGTGATCAGTGCTGTCTTTCCCATATCTTTCTGCTCCTTTCGGGGTCTGTGCTTTTCTTGGTTTTCCGATTTTTTCTATTGTATGGAATATCGTCCGCCTTTGCAATTCAGGATATTGCGGGAGTCTTGTACAATCTTGACTTTTGTGGTAGACTTATTCCCGGCACATCGCCGCAGAAGCCGAGCCCAGGAGGATATACTATGGATTTCATGTTTCAGGGGACTTCCGTCCAGTCCAATCGCATCATATACACAGCCTCCCCCTTCGCCAAGGCCAACCTCCTCTACCTGCAGGAGGCCGGGGAGCTGCGCGCCCTGAAGCCCCATGTGAACAGCCGCACGGGGCTGCGCTCCTTCCTGTTCTTCCTGGTGACGGCAGGCTCAGGAAAGCTGGTCTATGAGGAACGGTCCTACCCGCTCCTGCCCGGGGACTGCGCTTTCATCGATTGCAGGAAGTCCTATGCCCAGAGTTCTTCCGAAGACGACCTGTGGTCATTGAAATGGATTCATTTCTATGGTTCCAGTATGGGCGGAATCTACGAAAAATATGTCCAAAGGGGCGGCGGCCCGGTGATAACCGGGGCAGATGCGGCCTTCTTCTCCGATCTGCTGACCGAGCTCCTGGCTCTGGCGGGCTCGGAGGACTATATCCGGGACATGCGCATCAACGAGAAGATTACCTGCCTGCTGACCTGCGTCATGGCCCAGAGCTGGCACCCGGAGAACCGCTCCCAGTCCCCCTCGAAAAAACAGTCCCTCCAGTACGTAAAATCGTATCTGGAGGAACATTATCAGGAACGCATCACCTTAGACCGACTGGCGGGGCAATTCTACGTCAACAAGTTCTACCTGGCCCGGACCTTCAAGGAGCAGTTCGGGGTCACTATATTGGGCCATTTGGACCAAGTCCGCGTCACCCACGCCAAACGACTGCTGCGCTTCTCGAATATGACGGTGGAAGCGGTGGGCCGAGAGATAGGCATCCCGGAGCCCGGGTATTTCAGCCGGGTGTTCCGGAAGGTGGAGGGGGTTGCCCCGGGGGAGTACCGGAGGATGTGGTGATCCCTGCCCTACTCCCTCAGCTCCTTATATAAGGTCAGGTCCACGGAGCCTTCCTTCACGCTGACCTCTGCCCTGTCCACCATCATGCCCACCAGCATCAGCTGGGTGGTCTGTCCGTGGTTCCCGCTGCCGGCCAGCTCCCAGTAGATGTCCTCAATGCCGTCGTTGCGCTGCTCGCTGAGGCTTCTTTCCAGCTCCGCCAGCTTGTCCTCGCAGCCCGGCCGGTAGTCCGCATGGAAGGAAATCCTCCCTTCCGTCCCTTCCTTCTCCACGCTGGAGCTGATATGGTCGGCTCCGATCTCCAGGAAGAACATGGTCAGTTCCGCAACAATCCTTACAATTTTCCTCTGTTCCTCAAGCATTTTCCTTCTCTCCTATTTAAAGTCGCTGCGCGGCAACACAAATTGCCGCATACGGCAATTGGGTCAAGTCCCTTCAGCGCACAGTTTGCTCTCGTGGCTTGACCGTCCATATGAAAGGTTTTCAGACGCGTCTATGATCCCCAGCCGGGCGCTTCCGCCGCTCGTATTCCATCAGGACGCTCTCTATGGCGGGCACCATGATAATCGCCACCCACCCCGCGCTGAATCCGTTGTTGTACAGATTCAGCCCACCGTACATCTGGGAGGTGCACATGACGATGGCCGTATGGAGCATGCCCGCCAGGATTCCAGGCACGATGCCGAAGCGCCCCGCAATGGGCGCCAGCCCCACCGCAAAGACCGAGGCCAGCTGCACGCCGGGCGTGGTCAGCGAAAAGCGGTTCAGGAAGGTGGACAGGAACACGCCGGCAAGCACCGGCAGATAGTTGCGCACATGGGCACCGAAGGCGGAGAAGCCGAAAGCCGTCAGGATTGCGCCCACCACCGGCCCGGAGAGGTCGCCGCCTATCAGGCAGATGTAGGTGGTGCAGAGCGCCCCCATAAGGGCCATGTTCATCAGCGTGTTCCCCTCGCCCTCCATGAGAACGAAGTCCGCCACAGCCCGGCCCGGATGCTTCCACACCTTCCCTATGCCCTTCCATTTTCCCCCGCATAGGTACAGTCCATACAGGAACGTCAGCAGGAAATACCCGTACAGCCCCGCTGCGATCCACAGGGGCCTCCCCTCCCGCCAGATCATCACGGACTCGCTCTCGATGCCGAAGGACTTCAGCACGCAGACGATTACAAAGGCCAGGATGCCCGCCGAGAATCCTACGTTGAACAGGTTATAGCCCATGTGCATGGAAGCCGTATGTACCGAGAGGCCGGGAAGGATGAAGCCGATCGCCATCCCTGCCGCTATGGATATCAGCAGGTTCACCCTCCAGTCGAAGGGCAGCTCGTACACCAGCTCCGTCACCAGGGGCGCCAGGCTGGTGCCGAAGAACCCCGTATAGATGTACCTGCTCAACTGCGCGCCGTGGACCAGGGCATAGGCGGACGTGCCGAAGAGGATGGGCAGGATGTTCACAGGATTCTTTCCCCAGAAGCCGTAGCCCACATTGATGAAGACCGCCGCCATGGTGAGCCCGGTGAACTTGACCTTCTCCCGGCACAGCAGCCACATCCCCATGCCCATCACCAGCACGCCGTTCAGGAAAGCGGCCCCGTGGCCTGCCAGCTCGAAGTAGTCCGTAATCAGCGCGTCCCGGGAGATTATGATAGTCCACAGGCCCCGGATGAGGGCCAGCGGCCCCCGCCCCTCCCGAACCATGCCGGCCATGGCCGCCACGAACAGCATCGCCATGGAAAAGAAGCAGAATGCCTTCAGTTCCTTGCCTTTCAGTTTCACTCTGAGTGTCATGTCAGATTCCATTCATACCTCCTAACTTTCCATGTGCCGTTCTTTTCCAGGGTCTTCGTCAATCTGCTTATATGTGGAGCCTTTCGATTTCACAGGTATGCTCTTTCTTCTCAGGGTCGTAATTGATGCCGACTAAAACGGCAGCCCCTTCGTATTCCCGTATCACAGCCGGATAGTTCCTGTCCTTTATCTGCCCTATCGCTCCCTCAGCCGACTTGTTCCACTTTAGCTCGACAATCAGCGCAGGCAACGGCGAACGTCTTTTGGGGATATAAGCAATGTCAGCGATGCCATGTCCGGACGGCAGTTCCTCTATCTTCATGTATTGGTCAACTGCAGCCACATACGCGAACTTCACCACATATCGCAGGGACTGCTCATCATTGTAAAAGGTGGGGGCATATTGCGTATCGCGTATCTCTGATATTGCCTGCGCGACTTTGCCGCCGTCTCCCGCAATCGTATCCTCGATAAGCCGTCTCGACTTTTGAATCAGCCAAATCCATTTTGCGTTTGTATTCGTTCCCTTCAAAATTTTATTGAACTCAATCCTTACCTCTTCATTGGGAATATCCACTGTCTTTTCGTCCTCATGATAGGTCAGATATCCGAGATGGATCAGCAGGGTCAACACGTCATCTTTGCTTTTGAAGCTCTCAAAATCGTTCTCGAAGCCGTCCACGTCCACTTCGATTTCTTCTCCGGCAATCAGGCGGGCGATCAGCTCCTGCAGCCCTTCGAAATCCATGTTGATATAGGTAAACAGGGATTCGGCCGCCGATGTCCGCTGCCAGTATGACCGGCACTTTCTGTCCCTGACAGCGCGCATCACCGAGTAAGGGTTATAAACCGGCCCGCAGTCAGGAAAATCATACCCATCATACCATGCTCTGAACTCCTCAAAATTCAGTCCATGCTCCCGGCAAAGCTCCTGAACCTCCCTGACCGTGAACCCTGTATATTCCGCGAAGCCATCCGGATAGAGGATCGGATACTCCATAAAATCGGAAATGGCAGATTGGGAGCCATCCTTTTTGATAGGAAGGATGCCCGTCAAATAGGCTGCTGCCACCACTTTCGGGGTAAAGCTGATGTTCTTGAACCAGCCCCTCAGCAGGTTCAGGTAGGCTCTCTGTGTCTCCGGCCCGGCTTCCCGTATCACTGCATCCCATTCATCGATGATAAAGATGAATTTCTTCTCTTCCTTCTCGACACAGCGCAGCAGGCAGTCTGCCAGCGTGGATTCCGGGGCCAGATAGGGGTAGAGCGCCACCAGGTCTTTTTGTATCGCATTTGGAATCATCGTGGTAATCTCGTGTAAAGCTCCGTGCCGCTGCAGGATATCCGAAAGGAAGCCGGTGGCGTCAAAGCAGATTACATTGTAGCTGTTCATATGCTCTGCATATCCGTCCATCTTTGATATCGCTCTGCCATCGAAGAGCGCCCTGGAATCGCAGGAGCTGTCATAATAGGCGCATAGCATCTTGGCCGCATATGACTTTCCGAATCTGCGGGGCCTGCTGACGCACACCAATCCCTCGGAGCTGCCGATTCGGCTGTTCATCTGCCCAATCAGGCCGGTCTTGTCGATATATTCGGAGTTCAGGATTACTTGGAACCCGCTGTTGCCGGGATTGACGTACTGACCGTGTTCCATTGACAGCCCTCCTTCTTTACTGGTTTCAGGGTAACATAAAATAGGGGGATTCGCAAGACAAAGAATCAGGTTTCTTTGGATTTCGGGCTCCCCCTCGGCATCTCCTCAAACCATACGTCCTGCATATAAAGTGGTACGATTATATGCAGAAAGATTGAACACAGAGGGGACTTGAATCCTGATACAGTAAAATCAATCATGAAACAGACGGGGCTCTGAGCCCATTTACTCAATCTTTATCAATGGAGGTACTAAGATTGAAATTAGTTTATCCGGCTGATTTAAGCCTTTTACAGACCAAAGCGTTGGATATGTGGTAGAATTCCCGGACTTGCCCGGCTGTGTAACGGAGGGAAAGGACATGGAACAGGCTATTGAGATGGGAATCGACGCAGCCAGTGGCTGGATATTAGGAGAGCTTGAAGACGGGGAGCATATCCCGCCTGCTTCCGACTATTCAGAAATAGCTGTTGAAAATGGGTGCATGGTCAATATGTTATTATTAGACATTGATGCATATGATGAAAAAGCTGTGAGGAAAAACCTTACTATTCCTGCATGGCTGAATACTTTTGCTGAAAAGAATAATATTAATTTCTCTAAGCTTTTACAAGATGCATTATTCTCAATGGCACAGGAAAAATAGATGTGGGGGCTGCCCCTAATCGGGGCAGTTTTTTTAATCAGCGGAATGGGCCTTTGGGGATAATTTAATATCAAGACTTCTATTTCTGCTGGTTCTTTACCGAAATGGTTTTGATGCGGGAAAGCATTTGCCATGAGGAGTAAATCAATCTCAGAAAGGAAAATTTTTTGATGCATTGGGGAGGCCGTCTCGTTAGTAAAAAAATCTCAACATATGGGGTAGTGTTTTTAATTTTGTGCCTTTACCCTTCCACCTTATTCCAGAGCCCACAAGCCCTTATAAATGCTAAGTTTCCGGCTAATTATAGTTGGTAAAAATCTGCTAAGAAAAAAATCCAAAGACACATAATTATTTACACCCTCACATATGGCAGCAGTTACCTCAATAATTCCTCTCTAATTTCTTCCAAACACCTGCTGCATCATTTTCCATAAATATTGGAATTCTTTTGTTTTTGCAAACAAGACTAGAAAAATTATATTAATAATACCAGAAATCAAAATTATTTCTACTAAGAATGACCATTGTGTAACTGCTTGAAAATATGAGCAGTCAACCCATAAACATATTAGCCCCGCCATAAAAACAGCAATTATATATTTCATTCCAGATAGAAAATATTCGGTTGCTTTTCGGTTGAACATCGCCTTGTATACTATAACTGGTTTGACCACAGTAGACAACAGCCCTTGTAGGATAGTACCCATATACACACCGGGCAGACCAACTAATCTCACTAATAAAATAGATGACACTAGATTTATTCCCGCCTGCAGAACCGCCACAAACTTATCCTGTTGGAACACGCCGCCTGCGACCTTCATATTATTGACAGCTATCCTATTCCCCATCATATAAAAGTTTAAAACAATCAAAAATATCACTATATTAGGTAGAAACATATCTGGCCCCACAAGTAACCCTACCAACTTCGAGAGCATCAGATACAAGCCAATCGATATATATCCATATAGCCAGAATGCAACAAATCGATAAGTCTTGAACAACTCATATTTTTTCTCGGTGCCTTCACACGAAAGCGCATTGCCCAAGCTACCTATCACTGAGTTCATCGCAACCGACAACATCTGGTTTGCTGCTAAGATGAACGAATTATAATACGTCACTCTACCAACCGTCGCAATGTCTATAAACGCTGATACAATGATATTGTCTGTCTGATGGACGCTGACATCACCTACCTTATGCCAAATCAACGCACGAACATTCTTCCATATCTCCTCCTTTTCTGATTTTTCAAGTGGTTGGCAATTCCTCTCACATAGGATTGGATACCGCTTGTTGAGGTACCAAGCTGCCCATACCTTCTGCAGCAACTCCACGATGGCTCCAGCCATCAAATACCAAAAGTAATTCTTTGATGCATATAAGATAATTAACTGCGTTCCGGCAGATACACATTTCGTGAGCATATTGATGACTGAAAAAAGGTAGTTCTCTTGTCGTGCATTGACTAGGCTGTACTTATAGCTGACAAAATAGCTGGTTACAGTATTGAAGAGGAAGACGCAATAATAAACACGGATATCCCCTATATCACCAGGATCTTTTACGACATACCTCAGAAAAGGAAGCACTCCCAAACCAATTGCCGCAATCGAGAACGCAATCGTCCTATATGCTGTCCTATATAGGCACATGAGTGACTTAATCTTATTCTCATCATATTCTGCGACTGGCTTATACAAACTAAAATTGAGCGCCGTTCCAATCCCTAGTTCAGCAAAGGAAAGTACTCCTAGCACGTCTGTAAACAAGCCGTTCACACCGACATATGCATTTCCTAATATCCATACCAGCACCGTGCGGTTCACAAATGCAAATATATCTGTCAAAAATGTGCATATGTATCCAAGTGAAACATTCTTTACCGCATAGGATGACCTTGTTTTCTCCCCCATTTCCTTCTCCGTTCTGTTTTACACTTCTGACCGCAAAATAAGCCCAAGAATCGAAAAGCGCATAATTTTCATTTAAAAACAACATAGACACCGTCTCTTATCCCTCTACCCCCCCCGAGCCTTGCAACTATATTGCGTTTTAATATCCCTAGTTTATCGCTGAAGCCAGCTTTCCCATATTTATCAATCATTTCATCGAATGGCCTCGTCTCCAAATCTATATAGAACGAATCGCGATAGGATGGTCTATCGACAGATTTGTATAGTGGTGTATTGAATCGAATGGCCTGCTGAAAGTCCACTTCTTTGAAGATAACCGAATCTTCGACTTCATCGATGAGCCACTTCCCCTTGGCATTCCATACAATAATCAAGGACACCCCATTTTTGTCGTTCATTTCAGGGCACACTTTCTCCACTCCCCAAAAGTCCCCCATTGTGATGTCAGCAACACTCATGATCTGCTTTATCTCACATCCATAGCACGACGGCCTTAGGCAATAATTATGCAGGAACATCTGCATGTATGGATTGATATCCTTTGATTGGTAAAATGATTTCGAACCAAGTTTTGACCCAAACGCAAAGTCCCTCCATCCACGTTCTTTGCACCTGAAGTTGACTGTTTCTATTTGACTCCCATATTCCCTTTCTAGATAGTATACATATCTTTCCCAAAGTAGCGGGGACGGCACTCCGTGACAAACGACATCCACGCAGATTAATCTTTCATAATCAGCCTTCAGATAATTCCTTAATCCTGCTATTTGGCAAGGTGTCCCGGAAAACAATACCCACCTGTCATCTTTCAAATCCCTTTTTGCTTCATTATAGCTTTCTCCGATATCACTCTGCACATATTTAGACCCTTTCAATTTGGATAGATTCTCTATATCGTCTACATGGATGTGTACAATCTTTTTAGTAACTTCATCGAACACAGCGCCATATACCGTTCCTCCATTCCTTAAAACGGCCTTCGACAGTTCATAGAACATACCACCTGAAGAGCTGCTCAGCTGGATTTCTTCTGATCTGCTTTTGGCTGCATATGCAGTTGACCTTACGTCTTTCTCTCGCTTATTGCCTCCATGAAATGGACAAGCCCTTTCACAAGCTCCACAATGTGTGCATGCTTCTTCATCCACCGCTGGATAGGTAAAGCCTTCCTCATCAGATACCATAGAAATACATTTGGATGGACACACATATACACATGTTTTGCACCCACAGCACTTCTCCTTAGAAATCATGCTCATCTTTTTCAATATTCTTTGCCCCCATATCGACCAGTTACTTCGTCCTTCCATTTTGGGAATACGCAGATATCATACATTTCTCTTAATATGACGTGCTTCATTTAACAGCTTCCATATCATCTTATTCCTTCCAAGGAGCCACATCATTTCTACTTTCACATTTCTGATTTTCCTATTTCTGATTTCTTTACGCAAATCACTCATTTCCTTTTTTTGAGCAAAAAACATAGCCTTTTTAAAAAGATTGACCAGATTATCCCTTATGACGATTTCCTTATAACATTCCCTCTCCTTCTCCGACATATCTATCCGGCTCAATGTATGCATGATTATATCCATGAGTTCTGTCCTTCTTTTCTTGTACTTGTCAAATGAATCATCCCCATGTGACACGCTGTCCGAATATATTACATAGTTATACAAGCATTCGTTCATAAAATATCTTTTATAAGAATAGTACATCGGCATGAGCATCTGAAAATTCTGTCCCCTAACTCCTTCGTATATATCAAGCACCGGGTTTACTTTTTTCAACATCGAAACGCGAATCATGTGACAACCAGGGCAAAAGATACTTTTGTATCTAATCAACCGCTCAAACTGCCACTCCTTTCTTTCATTTCTGATTCCACTCTTCCTCCTAATTTTTCCAATGGGTTTGGTTATATCCTCTGACAAAAATATAGCTGCATTCGATGACACGACTCCATATTCTGGATTCTTTTCCATAAACAAAAGGCGTCTTTCTATGGAATCATCATTAAGCCAGTCATCCGCATCTGGCCAAATAAGGTAATCACCTGTAATCTTCTTTATGCCCGCATTGATTGCTCCCCCTGGTCCTCTATTCTCCTGGTAAATATATTCCGTTCTCATTCCCATTTTTTCAAATATTGGAAAGGCATGCAGAATGGCTTCCTTTGTGTTATCTATAGAACCATCATCGACAAAAATAAGTTCCAGGTTTTTATATGTCTGCTTTTGAAGGGATTCTAAAAGCTTAGGGATTTTTTGTTCAACATTATAACAAGGTATGACTACACTGACTAATGATTCTGTGCTATCATTTTTCAGAAGCTCCATTCCTACACCATGTCCTTCCTTGTATAGCATAATATATTATTCATATGTCCTTTTTGCTCTTTATCAATCATTTCTGTGCATAGTGAAAATCAAATTACAATCCAAGGGCTTCCTTTAAAAAATCTATTGATTCTTTTCTTTTTTTGTCCAAGTTATAGTCAAATGTATCAAAATCCCAATTGCCATATTCCAGAAGTCCAGGATTGTTAGAAACCAATGGCTCAGCTTCATACTGAATCGTATTCAGATAATCTGTCAGTCGATTCATCAAATGGCCGTCATTGCGTTGAACTGGCACAAATTTTCTACGAAAAATTGTAGAAAAAACTATTCCATGAAAGCTATCGGTTATAACATACTCAGCATGATGCATTAGCCATATCCAATTTTGCGGAGAGGCATCCCATAGGCAGATATCGCCAAAAGCTCTGTCTAGCTTATTCTTCCGTCCGCTTGCAAAAGGAATCGACACAATCTGAAGATTTTTTTCATGGCATATCTTTTCAATCATTTTGTATTGGCTTAGATTGGGACTTTGAAGATATACAAACACATATTTCGTCCCCCCAACCCCCTTGGGCTCCATTTCTAAATTTGACCACTCACAAGCGGCCACAAGTAGCGTTGGATCTAATGTCGCCCTAGCATCCCCAATACCCAACCTTTTAAGCATTTCTACCGTTGTGCTTTCACGGACAGATATATTATCAAATTGTTTTAAGCATCTTCTAATATCATTTTTATTTTCTTCTGGTATATAATCATCTCCAAAAGAAGCTGCATAGGCTACCCTTTTAATTGGATTATGAAAATTGAAATCTAAAAATTTAATTCGATTGATATAGTATCTGCCCTGAATCCAAACAACATCCGAACCTACAATCAGAAAGTTATAATCGCTATGTTCTATATCTGTATACTCCAAACTTGTGTCACTCATATTAATATATTCATTTTCAAACTTTAAAAATTGTTTTTTTCTACTTTCTCTCTCAGGGAAATTTCCTTCATTATTAAAAAAACGCCCAATTCTTTGAAATGCTTTTTTCCATAAGGCAGAAATTGGTATCCTACTAGTCAAAATCTTATCCTTATAGGAATGTCTTATAACTATCGTCTGTACCTCAGCATCAACGCACAGGCTTTGAATATAATGGTTTAAAGCATAGGCCTGTAGGCAATTTCCATAGTTGATGGTTGAAGTAGTATACTCTGATATTATCCCTATCTTCATTCTTCTTCTCCTCTAGTACACAATTGAGAAAGCTGGTTTACGCCATTTTAGTCTACTGCTATTCAACCTGCTTTTCTTTCGACCATGTATGTATTTTATTCCATTATAACAACAGGCACCGTAGCATCTATATCTTGAGAACTGCTTTCGTCACATCCTCTTCTTTATCAGCTTGGCCGGAACTCCTCCCACGATGCTATAAGGCTCTACATTTTCCGTGACTACCGCCCCCGCCGCTATGACAGCTCCTGTCCCTATCGTTACCCCTCCTAGGATGATGGCGTTATATCCAATCCATACATCATCCTCGATAACTATTTGCCTGTTTTCCCCTTGTTGTTCCCGCATGGGGATGTCTGTCCTCTGAAAAGAGTGGTTAGACGCAATGAACGCGCACCTCGCTGCCATCATTACGTTGGCGCCTATCGATACCTTTCCTATAAAATAAGCCTCATCCCCTATCCCGGAATTATCCCCTAATGAAATCCCGCGGGAAAAGGAAATTCTGCGTCCTATATCAACGTTACACCCGCATTCCTCTAGCATCAACTTAACGGACAAAAGCCTTAATTTATTAGAAATAGGCCAAGCATAATGCAGCTGATAATGCGGCAACCAACTCCCCAAAAAAACATATATCAAATACCCTAGAGCAACTTTTATTTTCTTCATAATCAACACCTCTCGTCCTGTTTTACCTGTGAATATTGAGCTAGGTACACCATTATAAGCGCGTACATCATTCCTCCAAGTCCTGCATACAGGACATGCCCTCCTGCAAAAACAAGGATAAATATCAAACCAAGGAGGGGTATCGTCCAAAAATTTGTTTTGATATGTCTTAAGAACAATAGATATAGAATCATAAGGATGATAAATCCTATCCATCCTACCGCAAATAACAGGTCAAAATAATCCATCTCAGTATTCGGTCTCCCATTATTGGCACCTGCCAGCCCCCATCCGAACAATATCTGAATTAAAGAACCTTCATGAAAGGCCTTCCAAGCACCTTCTATCCTGGAAGTACGCCCGCTTGTCAGGAAAAAAAGAATTGATGTGTCTGGGTTCTGCTGCCGTCCGTAAAGCCATCTCATATAAACGGCATGCAGGCTATCTTTGAACATTACAGTTCCTCCAATAGCAGCAACGGATATAACCGCAACAGCTCCGATTCTTTTAGACTTGCCACCCTCCTTTCTTCTAAGGAAACTCAGTATAAGCAAAAAAATACTAGCCGCAGCGACTGCCAATAACGATTTCGTCCCAATCAGTAGGGAGCCTAAAATATTTAAGACCAACAGTATTACATATTTCACTTCAATGTCGTCAGACAATCTCAGAATCAAGTACATAATACAGGAAGAGACTGTAAAACTGATTTCATTGGTTGCAAAGTAGAATCCCCGATATCCTGCCCATGAGTCATATGTGTGGTATCCCATCCCCCCAATATATGGTATGATGATTGTAAGAGGCGTCAACAGGGATATCCTTTCTATCACATTACTGAAGCGCTCAAAAGTAATAATCTTTTTATCCAACAGCCCTTTAAGCACATACATCATGAAAATAGGTATAAACAGCTTAAAGCAGACCAAGGTATTGCTTATGCCGTAGTCCCAGCTAATACACAATTGCACAAGCAACAATAGCATGAAGGAAACAAGCAGCACCTCGGCCTGCTGTCTCCTTACACGATTTATCATTGAAATTAGACAAAATAAGATTGTGATTCTGTAAATCTGCCCGATATTCATTAATCTGATTGAATTCCTTAGCAATATGCCATTAACGGAATCAATCAATGGCATGACCGCCAACAAACCCAAAAAAAGATGTAACATGTTCACTTTAGTCTTCACAGGAATCACCCATATATACTTTCCATCTTTTCAATCATAGTCTGCATCGAAAACTCCTTTTTCAGATTCTCCATAGCATCCAACCTGCCTTTTTCCAGCAAATAGCGTTCCTCGTCCAAATGTTTGATAATACGAGCCAGCTTTCTATAGTCGCCTATCGGAAAGCGTTGATTGGCGTTCCCCGCGATATCAAATATCTCCTGTAGCCCCCCGACATCGCTTCCAACTACATAACAACCGGCATTGAAAGCTTCTAGGATGGAAAGGCCTAACGACTCATAAACCGAGGGCTGCACATAAATATGGTAACCGTTTAAACGCTCCCTTGCCTTGTCATCAAAGCCCCTTAGATGAACAGTTTCTAACTTATTCATTAAAATATACTCTCGCAATTCCTGCTCACATTCGCCTTCCCCAAAGATATCGCACTCATATTTTACCTCTGGATAGTGGTCATCAATATATTTCAATGCCTTCAACAAATATATCTGCCCCTTCACCTTCTGGAGGTTTCCGATATTGCAGATTCTTAAAATCCTTGTGTTTGCATCTGCGTATTTTTCATACTTGAACCATACGATTCCGTTATGGATGACGCTTATCCTATCCTTTGGAGCTCCTCGCTGACCCAATAGTCTCTTCAAAGAATCTGACACTGCCACACATTTATCAAAGCAGCCCATCAGCAGGATCTCAAGCTCCGGAAATATAGATTCTTTTAAAAACCCCATTCCTTTATGATCCATCGCTGTATCACCATGTATGACAACAATCTTCCTCACATTTCTCAACAAACATGCCAACACCATTGCATTGATGCCATTGCAATGTATGACGGAAATTCCATTCCTTTTAATGTAATGGCCAATCCTTATAATGGTTGGAAGGATGCTCTTCAGTCCCATGCGGAGCACTAGCACATTGTCGCTATTGAGCCTTGAAAGTAGTCTGCCGTCAAATCTCACTGCCACATGGACATCATACCGATTTTTCGGCAAAGTCTCCACCAGATTGATTGTATACCTTTCTGCTCCTCCGAATCTTTTTCCTAGGCTAACAATCAGCAGCCCTATCCTCCCACTGTTCATTCCATCTCCTTGCCCTGTAGCAGGCCATAGTAAAGCTGAGCTGCCGATTTTTCCCAGCTATATCGGTCCAGAACCTCCTTGGGGTTATCCACTGGCGCATGGAGCATTTCCTCCAAATCAATATCTGTATCATATGGATCGATATAATGTACACAGTTCCTATAAATCTCCGGAAGACAGGCCGCATAAGAGCAGAACACCTGTGTCCCTTGGCTCAAAGCCTCTAGGGGAGGAATCCCGAATCCATCATAAATAGAGGGGTACACGAACGCCTTACATTTTTGAATCAGCGCTTTGACTTGTTCATCAGTAACATATCCCACAGCATAGACATTTGAGGGCATCACAAAATTTTCCCCCGAATTCAATGCCTTTGCGCCTGCCAATACAAAAATATCTCCTGGGTTCTTTCTTGCGACATCTATAAACCATCTTGTATTCTTCATTTTTGATAAGCTACCCAACGAAAAGTAATAATCCCTTCCCAGTAGATTATGCTCACGCAATATGCTCTCATCCGTACCAATTCTTGCAAAATGTTGCCATGCGTTTCCGACCACATGTATCCTTCCTGGATCTATTTTATAGAAGTCAATCAGCTGCAGCTTTGTGAAATATGACACTGTTATAATAGGGTAATTCGACTTGCTAGCCCTTTTAAATATCATCCTATGATAAATGTTCGAAATCTTTCCATGAAAGGATGAACCAAACTCAGGATGTAACTTATATGCTATATCATGGATGGCCATCACTCCTGGTCTAAACATAGGCATAGTATTATTGAAATTCACGCTGATTAATCCATGCTTGCCCAGATAACGAGCGAAGTCAATTTGTTCCCAAAAGTTTCCCTTTGTAGACCCATAGTAGACAACCTTTATCTTTTCCAGCCTCGGAACCTCTTTCGTATAGGCCGGCACTATCAGTTGAAACTCGCCCTCTATGCATATTTTGTCTATTTCTTGTATTAATTCTTCTGCAAATCTCATCACTCCAGTACGCGTCTGAGTGAAGAGGAATCCATTAAAGGCATATTTAGTGTTCATGAAATCTCCGATTTTTGTATTTTAACGCCAATCTAAAAATAGCCAAGTCATCTATCAAATACCTCTTTAACATACGCTTCGGATCCTGAACAATCCTAAAGCACCACTCCATTCCATGCTCCGACATCCACTTAGGAGCCCTCTTAATGTTCCCTGCTTCAAAATCCAAGCTTGCCCCCAACCCTAGCGAAATTGGCACCCCTAGCTTTTCCCTATTATGTAAGATGAATAGTTCCTGCTTCGGACACCCTAGCCCGACAATCAGGATATGAGGCTTAGCACTCTTTAATATTTTCACTATTTTCTTCATTTCCTCCTCATCTTTTTCGAACCCAAAAGGAGGCGAATAAGTTCCCACTACTTTTAGTCCTGGATATCTTCTCATCAAATTATCTGCTGCTTGGGCAGCGATACCTTCTCCTGCTCCCAGGAAATACATCGTGTATTCCTTATCAACCGCCATCTTGCATAGCAATGGAAATAAATCAGAACCTGAAATTTTTTGCTTGATTGGATTTCCATACCATCTAGAAATCCATAATAGCGGCTGCCCATCTGTAAGAATCAAATCAGCATTCCTATATGCCTCACAAAGTTCTCCTCCCCGTTCAAGTTGTACAATATGATCCACGTTAGGTGTCACCACATAAGCATTTCTGTTCTGTTGTATCAGGGAATCGATTGCCTGCAACGTCTCCACCATCGTTAGATTGTCAACCTCTATATTCATAAACTTTATTCTTGCCATTCCATATCCCTCAAGATTCAAGCAATTCTTTCACCAAGTAGAGCATTACATGTCAATTTCCGCTTGATTCCAGTAAGCAAAACACTTATGACATGCGCAACGATGAACAGATGCTGAGCTGTAGCATACAAAGTTAATCTGCCTATATCTGTCAGTCCAATCAGTACACTATATCCTATGGCTGATTGATATCCTTTCCTATCTACCTGCCCTTGCAACCCACATTCCACTCCTTACTATACCCACCTCAAACAAGGCCCATAAACCCTCCATTCCCGATGATAAACCAACCCCTCCGCCCCCTTAATCATATACCGCACCGTACTAGCGCAATGCGCCCGGCACTCCCGGTAAAACGCCTCCGGCAGCTCCACATACTCCTGCAGCTGCTCCAGCACATACCCGCACTTTTGATAAAGATACCCATTCCCATACCTTTCCAGGCATTCCAACAACTTATCCGCATCCAGCCTCGGCAGCCGCATGATGCATTCCACTACATCCTCCAGCCCGGCCTCCCCCTCGAAGCTGTGGAGGCTGTCCACCACTGTCTGCTCCAGGCTGGTCACCCGGGTTCCCGCGACCCATTCTGTACTGGCCCCGGCCTTGGCATGCACCCTCCGGTAGAACACCCCGTTATACCGGAAGTCCGTGAACCGCGTCCCGGTGGCCACGAAGACCTCATTCCCCCGCCTGGTGGCATACCCACACACCTCAAAGGCGCTTCCCATGGCGACATACGCGTCGGGGAACAGCCTACTGCCAATCTGGTATCGGTTCAGCACGGGCTCCCCCGTCTCCGCATCCATCACGGTATACAGATTACGGTGTATCCTGTCGATGTACCCTTTCCTCTGATAGTCGTTTACCAGATAGGCCACTGCCGACCGATCTTCTACCATGTCGGCCACGTCCCGCAGAGTAAAGCACCCAAGCTCCCGCATTCTTTCATAATGTTTGACAATAGAAAGCCGCTCCTGCTTTCTATTGTACGACCTGTATGAACCTACAGCTATCTCCGGCATTTTCCACTCCATATCCATCAGCCTGCTTCTAGGCAAGACAGCCGAACCATCACGCCATATCTTATAAATGGCTTCGGCACATAATCGCAGAGTTCGTCTTACTGGCATGTTAGGCGAACTTTTTAAGCCTTTCTGCCCCCTGCCGTCCTGTTTCATAAAAGGCCGGAAAATTGTTGAATCGGAAATAATACGATACTCCAGCAAATGTTTTTCGCCAAGATATATAGAAATCATCAAAAAAACTGTAGAAATTTAGAAAATATTGACAAAAATGAATTAAAGCTTGCACTAATCCCATATAAGGTATAAAATGTTAACAGTAATAAAAAAGTTCGCCTTACATGCCAGTAAGGCGAACTTTTTTATTATAAATATACAGACAGGAATTTATATATGGGTAACCAAAACCATTATCCACCAACATCATATAAATGCCATAAGGCCAAAATCTACATGCATCCAAGCTTAAGCATCTCCGGCATTCAGGAAATCCTCATCAGTCATACTATTCTCACCCAGCATTTTCACCAATCGTTCACGCATCTGTGCATATTCCTCTTCCAATATATCATAGCGAATTCTCGTACATTGGTATGGAGGCCCCCCGTATGATATAGAATTGACATCTTCTTCGGTTGCGACTATCTTGTTCTCGCAAATATCATCTAAGGTTTGAGACTTGATAACAGCATGCGGCGTTACGTTAATTTTCCAACATACTTTTAAATCTTGAACAACATTATACTCATTCATAATATCATAACAATTTATCAAGACATTCGTATAAGCATCACCGACCTTAGATGCCACTTGTTTCGTATAATACTCAATCTTCTCTGTAGCTCTGTGTATTTCTTCAAACAAATCGTTCACTTTCCGCGTTTCAATGCTGTTTGTCAGGAAATCATACAACAGGCCCGCCCATTGCTTCTTTAAATATTGTTCTATATCCCGAAAATCCCTGAAAGGATAAAGGGCATTATTGCTCTCACTTTTTCGGACTTCATCAATAAACTCGAATATTTTCAAATTATCCACATTCGGATATATAATCGCCTCAGCATTTACCTCTGGATTTTTCTTATTCTTTTGGTATACAAAATGATCGTTCCATACATTGCTCTCTACCAAGGCAAAAACAGGTATCTTACTTTTTACAGCCTGATTATACTCCATATTTGTAATGGATTTGTTCTCTTTCCGGTAGCTGCCACCATATCGCCCTCCAATTATCAGGACAAATATCTGACAATTGGGAATTTCGGACAGACATGCATCATGGGTGTGCTGATTCGGTGAATAGAACACATCTCCCTCTTCGCTTAAAATAGACTCAAATCCCATATTGTTTATAAAATATCTCAAATCTTCGCGAATATATTTTAAGTCATAACAGGTGGAACTGACAAAAACACGAGGAACCGCCATTGTTTTTCTCCTTTGTACTTTCTATTTTTTCGGGACCTTACAGGTCAGTCTCCAATTTTTGTGATGCTCATCAAAATAATCGCTGTAAGCAGTCAATTCTTGGCCTTTTGAGACATATTGAGATGCATCTTCTATATACATGCCTTCGGCTAAATCTCCAACAAAAATTGCGCCTTCATGAATCTCAGATTCAAATTTGAAGGTAACAAAAACAAAAGATTTATTTGCTCTTTTTACGGTGCAATTTAATGGCACTGCTTTCAAATCATATACGTTTATATTATCACAATATATCTTTTCCAGTTCCAGGCAATGCCATAATCCCGGATGCACATAATACCTCCATTTCGCTCCTCTCATAATATTGGGCTCCCCTTTATGATACCACTTTATATCCCCAGTGCCTGTGTTTATACAGCCTACTATGCCAAAGCGATATAGTTCCGCCAAAATAAGGTCAATATCATCAAAAATTCTATATCTCTGATAATCTTCGCGAATATGCGCCTCATATTCTTCCGTTGAAAACTTTCTTTTAAAAGCAGTCAAACTTGAAAACAATAGATTTATGTCTTCATTCGAATAGAAGGCACTCATCTCTTCCACGATTTCAGTTTTACTGTCCTTAGAGTACTCCTCTAATACTTCCAATAATAAGCTTTTCGAAAACTGTGTCTCATCTTCTCCCGCTAAATTTACCGATAACAGGATAAATCTAACAATGTCTCTCGGTTTTTGCCAGGTTCTATCCAGGATAAAATCAACAGTGTCATCGATTCCTATAAAAGAAGGGAACCAGTTCTGCCTAATTTCCAAGTAATTTGGCGATTTGGAATTTCCCATCAATCTCGCTATTCTTTTTAACCATATCAAAAACAGAGGATTGTACGTATTTGTACTACGTTTATTTTTCCAATCCAGCAGCACCCTGTAGCTCATTATCTTTTTATTGATTTCATCAGAATATAAATGCTTTTCTATGCTGTACAGTATTTCTGTCCTAACAGACAAAATTACTTTCATTTTCTTATAATTCGATTTCCTGATTTTATTATTTATGGTGTCAGTCACTTCAATCCAATCATGTATCATTTGAAGGTCGCGCTTGAAGCTCTTATTTCCGTATGATGTTTCCAGCTCATCAATGCATATAAAATAATAAGGGGATTTTTTCTCCAACCGTTCGAATAAATAATCGGCAACCTCCAACGCCTCATTGAAACGAATCAGCTCAATTGCATCTTCATTCTTCGGAATAGGCATATGTTCTTGTGAGATATAAATCCGTTCAGTCCCAGTATCAACTGCGATTGTTTTCGGAATGGACTGAACCATTTTCAATTTATCTATAGCACCTATTCTAGCAGTGTTCGATAGGCGCACAATGAGATCCTCAAACGCATTCCAGTTAGTATTGTTCTGAAACAGGCCATATTGACAGTTTTTATTATCAATCACAATCTTTAAATAGATAGTGAGCTTCCATAAATTAGTATAGTCAGACAATTCCGTGGTACTATTGCTGGTCACATCTAACATATCAACAATCTGATGTTCCAAAGATTCTAAACGGATTCGCTCTGTTTTATTATAATCGGTTTTGAACAAGATTGTGGAGCATATTGCATTCGGGTCGTTCTTTATCAGATAATTACTGATATACAAAAGCAGCGCAGTTTTTCCTGTTCCTTTGTTCCCGACAATATAAGACTTATCTCCCTTTATAATATCCTCTATATTAAAATTTGGGGGAAAAGTCATACTATTCTCTTCAAACAAATCCCTGTCTTCATAGCGAGCGTCCAGTTTTCCAGCATAAATGTCCTTTATCCTCAAGTCCACGGCATTTTTTTCCTTTT
Organism: uncultured Acetatifactor sp.; assembly: GCA_910585615.1. Taxonomy (GTDB): domain Bacteria; phylum Bacillota; class Clostridia; order Lachnospirales; family Lachnospiraceae; genus Acetatifactor. Next base: position 21,608 of record CAJUFO010000030.1, read on the forward strand.
ATCTAAATGTATTGACTATTTCAAGATAATACAAATACATCTATATTCTACTACGTGCATTTAGTAATGTCAATTCTATAGGCCAATATATTTCCAAAAATTTTCATGACGCATTACCATCCTGCTACCAATCTGGTATCGCTCTATTGCCAGCCGTCCTCTCTTCCGCCGATAGCCACTCGCTATTTGCCTCCCCGCATCCGCCTCCCCAGCAGAGGCACCTCAAATCCCAGCATCACGGCCCACCCCACAAAATTCGCCCAGGCCAGGCTGCCGAACCCAAGCGAGAGCACCAACAGCAGCACCCACACCGCCGCCACCCGTCCCAGCATGTTCATGAACGTGCTGTACAGCGTGACCTTCAGATTCCCCATGCCCCGGAAGAATCCCTGTATCCCATTGGTGAAGCCAGGCAGCAGATACATCAATGCAATCCTTCTCAAATAAGCCACCCCCAGCGAGACCACCTCCGCATCCTCCGCCCCGGTGAACATTTCCATGATTCCAGGCGCCCCCAGCAAAATGGCAAGGCAGACCCCCACGGAATACGCCGCCTCTATCCCAATCCCAATCCGAAATCCCCGCCTGATTCTCTCCGTATGCCCCGCCCCCTTGTTCTGGGCGATGAAAGTCGTCATGGCATGGCCTATATTCTGCTGCGGCGTATAGGCGAAATCGTCCACCCTGTTCACAGCGGTAAAAGCAGCCATCACGCTGACCCCCTGGGTGTTCACCATGGCCTGGATGATTGCTTTCCCCACCTGCAGGCACACCTGCTGCATGGCGCTGGTGCTGCCGTAAGAAATCGTCCGCCCCAGGAGCTTTCTGTCGAACACAAGCCACCTTTTCCCCAGCTTCAGGAGCGGCACTTTCCGGCTGATGTAAATGCCGCAGAGCAGGCAGCAGACAGCCTCGCTGGCCACTGTGGACACCGCGCTCCCCAGGACCCCCAGCCCCAGCGCGGCCACTAGCAGCAAATCCCCGAAGATATTCAGCACGGCGCTGGCAATCAGGAAATACAGCGGCGTCCTGCTGTCCCCCAGGGCCCGCAAGGTATTGGCAAGGAAATTATAGATAAAGGTGAAAAGAATACCCAGGAAAACGACGCGCAGATATACGCCCGCCTCCCCTACGACCTCCTCCGGCACCTGAATCAGCCGCAGCAGAGGCTCCGCCAGCAGAATGGAAAGCAGGGAGAACACAGCGGAAAACCCGCAGCCTGCCAGAAATGTAGTGCTGATCTGGCGGGACAGCAGCGCATAGTCCCTGGCGCCGTACTGTGCGCTCATCAGAATGCTGGCACCCATACAGAGGCCGCTGATCAGCAGAAGCACGATGTTCATCAAAGGGGCCGATGTCCCCACCGCAGCCAGCGCTTCCTCCCCCACATATCGCCCTACGATTACGGAATCCACCGCATTGTAGGTCAGCTGGAACAGATTGCCCAGCACCAGCGGCAATGTGAAAGCCACCAGCGGCAATGCGATTTTTCCTTCTGTCATATCTCTTTTGCGTGCCATATGCTCTTGGGCTCCTTCCCCCCGTTCCCTCTTCCTCCGCCGCGTAGGCCGCTGGTTTCCTCCGGCTTCCCACATAATGAAAGCCAATGCACATGAATCCACGCACATTGGCCTTGCTGTATATCCGTCCTGTCTTTCCCTCTGTCATTTCCGTAGCTTCTTCAGCGCCTTCTCCGCGATGAGGCACTGTCCATGCTCCTCCAGCTGGGCCGTCTGGGACGGCTCGGCCGCATAGAGGCTCGCGAACTCCAGCGCCTGTATGCAGGCTCTGCTGTAGCGCTCATAAGACGCACGGCCCTTGAGCATATACAGGAAATAGAGTCCGTCCATCCTATATACGCTGCTTTCCACCTGTAGGTTCGAGGGCAGCATGGAGGCAAATTCGATGATTCTGCCCAAGTCCGCAAACGCGAATACCGCGAAGCTCGGACGGTTGACCGCCTGGCCTCCCACAGCCTTGATGCCCGTCTCCTTGGCATCCACGGTGCCGCTTGCGCTTCCCGCAGTGTTCTCCGGAGCTTCAGTGCTTCCCGCCCCTATCTTCTCCCGGGTCCTCTGGAGAATTCGCTTCATCTCCTTCAGGCATTCGATGAACTGGTCGCTCTCCTTGATCTCCGGATCCCTGTCGGAGAAGGTCAGAATCAGGCCCTGATCCGGCAGCATCATGATCTGCAGATCAAAGGCGAATTTCGGAGGCTTGTAGCCCACCTCCTCCGCGGCCTGCTCTATAATCTCCTGCACCACTTCCCTGGCTTTATCGCTGCGAAGGACGAAATCTTTGTAATCAATCTTATACTCTTCCAGTTCTTCATTGGACAGGAAGCACTTTACCGTCTTTTCATCCACACGTTCTATTCTCATATCATTGTCCTCATAAAAATGTACCTGCCACATAACCACATTCCTATGATACCATGATATTCGGAAAAATACAATTATATTTATTTTGGATAATAGAATCATTTCTTATGATTCTATTATATAAGTTTTCCATTCTATGCATTATTTTATACCTTTTTTTAGACAATTTTTAGCCTGTTCCATCCCCGGCGGGCCTATAGCTCCAGGCCATAGCCGGCCACCTTCCAGCCGTCCCCCTCCTTCACCGCCGATATGGTCAGGTACTCCAGATAATCCGCATCCGCTGCCGGGCGGAACTCCATGGAGATTATGACTTTGTCTTCATCCAGCGGCCCTGCACCGTCCAGCCCCTTTACGGCCAAAAGCTGTGCCTGCGCCGTCACATGGCCATCCAGGCCGTCCGGGAATGTCTCCACTCCTCCCCCGTAATCCGCCGACAGATACTGCGCCAGCTCCGCCGCGTCTCCTGCCAGATAGGCCTCCCAGAAAGCCGTTGCCAGCTGCTCCATCTGCCGGACGTCCGCCGACATGCCCTGGGCGTCCGCCGACAGGTCCTGGTTATCCTCCTGCCATATGGCGAAATTGGCGGCGATGACGGGCAATATGATTCCAAAGCCCTCCTCATATTCCGAGACCGCCGGATAAGCATAATGGATGCCCATGACCTTGCTTCCGCTTCCGCTGAGCCGGACAGAGAAGACCATGCCGTCTTCCTCTTTCCTCAGGACATCCGCGGCCTCTGTCCCGGCATAGCCCTCCTGTTCCAGGATATCCCGGGCCTCTTCCCATGTATTCCCGCTGTAATCGGCCACCCAGAACCGCACCTGTCCGTCGGATTCCCACATCCATTCGTCAGGCACGCCGGACTTCCACCCTGATTCGGGAATCAGCAGACCATAGCCCTGGCCCTGGTACAGGTATGCGGGCTCCTCCTGGGGAATGCCCTCCTGCATATAGCGCAGCGTGTATTTCCGCTCCGGATGCGCCTCCGTCCCAGAGTCCTCTCCGGATGCATCCCTGTCAATCACGGCGGGCTCTTCATTCCTGCCCTCCGCCGCCCCTCTGTCCAAAGGCGGATCCAGGGGCAGACCATCCGCATCGTCCCCGTAGGTATCGCTGTCCGCGCCGCTTTCCAGATTCTGCGTCTGCCCCTCTGTGGCCTGCGCCGTCCTGGCAGAGGTGGCGAACACCAGCGCCAGGCACGCCACCAGCAGCGTGGACGCCATGATGGCCGCATGTTTTATTTTCTTATATCTCATGATCAGGCAGACTCTCTCTTCGATGGCGTTTTTGCTGAATCCGTTGTACAGGGGCAGCAATACGCGCTTCCCCTCCTCCATCCCGATCAGCGTCATGGCATATCCCGCCCTGGCCTCCTCCCCGAAGCGGCGCAGCACGCCCTCGTCACAGGCCAGCTCCATATCCCGGTTCATGAGCCTGCACATGACCCAGACCAGCGGATTGAACCAGTGGAGGCACAGCGCCGCCACCATGGCCAGCTTCAGCGCCGCGTCGTGATGGCGGATGTGCACGAACTCATGCTGCAGGATATATCTCAGCTCCTGTCCGCTGCCCTCCAGCGCCCTTCCGGGAAGCAGGATGACAGGGCGCAGGCAGCCGTAGGTCAGCGGCGCCAGGATTCTGTCCGACTGCCTCACCGCGATCCGTCCGATCCGGCCCCGCCGCCGTCCCGCGCACCTGTCCAGCCACTGCTGCACCCGTCCGTCCTCCACAGGCACGGCCACACGGAACTGCCACAGGCTGCGGGCATATGCCGCCGCAAAGAATACGGCCAAAGCCAGGACCCCCGCGCCCCAGACCGCCCCCAGCAGCCCCAGGCCGTCCTCTCCGGCCAGAGCCGTGGGCTCCTGTCCCAGGGCCAGGTCCTGCACCACAGTCCACGCGGGCTGGCTGCCCGTAATCGTCACGCCCTCCCACATCCTGGCCGAGTACGGCTCCTGCACGGCCTGGCGCTGGACTGTCTGCAGAAAGCTGTACAGGCTGAACACGGAGGAAAAGGTGAAGGGCAACAGCAACCTGGCCAGTGCCAGGCACCAGAGGACAGGGAATGTCCTCTTGGGCAGCTTATCCAGCCAAAGGATGCGCACCGCGATGATGACCAGTATCAGCACGCCTCCGCAAAAGCTTCTTTGAATCAGTCCCATAGCCATCCTCTATTTCCCCTCCTCCACGATCCTCTTCAGCCTCTCGATCTGCTCCCCGGATAGGGCCTTTCGGCTCAGCAGGGAGGCGAAGAGCATATCCGCCGACCCGTCGTAGATCCTGTCTATCAGCTCATCCGTCTCCGAGGCCTGCACCTGGGCCTTGGAGACCAGCGCATGGCACAAAAAGCCCGGCTCGCTGCGCTGGATGGCCCCTTTCCTGACGCATTTCTTGATCACAGTATAGGTGGTGTTCACGTTCCAGCCAATCTCCTCCTTCAGGATATCCGAGATACGCTTTGCCGTGGAATCTCCCTCCCGCCAAAGCACGGCCATCACCTTCAGTTCCGAGTCAAATAATTTCATGTCAGATTCATCCCTTTCTATACTACTGCAATAGTTGTTGATTTCATACTATCACGATAGTAAACGGCTGTCAATACTATTGCAGTAGTCTTCCAGTCAGCACCGCAGCCGCATCCGGCTCAGCACCGCCAGGATTTCATATTTCCTGGGCATGTCCATCCACCTGGAGCATTCTGTGAAGAAGGGGGAATAGGCGGTTTCCAGCCCTGCCTCCCCGATTTCCCCGAGCAGGCGTTCCACCTCCCGCTCCCTGCAGATCCCCCTGCAGATCCACTGGGGCGGGGCTGTGCCGGGCCGGTTTTCAGCCCCCTCGGCCGCCTGCCCCTCCAGGGAGAACTTCCGGAAGCGCTCCAGGGGGTTCACCTGATTGATCAGCTTCCTCACCAGGAAGGCGATGGCGTTGAGCTGGGGGATGGTGGCGATATCGTGGAGCATGCGGATGTCTATCTGCTCCTCCCCCAGGATCAGGAAGCCTAAGTCGGATACCTTCAGCACCTCCGAGGCGGAGCCCTCCGGGCGGGTGCTCAGGCGGGCGGCATCGATCTCATCCCGGAAGCTGAAATCCGCCGGTGCGGAAATCTGCCTGTGTTCCGGCCCTGTCCCCCGGCCATCCCCTCCAGGGCCTTCACCGTCCTTCCCATCAGCCGCCCCAGGGACGCACCTGCGCTGCAGGGCCTTCGCCGCCTCCGTCACCTGGCCGATGCAGTAGTCCTTCATCATATAGATCCGGTCCGCCGCCTGCAGGTACTCGCTGCTGCCGCCAATCACCAGTATGGTGGACACGCCGAGCCTCCCTGCAAGCTCCCGCACCCGCTCCACGAAGGGCGTGATGGGCTCCTTTTCGATCAGGGTCTTCATGACGGCATCCTGGATCATGAAGTTGGTGGCGGATTTGTCCTCATCGATCATCAGCAGCTTCACGCCCCATCCCACCGCCTCCATGATGTTGGCAGCCTGGGAGGTGGAGCCGGAGGCATGCTCCGTGGAAAAGTCCGCCGGGTCTCCCCCGGGAATCCATTTGATGAAGGGGGACAGGTTCACATGGCGGATGCTCCTGCCGTCCTCCGCGGAAATCTTCATGGCGGTGGCATCCGTTATCACCAGCTCCCTGCCGTCCCCCTCCACATGGTCGTAGATGCCTGCGCTGAGTGCGTCCAGCAGGGTGCTCTTCCCGGAATATCCGCCGCCCGTAATCACGGTGACGCCTTTTCGGAAGGCCATGCCTCTGACCCCGGCCACCCACACCGCGTCCTCCGGCGTGGACAGGAAAGGCACCGCCCCCTGCATGGGAGCGCCGCTGCCCTTCTCCCTGGGCAGGATGCTGCCGTCCGCCACAAAGGCGCAATAGTCGCTGTCCCGCAGCCACGCCCGGATCTCCTGCTGCCTGGCGTGGAGGGCCAGGGCCCGCTGTAGCCCGGCGCGGTCGAATTCGTTCACGAAGCAGTTCACCGCCTCCGGCAAGTCCCTGGTCAGCATCTGCACCGCCTTCTTGTGCTTGCCCAGGGGGAGCTGCACCTGGAGCATGATGCTGACGCAGCTATAGGCAGGCACCTCCATGGCCCCGTCGATGGGCGCGATCATGCACATCACAGCCGTGGAGGATTTTACGCCATTGTCCCCCAGCCTGTCCAGGATTTCTATGGTGTCCCCCTTCAGGATCCGGTAATATTTCTGGGGAATCAGGTTCACCGCCGCCACGTTCCGGGCCAGCACCTCGCTGCCCGGCTCATAGATGAAATAATGCCCGTTCTCCCTGGCCGTGCGCTTGCGGTTGTCGTTCCCCTCATTCAGGGCCCGCACATAGGGCAGGAACGCGCGGAAGATATAGTCCAGCGCGGCCACTCCAACCTCCGCCTCCTCCAGCTTCAGCAGGTGCATGGGGATGTGAATCGTGACCGTGGGCTTCGACAGCTCCAGGCGGTTGCTCTTGGCAATCTCATAGCCGATCTCCCCGTCCCAGTACAGGGCGTGGTTGTGCACGATGGGGTCTTTGTCCATGAAGCTCTCGCACATCCTGCCCTCGTAGATTTCCTCATAGGTCTCGCTGGCAGGCCTCATGTTCAATAGATAATATTTTAATCTCTTCAAATTCCGTCCTCCTTTTATGCAATGTCGTCTTCTTGTTTTCGTCTTTTTGATATCCCTTTCCCATCATCTGCTCTCTCTTTTCTCTCATAAAACATCACCTTACCCTTTCTCAGAATCCCTCGCGCGCGGCAGGCTTTCCACAGCCTGACGCAAAAAGGCGCGGCAGGCAGACCTTTCCATCTGCTCGCCGCGCCCGTTTTCCGCGCACGAAAAAGGCACACCAATATGTGTGCCCTGTCGTCAACAGTTATGCATAAAGGTACTTAAAAACGGCATCCGAAATGCCCTCTGTTCAGTTGATTCGGTTCACCATCCTTCTGCTTTTCCTCATATCGCGTCTCCTCCTTCAACTGAATTTTTTAAGTACTCACTCAGTATAGCACTGCCTGCCGGAAATGGCAAGCAAAAAATGCTGCATTCCGGCATTCAATCCGGCATGTGTCTCGGGATTTTCATGCAAAATACGCATGAAAACACCTCGCGGCGGCACCGAGTGAACCGTAACCGGCATGTCACTCCAGCACGTCAAAGGCCTTGCCGCAGGCCCATGGGCTTCCCACGTCACAGCGGCCATGGTGGTACTGGCGGGCCACCACCTCGCCCTGCCCTTCCACTACGTCCAGCTTTATCCGGCTGTCCCCGGCTTGGGTGCGGCCGTCCAGCAGCGCAATCAGCGCGTCCACATCGGCCGTCTCTGTTCCCTTATTCTCCATCCTGTCCTCCTCTCCTGCAATCCCGCAGTTCTTCCCGATAACTCATCTCATACCATAAAGCCTCAATCCGCAGCATAGACATTCCGAAAAGCCCGGTAAGTCCTGGCCATTCCCTCTGAGATATCCGTATAGTGCAGCCCCAGCCGTTCCTTCCCTTTTTCGTTAGAATACAGCTCGGTCTCCTCCGCCGCCAGCGGGAAGGGCAGCGGCAGGCCCTGGCCCTCGGCCTCCCGGGCGGTCAGCGCGATCTCCTGGGCCTCCACGTCCGAAGCCCGTCTCAGCTCCCGGAAGAAACCGTCATAGGTCAGAATCTCCTCCCCGCACAGGTTATAGGCCTGCCCATAGGCCTCCGGGTTCAGCAGGCATTTCATTATAGCCTCCGCAGCGTCCTTTACATAGACGAACTGGAAGGAGCCCGCAGCATCGGTGATGCGGGGCAACAAATGGTTCTGGACCAGCAGGCGGATATAGACGGATTCCCTGGGAGCGTAGTTCAGGGGGCCGTAGAGGATGGCAGGGCGCAGCACCGTTACGTCTATGTCCCTTTTGCCGCATTCCTCCCGAACCTCCCTCTCCAGGGCCACCTTTCCGGCGATGTACGCGCCCGCCTCCCCGGGCAGAATTCTGGTCTCCAGCGAGGTCTCCTCTCCCTTCAGGCCGCTGATTCCCCGCTCATAGACGTCCACGGTGCTGATGAAGATGTACTGCCGGATGCGTCCCGGAAGGTTCTCCAGCACTCTGGCGATGTCCCCCTTCTCGTAGGCGCAGAAATCTACTATACAGTCGTAGTCTCCTTCTATGGACTTCCACAGCGCCGCATCCTTTCTGTCGCCCCTAATCTGCTTCGCGCCCAGCTCCGCCACGGAATAGGTTCCTCGGTTCACCACTGTGATATCCTTCTCCTTTGCCGCCAGCATCACGAAGACCCTGCCGAAAAAGTAGCTGCCTCCTATGACCAATATCTTCATCTCTCTCCTCCATCTTCCTCTCTCGAATCCTACCCCGGCAGGAAAGCGTCCTTCTCCACAGCCCCAGGATTCCTGCGCCGCCCCTGCGGCCTCCGCCTCCGCAGCATACCGCAGCCGCGAACCTTCCCATTCTAAAAGGACAGACCATGAATCCTCACAGCCTGCCCTCCTCTTCCGTCATCCCTGCCCGTAATAGGCATTGGCCCCATGCTTTCTGTAATAATGCTTATCCATCAGCTCCTGAGGGGCAGGTTGGATGTGATGGTTGATGGACTCTGTGCGGTAGGCCATCTTCGCCACTTCCTCCAGCACCACCGCGTTGTGCACGGCCTCCCCGGCATCCTTCCCCCAGGTGAAAGGCCCGTGGTTCTTGCACAGCACGGCGGGTACGGACACGGGATCCTTGCACATCCGCAGGAATTCGCTGACAATCAGCCGCCCTGTATTCTTCTCGTAATCCTCCGCAATTTCCTCCGCGTTCAGGCAGCGGACACAGGGCACCTCGCCGTAGATGTAGTCCGCGTGGGTGGTGCCGTAGCAGGGGATGCTGCGCCCGGCCTGTGCCCAGCTGGTGGCATAGGAGGAATGGGTATGTACGATGCCCCCGATTTCCGGAAATGCCCTGTAGAGCTCCGCGTGGGTGGCGGTATCCGAGGACGGGTTGTAGCGGCCCTCCACTTTCTTACACTCCAAATCCACTACGACCATGTCATCCGGCGTCAGCTTGTCATATTCCACCCCGCTGGGCTTGATGACGAACAGCCCGCTCTCCCTGTCGATGGCGCTGACATTGCCCCAGGTAAAGGTCACAAGACCATATCTGGGCAGATCCAGGTTCGCCTCGCAGACGATTTTTTTCAGTTCCTCTAACATAGCAAAGCTCCTCCTTTTATGATTCTTCTATTCTTTCCCTAGGAATTGTCAAAAATAATTTTTTGGCAATTCCTTATGCCATCCCTTCCACGGCCGCCTTCTCCGCGGGCAGCGTGCTCTTGTACTTTTCGATAAAGGCATCGAACCCGGCCACGTCCTCGGGCTTGGGCGCGATGGTGGTGCCGGTCTGTCCGGCGAATATCTTCCCGCTTAAGTAATCCGGCAGAGTCTCGTTCTCTTCCTTCTCATACATATAGGCCGCCAGCATCGCCATGCCCCAGGCACCGCCCTCGCTGGCGGTGTCCATCACGGTCACCGGCGCGTTCATAGCCGCCGCCATGAGCTGCTGCCCTACCACGGGAGTCTTGAACAGGCCGCCGTGGCCTGTCAGGGAGTCCACCTGCACCTGCTCCTCCTTCAAAAGGATGTCGTTCCCGATCTTCAGGGTGGCCATGGCGCTGTAGAGATGGCTGCGCATGAAGTTGGCCAAAGTGAACTTCGCGTCCGGCGTGCGGACGAACATGGGCCTGCCCTCATTCAGTCCTGTCACCGGCTCCCCGGAGAAATAATTGTACGCCATCAGGCCGCCGCAGTCCGCATCCGCCTCCAGAGCCTCCCTGTAGAGCAGGCCATAGAGCTCGTTCTTGTCCAGCTTCCCAGCCTCCGCCCCCGGGAGCTTGCCCATAAAGTCCTCGAACAGGTTCACCCAGGCGTTCAGGTCCGAGGTACAGTTGTTGCAGTGCACCATGGCTACGGGGCTGCCGTCCGGAGTGGTGACCATGTCGATCTCCTCATGGACCTTGGAGAGGGGCTTCTCCGTCACCACCATGGAGAAGATGGATGTCCCCGCGGAGATATTGCCAGTGCGCTTCCGCACGCTGTTGGTGGCGGTCATGCCCGTGCCCGCGTCTCCCTCGGGAGGACACATGGGCGCGCCGGGCTGCAGGGTGCCCGTGGGGTCTAAGAGCTTCGCCCCCTCCTCGGTGAGCCACCCGGCGGTCTGACCTGCGCACAGCACCTTGGGCAGGATGTCCCGAAGCTTCCAGCCCAGGTTCCTGTCCGCCACCAGCTCATCGAACTGCTCCAGCATGCGGACATCGTAATCGCAGATTGCGGAGTCAATGGGAAACATGCCGGAGGCCTCGCCTACGCCCAGCACCTTCTCGCCGGAGAGCTGCCAGTGGATGTACCCGGCCAGAGTGGTGAAGAACGCCACGTCCTTCACATGCCCCTCGCCGCTTAGGATGGCCTGATAGAGATGGGCGATGCTCCATCTCTGGGGTATGTTGAAGTCAAATACGGGAAGCAGCCTTTTGCACGCCTCCTCCGTCATGGTGTTGCGCCAGGTGCGGAAGGGCACCAGGAGCTTCCCTGCCCTGTCAAATGGCATGTAGCCGTGCATCATGCCCGAGAAGCCAAGGGCTGCCAGCCTGGTCAGGGGCACGCCATACCTCGCTTGTACGTCCTGGGCCAGGTTCCTGTAGCAGCCCCGCAGCCCTTCCCAGATGTCCTCCAGGCTGTAGGTCCAGATATTGTCCTCCAGCCGGTTCTCCCATTCCCAGTTCCCCTGGGCGATGGGCTGATGGCTTTTGTCCACCAGGACAGCCTTGATGCGGGTGGAGCCAAACTCCAGCCCCAGCACCGTCTGTCCCTCCTGAATCGCTTTCCTAATCTCTTCGCTCATAATCTACCTCTTTTCTGCGTCTATGCTGATTTATGCTAAAATCCTTATCTATCAGTATAAAAAAAAGCGGCCTCAAAGTCAATATTGTACCGGAATTCTACATATAATGTAGCAACGTTTCCCTTTCAGGTGATATTTTGAAACCAAATTCCCGTCTTTCCATCAAGCAGCTCCTTTTCGGCCTTGCCTTTCTCCTGGCCTTTCTGGGGCTGACCCTTTTCCTGTTTACATACCAGCGGGACGAAAAGCGCTTCGAGAGCCTTACCACAAAGCTTTTCACCCAGGAGCTGGCGGCCGATACCCTGGACCTCCACTATACGCTGGCCAATCCGGCGGACTTCGGCATCCATGACTATGCGCCCTCCCTCTCCTGCTACAGCGCCGAGAGCAGGCCGGGCAGCCAGGCGGCCACCGAAAACATGCTAGCCGCGCTGAACGCCTTGGACGCGGATAAACTCTCCCCGGCGGATGCCAGGCTTTGGCAGCTTTTGACCCGCTCTCTGGAGAACTCCCTGAACTTAAGCGGCTTCGCCTACTATGACGAGCCCCTGTCCCCTGCCTCCGGCACCCAGACCCAGCTTCCTATCCTGCTGGCGGAGTACACCTTCCGCAGCAGGCGGGACGTGGAGGACTATCTGGAGCTGTTGGATCAGACGGACGAGTACTTCGCCTCCCTGCTGGCCTATGAGCAGGAGAAGGCCGCTGCCGGATTTCCCATGCCTGCAGCCTTCCTCCAGGACGTGCGAAAGCAATGCGACACTATTGTCACAAAGCAGGCCCTGGAGGCAGGCACCCATTTTCTGCAGACTACCTTCCAGGAGCGCCTGGAGGAGCTTTTCGGCAGGGGCCTTGTCACGGCCGAGGAAGCCAGCCACTATACCGCCCAGAACGAAAGGCTCTTAAAGACCGTGGTGCTGCCCGCCTATGCCAGCCTGGGGGATGGCCTCCTTCTGCTGGAGGACGGCGATTCCCTGCCTGCCGGGCTGGCGGCGCTGCCGGAGGGCAAGGCCTACTATCAGGAGCTGCTGATTTCCCAGACCGGCTCCTACCGCTCCATGGAGGAAGTCCAGCAGTTATTGGCGGAACAGTTCTCCAGAGAGTACCAGAACATCAAGAAGCTGGCGGCGGACCACCCCGAAATCCTCCAGTACTATGCTCTGGAGACTGCCCCCGGCTTTCCTTACCGGGAGGCCTCCCAGATGCTGCTGGACTTAAAGCAGAGGATGGCAGAAGACTTTCCCCCCATCCCCGGCGGAGCGGTGGACGTGCATGTGAAAGCAGTGTCCGACAGCCTGGCGGACTACTGCGCCCCGGCCTTCTACCTGACCGCTCCCCTGGACGACACCGCCTCCAACACAATCTACATCAACCGCCAGAAGACCCCTGACGGCCTGGAGCTGTACACCACCCTGGCCCACGAGGGGTATCCGGGGCATCTCTACCAGACCGTGTACCATAACCGCTCCTCCCTGGCCGCGGGGGAGCGTCCTGCCAGAGAGCTGCTCTGGTACGGTGGCTATCAAGAGGGCTGGGCGCTGTACGTGGAATTCCTGTCCTACCAGTACGCCGAGCAGCTCCTACGTGAGAACGGCCAGGAGACAGCGGCCCTGGCCGCAGCCCTGGAGGCCCGCAACCGCAGCCTGCAGCTGTGCCTCTACTGCGTCTGCGACGTGCTGATCCACTATGAGGGCGCCTCCTACAGCCAGATAGCAAAGGTGCTGTCCGGCTTTGGCATCACCGACAGCACCTCCATAAAGGCAATCTACAATTACATCGTGCAGACTCCCTGCAATTATCTGAAGTATTACCTGGGGTATCTGGAAATCCTCTCCCTGCAGGAGGAAGCGAAGGAGCTCTGGGGGGCGGAGTATACAGACTACCGTTTCCACAGCTTTTTCCTGGACTGCGGCCCCGCGGACTTTACGTCCCTGAGCCAGTGGCTGGCACAGGCGGGGTGAGGGCACGGGACAATCGAAAAATATCTCCGTGAAAGCTTAGCGATTCCCCTGGCAGACCGGGAAACGCTTCCCTCACAGCGCCCCGCACTCTTCCGCCATGTCCTCCAGATACCCTCTGTCCCACAGCAGTATCTTCAGCTTCCCTGCGGCCTCCACCGCGGGCTGGGTGAAATACTGGTTGGTGAGCACCGCGCCTACCATCCTGTCGTAATAATCCCGGCCCGCGTAGACCTCCTGGACAGCCTTCACCCCCACGGGGGCCGTGTAGCATTTGCACTGGATGGCATAGGTGACGCCGTCCTTGCTGGCCAGGATGTCAACGCCGTAGTCGCCGCTGCCCTTTGTGACCTCCACCTCCTGGAAGCCGCTTTTCTTTAAAAGCTCCGCGCAGTAGTATTCAAAATCATGGCCCTCCATCAGGTCGAAGGCCTCCGGCCGGGCGCGCCTTGCCCTGTGGCGCAGGTAGAGGGCCGCACTGCCCGCCATGGCCGCCGCGCATGCTATCATGATGACGATTATCGTATTCGTATCCATATTTTCTTATCTTACCGTTCCTTTTTGTCCCTTTTTCACTCCGGAGCCTATCCCCGCCGCGGACTCGTCCCGCATCTGCGCCCCGGGCCCCATGCCGTTATTTCCTGGTGCTGTAGTCTATTATACCGCCTGGGGCCGTTTTAGGCAATGATTTTGGCAAAAAGCGCGTCAGCTCCTGTCCGTGAAGTGCATGGCCGCAGAGCTCCTCCTGCGGGCCTTCCCCGCCTCGTCCAGGAAGACCGCTCCCGCGATTTCCGGGGATTTCAGGATTCCGGCGGGTTTCAGACGGTATTCATAGCTCCACAGGTCCCCTGCGCTTCTCCAGGAATTGGGGCTCTGGTAGAAATAGACGCCCTGGGTATGGTGCAGCTGGGCGAAGCCGTTCTGACGGGTGCCGTAGAGCTTCCACTCCACCACATGCTCTCCCGGGGCGCAGCGCACCCTGAGGGTATAGGGCGAGAAAGCGATGTTCCCGCAGTCTCTGCCGTCCAGCAGAATCTTCACCAGCCCGCCCCGGTACTGGGGGACCCGGACGGTGAAGTCGCCCTGGGCGCGCAGCTTTGTCCGGTAGGTCAGGTTGCCTGTGTAGAAAGGAAGGCCCTGAGATGTGATGTCTCCCCAGCCGATTTCCCTGACCGGTTCGGTCAATGTCTTCACCGTGCCGTTTATGCGGACGCCGAAATCTCCCAAAAGGTAGAAATTCTCCAGATTCGTCCGGAGGCCTATGGGCACCGCAATCTCCAGCAGGTTCTCTCCCCGGATGAAATTCGGCAGGGGAATGGTCTCGATGTCCCTGTCCACGTGCCAACCGTCGCTGGCGGTGAGGACGGCCGTGCCGTTCAGCCGTATCCTGACCGCTTCAGGGCATTCCAGGCCCAGCTTCAGTCCGGCTGCGGCAATCTCGCTGGAGATGCGGAAGCGCAGACGGAGGGCATGCTCCGGCTCCCCGGCCTCCACCAGGTAGGGCTGTACCACCTCCTTGCGGCGCAGGGGGATGCCCAGCTCCCGGCGGGCGTGGTTGTCTATCCGCAGCAGCTCGTCCTCGGAATAGTAGTCCCCATCGTCCAGGGCGTACTCCGCCATGTCCAGGAGCAGCATGTTGGGCTCCTGGAGGGTGACCTCTACCTCCCCAGGGAGGATGTCGGCTTCGGCGCTGTCCCAGATTGTGTCGGTCGCCGCGCTGTCACTGGCAGCCGTCACGTCCGGGCCGTCACTGCCATCATCCATTTCCGCTATGTCACAGGCCACCGTCACACCTGCGCCGTCACAGGAGATGTCTCCGCCTGCTCCCTCCGCGTCCTTTTTCCCTCTGCTCCGGGCGGCATCCCTTTCCGCGCCATCCGGCATCCCGGCCGCTCCTGTCCGGTTCCTGCTTATGTCCCCTTTCGCCTTTAGGCCCTCCCCCGTCCCTCTCTCCACGCCCTCCAAAAGCAGCAGCATGCTCTCATGGATGTACCAGGGCCGCTCCAGGATAGTCCTTCCCTTGTCATGACGTACAGCCAAAGGCACGATGTCCCCCGTCAGGGTGTCATAGAGGGTCGCCCGAAAATTCCCCTTCAGCGTAAAGCGCAGGCAGTCCGCCGAATCCACGTCCGGGCTGACAGGGTTCCTGCCGTTGCAGACGAAGAGCCACATGTCCCCGCTCTCCTCCCGGCGCAGCTGGTACAGCAGCCCGTCCGCCCTGCGTCCGTCGGCTTTCTGTATGTCCAGGAAGCGCTCCCTCTCCAGCAGGGACAGGATAGCCGAATCCAGGAGCCCGCAGCGGATTCCCTTCCCGTACAGCGCCTCCGTGGCGCCGGAGGGCCTTGCGTCCACATAGTCCGGGCAATCCCCCAGGAAAATCAGCTTTCCGCCCTGTTCGACAAAATCCGTGAAGATTCTCAGTGTGGCAGAGCGTATCGTCCTAATCGGTGGAACGATAATCGCCTCATAGGCCATCTCCCCCACCTGCAGGGGATAACTGCTGCCCTTGCACTGCTGCGGCAGCCTGGCCTCGCACAGGTAGTCGAAGTCAATGCCGCCGAACAGCAGCACCTCCGCCAGATGGGAGAACTGGGCGTCCATCTGCTCCCGCAGGGCGGCGGTCTGGTCGCCGGGTCCGAAATAGAGCCAGTAGGTCTCAATGGGATGCAGCACGGCCACCTTTACCAGGGCCTTCCCCCTGGTCAGCGCAGTGTTCAGGCGGGCGAAATGGTCCTCTACCATGGAGAACTCCTCCCACCAGGGGGACTGGTAGCTGATGGAAGCCGGATAGTCCCGCTTGGCCTCTCCCTTCATGGTATACCAGGCCAGATGGGGCACCCGCACAGTAACCCCCAGCGCCGCCTGCCAGTCCCCTTGCAGCTTGTAGCCGCGAAAATCATAGTCCCAGCCCGTGACCCCGTAGAGCTCGCTGAGCATGCCCTCCGCCCCGGTCTGGCGCACCATGGACTGGGCCTGCTTGGCCGTGGCGTACTCATGGAAATCACAGAGCATGTCGATGCCCGGAAGGCCGAAGGACGGGTAGCAGCGCATGGCATCCCCTACCGCCTGGGTCTGGTCATAGAGGGAACCCTCCCCCATCACATGGCCGGTGAGATAGAGCCCATGCTCTCTGCACCAGCTCCCAATCTGCTCACAGTAGCTCTCCACGAAGAGATCCGTGACCAGGTTCTGGAACCGCCAGCGATCCGTGGAAAGCAGTCCGTCCCCCCGCTCCCAGAAAAGCTCCGGCAAGGCATCCAGCAGCTCCTCCCCATAGGCCTGACGGTAAGCTTCCGGCAAGCTGGTTGTCCAGGGAAGGAAGATATCCTTGGCTTCTCCCGCGAAGTCCAGGCATCCCCTGGGGGTGAACTGGGGCTCGTCCGTGAAGATGGCGGGCACAAGCTTCCCGAAATGCTCCCCCACATTCCGGGCGTAGGCCTCATGGGTAATGCGGACGAATTCCGCGATGGCCTCCGGATTCAGGGTGTCCACATAGGCCTGGTTGTTGAACCAGGGATCTGCGGAGGCGTATTCCATGTACGCGTACCAGCGCACTGCGCCCTCCTCCACAGGCTCCTCCTTCTCCACCCGATATGCCCCTTCCAGCCTGCCGTCCTCGTCCAGCAGGATGTCATAGACTGCCAGGAGCTTCCCGTTTTCCTGGCGGATGTTCTCCTGCCCTCTGCCGGGCTCGGGGACCGCCGGGCTCGGGAAGGCGCATTCCTCGTAGGGCTTCGTGGTGAAGAGCAGGGATTTCCGGGCGTACTCCGGCCTGCCCGCGGTCACACGCCCCCCTGCGGTGCCGGAGGGCCAGCGGTCTTCGTCGTAGAGCCAGGCCAGCATGTCCATCTCCCCGGCTTTTCCGATGCAGTGGCGGACGGAATCCATGAATTCTTCCTCCAGGTAGGGGCTGTCCATCCCCGTGCGCACGTGCATGTGGAACCCGCCCAGGCCCATCTTTTTGAAGACCTGAATCTGTTCCGTGAGCCTATCCCTGTCCAGCCTGCCGTTCCAGGCCCAGAAGGGAGCCCCTCTGTACTCGCAGGACGGATTCCTGAACAGCTCTTCGGAAATGTGCTCTGTCTGGTTCTTTTCGTATAGCATGCGGTCTGTCTCCTTTTGCTTTCACGTTTTCCTCCACTTCGTCATCTCTGTGGACAATCTGTCTTTCCTCTAGTATGCCACTCCGTCCTCCATTCCGCAATGGCATTTTTCAAAATGAATGGAAAATGGAAAATACCCATTGAATTCAACGGATGAACACGCTATACTTACAATAGCTTCCAAGGCACGAATCCGAGGAGAGAGGGAGGGGACAGGCATGCAGGAAGAACATCTGCTGGAAAAAATCATCGATATCGCAAAGGACTGCGGAGGTATCTTGCTAAGCGCTTCCGACATAGAACGAAAGATCCATCAGAAAGCGGGCAGGGGGAATTTCGTGACGGATTATGATTCCAGGGTGCAGGCCATCCTGAAGTCCCGGCTGCTGGAGCTGGTTCCGGGAGCCGCCTTCCTGGGGGAGGAGGACCGGATGGACCGCACCGATGTCTCCAAGGGCTATGCCTTCATCGTGGACCCCATCGACGGCACCGCCAATTTCACCAGGAACTATCACGCCAGCTGCATCAGCATAGCGCTGGCCCAGGACGGCTGTCCCATTCTGGGCGTGGTGCACAATCCCTATCTGGAGGAGACCTTCCATGCCCGGAAGGGGAAGGGGGCTTACCTGAACGGCACAGAAATCCACGCCTCGGCCAGGACCCTGGCGGAGGGATTGATCCTGTTCGGCACCGCTCCCTATGACGAGAAGCTAATCCGGAAATCCTTTGAGGTGGCCTACCGCTATGTGTCCCGGGCAGAGGACCTGCGCAGGAGCGGCTCCGCCGCCATCGACCTGTGCATGGTGGCCAGCGGCAGAGCGGAATTCTTCTTCGAGCTGGCGCTCTCTCCCTGGGACTATGCCGCGGGGGCGTTGATTGTGGAGGAGGCCGGGGGCTTCGTCAGCGACCTGCAGGACAGGGCGCTGACCTATGACCACAGACAGACCGTCACCGCCAGGGCGCCGGGGGTGGAGCTGGTGGATGTGTCGGATCTGCTGGAAAATGATATGCCATGACAAGGCGGAGTGGATGCGTTTCCATTTTATCTTGAATCAAATACCCCGCTGCAAGCAACGGGGTATCAAGCTTGCAACGCCGCAGAGCAGAAAGCGTCCTTCGGACACTTTGGTATTTGACCCTCGCGGCATTCGCCAACTGGCCGTGCAAGCACGGCCGCTTGACTCATTGCTCGCGGGAATAAACAGCATCATTCCGCGAAAAGAGAACCCAGATTACAAAAAAGGAGCCTAAGGAATTTCCTATGGAGATAGCGATACGCGAAATACGAAGACAGGAGTATCCCCTGCTGAACCATTTTCTATATGAGGCGATATTTATTCCGGAGGGCGCCGAGCCGCCGCCCAAGACCATCATCGCTGCCCCCGAGCTGCAGGTTTATGTTGACGGTTTCGGGGAATCGAAGAATGACCTGGGATTAGTGGCAGAGGTTGAGGGGAAGATTGTGGGGGCTGTCTGGGCCCGCATCATGAACGACTACGGCCATATAGACGATGCCACGCCCTCTCTGGCGATTTCCCTCGATAAAGAGTATCGGGGCCTGGGCATCGGCACGGCCTTGATGGAGGGCATCCTGGCCCTGCTGAAATCCCATGGGCATGGACACGCGTCCCTTTCCGTCCAGAAGGCCAATTATGCAGTGAAGCTGTATCTCAGGGTTGGCTTCGAGATTATAAGGGAGACCGAAGAAGAGTATATTATGGCAAGCAATCTGTAAGAAGAAAGGGGATTTCAATCATGAGAATCCGACCATATATACCAGGCAAGGATTATGAATATGTATCAAAATGGATTGACGATGAGCGGTCTCATGCCTTTTGGTGCGCAAACCTTCTGCCATATCCTCTCACCCCGGAAGCCTTCCATGCCCTCTTAGAGAAAAACGCAATGGAGTGGACGGACAGCGCCTATGTGGCCACCGAGGACGACGGCTGCGTGGTCGGTTTTTTCTGTTATTCTGTAAGCACGGATGACGACATGGGATTTCTGAAATTCATCATTGTCGATAGCGCCAAACGGGGCAAAGGTTATGGAAAGGAAATGCTCCGCCTAGCGCTCCGATACGCTTTCCAGATAACTGGCGCAAGGGCTGTGCAACTGAATGTATTTCCTGATAACGTTTCGGCGAAACGGTGTTATGAGAGTATAGGCTTCGTGGACAGGAACGTGGCCAAGGATGCATTTTCCTATATGGGCGAGCTGTGGAGCAGGTGCAATATGGTAATCCAGTCTGCGGAACATAATCCTACACTGCCATGCCCCAAGCGTGCCCCCTAAGAACAGGGGACTTCGTCAAATGTTCATAAAAGCTTCCATCCATGCATCCTCATCAAACAGGACATCGTTGGGCAAGCAGACCTCATATTTTTCCGCAAAGCTGTCAATGAACTCATCAGATGGTTCTTTATGCTTACGATACTCCTGCTCTAAATCCGCTTTCATCTGCTCCCTTTTTTCGTATGCCTCCTCTTTCTTTGCATAGACAATCCCATACATAATTCCAAAAGAAAAGTAGATTTCATATGGGTCTTCTTCAGAAGAGAAAAGGCTGACCTCCACCACTTCATCGAGCACTTCACAGATCTCGAGATACGTGTTCTTATAATACCTCTGTGATTCCGAAAAATTATCTGTCACGTTTACCCATTTGTTCATACATGTCCCTCCATAAAGCCGTTTCTCCGCACCGCGCTGTTCCCGGCCCACAGCCCCGCGCTCCGTTTCGACTGTTCCTGCTGTCATTTTAAAGCTTGTCAGCGAATATATTACCACATGATTTCAAATCTTTCCATAAAATTATGTCTATTCTGTAAAACGTTCTGTGAAATAAACGAAACGGCCGCATTGTTCAATTTCCCCTCGACAATCTTCAAAAAAGATGTTATAATTAGATTGATTCTAAAAAGGAGGGCGGGAAGGTGAGCAGATATGCGGAGTTGATATTAGGGCTAATCAATCAGTCCAGAGGACATATGACGGCCGAGCAGATTTTTCTGGAGCTGAAAAAGACAGAGCCCAAAATCGTCCAGGCAACTGTATACAACAATCTGAACACCCTATGCCAGGAAGGCCTGATACGGAGGCTGTCCATGGAAAGCTCCCCCGACCGCTATGACAGGATTCTGCGGCACGACCATCTTATATGCAGGAAATGCGGCGCGCTATCCGATATGACTTTCGAGAACCTGACGGAAAATCTGGAAAGACAGCTCGGGGAAGGAATCCTGTCCTATGATTTAAAGGTGTTTTATCTCTGCCCAAAGTGCAGGGAAGAATAGGAGGAAATACACATGAAAGCAACAAAGTACGCAGGAACGCAGACAGAGAAGAACCTGGAGGCGGCATTCGCCGGGGAATCCCAGGCCAGGAACAAGTACACCTACTTCGCCTCCGCGGCGAAAAAGGAAGGCTATGAGCAGATTGCGGCCCTGTTCCTGAAGACAGCGGAGAACGAGAAAGAGCATGCCAAGATGTGGTTCAAGGAGCTGGCCGGAATCGGCGATACCAAGGAGAACCTGGAGGCTGCGGCAGACGGCGAGAACTTCGAGTGGACGGACATGTACGAGAATTTCGCGAAGACGGCGGAGGCGGAGGGCTTCCCGGAGCTTGCGGCGAAGTTCCGTCTGGTGGGAGCAATCGAGAAGCACCACGAGGAACGGTACCGCGCCCTGCTGAAGAACGTGGAGGCGGCAGCCGTATTCGAGAAGAGCGAGGTGAAGGTATGGGAGTGCCGCAACTGCGGGCATATCATCGTTGGCACAAAGGCTCCGGAGGTCTGCCCCACCTGCAATCACCCTCAGAGCTATTTCGAGGTGCATGCGGAGAACTACTGATCCGTCTTGCAGAGCGCAGCCCAGGGAAAGACGAGAGAGCATCCCGGAAGGGCCGATATTCCATCGGCAATTCCGGGATTTTCCATATCTTTTCCGCCCCTCCTGCTTCAAACAATATTTTGCTCAACACATATCATTTCATTGTTCTCCCGGGCAGGCCTCATTGTCTGACGAATAGAATTCTTCCCCGGTGTCAAGACATATAGCGGCCAGGCGGCCTCCCGGGCGGTAGCAGCCGCAGTCGATGGCGATATGGTTCTGTCTCCTGAATATGTACCCCGGCCTGGGGTTGCCTGAGATTTCCTGTGTGGGCGTATGGCCTGTAACCACATATACATCCTCGAAATATCGGATGTCATACTCCGCCCTTTCCCACATCAGCTCTTTCAGGGAATAGTCCTCAATGTCCTTTTCCGGAGCATAATTGCCCAGCCCGGCGTGGACCAGCAGATAGTCTTTTCCATTGACGGTCAGCTCCTCATAAATCGAGAATTCTTTCAGGAAATCGATGACGGATTTCTGCATCTCCCGGCCCAATGCGCGGAATTCCTCAATGGTGGTGCCTCCCCCGTTATACTGCCATGTCACAAGGTTTTCCAGCATCTTTTCGTCCAGTTCCTCTATGGACATATCCGTAATCTCCTTCATGAGGAACTCCAGGCACTCCAGCGCCATGAGCTCATGATTGCCCGCCAGGCACACCACATTGGGCATCTTCATGAGCATCAGCAGCGTCCGGATGGGATGGGGGCCTCTGTCCAGGACATCCCCCAGGATGTATAAGGTATCCTCTGCCCTCAGATTGATTTCGCCCAGCAGCTCCAGGAACATTTCGTATTCGCCGTGTATGTCGGATATGATGTATGTCGCCATGGCCTATCGCCTCCCTGCCCTGTCTGTAAAGCTTTCCATATGATACACGTTCGAACACTCCCACCCAAAACGGCTCTTCAAAAAATACTGTCAATTTCCCGATACTTTGTCCATGACAATTCCTCCTTAAAATAATTGTAATGAACAA